>NZ_CP094242.1:1930707-2574276 GCF_022749515.1 Morococcus cerebrosus
CTGCACATCGTTGATGTCCTCGAACAACGCCGTAACCCCGAAGAAACCCAACGTATCGAGCATATGCTGTTTGAAGGGCAGTCGGTTTTGGTGCAGGTCATCAAAGACCCGATTAACACCAAAGGCGCGCGTCTTTCCACTCAAATTTCGTTAGCGGGGCGTTTCCTCGTCCACCTTCCGCAGGAAGACCACATCGGCATTTCCCAGCGCATCGAAGACGATGCCGAACGCAACAGCCTGCGCGAACGCCTGACT
The DNA here is from genome assembly GCF_022749515.1 of Morococcus cerebrosus. NCBI lineage: Bacteria > Pseudomonadati > Pseudomonadota > Betaproteobacteria > Neisseriales > Neisseriaceae > Morococcus > Morococcus cerebrosus. The sequence continues at coordinate 1,930,963 of NZ_CP094242.1, forward strand.
AATCTATTGCCCGAAGACGCGTGCCACGGCTACATCATCCGCACCAACGCCGAAAACGCCACCGACGAGCAGCTTCTGTCCGACATCCACTACCTGACCAAAGTGTGGGAACACATTCAAGAACAAGCGAAAACTCAGCCGCCGGAAACCCTGCTGTATCAGGATTTGCCTTTGAGCCTGCGCGTGTTGCGCGACATGTTCAGCCTCGACACGCAGAAAATCCTCGTCGATTCAACCGAAAACCACCGCCGCATGACCCGTTTCGCCGAGCAATACGTCCACGGCGCATTGGGCAAGATAGAGCTGTTCAAAGGCGAACGCCCGCTGTTTGAAACCCACAACGTCGAACAGGAAATCAGCCGCGCCCTGCAACCGCGCGTCAACCTCAACTTCGGCAGCTACCTGATTATCGAGTCCACCGAAGCCATGACCACGATAGACGTGAACACCGGCGGCTTCGTCGGCGCGCGCAACTTCGACGAAACCATCTTCCGCACCAACCTCGAAGCCTGCCACACCATCGCCCGCGAATTAAGGCTGCGCAACCTCGGCGGCATCATCATCATCGACTTCATCGACATGGCGCAGGAAGCGCACCGCGAAGCCGTGTTGCAAGAGCTTGCCAAAGCCCTCGCCTTCGACCGCACCCGCGTTACCCTCAACGGTTTCACCAGCTTGGGTTTGGTCGAGCTGACCCGCAAACGTTCGCGCGAAAACCTCAGCCAAATCCTCTGCGAACCCTGCCCGTCCTGCCAAGGCAGGGGTCGTCTGAAAACGCCGCAGACCATCTGCTACGAAATCCAGCGCGAAATCGTCCGCGAAGCCCGCCGTTACGACGTGCAGTCCTTCCGCATCCTCGCCGCGCCCAACGTCATCGACCTCTTCCTCGACGAAGAGTCGCAATCGCTGGCGATGCTCATCGACTTTATCGGCAAACCGATTTCGCTGGCAGTCGAAACCGCCTACACGCAGGAACAATACGATATTGTGTTGCTGTAAAGACAAAAGGTCGTCTGAAAACGGAATCGGGGTTTTCAGACGACCTTTTGGCAAAATCGGCAGACCATTCAAACGCAGTATTCCTTTAGAAGAAAATGTCCACCATACCCGGCAGAACCCACGCCGAAGGAAACCCAATCAAGTACGGAAAAGCAACAAAAGGTCGTCTGAAAACCAGCCGCCCCTTTCAGACGACCTCCCGCTAAACCCCTCCTAATTTTCCCCTGCTATCCTTCCCGCTGATTAAGGAGAACACCATGCGCGTATTGCTTGCAGAAGACGACAATATGATTGCCCAAGCCGTAGCCGCCAACCTCAAAGACAGCGGCTATGCCGTCGATTGGGTCAAAAACGGCAGCCAAGTTTCTACCGCCCTTCAGGCGCAGAACTACGACTTGCTGCTGCTCGACCTCGGCCTGCCCGGCAAAGACGGGTTGGACGTCCTCACCCAAATCCGACACGAAGGCAGCCAAACCCCCGTCCTCATCGTTACCGCCCGCGACGACCTCCACAGCCGCCTCAACGGACTGGACGGCGGCGCCGACGACTACATCGTCAAACCCTTCGACATGGCGGAGCTGCAAGCCCGTATGCGCGCCGTCCTGCGCCGCCACAGCGGCCACAGCCAAACCCTATTAACCAACGGCGCGCTCACCCTCAACCCCGCCACCTACCAAGTCGAAGTCAAAGGACAAGACAAACCCGTCCTCCTGAGCAACAAAGAATTTGCCGTTCTCCAAGCCCTGATGATGCGTCCTGGCATCATCCTCTCCCGCAGCGACCTTGAAGACAAAATCTACGGCTGGGGCGAAGAAGTCGAGAGCAACGCCGTCGATTTCCTCATCCACGCCCTACGCAAAAAGCTCGGCAAAGAACACATCCAAAACGTACGCGGCGTAGGCTGGCTGGTCGCCAAAGAGGTCGTCTGAAACCCCAATCCGCGCATCCATGCCCGCCCATGCCATAATCAATATAGTGGATTAACTTTAAATCAGGACAAGGCGACGAAGCCGCAGACAGTACAGATAGTACGGAACCGATTCACTTGGTGCTTCAGCACCTTAGAGAATCGTTCTCTTTGAGCTAAGGCGAGGCAACGCCGTACCGGTTTAAAGTTAATCCACTATAACAAAACCTAAAACAGCCTCACCAAACACACTATGCATCACTTTATCCAGACCCTCAAACAATCCCTGCAAGTCCGTATCAGCATCGCCCTGATACTGATGTTCCTGCCTTTGTCCATCATCGCAGGCGCATTCTCCTATTACCAAACCTACCATGAAGCCGAAGAGCTTCAGGACGACCTGTTGCGCCAAACCGCCGCCTATATCAACCCCAAAACCACCGACTACACACAAATAGGCAGCGAAAACCACATCCTCATCCAAACCTTCGGACAAGAAGACACCGTCCCCCTGTCCGACACACTCGGCGAAGGATTCCACACCATCAAAGGCAGCGTTGATGACGACGACGATGACGATGATGACGACGAATACCGCGCCTACATCCGCCAAACCCCGCAAGGCAAAATCGCCGTACTCCAAGAAACCGAATACCGCGACGACCTCGCCGCCACCGCCGCCTACCAAAGCGTCCTCCCGCTGCTCATCGCCCTGCCCCTCATGATCCTGCTGACCGTGTGGATCACCTACCGCGCCATGCGCCCCGTCAAAACCCTTTCCGCCTCCCTCGGCAAACGCCGTTCAGACGACCTCTCGCCGCTGGACGGAGAAGGCGTGCCCAGCGAAATACAAGGCTTCGTTACCGCCATCAACCAACTGCTGCAACGCACAGGCGAAAACATCCGCCGCCAGCAACGCTTCATCGCCGATGCCGCCCACGAACTGCGCAGCCCCCTGACCGCCCTCTCCCTTCAGGCAGAACGGCTCACCAAGCTGCCCCAATCGGACGAAGCCCGCGAACAGACCGGACTCATTCTCCAAAGCATACAGCGCAACCGCCACCTGCTCGAGCAGCTCCTGACCCACGCCCGTGCCCAAGGCTCCGAAACTCAACGCAACCTGACCGACATCAGCCTGCAAGCCCAGTTCCGCCGCGTGCTACAAGAACTCATGCCCCTTGCCCTCAACAAACAGCAAGACATCGGCGTCGCCGTCGAAAACGACCTCCGCATCCGTGCCGACGACACCGAAATCTACACCCTCATCAAAACCTTCACCGACAACGCCATCCGCTACACCCCCGCAGGCGGCCGCATCGACATAGGTTTCAGCGAGACCCCGACCACCCTTACCATCTGGGTGGAAGACGACGGTCCCGGCATTCCCGCCGCCGAACGCAGCCGCGTAACCGACGCTTTCTACCGCATACTCGGCACGGAACAACAAGGCACCGGACTCGGACTCTCCATCGCCGACGCCATCGCCAAACGCTACGGCGGCAAACTCATCCTCGCCGACAGCCGCAACTTCGCCCACGGCCTGCTGATACAGGCGGAACTCAACAAGCAACTGCTGCAAGCAGACTAAACAAAACAAAAAGGTCGTCTGAAATCCGTTTTCAGACGACCTTCTTTATTTTCCAAGCCGAATCAAGGCATCAACATGCCGCCGTTGACGTGCAGCGTTTGACCGGTGATGTATTTCGCTTGGTCGGAAGCGAGGAACAAGACCGCATCGGCGATGTCCTGCGCTTCGCCGAATTTGCCCAACGAAGTTTGCGCTTCGAAGGTTTTGCGGGTTTCTTCAGGCAGGGCGCGGGTCATGTCGGTATCGATAAAGCCTGGTGCGACGCAGTTGACGGTAATGCCGCGGCTGCCGACTTCGCGCGCCATGGATTTGGAGAAACCGATCAAGCCTGCTTTTGCCGCGGCATAGTTGGTCTGACCGGCATTACCCATCACGCCGACAACGGATGTAATGTTGATGATGCGGCCGGCACGTTGCTTCATCATGCCGCGCAAGACGGCTTTAGAGGCGCGGAACACGGATTTGAGGTTAACCTGCATGATGTCGTCCCACTCTTCTTCTTTCATACGCATCAGGAGGTTGTCGCGGGTGATGCCGGCGTTGTTGACCAGAATATCCAATTTGCCGAATTCTTTCTCGATGTCGGCAATCAGGTTTTCGATGGTTTCAGGTTCGGCAGAATTCAAAGCACGGCCTTCGCCGCCCCATTGCGCCAAGCGCTCGCTAATCGCTGCCGCGCCGCTTTCGCTGGTTGCCGTACCGATGACTTTGGCACCAGCCGCCGCCAGCGTGTCGGCAATCGCCGCGCCGATACCGCGCGATGCGCCTGTTACCAATGCGACTTTGCCGCTTAAATCTTGTGTGCTCATGTTTACTTCCTTGTTTTGGGAATGGAGTCTGTTGATTTCAGACGACCTTATAGCATAAATAGTGTGATGAATCTAATTTTTGAGGTCCTTGGATTCGGATTTCAAGTGCAACACTAGGGTACCAGTGGTTGGAACAGATTTAAGAATAAAACACTTGGCGTTTCGTAGCCAAGTGTTTTTCTCGGCCGGTGGTTCAACTCATCTTGAACCCTGCGTATCTCCCGATCGCTGATGTTTCGGAAATCGGTTTGTTTGGGGAAATATTGCCGGATGAGTCCATTGGTGTTCTCATTCAGCCCTTTCTCCCAAGAATGGTAAGGGCGGCAAAAATAGGTTTTCGCCTTCAATGCTTTGGCTATTTTGGTGTGTTGGTAGAACTCTTTGCCGTTATCCATGGTGATGGTGTGGACTCTGGCTTTATATGCCTTTAATACCCTAATGGCCGCCCGGGCAGTGTCTTCGGCTTTTAAGTTCTTTAATTTGCAGATGATGGTGTAGCGGGTAACGCGTTCGACCAAGGTCAATAACGCGCTTTTCTGATTTTTGCCGACGATGGTGTCGGCCTCCCAATCGCCGATGCGGGTTTTCTGGTCGACGATAGCAGGTCGGTTCTCTATGCCGACGCGGTTGGGCACTTTGCCTCTGGTCCATGTGCTGCCGTAGCGTTTGCGGTAGGGTTTGCTGCATATTCTGAGATGTTGCCACAAAGTGCCGCCGTTGCTTTTGTCTTGGCGAAGGTAGCGGTAAACGGTGCTGTGATGGAGTGTGATCCCGTGGTGTTTATGCAGGTAGGCACATACTTGTTCGGGACTGAGTTTGCGGCGGATAAGGGTGTCGATGTGTTGAACCAGCTGCGAATCGAGCTTATAGGGTTTTCGCCGGTGCTGTTTGGTCAGCCGGCTTTGCTTCTGTGCTTTTTCGGCGCTGTATTGCTGCCCTTGGATGCAGTGCCGCTTGATTTCGCGGCTGATGGTGCTTTTGTGGCGGTTGAGCTGTTTGGCGATTTCGGCGATGGTGCAGTGGCGGGACAGGTATTGGATATGGTATCGTTCGTCTTGGGTCAGTTGTGTGTAGCTCATGGCAATCTTTCTTGCAGGAAAGGCCGTATGCTACCGCATACTGGCCTTTTTCTGTTATGGAAAGTTGCACTTCAAATGCGAATCCGCCGTCGTCTGAAACAAAATAAGAAGCCTCCGTATTGTCATTCCCGCACAGGCGGGAATGATAGTGCAGGCATTGCCTATTTTATCTGCTATATCGGCAAATTTCAGACGACCTCTCCGTTTATTCGGGCAGGGTTATTTTTTGATGGGGCGGTATGTCTAGAATATAGCGCAACCAGTTGCCGAAACTGTATTTTTGGTAGATTTCGGGCGACAGTTCGCAGTAGGGTTTGGCGACAAATTCTGCCAAACCGTTCAAACTTTTACCATCCCAAACGAAGATGTTGTCGGGGTGGTAGAAATCGTATTTTTTGATTTCGGCGTTGGTGGTAATCAGTTTTTTGCGGTAACCGAGGGCTTCGAAGGGGCGGAACGAGAGGCCGTTGTGAACGGGTGTTTTGAAATCTATCAGGATTTTTGCCTGTTTGGCGGCTTCGAGGTTGTCTGCGAAACTTCTGACGCCGATGAAGATTTTGATGTTTTCCGTAGGATAAAAACGGCGGAGGGTATCTACATCGGTATTCAAACAGCCGATATTGAAGTCGAGCTTCCAGCCCAGCGTTTCGGCCGCTTTGCCGAACGCGGAAATAATCGGGGCGCGGTCGGGCATATGCCAGCCGATGAAATAGAAATCGTTGGGCGGGTTTTCTGGCAGGTTGACGTCGTGGTCGAAATAGAAGTTGGTGGTCGGCAGGAAGGGATGTTTTGGATTTCGCATATCGGCGGGATCAAAAACGTAAATACGGTCGAACCGGTCAGCGCAATCCCAAATAGCCGGAAAGCGATTGATACCGTCCCATTGGTAGTTGACCATACTGCCGGGACGGGTATGGCGTTTAATCATATCTAGAAACTCAGGCGAGTAGATGTCGCCGCGAATAAACAGGGCGTAATCCGCCTTGCCGTGCGCTGCCAGTTTGTTTTCGACGTCTCGGATTAATTGGGCGGATTTAAAGTCTTTTTTGGCATTCTTGTCCCGCAGCACCAGTTGTCTGAATTTGACTTTCAGACGACTGGAAAGGGAAGGATAGCGGAAATTCAGGTTGTCCATGACGACGCTGACGACGTTGAAGCCGTGATGATTTAAGGCGGCTTCGATGACGCGGTAGATTTGGTTGTCGGAGGGCATCCCCAAGATAATCGTTTTTTGTTCGGTCGTCATGGTATCTATTTATGCTTCGTCTGATATGTCGAGGATTCGGCGGACCCAGTTGCCGAAGGCGTATTTGTTTTTTATTTCTTCGGAAACGGGATGGTAAGGTCGTCTGAAAAAGTCTTCCAACCCATCAAGGCTTTCTCCATCCCAAATAAAGATGTTGTCGGGATGATAGAAGTCGCATTCCGTTACTGCCTGATTGCTGGTAATCAGTTTTTTGTCGAAACACAGGGCGTCGAATACGCGGAAAGACAAGCCGTAATTTTCAAATTGGACAAAATCGACGACTGCCAGACAGTTTTTGACCTTTTGCAGGTTTTGCTCAAAGCTTAGGATACTTTGTCTGTCTAAATAGGTAATACCGTCGTTGCCAAAAATTTTACTTGCGCGGTCGTCTTTGCAGTAGATATGGAAATCCAAAGGCAATCCCAGCTTGCGTGCTTCATTAAGAAAAACGGAGGTTTGATGTTCTCTGCCTGCTTCGTAGCCGCCTAAAAAATAAAGACCTTCCGTTTTTCCGTTTCCCTCAATGGGAAAATCGAAATAGAAATTGGTGGTTGCTTTAAAACGGTGTTGGGGGTATTTCTCCACATCGTTTTTATTGAACACCCAGCAGCGGTCAAAATAGGGCAGATATTCGATGATGTCGGGGAAACGGTCGATACCGTCCCATTGGTAGTTGACACATACTTTGCTATGCTCACGAACAGCAGAAATAATTTCTTTGGGATAAATATTGGCGCGAATACAAAGAGCATAGTCTGCTTTGTTTCCTTCCAATGTAGCCAGTTTTTCGGTTATCTGTTTCTGATAGCGGGCATATTTCAGTTTTTTCTTATAATCTCCGTCTTTTTTAATGTGTTTATGATACAAACCGAGAATACGGCAGCCTATGTGCGGATAGTATGAGTCCCTGTCGTCGTAACAGAGATTGATGACATTGAAGCCGTGGAAGCGCAGATTTTTTTCTATGCACTTATCCAACCCGTACATATATGGGGCGACCAGTATGATGGTTTTGTTCATGATTAAGATGTGATGCGGTTAATATCAAGTGCTTCAATGCAGTGAAAATTAGTTTAGACAAAACAACGCCGTACGGGTTCAAAGTTCATTCTCTGTCATTTTCAGATGACCTTTGCTGCCATCGAAAGGGTCGTCTGAAAACATCAATCTGCTTGGTTCGACAGTATTTCTTGATATAGTCCTGCCAATTCGTCTTTTTGTTCCGCAAAAGTCCGAATATGGCTTTTCGGCAGTTCAATGACTGCGCCGTCGTCCATTGCTTGATAGCGTTCGCAAACTTCGGCAATGGCGCGACTCAATTCTTCCACGCCGCTGTCAAACGGAATGACCGTGCCGTTTTCGCCGTCGATAATGTCTTCGGACACACCGCCCGCATCAGTAGCGATTACCCAAACATCACGCAACACTGCCTCTCTGACCGTCAGCCCGAAACTTTCTTTCCATTGGGTCGGGAACAACAAAACATCGATTTCCGAGAAGAAGTGGTCGATGGTATCTTGGCTGTAAGCAGGTTCGATGCGGAAGCGTTCCACGCCGTCGAAATCGCTGTCAAAGAACGAACGTGCGCCGACGTTGAGCATATTGTCCACGACAACCAGTTCGGTGTTGGGGAAACGGCGTTTCCTGAAGGCTTCCAAAATCAGATGAACGCCTTTGATTTTGGTTTTTCCGCCGACATAGCCGAAGCGGATAACGTCTTTTTTCCGTTTGGATATTTGACCCAAGGGGCGGGTAACGCCGTTTTTGTTGACGAGGACATTCCTACCCAAAGTTCTTTCATGCAGTTCGGCAAAATATCTGCTGGGCGCAAGCAGCATATCGATTTTTGACAAGGCGTGGGCTATGGTTTTGCTCCGTTCGTCTTCGGTATTCCATTGCTCGCGGAAGACTTCATTTTCGTCGAGCATGAACTGGTTCGGACAAATCCACCATGCGTCATGCAGGGTAACGAGGGTTTTGACACCAGCTTCCCGACAAATATCGACCATACCGACACCCATGCTTTGAATGCAATGGATATGGGCGATGTCGGGCTGTACGAGTTTGATGATGTCTTTGACGGCTTCATCAAAACGCGGGTTTTCGTGGGCGGCCGCATCTTCTGAAGGAACGGCAACGCCGAAAACGGTCACTTTGCCGTATTCGTAACGGATGACGCTGTACGACGGCAGCCAGCTCTTCATCGGCAAGGTCGTTACCGCATATATTTCGTAGGCTTCTTCATCGGCAAGCAGTTTGTTCAGTTGCTCGGCAACAATGGTCGCCCCGCCAAACGATTGCGGATAATAGTAAACATTAAACGATAAGACTTTGGTTTTCCCTCTTGTGGCAGATTCAAAACGGACGGCGGGTGCAAGCTGCGTGCTGCCGATGGCTTGCGGGCTGTATGTTTCCGTGACCGTACGGTATGCCGCCTGCGCCATACTGTCGCGCAACTCGGGATTTTGAATCAGGGTGTCGAACGCTTCATGCCATTGCTGTTCGTTGTCCGCCAGAAAACCGTTTTCGCCGTTAACAATCACATCGGCGAAAGCCGCCCTTGGCGAACATACGGACGCCACTTTGGTAATCGATGCTTCAAGGTATTTAATATTGCACTTGGCATCGTTGAAAACGAAGTTTTCCAAAGGCGCGATACTGATGTCGCATTCGGACAAATAGGTCAGGTATTCCGTATAGTTGCAAAACGGGATGCGCTCGATTTGGCTTTGTACATCATCGAAATATTCGGGCAGCTCCAAATAGCCGATGATTCTGAACCTGACATTCGGATTTTCTTTCAATATGTTGGCAAGCGCGGGAGCGGCTTCCAAAAAGTCAATGTTGTGTGTTTTGGTGCCCGAACCGTAAATAATCCGAATCAAGCTGTCTTCTTGTTTTTTCAGACGACCTTCGATGCTGCGTGCCGCTGCCAGCGTTTCATCATCCAACGCGTTTTCAACTACATAAACGGTCTCCAAACCTGCTTCCTTCATGGCTTTTGCCAGCCCCGAAGTCGAAGCGATGCCTTCGTCGCACGCCAACATGGCTTGACGGTAAAGTTTCGCGCCGTTGATCACGCCCTCTCTTTCGGCCGGTTCAAGCGAATTGATGGTGCTGCTGGTTTTCAGGACATCTTCGTCAAAAATCAAATCATCGACATCCCATAATGTTTTGATATTCAGACGACGGCATTCCACAATCAAATCCATCACGCTGTCAAAACCGGGAACGCGGTAGAAAATCACCAAACTTGCCAAAGAAATCTGTTTCTTGGCTTCGTTACTGTCCGTCCATGAAGTCACGGAACAAGGAATACCCAGCTCCTCAAGCATTTCCTGCTTTTGGATAACGCGGTATTTTTTGCATTGCGGAATACTGAGTTCGGCAATGATGGCAACTTTGGGTGCAAGCGTGTCGGCAGCATGTTTGGTCAGTCGCTGGATAAACGTTTGCGGAATCGGGTCTGCCTGAATCGAATGCTCAAAAGCTGATGCAGAACTGACAGCTTTCAATATCTGTTTTACGCTTTTAATCGAATGGGTTTGCTTGTAATGGCGGCGTAAAAACTGATATGCCTTGCCGATACTGCCCTTCTCGCGCACCAAAAGACGGAAGCCTTTGCGGTAGCGGTTGGCAGAGCTGATGGCCTGTTCGGTTTTAACGAAAGGCTTGAATACCTTAACCGTCCACAACCCTTTGTATTTTGCCAATCTCCGGTTTTCTTTATGAATACTTTGCTCCAGCGATTGCTTTTCCTGCTGCAAGGTATCAATTTGTTTTTTCAGCAGTTTGATTTGTTTTTCTTGTTCTTCTAATTGCTCTTCTACGGTACTGTTACGCAACAGCATTTCAATTTGCTGTTGCAGAAATTCAGTCTGTTCGACAGACAGTTCGGTTTGTTGCAGCAGTTTTGCCATTACATGCTGTAATTCTTGGTTTTGATTTTGCATATTGGTATTGTCTTCTCGCAATTGAAGGTTTAATTCTGATAAAGATTGGATTTGTTGTTCTAGTAAGGATATTTTTTGAATACAGTCGGAATATCCCAAATGATGTTGCATAAACAGCGCGCGGTTTTTCTCGTAGACTTTTTGCCAGTCTTCGCGGTTTAAATCAGGGTTTTGTTCCAAGCGGTTAATCAGTGATAACCCGTCACGGCGTTTGCGGTAGCGGAACAATACTTCCGGAATACGGATAACGGTTCCGCCGTTGCTTAAGAGGCGTATCCAAAGATCCCAATCTTCATGTGTTGTCAGGTTTTCATCAAACCCACCCAAAGAGACGAAATCCTCGGCACGATGCATAGAAATGATAGGGATACGGTTCCCCTTCAACAGACTTTCCAAACCGTCATAATCCGGCAGATTCCATAAGCCTTCTTGCGCATCGAAATATTCCGCCAACGGATACACCAGCTTGCAGTCGGGATTGTTTTCCAAAACCGTGAGGCATTTTTCGATGTAATCCGGCAGGATGAGGTCGTCTGAATCGAGAAACAGGAAGTATTTGCCCCCCGCCAGCCGTGCGGCATGGTTTCGGGCGGCAGCAACGCCTTGATTGTTTTGTACGGCGTAACGTATTGCGGGCTTGTCCGCCAGAAACCCCTTCAAATAATCGGCGTGTTCCGGGTCGGAGCCGTCGTCAACAATGATGATTTCAAAATTCTGATGGCTTTGGCTAAGGACGGACTGGATGGTTTCTACAATGTATTCCTTACAGTTGTAGTAAGGGATCATCACAGAGACGGTGGGGGACTGGGCTTGATGATTCATGCGGATAGTTCCTTTCTGTCTGTTCGGCAGCCTTCCTTGTCTTGCGATTCGGTGTTTTCAGACGACCTTTTAGACAAATCGTCCTTCAACTGACCGACGGGTCGTCTGAAAATCAACCTGCTGCCTGCTTCGGCATATTGCGCAGCATGGCATAGTAGCCGTTTTGCGCCATCAATTCATCGTGGGAACCTTGCTCAACGATATGACCGTCGTCCATGACAATAATGCGGTCGGCTTGCTCGACAGTGGTCAGGCGGTGGGCGACGATGATGCTGGTGCGGTTTTCCATCAGGCGTTCGAGGGCTTGTTGGACGAGGCGTTCGGATTCGTTGTCCAGCGCGCTGGTGGCTTCGTCCAAAAGTAAGATAGGGGCATCTTTCAGAATGGCGCGGGCAATGGCGACACGTTGACGCTGACCGCCGGAGAGTTGGTTGCCGTTTGCACCTATCTGTTGATTCAAACCATGCGGCGAGCTTTCAACCAAATCTTGCAAATTCGCGGCTTTGAGGGCTGCCAATACTTCTTCTTCAGTGGCATCGGGACGGCTGTAACGGACGTTTTCCCAAAGCGTGCCTTCAAACAAAAAGACATCTTGCGAAACAAGGGCGAACTGGGAGCGCAGGTTGTCGAGTTTGATGTCTTCGATATTCACATCATCCAAATAAACCGCGCCCGAGCTCGGTTCGACAAAACGCGGAAGCAGGTTGACGGCAGTAGATTTACCGCTGCCTGAGCGGCCGACCAGGGCTACGCGTTCGCCTTTGCGGATATCGAGATTAAAGCTGTCCAAGGCTTTTTTACCGTCTGTGTGGTAGCGGACATCGACGTTATCAAATTTCAGACGACCTTCGACATTGGTCAGGATTTTTGTACCGTTATCTTTTTCAGGCTCGGTATCGAGGAATTGGCAAACGGCATCAGAAGCAATAAACATAGTCTGCATGGGGATGCTGATGTTCGCCAAGTTTTTGATCGGGCTGAGCATTTGCAACATGGCAACGATAAATGCCATAAATTCGCCGATGGTGGTATGCCCCTGCTGACTCTGCCAAAGGGCAATAAAGATAACGACGGCCAAAGCAAACGAAGCAATCAGTTCGCTGAACGGGGAACGTGCCGCAGTCGCTTGAGTGATTTTTTTACCGAGACGGACGATGGTGTCGTTGACAGCGGTGAAGCGTTCGGCAGCCTGACGTTGGCCGCCGAAGAGTTTGACCACGCGGTGTCCTTGATGGACTTCGTTGACGACATTATTCATGGTACCGATACTGAGTTGCGCTCCCGCAATAATGTCTTTCAGACGATTACGGTAATAGCGGGACAACAAAGACAGCAGCGGGAACATCAGGGCGACGACCAAGCTGAGCTGCCAGTTCAAATAAAGCAGGACGCAGACCAAACCGATGACAATCATGGTGTCGCGGGTCAGCACGATAAATACATTGCTGGCGTTGCTGATGGATTGTTCCGCCATTTGCACCATATTCATCAAAACCGTACCGGACGGGGTTTCCTGATGGAATTTGGAAGAAAGTTGCAGCATCTTGGCAAACATATCGCGGCGCAGATGACTGATTGCCATGACGGAAACCCAAGTCAAGAGATAGGTACTGACATAGCGGCTGATGCCTCGAATAATGACCAAAAAGATAAAAAATACCGGTACAACCCAGACTTTGTTAGGCGTACCCCAAATCAGGTAGGTAAATTGGTCTTTCCAGTTTTGCAGCGTGGCGACGATGCCGCCTGCTGTATTGAGTTCGGGCGGCGCGGAAGGCGGGGCGAAGCCTTGGTTGACCAAGGGTGCAATGAAGGCGGCGAGGTAGCTTTCGGTGGCGGCAACGCCGAAGATAGCAATTAAAGCAAAGATGATGCGTGTTTTATAAGGGCGGATATAAGCCATCAAGCGCATGAAGCTGCGCGAATCTTCTTGGGTAAACAGGCCGAAGGTCAGTTTTTCTATCATTGGCTCGGTGTTCCAGATTAATGCAGATTGAATATTTTATTAATCTGTCGGATTGGTAAAGCCTATGATTATATCGCAATGAAGTTACCGATGCGACGAAATTGCTGTTTTTAAATGAATAACAATTTTTATTTCTGTAAAGTTTTTTCAGACGACCTTGGATTCGGATTTCAAGTGCAACACTAGGGTACCAGTGGTTGGAACAGATTCAAGAATAAAACACTTGGCGTTTCGTAGCCAAGTGTTTTTCTCGGCCGGTGGTTCAACTCATCTTGAACCCTGCGTATCTCCCGATCGCTGATGTTTCGGAAATCGGTTTGTTTGGGGAAATATTGCCGGATGAGTCCATTGGTGTTCTCATTCAGCCCTTTCTCCCAAGAATGGTAAGGGCGGCAAAAATAGGTTTTCGCCTTCAATGCTTTGGCTATTTTGGTGTGTTGGTAGAACTCTTTGCCGTTATCCATGGTGATGGTGTGGACTCTGGCTTTATATGCCTTTAATACCCTAATGGCCGCCCGGGCAGTGTCTTCGGCTTTTAAGTTCTTTAATTTGCAGATGATGGTGTAGCGGGTAGTGCGTTCGACCAAGGTCAATAACGCGCTTTTCTGATTTTTGCCGACGATGGTGTCGGCCTCCCAATCGCCGATGCGGGTTTTCCGGTCGACGATAGCAGGTCGGTTCTCTATGCCGACGCGGTCGGGCACTTTGCCTCTGGTCCATGTGCTGCCGTAGCGTTTGCGGTAGGGTTTGCTGCATATTCTGAGGTGTTGCCACAAAGTGCCGCCGTTGCTTTTGTCTTGGCGAAGGTAGCGGTAAATGGTGCTGTGATGGAGTGTGATCCCGTGGTGTTTGCGTAAGTAAGCGCATACTTGTTCGGGACTGAGTTTGCGGTGGATAAGGGTGTCGATGTGTTGAACCAGCTGCGAATCGAGCTTATAGGGTTTTCGCCGGTGCTGTTTGGTCAGCCGGCTTTGCTTCTGTGCTTTTTCGGCGCTGTATTGCTGTCCTTGGATGCAGTGCCGCTTGATTTCGCGGCTGATGGTGCTTTTGTGGCGGTTGAGCTGTTTGGCGATTTCGGCGATGGTGCAGTAGCGGGACAGGTATTGGATATGGTATCGTTCGTCTTGGGTCAGTTGTGTGTAGCCCATGGCAATCTTTCTTGCAGGAAAGGCCGTATGCTACCGCATACTGGCCTTTTTCTGTTATGGAAAGTTGCACTTCAAATGCGAATCCGCCGACCTTAAATGTTCAAAATAAATTGATAGTGGATTGAAATAAGAAACACCCTCCTGCTGCCAGTCCCTCCCCTATCCAAACACAATCAACAGACATTAAAAAACGACCTTTCGTTAAGAAAGGTCGTCTGAGAACGTGCTCATTGTCTCAGCCTCTGCTGTAAACTATCGGCATGAACAGAAAAACCTACCCAAGCGATATCAGTCGCGAGCAATTTGCGCCTCTCCTTCCCCTGCTGGAAAGTGCCCGTAAACGCACAGCGCCACGCCAGGTGGACTTGTACGATGTCTTTTGTGCCATTCTCTACCTGCAACGCACTGGCTGCTCCTGGCGCGCTTTGCCGGGCGACTTCCCCAAATGGCGCACCGTGCATTCCTACTTCCAGAGATGGACCGAACCACGCGAGAGTGGCATCAGCATCCTTGAGGAAGCATTAAAAAAATCAGGTAGTTGCGGAGCACCGCAAGCAGGGGCGCCATGAAGCAACTACTTTCCTGATTATTGATGCGCAGAGTGTGAAGAACACGGATACCGCCATGGAAAAAGGCTACGATGCGGGCAAGAAGGTTAGCGGTATCAAGCGACATATAGCGGTTGACACGCAAGGTTTGCCGCATGCCCTTGCGGTAACGACGGCGGATGTTACGGATAGAAAAGGCTGCCTGGTGGCATTGGAACGTGGGCGGGATAATCTTGGTGCGATACAAAAAATCCTTGCTGACGGTGGTTACACGGGTAAGGCATTTGCTTCGTCGGTACAGGAGTTGATTGGTGCGGAGGTAGAGATTGCCAAACGAAACGAATTGCACCGTTTTGCAGTATTGCCGAAGCGATGGGTAGTAGAGCGCAGCTTTTCCTGGTTGGAAAAGAACAGGCGGCTTTGGAAAAACTGCGAGCGTAAGTTGAGTACCAGTCTGCAAATGGTAGCTTTGGCTTTCTTGGGAGTCCTGCTACGAAGACTATGAACACGCTCTGAAACAGACAAGGCGGCAAACTTAATGCGCTTCGATAAAGGCAGCAACTTGTTCGGAATTGGTCAAAGCGCTGCACACGGCTTCTTTGTTGATACGTTTTGCCAAACCTGCCAACACTTTGCCCGGTCCGCATTCGGCTGACTCGGCAATGCCTTCAGCAACCAGCGCATTGACGGTTTCCGTCCAGCGCACAGGGCTGTAAAGTTGGCGGACAAGTGCGTCTTTGATTTTCTCTGCATCATCGTAAGCGGCAACATCGGCATTATGGATGACGCGGATTTGCGGTTGTTTGATTTCGACGGTTTTGAGTGCTTCGGCAAGTTTTTCCGCAGCAGGCTTCATCAGACTGCAATGCGAAGGAACGGATACAGGCAGCGGCAGCGCGCGTTTGGCTCCTGCTTCTTTGGCGGCGTTCATGGCGCGCTCGACGGCGGCGGCATTACCCGCGATCACGACTTGTCCGGGCGAATTGAAGTTGACGGCTTCGACCACTTCGCCTTGCGCGGCTTCTGCACAAATGGCTTTAACCTGTTCGTCTTCCAAGCCAAGGATCGCCGCCATCGCACCTACGCCCTGCGGTACGGCAGACTGCATCAGTTCGGCACGCAGGCGGACGAGTTTGACTGCATCTGCAAAATCCAATGCACCGGCGGCAACGAGTGCGGTGTATTCACCGAGACTGTGGCCGGCAACGACGGCAGGCGTTTTGCCACCCGCTTCAAGATAAGCACGGTAAACGGCAACGCCGGCGGCAAGCATGATAGGCTGCGTATTCACAGTTTGCCCGATGAGGTCCGCATCCGTACCGTTAATCATCGCCCACAAATCTTGACCCAATACGGCGGAAGCTTCGTCGAAGGTGTTTTTTACGACCGATTGTCCTGCGAAACCGTCCATCATATTGAGGCTTTGCGAACCCTGACCGGGGAAGAAAAATGCAAAAGACATGATATTCCTTTGTTTCAGTTTAGTTTTTCAGAAAATTCGTCAGAGGATTATCGGCGTAATGTATCAGCAGGGCATAGGTAATGGCAACATTTATTGCCACTGTCAGCCAGAAAATCTGAACAAAAGGAACTTTCTTGGTTTTGTGGCGGAACGCGGCGCGCGCAACCAATGCACCGGGCCAGCCGCCCAGCAGGCTGAATGCGTGCAGTTTATTTTCTGGGATACGGTTTTGGTATTCGTTTTTACGTCTGATTTTGCGCGCGGACTCCATCGCCGTCTGCTTGTCCTGTTGATAGAGGATGAAGGCGGCGATACTGATAAGGACGTAAATGAAAAACAGTTTATTGGAAAGTACGGCGACAACGGTCAGGAAAACGACGGCGATGACGCTGTTGATCAGGAGTGCCTGCATATCGATATTGAGCCTGTTGTAGTCGGGTGGCAATTCGTCAAACAGGAATGCTTCGTCGCCCAGCCGGACAACCTTGACGGCTTGTTGGCGGTTGCCTTCTATCGGGCGGTTGCAGTAGAAACTGACGCGCTGTCCTGTTTGCGGACGGCAGGTATTGTAATGGTACGCGCTGATGTGGAAGAAAATATTTTGGGATTCGTCGCCGAAACGGATAAAACCGTAGCCTTTGGCATCATCCCATGTGGTAATCGTACCGCTCATAACCTGATTGGGCGGCAGCAGATTCTTTTGGGCGGATTTCGGAGCGGGATAACGGGTTTCGGCAACCAACGGCTGCTCAATTTTGACTTCAACTTTAGGACCGTGTTCCGGACGGAAAAAGTGTACGGTTTGACCTTGCGCTTTTTGGGCGGGCGCAGCGTGTATCGATTCAGGCTCGGGTTCGGACTCAGGCGTACTGAGGATAACGGCATTGACCAGCAGCCATTGTCCGTTGGGATGGCGGCGGAGCGTGCCTTCAAGGCGGTTGCCCGCCCTAGGCGTACGGGTTTGGTCGGCAAGAAACTGTCCCAGCACAAACACCGGCTGCCCTTCGTTTGAAACATCCATTCCATAACCACCATTCTTCGACCAATCCCAGTCGGTCAGTGTAATGACCGCGCTGTCATTGTTTTTATAACCCGGATTGACGCGCTCGACATCCCTTGCGACGGCGCGGTTGTTTTCCGTTTCTATTTGAAAGCTGACACGGTGTCCGGTTTCAGGTTCTTGATAATCGGGGTGGAGGGATTGGCGGTTGGCAAAGATGCGTTGCGAAGACTCGTCGCAAATAATGGAGCCGCGGCTCATTTCCCCGAACCAATGGGCGATTGTCCCGTAATGTTTATTATGGTTCATTTTATTTTTATATTAAGGAAAAAATGTATTGGATAACCAGCTTTCCAATTATACCGATTTATCATAATTTATGCATAATTTAACCATAATGAATAAAAGGTCGTCTGAAACAGTGTCGGTTTGAAGCAACGACACATTTTCAGACGACCTTTTTTGCGTGAAAAGAATTAGGAGGTATCTACAAGCATTGAGTTGTGCATTTGAAAAATAAATTGACGCATACAAAAAGCTTCCCCCCTCCCTGCTTCAATGTAATCAAATGAAAAACTCCCTCTTAACCCCCTATCAAAAAACTGACCAAAGTCTAAAATAACTTCTTGAAAAATTATAAAAAACATAAGAGAATGGACATCTTCGCACCCGAAGAAAATCTTTACATTATCCTTTACATTGTCCATAAACGAGCTTAGGGAAATATCATGACATACCTATCACGCGCCTTCTCTTTGTCTATACTCGCAGTCGCACTTGCCGCCTGTGGCAGCAGCGGTGGAGACTCTCCCTCAACCCAAGCAGCAAATAACGCCAAGCCGCAAACGCCTGCAACCACACCGGCCGCAGATCAATCAGGTGGCAGCAGCGGCGATTCACCTACAACCCAAGCAGCAGACAACACCAAACCGCAAACGCCTGCAACTACACCAGCTGAGAACCAATCAGCAGGCAACATTCCAAAAGAACCGACTTTAACCGTAACAACCATGCCGGATGGAAGTGCCAAGCGGATTTACGAACTGCCTTACTCGACAGTTACAGGCATTACAGGAACGAAGCTGCAAGCTGACGGCTACACTGGAGAGGTTACAGATATCCAAATCAGCGGCACCCCGACACTTGAGTCAGCCTTGCCTAAAATGGGCAAGGTGGTTTATAAGGGTATTGCTTTTAACAAATCCACCAATCCCCAAGATGCTGAGATTGTCGCCGGTGCGCGTCCAGGGGATTTGGTATACACCATCGATTTTGACGAACGTACCGGTCATGGGAAAATTTCTGCGCTTCAATTAGATTACGGAGAATTCATACTGGGAAAAGGCAAGCTTGAAAAAATCAATCTGGACGGACAGGAAGTCATGGGCGTGCGAAGCAATGTCGATGTTGACAAGTCAGTCATTTATGATAATCCGAAATATGTTCCGGCAGGCAATTACGAACTGGGCATCTTTGGTCCAAATGCCGACTCGATTGCAGGGAAACTCAAAAATTCGGCCTTCGATATCGGTTTCGGCGGTACGCGGGACGGTAAATAAATACTTTGTACGAAGCAGGAAAATCATATGGCAAATGCCATCTGTTTCTGATCGAATAGCGCATTTTTTGGACTCTCATAAGGTCTGAATGATGAAAGGTCGTCTGAAAACCAAAGCAGCAGGTTTTCAGACGACCTTTCATGTTTTAAGCGGATATAGGGCTGATCATCTTCTTTTGATATGACATTTGCCGTCTGCCTTCACGCACAGGCAGGAATTCATCGGCAAGCTCAAGAAATCTTTGTTTGAAAGGAAATTGCTGCAATTCAAAAATGAATTCCCGCCTGCGCGGGAATAACGTGTAGAAACTAGTAGCGTTGTTTACAGTATTTCCAGGAGAATACTGAAACATGAACATGCACAAAAACACCCGCCTCACCCCGCACCACCGACAAGCCATTTGGCTGGCCTACACGCAGGGGAAGGAAAGCGTCACCTCCCTGGCACGCCGCTACCAAGTCAGCCGCGTCACCATTTACCGCGCCCTTAAAGCCGCAAGGGCCAAGCTGCTCAAACCGCAAACCAGTACCAACAACCGTTTCAAACAGGCAAAGTACGGAATGAAACGCCTGGCCAAGGTAGAACGCAGCATTCAGGAAAAACTCAAAAAGCAGGCCAAACGCTACAATAAATCCTACCCCGGAGAGCTGGTGCATCTCGACACCAAACGGCTGCCGCTGCTCAAAGGGCAGAAAGCCACCGATAAGCGGGATTACCTGTTTGTCGCCATCGACGATTTCTCTAGGGAGCTATACGCCGCCATTTTGCCGGACAAAACCGCAGACAGTGCCGCCAAGTTTCTGACCGAACACCTGATTGATCCCTGCCCATACCTGATTGAGTGCGTTTACTCCGACAACGGTACGGAATACAAAGGCTCGGCCAACCATGCTTTCGGTGTAGCCTGTTATGAGAACGGGATTGGTCAAAAGTTTACTCGGGTTGCCCGTCCGCAGACCAACGGTAAGGCGGAGCGGGTTATCCGTACCCTGATGGAGATGTGGCATGAGAAACAGTTGTTTGACAGTCCGGAACACCGGCGAAAGGAGTTGTGCCGCTTTGTTAATTTCTATAACACTGTGAAGCCGCACCGCAGATTGAACGGCGATACGCCGTTTGAGGTCTTGCAGGCTTATTTTTCTCAACCTGTGGCGTAAACAACGCAACGTTTTCCTACAAGTATTCATTTTTGAAAATGGCATTGGGCATAAAATTTTAATAACTCATGTTATTTCAAAGGTCTCCATCAGTTTTATTCGGTAACAGATATGAGACATATATTTCAGAACAATCCCCACAATAACTGTCAGGACAAACTTAACGGGTACAGCAGTTGAAATATGCGGGCAGATAAAACTTTGGTAACAAGCGCATCAATAAAGCTGAAATCGCGGGCATAGCATTAAAAGATAAAAATAAACCCTTACTATTTTTTAGTAAGGGTTTATTGAAATTTGGCACGCCCACGGGGAATCGAACCCCGGTTACCGCCGTGAAAGGGCGATGTCCTAACCGCTAGACGATGGGCGCGGATGAATAAATTTTTTGGCGCACCCGGAGCGATTCGAACGCCCGACCCTCTGGTTCGTAGCCAGATACTCTATCCAACTGAGCTACGGGTGCATTTTCATCACTTCGCTTCTGCGCTGTGAATCAAGAAGACCGAATATTATAGAAACCCTTCCCTATTGTCCAGCCTTTAAATTCAATTTTTCCAGATAAAATATTAACATTTTGAAAATTAAAGAAATTAAATCACCTTAAAATCCCGGTTCCAGACAAGTCCTGAGCCATTTTGGCGGCGGCATTGTCTGTCATACCGCCGACGAAATCTAAAATTTTCATATATGCCTGATAAAGGCTGTCCGTTTCAAGTATGGGATTATGGTTTTTCAGAAGATCCAAGATTAAAGATTGGCGGACATCTAATTTCTGCTCAACCAGCAAGGCATGGGCAGCAGGGACAAACAAATCGAGTATCGACCCTAAGCACGGGAAAGTGGCAATTTCGGTCATCAGCTTGGTACGGTGGCGAAAGATGCGCGTGCGTGCGAGTTCTTTGGCTTTTTCCAAAGTGTTTTGGACTTCCGGGCTGCACAAGGAAATCAAGTCTTTTCCCTTAAATTCGCCGCTTAATAAATCGGATTGGTGTTTCATGAAGGTTTGCGCGGCATCTTCGATGGCTTTGCCTATGGCAATGCCGCGCAGCATGGCGCAACGTTGGCGGCTGGATTGGGCATGCCATGTACTTTCTTCAAAGGTCAGCTCAGACAAGACGCTTTCGACTTCGGTATCGGTCAGCAACTCAAGCTCCACCGCATCTTCCAAATCCAGCAATGCGTAACAGATGTCGTCTGAAGCCTCCATCAGGTATGACAGCGGATGGCGTACCCATTGGTCGCAGCCTGCTTCGAGCAATCCCAACTCCGCTGCAACTCGGCGGATAAACGGCAGCTCGGTTTGATAAATATTGAATTTGGAACGCCCGCGCGGACCTTGGCTTGTCCACGGATATTTTATCAATGCGCCGATTGATGCCGCACTCAAACGCATTCCGCCCGCATCGGGATACATTTCCAAATTGGCGACAATGCGCAGGCTGTGGGCATTGCCTTCGTAAGTTTGCACGTCGCTCAATTCGGCTTCGCTCAGCGATGTCAGAAAGCGGAGATTTGTTTCCTTTCTGAACCAATGGCGCAATGCGTCCTCACCCGTATGCCCGAACGGAGGGTTACCCAAATCATGCGCCAAACAGGCGACTTGGACGACAGCACCAATATCGCCCGGAGTATTGTTTTCGGGCAGGAATCCGCCGGCTTGCAACATGACGCCGACACGGTTACCCAAACTGCGTCCGACGCTGGCAACTTCGACACTGTGTGTCAGCCGGTTGTGCGTCAGGTCATGTTCGGCAAGCGGGTGGACTTGGGTTTTCCTGCCCAACCGCCTGAATGCGCCGGAAAACACGACTCTATCGTAATCAATGTGGAAATCGGTACGCAGGGCATCGATACCCTCTTGTGTGGACGGCGTAACCGTAGGGATAATTTCGCCGTTTTTTGCGCGGAAGCGTTGCGGGGAAAGCAGTTGGGACCAAGTCATTGCCATTGGGGTAATCCTGTTTGCGGTTGATTGAACATTTTTCAGGCGTTTTCAGACGACCTTTCAGGACGAGGGTTGAAGGAACCGTGCCGCCCCCTGATTCGCCAATGCGTCCGCCTTTTCGTTTTCGGAATGCCCCGCGTGGCCTTTCACCCACGTCCACTGTAATTTGTGTTTATGCGACAAGGCATCGAGTTCTTTCCACAAATCGTCGTTTTTCACTGGTTTTTTGGCGGCGGTTTTCCAGCCGTTTTTCTTCCAGCCGTGTATCCAACCTTCCATACCGTTTTTGACGTATTGCGAGTCGGTACAAATCACGACGCGGCACGGGCGTTTGAGCGCTTTCAGCCCTTCTATGACAGCAGTCAGCTCCATTCGGTTATTAGTGGTTTCGGCCTCGCCGCCGCACAATTCTTTTTCATGATTTCGGTAGCGCATCAATACGCCCCAGCCCCCTGCCCCCGGATTGCCTTTGCAGGCTCCGTCTGTATAAAGGTAAACGGTATCGTCCATATATCGGTTTGTTTTGCAATTTGCACAATAAAGGCATTCATCTTATCACAAGGTTTGAATCCGCCAAGCGGCTTTGCCCCAAACAGGCATATAATATGCACCTTATCGCAAACAGATTGGAAGGAACCGATAATGGACGGACAAATGGCGCTTTTTTGCTATCAGGAACTGCCGGTTTGGCAGGCAGACGAGATTCCCGACGCGCTGCGGGTAGGTCATGCGTTTGACGAAGGGGAATGGGTTTGCCTGAACGTATTGCAAGGTCGTCTGAAATTGACGGAAGCTGATAATGCTTCTGTCGAGCTGACTGCCGAAGACGGCGACCACATGATCGCGCCGCAGCAACAGTTTACGGTCGAGCCTTTGACGGACGACACGGAAATCAAGCTCTCGCTTTATTGCGCGGCAAAGGATTATTTCAATAAGAAATACGGCATGAGCGCGACCCATTCGGCGGTAGTGGCGGCTGAAAATATCGTTCCTGCGGGCAAGGCTTTGGATATGGGCTGCGGTCAGGGGCGTAATGCGCTGTTTTTAGGTTTGAAAGGATTTGACGTAACCGCCGTGGACAACAATCCGCAGGCGGTGCAAAACGTCAACGAGTTGGCGCGCATCGAAGACCTGGACGTGCGGGCGGTAGAATATGATTTGAATGCCGCCAACCTTCAAGATCATTTCGACTATATCGTGGCGACGGTTGTGTTTATGTTCTTGTATCCTCGCTTTGTGCCGCAAGTGATTGCAGATATGCAGGCGCACACCAACCCGGGCGGCTACAACCTGATCGTTTCGGCGATGGACACTGAAGACTTCCCCTGCCCTATGCCTTTTCCGTTTAAATTTAAAGAAGGCGAGTTGCGCGAATACTACCGCGACTGGGAGATTGTCGAATACAAAGAGGAACTCGGCGC
Organism: Morococcus cerebrosus; assembly: GCF_022749515.1. Lineage (NCBI taxonomy): Bacteria > Pseudomonadati > Pseudomonadota > Betaproteobacteria > Neisseriales > Neisseriaceae > Morococcus > Morococcus cerebrosus. The sequence continues at coordinate 1,954,575 of NZ_CP094242.1, forward strand.
CATGCACGCGAAAGATGCGGCGGGCAATCCGATACAGTTTAAGTTTGTTACCATGTTGGCGAAAAAGCCTAAAGTATAAACGAACGGGGTCGTCTGAAATATTTTCAGACGACCTTTTGGTATCCGCTTTGTTACGACGCTTTGAACTTTTCCTACCTGCCATCCGACCGGCAACCTCAAATCCGGATTGTGTCGGCTAGAGGCGGTTTCCACTCAAACACGCATCACCGACAACTTCAAAAACATAAAGGTCGTCTGAAACCTTTCAGACGACCTTTTTATGATCAAACAATCAGTTGCTCAACACATCCACACCTTTGGGCGGGGTGAACTTGAATGCGCCACGCGAGAGGTTGGGCTTGGTGTTCAAACCGCCGAAGCTGATGGAGGTTTGGTTGCCGAAGCTGTCTTTCAACTGCATGGCGGCGAGGTTGTCGCCTTTGAAACCGATGCGGATGTATTGGTAGCCGGCGTTGTTTTTCTTGGGCGTTGCCAAGACGTAGTCGATGCCGTTGGACGAGCCGTCCTCTTTGAGGGAGTAGCTGCTGTCAAGGGCGTTTTTGTTGGAGAGGATGGCGGCGGGGCTGTCGCCGATGGTTTGGTCTTGGGCGGACTTGGTCACTTGTGCCAAATCAACGTCGTAGAGCCAAATGGTTTGACCGTCGCCTACGATGGTTTGTTTGTAGGGTTTGGTGTATTCCCATTTGAAGAGGCCCGGACGCAGGATTTTGAAAGTGCCGTGTGCGGTTTGGGTTTTCTTTTTGCCTTGGACGGTTTGGGTGAAGCTGCCGCTGATGCCGTCGGCGTCGTTGTTGAATTTCTTGAGTGCATCCACTGCGCCTGCCTGTGCGAAACCGATGGTCGCGGTCAGGGCGGAAGCGGCGAGGAATTTGAACAGGTTGTGTTGTTTCATCATTATTTTTCCTTGTTGGAAGGGGTGTGGCGCCCAGTATCGATGTTACAAAATAACAATGCAAGCCGCTTATGGGCGGTTTACATTTTGCAAACAGTGTTTCCCGAAGGCTAATTTTTTGAAGCTGCGGGATTTTTTCCTGCGGAAAAGACAATCGGGTTTCACAATTCTTTAATGTATGCCGACTGCGCAAACTGTGGTATTTAATGGTTTTTGACGCACAACGCCAAATTGTAAAGATTATATTCCTTATATTGTTTTTTTTAAACGCTATAATATTTGTTTTCTGAAAAACGGCGGACTTGGAATGAAACCTGATATCTATGCTTTGCTGGAACTTGCCCTGCTTTCAGACGACCCCGATGAAAAAGGACGGCTGACGGACGAGGCGTTTGCCGCCGTTCAGAACATGGACGGCGCTGAGGCAAACGCTGCGCCGCTGGACTTCCGCCACGCGGGACGGCCGCCGAAGCCTGTTTTGGTTGCGCCGTCGCAACTGACGCCGCGCAAGATGAACACGACCGAAGGCTATGCGGCGATGCTGCACGCGATTGCGCATATCGAGTTCAACGCCATCAATCTGGCTTTGGACGCGGCATACCGTTTCCGCACGCTGCCGTTTCAGTTTGTGCGCGACTGGGTGCGGGTAGCGAAGGAAGAGGTGTACCACTTCCGCCTGATGCGCGAAAGGCTGCGCGCTTTCGGCTTCGATTACGGCGATTTCGAGGCGCACAACCATTTGTGGGACATGGCGTATAAAACCGCCTACGACCCGCTGTTGCGCATGGCGTTGGTGCCGCGCGTATTGGAGGCGCGCGGGCTGGACGTTACGCCGGGGATACGCGCGAAGGTGGAACAGCGCGGCGATTCGGAAACCTGCGGCGTGTTGGACATCATTTACCGCGACGAAGTGGGCCATGTCGCCATCGGCAACCATTGGTATCAACACCTCTGCCGCGAACGCGGTTTGGAACCTGTCGCCCTGTTCCGCAGTCTGATTGCCCGTTACGATATGTTTATCTTCCGCGGCTATGTGAATATCGAAGCGCGGGAAAAAGCGGGCTTCAGCCGCTTCGAATTGGATATGTTGGAAGATTTCGAGCAGGGTTTGAAACAAGGCAAAAAGGTCGTCTGAAAACCCTGCATCCGGATTTTCAGACGACCTCTGTTGAGGAACGTTATGTCTCACCATCACGAACACCATCATCACGCACACGCCCACACGCATACCGCCAACAAAAAAGTATTGCGCGTGTCGTTCATCATCATCGCCGCCTTTATGCTGCTGGAGGCGGTCGGCGGCTGGCTGACCCACTCGCTCGCGCTGCTTTCCGACGCGGGGCATATGTTCAGCGACGCATTTTCCTTAGGCGTGGCGTTGTGGGCGTTCAAACTCGGCGAAAAAGAAACCACGCTGCAAAAGACCTTCGGCTACAAACGTTTTGAAATCCTCACCGCCATGTTTAACGGTTTGTCGCTGGTGGTCATCGCCGTGCTGATTTTCTACGAAGCCGTCAAACGCCTGCTTTATCCGCCCGAAATCGCCACGCTGGGGATGCTCGTCATCAGCGTGATCGGGCTGCTGGTCAACATCGGTGTGGCGGTTTATATGCTGAAAAACAGCGACACCGAAGCCAACGTCAACATGCGCGGCGCGTATCTGCACGTTTTAAGCGACCTTGTCGGCTCAATCGGCGCGATTGCCGCCGCCGTACTCATGATGGCGTTCGGCTGGAAATGGGCGGATCCGCTCGCCAGCGTGTTTGTTGCCGCGCTGGTCGGACGCAGCGGCTGGGGCCTGCTCAAACAAACGCTGCACATCCTCATGGAAGGCGCGCCCGAAAACATCCACACCGACGACCTGCTCGCCGTCATCCGCAACACCGACGGCGTTAAATCCGTCCACGATTTACACGTTTGGACGATTACCAGCAATATCAACGTCCTATCCTGCCACATCGTCGTGGACGGCAGCATAACCGTTGCCGAATCCGAGCAAATCGCCTACCGCATCGAACACGAGTTGTCCCACAAAAACATCGGACACTGCACCATCCAAATCGAAAGCGAACGCCACCCGCATCCTGACAGCGTCTTGTGTGCCAACGAGACCGATAGCGCGCACCATCACCACCACTAACCCCAAAGGTCGTCTGAAACCCTTTTCAGACGACCCCATCGAAAAAACCAAAGGAAAACACATGATACAAGCCGTATTGTTCGACCTCGATGGCACGCTCGCCGACACCGCCCTAGACCTCGGCGGCGCACTCAACACCGTATTGCGCCGCCACAACCTGCCCGAAAAAAGCATCGCGGAAATCCGCCCGTATGCCAGCCACGGCGTGGCCGGCCTTTTGAAAATCGGCGTCGGTATGACTGTCGAACATCCTGATTTCGCAGCATGGCGGCAAGAATGCCTTGAAGCATACAGCCTTTGCTATGCCGACAAAACCACGCTGTTCGACGGCGTGAACGAAATGATTGCCGAACTCGACAGACGCGGCATCAAATGGGGCATCATCACCAACAAACCCATGCGCTTCACCGACAAACTCGTCCCCAAACTCGGCTTCGTCATCCCGCCCGCCGTCGTCGTCAGCGGCGACACCTGCGGCGAATCCAAACCCAGCGTCAAACCCATGCTGTATGCGTGCGAACAAATCCATGCCGACCCGCAACACACGGTTTACGTCGGCGACGCCGAACGCGACATGCAGGCCGGACGCAACGCGGGCATGAAAACCGTACTTGCCGACTGGGGCTATATCGCCGCCGAAGACCAAACCGAAACTTGGCAACCCGACTACCGCATCGCATCGCCTTCGGCATTGCTAAAGATTCTGTAAAACGAAAAAAGGTCGTCTGAAAGTTTTCAGACGACCTTTTCTACATCACATTCAAATTAAAACCGGATTACAGTTTCCATTCGCTCAGTTTGGCAGCATAGGCTTCCAAGTCTGCAATCGGACGGGTTGCCACGCCGCTTTCCATCGCTGCTTTAGCAGTAGCGGAAGCAACGCGCGGCAGCAGGCGGGAGTCGAACGGGGTCGGAATCAGGTATTCCGCACCGAATTCAAATTTCTTACCGTATGCGGCAACCACTTCTTCGGTTACCTCTTCCATTGCCAAATCTGCCAAGGCGTACACGCAGGCGCGTTTCATTTCTTCGTTGATAGTCGTCGCGCCGACATCCAACGCGCCGCGGAAGATGAACGGGAAGCACAATACGTTGTTCACTTGATTCGGGAAGTCGGAACGGCCGGTACCGATGACCACGTCCGGACGGGTTTCTTTTGCCAGCGGCGGCAGGATTTCCGGATTCGGGTTTGCCATGGCGAACACGATAGGCTTGGCGTTCATGGTGTTCAGCATTTCAGGCGTCAGCAGGTTCGCGCCGGAGAGGCCCAAGAAGATGTCTTTGCCTTTGACGGCATCGGCAAGCACACGTTGACCGTTGTCTTCAATGGCGTAGAACTGTTTGGACTCGTCCATACGGTCTTTGTCTTCGCGGGTTTTGTAAATCACGCCTTTGGAGTCGCAAACGGTAACGTTTTCGCGTTTCAAACCCAAATCGAGCAGTTGGTTCAAGCAGGCAATCGCAGCCGCACCCGCGCCGGAGCAAACCAAGGTCGCTTCTTCGATTTTACGGCCGGTATAGCGCAGGGCATTCAATACGGCAGCAGCGGTGATGATGGCGGTACCGTGTTGGTCGTCGTGGAATACCGGGATTTTGCAGCGTTTGCGCAATTCGCGTTCGATGTAGAAGCATTCAGGCGCTTTAATGTCTTCGAGGTTGATGCCGCCGAAAGTCGGTTCCAACGCGGCGATGATGTCCACCAGTTTTTGCGGGTCTTTTTCATCGATTTCGATGTCGAATACGTCCACACCAGCGAATTTTTTAAACAATACGCCTTTGCCTTCCATCACAGGTTTGCCCGCCAACGCGCCGATGTTTCCCAAGCCCAAAACGGCGGTACCGTTGGAAATCACGGCAACCAAGTTGCCTTTGGCGGTATATTTGTACGCATTTTGCGGATCGGCATGGATTTCCATACAAGGAGCCGCAACGCCCGGCGAGTACGCCAAAGCCAAGTCTTTGGACGTGGCCAGCGATTTGGTGGGGGTAACGGAGACTTTACCCGGCACGGGGAATTCGTGAAATTTCAGTGCGGCTTCTTTTAATGAGTTTTCCATTTTTCGATCCTGTTGCGAGAGAGATGTTGAGACGAGGTCGTCTGAAACGTTGGTTTCGGGACGTTTGGCATTACAAAGCGGCTTATTTATTAACAAATAAACCTATTTTGTAATAGCGTGTAATTTTACCATGTTCCCAATGCGGCGCATACCGCTATTTTCATCTGAAACAAACAACCTCAAAGCAAAAACGTATGCTTTCAGACGACCTTCATTCGGTTTTAAACATCCATACCGAAACTGCGCGCCAGCGCATGTTCGATATCCGCCCTCACCTCCTCCAAACTCCGGTTGCCGTCGATAAGCGCGTAGCGTTCGGGATGCGCGGCGGCGCGTTCGAGATAAACAGCACGCACGCGGGTGAAAAAATCCGCCTGCTCCTGCTCGAAACGGTCCTTCTCGCGCGTCTGTCCGATACGCGCCATCGACACTTCCAGCGGCACGTCCAGCAGCAAAGTCAAATCAGGACCAAACCCGCCCTGCACCCAATTCTCCAGCATTTCAATATCTTGAAGAGGCACGCCGCGCCCGCCGCCCTGATACGCAAAAGTCGCATCGGTAAAACGGTCGGAAACGACATGAATGCCGTCTGCCAGCGCAGGCAGGATAACGTCTTCAAGATGCTGCTGCCGCGCCGCAAACATCATCAACGTCTCCGCGCGCAATCCCGCCTTGGTTTCAGGGTTCAACAAAATTTCGCGCAAAGCCTCGCCGACAGGCGTACCGCCCGGCTCGCGGGTAAACAATACAGGAAGATTATGGGATTCGAACCATTGGCGGATAACGGCAAGATTGGTAGATTTACCCGCGCCGTCTATGCCGTCCAGAGTGATGAATTTGGGTTTCATAAGGTCAATTTGATTGAGAGAACGGATGTTCAAAAGGTCGTCTGAAAGCGGGATTATAAATGCTTTCAGACGACCTTGCCTTTCGATGCGGCGTTTCCCGCATACAATTCTGACATTTCCAGGTTTTCAAATCAATGTGATTTGAAAACCCCGCAAACCTTGAATACCGCCTTCAGACGACCTTTTATCCTTTTAATCAACCGATTAAGCCTTTCACTTTGCAAAAAAAACAACAAAAATAATACAAAAATTTACAAAAAACACAGGAACTTATAAATAAAAAACAATAACGATTGCAACAATAAATGCAAATCATAATAATGTCATATATACCGTTCAAGCACAAAAGCCTGACGTATAAGCGTTACACAGAAAGAGACCTTTGCAAAATTCCCCAAAATCCCCTAAATTCACACCAAGACATTTAGGGGATTTTCCATGAGCACCTTCTTCCGGCAAACCGCACAAGCCATGATCGCCAAACACATCGACCGCTTCCCATTATTGAAGTTGGATCAGGTGATTGATTGGCAACCGATCGAACAATACCTGAATCGTCAAAGAGCCCGTTACCTTCGAGACCACCGCGGCCGTCCCGCCTATCCACTGTTGTCCATGTTCAAAGCCGTCCTGCTCGGACAATGGCACAGCCTCTCCGATCCCGAACTCGAACACAGTCTCATCACCCGCATCGATTTCAACCTATTTTGCCGTTTTGACGAACTGAGCATCCCCGATTACAGCACCTTATGCCGCTACCGCAACTGGCTGGCGCAAGACGACACCCTGTCCGAATTGCTGGAACTGATTAACCGCCAACTGACCGAAAAAAACCTAAAAGTAGAGAAAGCATCCGCCGCCGTCATTGACGCCACCATTATTCAGACCGCCGGCAGCAAACAGCGTCAGGCCATAGAAGTCGATGAAGAAGGACAAGTCAGCGGCCAAACCACACCGAGTAAAGACAAAGATGCCCGCTGGACAAAGAAAAACGGTCTCTACAAACTCGGTTACAAACAACATACCCGTACCGATGAGGAAGGCTATATCGAGAAACTGCACATCACCCCCGCCAATACCCATGAGTGCAACCACCTGTCGCCTTTGCTGGAAGGCATTGCCGAAGGTACGACCGTCTATGCCGATAAAGGCTACGACAGTGCGGAAAACCGGCAACATCTGAAAGAACATCGGTTGCTGGACGGCATTATGCGCAAAGCCCACCGCAACCGTCCGCTGACGGAAGCGCAAACCAAACGCAACCGATATTTGTCGAAGACCCGTTATGTGGTCGAGCAAAGCTTTGGTACGCTGCACCGTAAATTCCGCTACGCCCGGGCAGCCTATTTTGGTCTGCTCAAAGTGAGTGCGCAAAGCCATCTGAAGGCGATGTGTTTAAACCTGTTGAAAGCGGCTAACAGGCTAAGTGTGCCTGTTGCCGCCTAAAAGGCGGCCCGGATGCCTGATTATCGGGTATTCGGGGAGGATTAAGGGGATATTTGGGTAAAATCAGGAGCAATTAGGGGCGGAAATAGACGAAAACCTGTGTTTGGGTTTCGGCTGTCGGGGGGAAGGGCTTTTTTGCAAAGGTCTCAGAAAATATTACGGAGACTGTGTCAATACACATCTAAACTCACATACTAAGAACGTGTTCATTGTCTCAGCCTCTGCTGTAAACTATCGGCATGAACAGAAAAACCTACCCAAGCGATATCAGTCGCGAGCAATTTGCGCCTCTCCTTCCCCTGCTGGAAAGTGCCCGTAAACGCACAGCGCCACGCCAGGTGGACTTGTACGATGTCTTTTGTGCCATTCTCTACCTGCAACGCACTGGCTGCTCCTGGCGCGCTTTGCCGGGCGACTTCCCCAAATGGCGCACCGTGCATTCCTACTTCCAGAGATGGACCGAACCACGCGAGAGTGGCATCAGCATCCTTGAGGAAGCATTAAAAAAATCAGGTAGTTGCGGAGCACCGCAAGCAGGGGCGCCATGAAGCAACTACTTTCCTGATTATTGATGCGCAGAGTGTGAAGAACACGGATACCGCCATGGAAAAAGGCTACGATGCGGGCAAGAAGGTTAGCGGTATCAAGCGACATATAGCGGTTGACACGCAAGGTTTGCCGCATGCCCTTGCGGTAACGACGGCGGATGTTACGGATAGAAAAGGCTGCCTGGTGGCATTGGAACGTGGGCGGGATAATCTTGGTGCGATACAAAAAATCCTTGCTGACGGTGGTTACACGGGTAAGGCATTTGCTTCGTCGGTACAGGAGTTGATTGGTGCGGAGGTAGAGATTGCCAAACGAAACGAATTGCACCGTTTTGCAGTATTGCCGAAGCGATGGGTAGTAGAGCGCAGCTTTTCCTGGTTGGAAAAGAACAGGCGGCTTTGGAAAAACTGCGAGCGTAAGTTGAGTACCAGTCTGCAAATGGTAGCTTTGGCTTTCTTGGGAGTCCTGCTACGAAGACTATGAACACGCTCTAAGGATAAATCCGATGAAAACACGTTTTACTTTAACTTCTCTGGCTTTGGCTTCCCTCATGATGATGGGCAATGCTGCAATGGCCGAAACTAAAGAAGGCCATTTCAACGTACACCTGAAATTGACCGGCACTTGCGAAGTTCTAACAACAAACAGCGCATTGAACAGTACAAAAATTACTACTGAAAGTCCAAGTCTAGCTGGGGCAGACATTGATTTTAGCACACATGTCGCATCATCAAACTCAACTGCTATTACCGAAAAAAACATTGGCGGTATAGCTACTGGTCTGAATATCCGTTGCAGTAAAAACACACTTTTCACAGTAGGTTTGGGACCTCAAAACGTACCAAGCAACAATGGTGAAGGCACAATGTGGGGCATCTCTCGTACATCAAAACAAAATAATGACACCGTTAACTATCAACTTCAAAAACCTGTCGTAAGCGGCTCAGGCATAAATGAAACAGTCCAAGAAACCAACAGCAACAATCCTTGGGGCAATTCAGGTGCCGACCTTCTTTCATTGACAGGACAGGGTTTAAGTGATGCCCAAGCAGTCAAACTCCCTGTATTTGCAACTGTCAAAGCAGGTGAATTAAACAAATTTATCGATACCTACCAAGACCAAGTCAAAGTAACCCGGTCCTACTAATCTAGGTTACTCCCTCAAAACAAAACAACTAAAAAATTCTCATGCAAAAAGCAATCAGCACACTGGTCGGTATGCTGACGGCGGTAGCGGTTTTACCAAGCCATGCCGCCGGCTTGCAAGTCAGTCCGACATCGCTTTCCCTGCCCGCCAAACAGCGGGCGGGTATTTTTACTTTGGGAAACAAGGGCGCAGAGCCGTTGACGGCACAAGTGCGCGTATTCCGTTGGACGCAGGACGCAAACGGCGGTGAAGTGCTCGAACCTACCGATGCCGTCATTGCCAGCCCGCCCATGGTCAAACTGGAAGCGGGTGCGCAGCAGCAGTTCCGCGTGATGCGCGTCAAACCGTCTGACAAACAGGCTGAAGAAGCCTACCGCCTGATTGTGGACGAGCTGCCCGCTCCCGATGCGAAACCACGAAAAGGCATTCAGTTGGTGATGCGCTATTCGCTGCCGCTGTTTGTCAACGTTCAAAACAATGCCGAACCGAAACTGCAATGGCGCGCGGAAAAAACCGCGAACGGCAAAGCGGTTTTGGTTGCCGAAAACACGGGCAATGCCCATGCACAACTGAGCAATATTACTTTTCAGACGACCTCCGCCAAAGACCCATTGACGCTGGCAAGCGGTCTGGCGGGCTACGTCCTGCCGGGCAACACTTGGAAACGCGAATTGGAAGTTTCCCCCGCCTCTCTGAACCAAGGTCGTCTGAATGCCACGGTAAACGGTATGCCGATCCAAACGGAGGTACGGTTTGCCGCCCCATGACCTAAGGACACGGCTCACCCGGCTGAGTGCCGCGTTGATGCTGTGTTTCTACGCCCTGCCCTCCCCTGCTCAAGACATCCTGACGCAGGCGGCGCCTGCTGCCTACGAGCAGGCATGGCTGACCGTTTACCCTCAGGTCAAAGTCAACGGCAGCATACGCGACGGTATCGAACCCTTCATGTCGCGTAACGGCGTGCTGTATGCGCGTCCCGAATCTCTGCGCGCCTACGGCATTGCCCTGCCCGACGCAGAAGCTGCCGAGGCGGGTAAAAACGGCATTGTGCCTGAAATTCAGGACGGCGCATCCACACCTGGCGCAGGCGTATGGTTCGAACTCTCCGCCATCCCCGGCTTGCAGGCGAAATACGATGCCTCCGCGCAAACCCTTGACCTCACCGCCCCCCTCGAATGGCAGCCCGACCTGAAAACCGCCCGAATCGGCGCACCGCAGGAAAACCGCTACGCCATCGCCAAACCCGGCTTTGCCGCCGTTCTGAACTATGACGCCAATATCTCGCGCAACCGCTCCGGCAACGGCACACAGGGCGTTTTCGGCGAAATACGCCTGAGTACGCCTTGGGGCTATCTGAACCACACCCAATTTGCCAACCGTAGCCGCAACAAAGAAAGCGGCGCCCACGGCAACACCGCCCGCCTGGATACCTACTGGCGCACCGTCTGGCCCGAACAAGGCATATCGCTGACCGTCGGCGACACCCTGACCGGACAAATCGGCTCATGGGGCGGCACACGCATCGGCGGTATCAAAATCTCCCGCACTTACAACACCCGCCCGTGGAAACAAACCGCCCCACTGCGCTCCTACCTCGGTAAAAGCACCCTGCCCGGCACGGTCGACCTCTACCTCGACGGCGTCAAACAAATGAGCCGCGACATCGAAGCGGGCGAATACGAACTCATCCTGCCGCCGTCCATCAGCGGCCGCAGCAACGCCCAAGTCGTCGCCACCGACGTACTGGGACGCACCGTCGTCGTCGATATGCCGCTTTACGGCGGCAGCGGACTTTTGGCAAAAGGCTTGAACGAATGGTCGTTTGAAGCAGGCTACGTCCGCCGCGATTACGGCATCCGTTCCGCCAAATACCAATCCGACCCCGCCGCCTCCGGCACGCTGCGTTACGGCGTCAGCAATACCCTGACCGCCCAAATCCACGGCGAAGCCGCGCGCGGCTACCGTCAGGCGGGCATTGCCGCCGATACCGTATTAGGTTCGCTCGGACAACTCAATCTTACCTATGCCGAAAGCCGCTTTGCGGGCAAAACAGGACGGCGCGGCAGCGCGTTTTTCAGCACCCAATGGGACAGGCTCTCCTTCAGCGCGGGCGCAAGCCGTACCAACGGGCAATTTGCCGAACTGGGCGACACTGCATACGGCGCAGACTTTTTCAAAGCCACCCGCCACCCCGCCACATCCGCCTCCGCATCCGCAGGCTGGAGCAGCGACAAACTCGGCTCATTCAGCCTATCCTACGTCCATTCCCACACCGAAGGCAGCCCCGCCGACGGCGTAGGCTCGTTCGGCTGGAGCCGCAGCTTCAAAAACCGTACTTCGCTCTACGCCGGCGCCAATAAAAACTTCCGCAACAGGCGCGAACTGAGTTTCCACGCGGGCCTCTCCGTCAGCCTCGACAACGGCTATTCAACCTCCGCAGGCATCAGCAGAAACAAACACAACAACAGCTATCAGGCAACCCTGAACAAAACCAGCAGCGGCATGGGCAGCACCAGCTGGGGCATAGGCTGGCAGCAAAACGACAATGCAAACGGCAGCCGCAGCAATACCTTCAACGGTAACATCCGCCATCAAAACACCTACGGCGACGGCTGGGCAAACGTTTACAGCCAAAGCGGCAACAGCAACTGGAACGCAGGCTGGAGGGGCGGCCTCGTCCTCATGGGCGGCAGCCTCTTCACCACCCGCCAAGTCAACGACAGTTTCGCCGTCGTCAGCACCGGCGATATGGCGGACGTCCCCATCCGCGCAGGCGGTATGCCCGTAGGCAAAACCAACCGCGAAGGGCTGGCACTGATCCCCAGCCTCTCCGCCTACCAAAAAAACACCGTCAGCGTCGATATTGCCGAATTGCCGCTGGACGTCCAGCTCGAACACACCGTTGCCGAAATCGCCCCGCCCGAACGCTCGGGTATGCGCGTCGAATTCAAAATCCAGCGCACCCGCGCCGCCACCATGACGCTGAAAGACGCACAAAACCAATTACTCCCGAGCGGCGGCAGCATTACTGCCGAAGACGGCACACCTGCCGCTGTAACCGGCTTCGACGGCAAAACATATATTGAAAACATGAAAGAAGGTAGAAACCGCTTCACCGTCATCCTCCCCGAAAACGGCGGCACTTGCACCTTCGAAGCGGACTACCCTGAAACACACAATCCGGATTCCATCCCGGAACTGGGAGACATCATATGCAGATAATCCACGCTCATTCAGCAAAAGGTCGTCTGAAAATAAACACGGCAGATTTCATTCAACCTTTGCGACTACTCCCGAAAACCATATTCGCCGCAGCCTTGTGGCTGATGTTTTCGCCTGCCCAAGCATGGGCGCACAATGGCATAGTGGGCGACTATATGAAATGTACCGCCTCTGTCAGCAGCATCTCAGGCGCAGGTGGCAACGTCTTGTCCTTTGGTACTCCTACCCAAGGCATCAATCTGCTCGAAGGACAGATTCCTGAAGTCCAAGCTACCATTACCTATGAATGCCTCAACCTTAGAGCGTGTTCATAGTCTTCGTAGCAGGACTCCCAAGAAAGCCAAAGCTACCATTTGCAGACTGGTACTCAACTTACGCTCGCAGTTTTTCCAAAGCCGCCTGTTCTTTTCCAACCAGGAAAAGCTGCGCTCTACTACCCATCGCTTCGGCAATACTGCAAAACGGTGCAATTCGTTTCGTTTGGCAATCTCTACCTCCGCACCAATCAACTCCTGTACCGACGAAGCAAATGCCTTACCCGTGTAACCACCGTCAGCAAGGATTTTTTGTATCGCACCAAGATTATCCCGCCCACGTTCCAATGCCACCAGGCAGCCTTTTCTATCCGTAACATCCGCCGTCGTTACCGCAAGGGCATGCGGCAAACCTTGCGTGTCAACCGCTATATGTCGCTTGATACCGCTAACCTTCTTGCCCGCATCGTAGCCTTTTTCCATGGCGGTATCCGTGTTCTTCACACTCTGCGCATCAATAATCAGGAAAGTAGTTGCTTCATGGCGCCCCTGCTTGCGGTGCTCCGCAACTACCTGATTTTTTTAATGCTTCCTCAAGGATGCTGATGCCACTCTCGCGTGGTTCGGTCCATCTCTGGAAGTAGGAATGCACGGTGCGCCATTTGGGGAAGTCGCCCGGCAAAGCGCGCCAGGAGCAGCCAGTGCGTTGCAGGTAGAGAATGGCACAAAAGACATCGTACAAGTCCACCTGGCGTGGCGCTGTGCGTTTACGGGCACTTTCCAGCAGGGGAAGGAGAGGCGCAAATTGCTCGCGACTGATATCGCTTGGGTAGGTTTTTCTGTTCATGCCGATAGTTTACAGCAGAGGCTGAGACAATGAACACGTTCTTAGACCCTATACTACCTACACACGCCTGTGCTTCAACATCGACGGAAGCAATCGTTCCCCATCTCAAAACAACCCTAGATTGCTTGCGCATCCGAAACGTCCCACCAATACCTTACAATTCCAGCTCTACAAACCCGACGGCACCGTCTGGGGCAGTAACGCGCCCAACAGCAACGCCAAGCCCTATATGACCGAGATGTTGGTTATCGGCCCAAACAGTACTAAATCAGGGCAAGTTACTCTCACTGCGAAGCTTCTCAACCATCAGGAAACCGCCGCACCTTACGCTGACGGAAGCCCGTATGAAGCTATCTTTAATGGTATATCTGCCTCACTCAACTGGAACTCAACTTTTTGGCAAGACCGTCCTACCAACTGCGGTACATATTACTCATCCAACGACAGTTTCCCCTTTACGGTACAGGCACACGCCAGCCCCGTCTGCGAATTCATCTCCGCCGACGACATCGACTTCGGCACACACACCGCAGGCAGTACCAACCTGAGACAGTCAGGCAACCTCACCATCCGCTGCACCAACGGTACGCCCTACACCGTCGGTCTGATTCCTTCCAACGGTAATCAGGAAGGCAAGGGCGAGATGAAATCCGCCAATCCCGCCAACACCGACAAAGTCCCCTACGTTCTCAAAAAAGGGAACAGTTCAGAGCTCTGGGGCAACCAATCTTCGGGCTCAGGCAGCGCGCAAAGATTTACCGGCGACAGCAGTAATCAGACGCACACCATTTCGGCAGAAGTCCAAAACACCGACTATACGCCGGGCGAGTATAAAGATAAGGTAACCGTCGATATCCGATACTGATCCGAAAGGTCGTCTGAAAAGAAAAAACAGCATAGTTATAGAAAACACCAATCCGCCGCTATTCCTGTTTGCAAAGGAATAACGGCGGATGTTCTCATTTGGACTTCGCCAAAAAGCGGTCTGAAAACCTTCAAAACTTTTCAGACGACCGCCAAACCGATATGATGGCAAATCAAACCAACAAAGGAGCAAACACCATGTCAAACAATGAATACACTCAAATCGGCTGGATCGGCCTGGGGCAGATGGGCAACCCGATGGTAACGCGCCTGCTCGATGCGGGCATCGAAGTCGGCGTTTACAACCGCTCGCCCGATAAAACCGCCGACCTGCAAACCAAAGGCGCGAAAGTTTACCCCAGCCGCGCCGAACTTATCCGCGCGTATCCCGTTATTTTCCTGATGGTTTCCGACTACGCCGCCATCCTCGACATCCTCGACGAAGAAACCCGCAAAGAGCTTGACGGCAAAATCATCGTCAACATGAGCACCATCGCCCCGTCCGAAAACCTCGCCGTCAAAGCCATCGTCGAGGCAGCGGGCGGACAGTTCGCTGAAGCCCCCGTCTCCGGCTCGGTTGTCCCCGCCACCAACGGCACGCTGCTGATTCTCTTCGGCGGCGAAGAAAATGTTTTAAATCCGCTGCAAAAAGTGTTTGGCATCCTCGGCAAAAAAACCTTCCACTTCGGTAACGTCGGCAAAGGCTCCGGCGCGAAACTCGTGCTCAATTCGCTCTTGGGCATTTTCGGCGAGGCATACAGCGAAGCCATGCTGATGGCGCGTCAATTCGGCATCGATACCGACACCATCATCGAAGCCGTCGGCGGCTCTGCCATGGATTCGCCCATGTTCCAAACCAAAAAATCCCTGTGGGCAAACCGCGAATTCCCGCCCGCCTTCGCCCTCAAACACGCCTCAAAAGACCTCAACCTCGCCGTCAACGAATTGAAACAGGCGGGCAATTCGCTGCCTGCCGTTGAAACCGTTGCCGAGAGCTACCGTCAAGCCGTCGCAGCAGGTTACGGCGAACAAGACGTTGCCGGCGTTTACCTGAAACTGGCGGAACATCAGAAATAGAGTGGTCGAATCCGACAGATAAAGGTCGTCTGAAAACTCATATCCCTTTTCAGACGACCTTGCTTGTCGGCTTGGCGTATTGCAACCATTCAAAGATAGTGGATTAACAAAAATCAGGACAAGGCAACGAAGCCGCAGACAGTACAGATAGTACGGAACCGATTCACTTGGTGCTTCAGCACCTTAGAGAATCGTTCTCTTTGAGCTAAGGCGAGGCAACGCCGTACTGGTTTAAAGTTAATCCACTATACATTGCACATCATCCCGTTGCCCGCATCTTTCAGAGGAAATTTCATGCGCCCATTCCTTTCCCTCCTTGCCGCAGGCTTTACCCTCCTTACCCTGACCGCCTGCCAACCCGAGGCAGAACATACTGCTTCCGATGAAAAAATCAAAACCGCCTCCGCTCCGTCTATCGACTGGTCGGTACCGCAACTGTCCAGCAACGTTTGGAAAATCAGTAAGGCAGGTCAGCCCGACTCTTACCTTGCCGGCACCATCCACATCGGCAAGAAAGAAGCCGTCCTATCGAAAGAAGCCGAAAACCTGCTTGCCTCCGTCGAACAACTGACCACGGAAACCGACGTATTACCGGAAGAAAATCCGGAGACGCAACAACAATACCAACAGTTTTTCAGCCAAGCCGCCGACACCAAATCCCTAAAAACCAAGCTCGGCGATAAAGCTTTCCAAGCCTTGCAAGAAGCCTTCCGTCAAAATCCCGAGACCGCGCCTATGGCGGATGCCGCCGACGGTATGAAACCTTGGGCAGCATTTCTATTTATCCAAAGCGTTTATCCTGCCGAATACAGCTCGATGACCGGAGTCGATATGTTACTTTCCAAGTCAGCCCAAAAAACAGGCAAAGCTCGCCGCTTCCTCGAAACCATGCCCGAAATGGCGGCATTTTTTTCAAACCTGCCTGAAGACACCCTCGTCCGCATCTTGAAAATCTCAGACGACAAAAAAGCCTTTTCAGAACAAATTAATGAAATGTACCACCTTTACGAAGTAGGCAACTTTGAAGGCTTCGCCGACATCCAGCAAAAATACGACAGGGACACCCTGAAAAAATACCCTGAACTTGCCCCTTTTATGTTGAACTGGCTTGAGAAAGACATGCTAGTCGGCCGCAATTTGAAATGGCTGCCTGAAATCAAAGCCCAATCCGCCGAAAAAAGCACGCTGTTCGCCGTCGGCATCATGCACCTGATGTCCGAACAAGGCTTGATCGAATTGCTGCGCAAAGACGGTTACGAAGTAACGCCCATGCCCAAAATATTGATGTGGTAACACAAACCACACAACAAAAGGTCGTCTAAAACCCGAATCCCCAGTTTTCAGACGACGTCTTGCAGGCAACACATATTCCCATACCCAAACACCCCCCAAGGAAACCTCCCATGCAAAAACCCGACATCATCCAAATCGCAGGCCCCGCAGGGCTGCTCGAAACCATCTATCTTCCAGCCGCGCAAACACCTGCACGCGGCGTGGCAGTCATCAACCATCCCAACCCGCTGCAAGGCGGCACGAACACCAACAAAGTCATCCAAACCGCCGCCAAAGCCTTATCGCAACTCGGCTTCCACTGCTACCTGCCGAACCTGCGCGGCGTAGGCAACAGCGAAGGTGTTCACGACTACGGGCGTGGCGAAACGCAAGACTGTATCGCCGTCATCGACTATGCCCGCGCACAACACCCCGAAGCCGAACTGTTCGCATTGGCAGGTTTCTCCTTCGGCGGCTATGTCGCCACCTTCGCCGCCCAAGAGCGCAAACCGGATTTGCTGCTGCTCATCGGCGCGGCAGTACACCACTACACTGACCGTCCTGAGCCTGCCTCCGTCCCCGATGTATCCAAAACCCTGATGATTCATGGCGCGGAGGACGAAGTTGTCGAAATCAATAAAGCCCTGACTTGGGCGGAACCGCAAGGTTTGCCCGTCATCACCATTGCCGGCTCATCCCACTTCTTCCACGGCAAACTCATCGTCCTGCGCGATACCATCGCCCGATTCGTGCCGTCGGTTTTGGGTTAAGCAGATAATATAAAAAGGTCGTCTGAAAACCTAAATCCGTTTTCAGACGACCTTTTTATTCAACTTTTTTGCTGCCACACCACATCCCTCACGTTTTGCACCATGAAACTCTATGTTGTCGGTCATATTCATATATAATACCGACCTTCAAAAATAATTCCCTCAATAATTACATTACGGAAATAACAAATGGAAAATACCCAAACTCCCTCCCGTTGGCGTTTTGCCCTCAAAAACGCGGGCTGGCATCTTGTCGTCAGCCTGATTCTTGCAGGCCTCGCGGCACTTTTGGTCTTCGCTGTCTGGTATCCCTACCCCTATTCAGAACTGACGGGCGGATTGAATTTGTACACTCTCGTCGTCTCGGTCGATATTGTCTGCGGCCCCCTTCTAACACTGATTCTCGCCAGCCCTAAGAAAAAACTGCGCGAACGCATTACTGATTTTTCTTTGGTCGGTATCATCCAGCTCGCCGCGCTGGTTTACGGCTTGCACAGCGTTTCCTTAGCGCGCCCCGTCGTTGCAGCCTTTGAAAAAGACCGCATCAACATTGTTACCGCCGCTGAAATCGACGAAGCGGATTTAGCCAAAGCTCCTGAAGAAATGCATCAACTGCCGTGGTTCGGCATCGAACGCGTCGCCCTGCGCGATCCTGCAACCGTCGAAGAAGCCAACGAAAGCCTCAGCCTTTCCCTCAAAGGCATAGAACCGAGTATGCGCCCGAATTGGTGGCAGCCCGACAGTCCTGCCGAACGTGCGAAAATCCGCAGTGCGATGAAACCTTTGGCAGAACTTGCCATCGCCCGAAACATGAGCGAAGCGGACATCCTCAAAGCCACCTCCGTCAAACAAGCCGACAAACCTCTATTTTTCCTGCCGCTTACCAGCGGGAAAATCAAAAACTGGATTGTCGTCATGGATGAAAACGCCGACTTCCTCGGCTATGCGCCGATTGACGGCTTTATCGACAAAAAGCCAGAATTTAAAGAAAAAGTTATCTGATAGACAATTAGGTCGTCTGAAAATAGATTCCGCCCAATACCGCCGATAAAATTTCAGATAATCTCTCACCGTCAAAATGGCCGAACCCGAAGTCAGGGATTCGGCCTTTTCCGTTTAAAGCAATCCTATCCGGTGGTATGATGGGAAACATTCGCATCATCGGATGGATATAATATGGGGACGTCAAATAGTATCTCTCCCATCCCCCATAAGATCGGATTTTGATTCAGAAAGGAAAAACATGAGCGGCAACGCATGGCTTTTTTGGGCATTGGCTTCCGCAGGTTTCGCTTCGTTGACGGCGATTTTCGCCAAAATGGGTTTGCAGGGCATCGATTCAGATTTTGCCACTTTCATCCGCACGCTGGTCATCCTTGCCGCGCTGGTCTTGTTCCTGACCTATACCGGCAAATGGCAGGGTGTGAACGGGTTTACAGGAAGAAATTGGACTTTCCTGATTCTCTCCGGCCTCGCCACCGGCGCATCTTGGCTCGCCTACTTCAAAGCCCTACAACTGGGCAACGCTTCGCAAGTCGCCCCCGTCGATAAATTCAGCTTGGTATTGGTTGCGCTGATGGCGGTGGTCTTTTTGGATGAACGCCCCAGCACTCAGGAATGGATTGGGCTGGGGCTGGTTACGGCGGGCGTATTGACATTGGCTTTGAAACGCTAGAAATATAGTGGCTTAACTTTAAACCAGTACGGCGTTGCCTCGCCTTGCCGTACTATCTGTACTGTCTGCGGCTTCGTCGCCTTGTCCTGATTTAAATTTAATCCACTATATTTTTCCAATGAGAAAGGTCGTCTGAAAACCAAAATTCAGGTTTTCAGACGACCTTTTTACTTCCTTAACAACTTTACCTGACGCGTTTTACCTGCCCGACTGTGCCCACACGTTTTGCAGGTAGGCGTAGGTCAGCTCGGCGGTGCCGGACACCAGCGCGATGTCGCTGCCCAAGTCTTCGGCTTTGCCCACGCCGATGGGCAAGGCGCCGGAAGCTTTGATGGCGGCGACACCTGCGGCGGCGTCTTCGATGCCGATGCAGTGGCGGATGTCCGCGCCCACGCCCTCGGCGGCGGCGAGGAAGATGTCGGGGGCGGGTTTGGAATGCGCGACGGCGGCAGGGTCGGCGACGGCGTCGAAGAAGTGGGTCAGCCCCATGCGTTCCAGCAGGAACGGACCGTTTTTACTGGCGGACGCAAGGGCGATTTTTTTGCCGTTTGCCCTCAATGCTTCCAGCAGGGGCAAAATGCCGGGATACACGTCTTCGGGTTTGACCGCCTGAATCATTTCGACGTAGTTGTCGTTTTTGCGGCGGGTCAGTTCGGCGAACTCGGCTTCGCTGACGGTTTTGCCGCCGTGCGCGAGGATGCGTTTGAGCGAATCGTCGCGCGACACGCCTTTGAGCTGCTCGTTAAACTTGCGGTCGATGCTGATGCCCAGTTCTTCGGCAAGCTTTTTCCATGCGCGGTAGTGGTATTCGGCGGTATCGGTGATGACGCCGTCGAGGTCAAAGAGGACTGCGGTAAAAGTCATTTTGCGCCCTCCTTATTTTTCCAACGCGACGGTGTGGCTGCCGTTGAGCGTGATGTCTTTGCCGTACACCTGCAATTCGAGCGGTTCGCCTTTGAGCAGGGTGAAGACCACGTTTTCTTTACCGACGGCGACTTTAATCAGACGGCCTCGGTAGTTGATGTGGAAGGCGTAGCCTGTCCACGCACTCGGCAGGAACGGGGCGAAGCTGAGTTTGCCGCCCCAAGTTTTCATTTGGGCGAAACCTTGGACGATGGCGAGCCACGAGCCGGTCATGGAAGTAATGTGCAGGCCGTCTTCGGTGTCGTTGTTGTAGTTGTCCAAGTCCAGGCGGGCGGTGCGCTGGTACATTTCCACGGCTTTTTCTTCTTTGCCCAGTTCGGCGGCAAGGATGGCGTGGATACAAGGCGACAGCGAGCTTTCATGCACGGTCATCGGTTCGTAGAAGTCGAAGTTGCGGCGTTTTTCGTCGATATTGAAACGGTCGCCGAAGAAATAGATGCCTTGCAATACGTCCGCCTGTTTGATGAAGGGCGAACGCAGGATTTTGTCCCACGACCATTTCTGGTTGAGCGGCAAATCGTCGGGCGAAAGCGCGGACACGGGGCGGATGTCTTTGTCGAGGAAGCCGTCGTGCTGCACGAATACGCCGAGTTCTCCGTCATGCGGACGGTACATATTCGCACTGATGTCCGCCCATTTTTCCAGCTCGGCGGCACTCACGTTCAAATCCGGACGCGGGTATTTCGCCAAGGCTTCGCGGGTGTAGTCCAATACCCATGCGGCGAGGGTGTTGGTGTACCAGTTGTTGTTGATGTTGTTTTCGTATTCGTTCGGGCCGGTTACGCCGTGAATCATGTATTTGCCGTTGCGTTTGGAGAAGTGGACGCGGTCCGCCCAGAAGCGGGACACTTCGACCAAGACTTCCAAACCTTCTTTGGCAAGATAGCTTTCGTCGCCGGTGTAGTTGGTGTAGTTGTAGATGGCGTAAGGAATCGCACCGTTGCGGTGGATTTCCTCGAAGGTGATTTCCCATTCGTTGTGGCACTCGATGCCCGTAAACGTTACCATCGGATAGAGTGCACCCGCCAAGCCCTGTTCGCGCGCGTTGTGCTGCGCCTGCGGCAGTTGGTTGCGGCGGTATTGCAGCAGGTTGCGGGTAACTTCCGGTTCCGCCAGTGCGAGGTAGAGCGGCACGGCGTAGGCTTCGGTGTCCCAATAGGTCGCGCCGCCGTATTTTTCGCCGGTAAAGCCTTTGGGGCCGATGTTCAGGCGTGCGTCTTCGCCGTAGTAGGTGGAGAACAGTTGGAACAGGTTGAAGCGGATGCCTTGTTGCGCTTCGTCGCTGCCTTCGATGACCACGTCGGCGATTTCCCAACGGTGCAGCCAGCCTGCTTTGTGCGCCTCCAGCAAGGTTTCAAACGCAACGCCTGCGATTTTTTCCGACAAGGCGCGGCCTGCGGCTTTCACCGCTTCCAAGCCCTGATAATCGCGACTGGTGGTAACAATCACGCGTTTTTCAAAGGTTTCGGGCGTACTGCCGACTTCGGCTTCGAAAGAGTTGGAGACCTGCCAGTCGGTTTGGCTGCCGCCGAGGGCTTTGAAGCTGCCGGCGAAGGTTTGCTCGGCGTTGACGATGAATTGTTCCACGCCGAAGGGATTGGCGACGGTTTGGGTGGCAATGTAGGAGCGGTCGTCTGAAACGCCTTTGTCCAATACCTGCCAGAATTTTTCTTCGTAGTTGGAATCTTCGTTTTTCACATCGGCGTCGATGATGGAATCAATGCGGACTTGGTGGGTTTTGCCGTCAACGGACACAGCTTCCCAGCGGATAACCGCCAGCTCTTTTTGCGCGACGGACAGGAATTTGCACACATCGAAACGCACGCCGAATACGGTGAACGAGCGGCGCAACACGCCGTGCTGCATATCGAGTTCGACGGAGAAGCCGGCAACGTCGTTTTTCGCCAAATCCACTTCCTGCCCGTCGACAAAGATTTTGACTTTGCTGAAATTGAGCGCGTTGATGGCTTTGCCGAAATATTTGGGGTAGCCGTTTTTCCACCAGCCGACGCGGGTTTTGTCGGGGAACCACACGCCGGCGATGTAGGTGCCCAAGTGGCTGTCGGCAGAATAGGTTTCCTCAAAGCTGCCGCGCATACCCATATAGCCGTTGCCCAAGCTGGTCAGGCTCTCTTGCAGCCGTTTGTGTTCTTTTTCCAGTTTTGCCGAACGCAGCGTCCAAGGGCTGACTTCCATGATTCTTGTATACATCGTAAAGCTCCTGTTTTGATGGTTTTATGGCAAACCGTTTTGAAATACGGTTCGTCTTACTTAAATCAAATAAAGCGTCGGCAGAAGTTTCAGACGACCCTCCTGCCGATAAATGAAGAAAATTATGCGCCGCCGTGTGTTTCTTTAATCAGGAACACGGAAAACGCGCCCAGCAGCAGGACGACGCCCCCTACCAAGAACATATTGGCCTGCAAACCGCCCATCATCGGGAACAACATGAAGCTCAACAGCGAAGCAACAATCTGAGGCATACAGATGGAGCCATTGAACAAGCCCAAATAAGTGCCCATATGCTTGCCCGACAAGGCGTTGGTTACAATCGTCAGCGGATAAGTGATGATGCCCGCCCAAGCAATACCGATTAAGATGTAAGACAACACCAGCGCGTATTGGTTGCTGATGAAGAATACGGAGAAAAAGCCGAGCGCGCCCAAAGCCAGGCAGCTGAAATAACCCGCCTTAAGGTATCGATTGGGGATTTTCGCCAATACAAACGAACAAATCACCGCCGCAACCGACTGCACCGCCGCCAATACACCGTACCAGTTGCCCGCTTCCTGATAGCCTACGGAAGACGCATCGGTCGTGTGCCAGACGTTTTCCGCAATCGCGCCAGCGGAATAAGTCCACATATATTGGAAAGCGAACCAGCAGAAAAACTGCACCAGAGTGACCGTCCAAAACGCTTTAGGCGCGGTTTTCAAGAGTTCGAACCAGTTGGCTTTTTCCTGATTTGCCGCCACATCGATGCCGTGATAGCGGGCGTAGGTTTCCGGGTCGTATTCCTTCACTTTGAAAATCGTGAACGCGCTGGTAATCACCAACAACGCCGCGCCCACATAAAACGCCACGACCACGGTCTGCGGTACGACGCCTTTCTCGGCAGTATTCGCCAAACCGATATACGCAAACACAAACGGCAGAATCGCCGCCACAACCGCGCCCGTATTCGCCAAGAAGCTCTGAATCCCGTAGGCGTAGCTTTTTTGCTCCTCATTGACCATGTCGCCGACCATCATTTTAAACGGCTGCATCGCCATATTCGACGACACGTCCAACAGCGCAATCATCAGCGCGCCGAACGACAAAGCCGCCAGCGACGCATAACCGAAACCGAAGCTGCCCGAGTTCGGCATCAGAATCATCACAATGACCGCAATCAGCGTGCCGTAAAGCAGATACGGTAGACGGCGGCCGCCCAAGCGCGGGTTCCATGTGCGGTCGGAGTAATAACCGACAATCGGCTGCACCAGCATCCCCGCCAACGGCGGCAGGATAAAGAACCAGCCGAGGCTGTGCGGGTCGGCGCCGAGCGTCTGGAAGATGCGGCTCATCTGCGAGCTTTGCAGGGTAAAGGCCGTCTGAACGCCGAGAAAACCGAAACTGAGCATCCAAATCGTGCTTTTCGGCAGCGAGGGCAAGCCCTGCCGCGTAGGTTGCGTATTGTCCGACATGAGGTAGTCCTTTCGTTTTTTTTGTAAAGAAAGCAATAAAACCATTTAAGCATTGACCCAAACCAGCCCTATTCGTTCATTTATCTTTACAATCGGGCGTTCGAAAAATTAAGGAAGGGGTCGTCTGAAAGCGTAGTTCTGATAAGCACGGGAAAGCGTCATGTTGCCCGTACGCAAAATTTCCCCATTCTATCCACGACGGCGGCAAACAGACAACCGTTGCACGTCCCAAACCTGTCTTACATCAAACATAACAGCAAACTTTCTTTTCCCCTATTTACAGAATACATTCCCTGCCTTTTGCCCGAAAAAGAGAAAAATCCCCACAGACAGTTTTCAGACGACCTTTTTCAATTCACCGTTTAAAATAGTAAACCGCCCTAAAACAGGGTAAAATACGCTCCGTTTCCAACACGACGCCTGAATCAGCAGGCTTTTATTATGGACCTTCCCAGTTCGTTTTTACTGAACTTCCCTTCCGGTTTATCCCGAAATACACGATAACCATCCCGCCGAAATGCCCTCCCGCATCCGGCGGGCGGAGCATTTATGAGCATCGAACAAACCCCTCCGAACCTTGAAAACGACGGTATCGAAAGCGACGTAGAGCGCGTTTCCGCCGATTTCGACCGTATCCACGCGCTGTGCGAAATCCTCTCGCCCGCCTTCCCGCAGATTGAGGAAGGCGTGCCGATTGAGGACGAGGCGTTGCGCGACAAATTTACCGAGCTGACCGTCCTTTTGAACGAGCTGCACCCTGCCGACGTGGCGGCGGTGTTGGAATCGTTGCCGCCGCGCGAGCGTAATATCGTCTGGCTTCTGGTTACGCCTGAAGACGACGGCGAAGTGTTGCTGGAAGTCTCCGACGCGGTGCGCGAAACGCTGATCGAGTCGATGGACAAAGACGAGCTGTTGGCGGCAGTCGATGACTTGGACGCGGACGAACTGGCGGAGCTGGCGGGCGATTTGCCGCACCAAGTGGTCTATGAAGCCTTGCAGACGCGCGATGAGGAAGAGCGCGCCCAAGTCAAGGCGGCGATGTCGTATGAAGACAACCAAGTCGGTGCGATTATGGACTTCGAGTTGGTCAGTATCCGCGCCGACGTTGCCTGCGAAGTGGTGCTGCGTTACCTGCGCCGCTTCGAGAGCCTGCCCGATCATACCGACAAGATTTTCGTGGTCGATGAGAACGACATCCTGCAAGGCGTGTTGCCCATTCGTAAACTTTTGGTTGCCGATCCTGAAGACTTGGTGGCGGATGTGATGGCGACCGAAGTCGTGCGCTTCCGTCCTGAAGACGACGTGGAAGAGGCGGCGCAGGCGTTCGAACGTTATGACTTGGTTACCGCGCCCGTGGTCGATGAAAACAAAAAGCTCATCGGCAGGATTACCATCGACGAGATGGTGGACGTTATCCGTGAAGAATCGGAAGCGGACATGTTGAATATGGCGGGTTTGCAGGAAGAGGAAGATTTGTTTGCGCCTGTGTGGGATTCGGTGAAAAACCGCTGGATGTGGCTTGCCGTCAACCTCTGCACCGCCTTTCTCGCCAGCCGCGTTATCGGCGCGTTTGAAGGCAGTATCGAGAAAATCGTCGCACTCGCCGCGCTGATGCCCATCGTCGCCGGTATCGGCGGCAACTCCGGCAACCAAACCATCACCATGATTGTCCGCGCGATGGCGATGGGGCAGTTGACGGGAATGCAGGCGGGACGCTTGTTGAAAAAAGAAGTCGGCGTCGCTCTGGTCAACGGCATCATCTGGGGAACGGTCATGGGCGTGGTGTCATGGCTGCTGTACGGCAGCATCGGCATCGGCTTGGTGATGGTCGCCGCGATGACACTGAACCTCTTGCTCGCCGCCTCGGTCGGCGTACTCATCCCAGTCATCATGGATAAATTCGGACGCGACCCTGCCTTGGGCAGCTCGGTACTGATTACGGCGGTAACGGATTCCGGCGGTTTTCTGATTTTCTTGGGGCTGGCAACGATGTTTTTGCTGTGAGGTCGTCTGAAAAGCGGACGGGAAAGATAAAAGGTCGTCTGAAACCCATGTGATTACGGGTTTCAGACGACCTTTTTAACTTTTATGGTGGATGAGCGTGAATTGAAAATAAACAAAAAACTTCCCCATTAATACAAAAAACTTCCTTGACAGGTAAATTCGGCGGGGTGGCGGGTAGAGCACTGCGATACCTGCCGCGGATCGTAGCGTGGGCTTTGCCCATGAAATCGATGGCTTGGTTTCCGAGTCGGGCGATAAATAGTATTGTTTTTTTCGTGGGCGAAGCCCACGCTACGGCTGGGTGTGGATAGGTCGTCTGAAACCCTATCTTTAAGTATTTCAGACGACCTTTTATAGTGTATGAACCTAAAAATCACCCATTCCGTTATTGCCGTGCAGGCACGGTTCGAATCCTTCTGCCTTCATGAAATATTCAAAGACGGCCTTCATTTTAATACCGCCCTCGCTTTATCTGCCGTACATTTCCCACAAGCTTTCTTGCAGGCTGAATGCGGGTTCGCCGTTTTCGGGGCGGGCGCGGAGGTAGCTGCCGTCGGGCTGCATCAGCCAGGCGCGGGTGTTGTCTTGCAGCGCCATTTCGATGCCTTCGTGGATGACGCGGGCTTTGAGTTCGGGTGTGAAAATCGGGGTGGCGACTTCGATGCGGCGGAAGAAGTTGCGCCCCATCCAGTCGGCGCTGGAGATGAAGGTGTCGTCCGCGCCGTTGTTGTGGAAGCAGTACACGCGCGAGTGTTCGAGCTGTCTGCCGATGATGGAGCGGACGCGGATGTTTTCGGACAGGCCTTTGACACCGGGGCGCAGGGTACACATGCCGCGCACGATGAGGTCGATTTGCACGCCTGCGCTGCTGGCGCGGTAGAGGGCGTCGATGACGCTCGGCTCGATCAATGAATTCATTTTGGCTCGGATGCGGGCGGGTTTGCCTGCTTTGGCGTGTTGGATTTCGCGCTCGATGCGGTCGATGACCATTTTGTGCAGGGTGAACGGGCTTTGGTAGAGCTTGTTCAGACGACCCGGTTTGCCCAAGCCTGTAATTTCCATAAAGAGGGTGTTCACGTCGGCGGTGATTTGGTCGTCGGCGGTGATGATGCCGAAGTCGGTGTAAATCCGCGAGGTGCCTTGGTGGTAGTTGCCGGTGCCGAGGTGGGCGTAGCGTTTAAGCGCACCGTTTTCGCGGCGGATGACGAGTGCCATTTTGGCGTGGATTTTGTAGCCGAATACGCCGTAAACGACGTGTGCGCCTGCGTTTTCAAGCTGTTGCGCCCAGTTGACGTTGTTGGCTTCGTCAAAACGCGCCATGAGTTCGACGACGACGGTTACTTGTTTGCCGGCAAGGGCGGCTTTCATCAGGGCGCGGACGAGTTCGGAATTGCTGCCGGTGCGGTAAATGGTCATTTTGACGGCGAGGACGGCGGGGTCGGCGGCGGCTTCGCGTATCATGTGGACGACGGGGTCGAAGGACTGATACGGATGGTGCAGCAGGATGGGCGATTGTTTCGCCAGTTTGAAAATAGAGCCGTTCTTGCGCAATGCTTTCAGACGACCTGCTCCGCGCGCGGGAAACTTGAGGTCGGGACGGTCAACCAAATCGGGAACGGCATTAAGGCGCACGAGGTTGACCGGGCCTTTGACTTGGTAAAGCTCGGCGGGGGTGAGTTTGAACTGGGCGAGCAGGAAGTCGTGGATGTGGGGCGGGCAGGTGTCGGCGACTTCGAGGCGCACGCCGTCGCCGTATTCGCGGTCGTGCAATTCGTTTTGAATGGCGGCGCGCAGGTTTTTGAGGTCTTCTTCATCGACGGTCAGGTCGCTGTCGCGGGTGAGGCGGAACTGGTGGCAGTCTTTGACGGTCATGCCGGGGAAGAGTTTGCCGACGTGGGCGTGCAGGATGGAGGAGAGGAAGACGAAGCCGCTGCCGCCTTCGCACAATTCTACGGGTAAGGGGACGACGCGCGGCAGGATGCGCGGGGCTTGTACAATCGCCATGCCGGAGGGGCGGCCGAATGCGTCCGTACCTTCAAGCTCGACAGCGAAGTTGAGCGATTTGTTTAAGGGGCGCGGGAAGGGGTGCGACGGGTCGAGTCCGATGGGGGTGAGGATGGGCAACAGTTCGGCGTCAAAATACTGCTCGATCCATTTTTGCTGTCCTTCCGTCCAGTTGCGGCGGCGGTAGAAGTGGATGCCTTGTTTGCTCAATTCGGGCTGCAAAACTTCGTTGAACAGGCGATATTGTTCCTGTATCAATGCTTGTGCCTCGGCGGAGACGGCGGCAATGGTTTCAGACGGCGTGGTGCCGTTGTCTAGACGCTCGTGCGGATTCATTTTTTGCGCGCGTTTGAGCCACGCCATGCGTACCTCGAAAAATTCGTCGAGGTTGGAAGATACTATACACAAAAACCGCAGACGTTCCAAAAGCGGCACGTTTTCATCCTGCGCCTGCGCCAAAACGCGGCGATTGAAAGCGAGCAGGCTCAGTTCGCGGCAAAGGATGCGGTTTTGTTCGGGCATGGTGTTCTCCTGAAGCGGGTTGGGCGGATAGTTAATTTGGGAGTATAGCGCGTTTCGGACGGGTGGGGCAGTAGTGCGGGATGGGCGGGCGGTTGGTAGGGCGGGAGGTCGTCTGAAAAGGTAGATTCACTATAAAAACAAACGCATTTATAGTGGATTAAATTTAAACCAGTACGGCGTTGTCTCGCCTTGCCGTACTATTTGTACTGTCTGCGGCTTCGTCGCCTTGTCCTGATTTAAATTTAATCCACTATACAAAAGCAGGGCTAAGATGAAAACCATAAAAAGAGTCGTCTGAAAACGAATGTGCGAGTTTGCTTTATTGTTTCAGACGACCTTTCCATCAGAGAGATTCGCGGGCGAAGCCCACGCTACGGGTTTGTCGCGGTTGAGTTTAAACCGCTTCAAAATAATATAAGGTCGTCTGAAAACCGTTTTCAGACGACCTTTTCGCTGTTTTATTTCACTGTCGATTCAAATCAGAACAAGCCGTGAATCACGCCGTCTGCGTCCACGTCGATTTTCTCGGCGGCGGGGACTTTGGGCAGGCCGGGCATTTTCATCATGTTGCCGCACAGGGCGACGATGAAGCCTGCGCCGGCGGAGACGGTGATGCCGCGCACGGTGATGCGGAAGCCTTCGGGGCAGCCCAAGAGTTTGGCGTTGTCGCTGAGGGAATATTGGGTTTTCGCCATGCAGACGGGCATTTTGTCCAAGCCCAGTTTTTCCAGCGAGGCGATTTCGGCGGCGGCTTCCGCGCTGAAATCGACGTCTTCCGCGCCGTACACTTTTTGGGCGATGGCGCGGATTTTGTCTTTGATGCTCAACTCGACATCGTAGGCGAAGCGGAATTCGTTGGGTTGGTTGTCGATGGCGTTGACGACTTTGCGCGCCAAATCTGCGCCGCCCGCGCCGCCTTTGCCCCACACTTCGGCCAGGGAAACTTCGACGCCGTGTTCGGCGCAGGCTTTTTCAATCATTGCCAACTCGGCCTCGGAGTCGGACACGAAGCGGTTGATGGCGACGACGACGGGCAGCCCGAAGACGTTTTTCAGGTTGGAAATGTGTTTCAGCAGGTTGGGCAGACCTTTTGCCAAGGCTTCGAGGTTTTCTTCGCCGAGGTTGGCGCGTTCTACGCCGCCGTTGTATTTCAAGGCGCGGACGGTGGCGACGACGACGGCTGCGTCGGGTTTCAAACCGGCAAGGCGGCATTTGATGTCGCAGAATTTTTCCGCGCCCAAATCCGCGCCGAAGCCTGCTTCAGTTACGGCGTAATCGGCAAGGTGTTTCGCCAGTCGGGTGGCGGTAACGGAGTTGCAGCCGTGAGCGATGTTGGCGAACGGGCCGCCGTGTACGAAGGCGGGCGTGCCTTCAATGGTTTGTACCAAGTTAGGCTTAATCGCATCTTTGAGCAATGCCGCCATCGCGCCATTCGCTTTCAAATCTTTGGCGTAAACAGGGCTGCCGTCTTTGGCATAGGCGACAAGGATGTTGCCCAAACGCTCTTTCAAATCGCTGATGTCTTTGGCAAGACAGAATACCGCCATCACTTCGGAGGCAACGGTAATGTCGAAACCGTCAGGACGCATCACGCCGTCAACAGGTTTGCCCATACCGTCGATGATGTTGCGCAACTGACGGTCGTTCATGTCAACCACGCGACGCCACAGCACACGTTTCGGATCGATGTTCAACTCATTGCCTTGGTAGATATGGTTGTCGAGCATGGCGGCGAGCAAGTTATTCGCCGCACCGATGGCGTGAAAGTCGCCGGTAAAGTGTAGGTTGATGTCTTCCATAGGCAGAACTTGGGCATAGCCGCCGCCTGCCGCACCGCCTTTAACACCAAACACCGGACCCAAAGAAGGCTCGCGCAGGGCGATAACCGAGTCTTTACCGATGTGGCGCAACGCATCCGCCAAACCGATGGTTACAGTGGTTTTACCCTCACCCGCAGGAGTCGGATTAATGGCGGTAACCAAAATCAGACGGCCTTGTTTTTGCGGCAGCTTGAATGCCTCGGCAGGATTGATTTTGGCTTTGTAATGGCCGTAGGGTTCGATATTGTCCACGTTCAAACCCAGCTTGGCAGCAATTTCGCCAATCGGACGCATGGTGGAGGATTGGGCGATTTCGGCATCGGTTTTGAAGCTCATGATTTTCCTTTACTGAATGGGGAAGAAAAAGAGGAGGGTCGTCTGAAAGCCCATCGGAAAGACAAACGCTGATGGATTCAAAAGAATATTAGGCATATTATAGCGTTATCTGAGAATGAATCGCAGTGAAAAATTCGATAATTCAACAAAAATACGGTTCATATTGTTGACAATCCATAATCAAAGGTCGTCTGAAAATGTCTGCCCCAAAAGATTTGCACACCCACGCCATACCCGCCGTCTATTTCTCCGACACCGCAACCGAAAACGTCCGCCGTTTGGCGCAGCAATTCGACCTCCCTACCCTGCCCTGCCCGCCCGACAGCGGCGAATACCTGTTTGCCGAT
Organism: Morococcus cerebrosus; assembly: GCF_022749515.1. NCBI lineage: Bacteria > Pseudomonadati > Pseudomonadota > Betaproteobacteria > Neisseriales > Neisseriaceae > Morococcus > Morococcus cerebrosus. The sequence goes on from NZ_CP094242.1 coordinate 1,985,299, forward strand.
GCGGAGGGCGTCAGCTTGTGCCGCGCGGGGGAAAAAGGGCGCGTGCGCATCGATTTCGGCGGCGGTGCAGCCCAATACCGGCGCACTAAAGGCGGCGGCGAGTTGATTGCCAAAGCGGTCAACCACACGGCCAAACCGACCGTCTGGGACTGCACCGGCGGACTCGGGCGCGACAGCTTCGTCCTCGCCTCGCTCGGTTTGAACGTCCACACTTTCGAGCAGCATCCCGCCGTCGCCTGCCTGCTTGCCGACGGTCTCGAACGCGCGCTGCAAGAGCCTGAAATCCAAGACATCGCCCGCCGCATTACCTTTCATTATGGCAACGCCGTCGAATTGGTGCGGGAACTCGCCCCCCAATCGCGCCCCGACATCGTGTATCTCGACCCCATGTACCCCGAACGCCAAAAATCCGCCGCCGTCAAAAAAGAAATGGCGTATTTTCACAGCGTCGTCGGTGCCGCCCAAGAAGAAGCCGAGCTGCTTGCTGCCGCCCGCGCCGTTGCGAAAAAACGCGTCGTCGTCAAACGCCCGCGCCTCGGCGAGTTTCTCAACGGCGAAAAACCCGCCTACCAATACACGGGCAAAAGCACCCGCTTCGACGTGTACTTGCCCGTTCATCAGGTTAAAGACGGGGAATAATTCAAAATGCAAAGGTCGTCTGAAAATCAGTTTTCAGACGACCTTTTACCACCGCAACCATAAATCTCTTACAGCACAAACTGTCGCCATTCATTTCCGCACAAGCCAAAAACCGGAAGATCAGTTAGGTTATCACCCAATCCGTTCCTCCCCTTCGATAAGAAATTCTCCTCCTTAAATCCCCATTAATATCAGAAGGTCGTCTGAAAGCAGGCAAAATGGTTTATCGGCATCCCGGCCTGAATTTTCAGACGACCTTTTTCCCTTCATAAACCAATAAATTAGAATAAACACTCGTCAGGAAAACGTACATTTTGACGAAATCTCCGAATCTGCCCGTTTCGTTCAAAAACCGCCTTTTTTCGAGATTTTGCTAGACATTTGTCGGCAAGTTCGGGAAAATAGTCAAATTCATTTACGGGGTTTCTGCTCCTGAGAATGCCCCTTTATGCAACAAAATACTGTCCGGTTTGCGCCGTTGCCGCAGGCCGGTTGTTTTCTGAAATATCCCGCAACAAACACGGCCGCTTCACAACATTTTGGCCGTATCGTAAAGGAACGAAAATGGATTTGCGCAAGTTAAAAAAACTGATTGATTTAGTAGAAGAATCAGGTATCGCCGAAATCGAAGTTACCGAAGGCGAGGAAAAAGTCCGTATTACCCGCGCCACCGCCGCTCCGGCTTCCGTTTATGCTGCGCCCGCCCATGTAGCCGCGCCTGCTCCTGCACCCGCCGCGCCTGCTGCCGCAGCAGCCCCCGCTCCCGCAGCGCCTGCCGCCCGCGACCTGTCCAACGCGCAAAAATCGCCTATGGTCGGTACGTTCTACCGCGCGCCCGGCCCGAATGCCGCGGCTTTCGTCGAAGTCGGTCAGCAAGTCAAAGCCGGCGATACGCTGTGTATCATCGAAGCGATGAAGTTGATGAACGAAATCGAAGCCGAGAAATCCGGCACGGTTAAAGAAATTCTGGTGGAAAACGGTACGCCTGTGGAATTTGGCGAGCCGCTCTTCATTATCGAATAATTCGTTTTCAGACGACCTTCCAGATTGCGGGAGGTCGTCTGAAATGCTTTCCAACTCAGGATTTCCACCATGCGCCTGCTGTTAGCCATCTTCCTGCCCTTCGCCGTATTCTTCACCATCGGCCGTCCGAGTGAGCGGTGTACGCGTTGAGCCAATACAAGACCGATGAAAAAATCCGCAATGCGTTGGGCAAAAGGTAACAAACAGGTCGTCTGAAACCACAGGAAAGGTCATCATGCTGAAAAAAGTATTAATCGCCAACCGAGGCGAAATCGCGCTGCGCGTCCTGCGAGCCTGCCGTGAAATGGGCATCGCTACTGTCGCTGTGCATTCCGAAGCCGACAAAGACAGTCTGCACGTCAAACTTGCCGATGAATCCGTGTGCATCGGCCCTGCCGCTTCCGCACAAAGCTATCTCAATATTCCCGCCCTCATCGCCGCCGCAGAAGTAACCGGCGCGGATGCCATCCACCCGGGCTACGGCTTCCTTGCCGAAAACGCCAATTTTGCCGAACAGGTCGAGCAATCCGGCTTCATCTTCATCGGCCCACGCGCCGAAACCATCCGCCTGATGGGCGACAAAGTTTCCGCGAAACACGCGATGATTGAAGCGGGTGTACCTTGCGTTCCCGGTTCGGACGGCGCTCTGTCGGACGATCCCGCCGAAATCCTCAAAACTGCCGATAAAGTCGGTTATCCCGTGATTATCAAAGCATCGGGCGGCGGCGGCGGTCGCGGTATGCGCGTGGTCGAGAAAAAAGAAGACCTCATCAAATCCGTCGAAATGACCAAAGCCGAAGCAGGCGCGGCGTTCGGCAACCCGATGGTCTATATGGAACGCTACCTGCAACGCCCGCGCCACGTCGAAATCCAAGTGCTCGCCGACGAACACGGCAACGCCATCTACCTTGCCGAGCGCGATTGCTCCATGCAGCGCCGCCACCAAAAAGTCATTGAAGAAGCACCCGCTCCCTTCATCGACGAAAAAGCCCGCGAAAAAATCGGCAAAGCCTGTACCGACGCCTGCAAACGCATCGGCTACCGTGGCGCAGGTACGTTTGAATTCCTGTATGAAAACGGCGAGTTCTTCTTCATCGAAATGAACACCCGCGTCCAAGTCGAACACCCCGTTACCGAGCTGATTACCGGCGTGGACATCGTGCAGGAACAAATCCGCATTGCCGGCGGCCTGCCTTTGCAATACAAGCAAAAAGACATCCAAATCGAAGGCCATGCTTTCGAGTGTCGCATCAACGCCGAAGACCCGTACAACTTTATCCCCAGTCCGGGTTTGATCGAAAGCTGTCACCTGCCCGGCGGCTTCGGCATCCGCGTGGACAGCCATATTTACCAAGGCTACCGCATCCCGCCGTACTACGACAGCCTGATTGGTAAAGTCTGCGTCATCGGCAAAACCCGCGAGCAGGCAATGGCAAAAATGCGCGTCGCCCTCGCCGAGCTTGCCGTAACCGGCATCAAAACCAATACCCCGCTGCACCGCGATTTGTTCAGCGACCCCGGTTTTGAAAAAGGCGGCGTCAGCATCCACTATCTGGAACACTGGCTGGAAGAGCGTAAAGTCAAACAGGACAAATAAAACCGTCCCGCTTGGATAGTCGAAGGTCGTCTGAAAAACCGTATGGCTTTCAGACGACCTTTTTTCAGACAGATTGAAGCCTGATTTCGGGCGTACATCAGCGATTGCTGACAAGCCTAGAATATAGCTAAATGACTTTATTTTCGATACGCAACTTACCGATTGTCATCATTACCGCGTAGGCGGGAATCCATTTTTGAAATTCAGAAACTGTTTTTCAAATCAAGGTTTCTCAAGTTTTGCGATGGGTTCCCGCCTGTGTGGGAATGACGGAATTTGATAACATGCCGTATTTAAAGTTAAATATGTTTGCTATATTATTGAGCCAACCTATCCGCCACCATTTCAGCGCAATAAAGAATCCGTGTTCAGGCAGAAAAACAATTCAAGCACACTGTTACGCCAATAGCCGAAATATCCCGAAAACAACCAAAATCGCGTATTTGACCGCCACTTCCTAATTTCAGACGACCCCACCGAGAAAGCCCACCATGTCCTATCAACAAATCACCATCAACGTCAACGACGCCGTCGCCGAACGCCTCGCCGACGCCCTGATGGAACACGGCGCACTCTCCGCCGCCATCGAAGACGCCTACGCAGGCACCGAAAACGAACAAGCCATCTTCGGCGAACCCGGCATGCCGACCGAACAAATCTGGCAGCAAAGCAAAGTCATCGCCCTGTTTGGCGAGCACGACGATGCCGCAGCCATGATTCAAGCCGCCAGCCAAGAATGCGGACTGAAAGATTTGGCATACACCAGCGAAATCCTCGCCGACCAAGACTGGGTGCGTCTGACCCAAGCACAGTTCGACCCCATTCAGATTTCCGAACGCCTGTGGATTACCCCCTCTTGGCACGAAGCACCCAACAGTAACGCCGTCAACCTCCAGCTCGACCCCGGCCTAGCCTTCGGTACAGGCAGTCATCCGACCACACGCCTCTGCCTCAAGTGGCTGGACACACAACTCAAAGGCGGCGAAAGCGTCCTCGACTACGGCTGCGGCTCCGGCATCTTGACCATAGCCGCCCTCAAGCTCGGCGCAGGTTCTGCCGTCGGCGTCGATATTGACGAACAGGCTATCCGCGCCAGTAAGGACAACGCCGCACAAAACAATGTCGATGCACAGTTCTACCTGCCCGACGGCCTGCCGCAAGGACAATTTGACATCGTCGTCGCCAACATCCTCGCTAATCCCCTGCGCATGCTCGGCGAAATGCTCGCCGCCCGCACCAAACAAGGCGGCCGCATCGTATTGTCCGGTTTGCTGGACGAACAAGTCGAAGAACTCAGCGGCATTTACCGCCAATGGTTCGACATCGAACCTGCCGAAATCGACGAAGGCTGGGCAAGGCTCAGTGGCGTCAAACACTGATAACGACACGCTCAAACAAAAGGTCGTCTGAAAACCGACTCAGGTTTCAGACGACCTTTTGTGTTCAACCGATAATTTCAAAAAACTGCTGCATCACCTACAAATTTTTTTAGCCTACTTCATTAAGCGTGTGATCGAGAACCATTTTGACCAAACACGTTATCAAATTCATTGCTCTCTAAAATTTCTTTGATCTCCGCAACCTTGTCGTCATTCAAAACGACTTCACAGTATTGAGCAATGTATTCATTGAATTCAGCAGATTCAATGACATTATCCGGCATCATGGTTTGAAATTGGCAATTTCCCGCAAATACGACAATCGAATAAAACAAGCGCGGGCTTAAATCAAGCTGCCGCACCAATGCTTGAATATAACGTTGGTTCTGTGCTAAAGGATTAGGGAAAAGCATCTTGGTTCTATGGAATTTCTGCGTCCACATCCCGTCCCCGTTATCCCCCCAAATACGGCCTTGATAATTCGGCGTCGATACGATAAAAATACCGAATCGTGAAACGTAAACATAATCAATTTGTTCATGCGTTCCTGAAATACGTATATCAAGATGGCGGAAAACATGATATGAATTTTCATCCAAGTAGCATTGAGCACGCACATTAACGGCAAAACGACTGATAAACCGTTTTACTGAATCTCGCTTACTGGCAAGCGCAGCCAAAATCAGTATCAGGCTATATCCCGCCATACCTGATACACCATCCCCAAATATGAAATCAAAGTTCATGACAAATTATCCGCAATATAAAATATTTATTTTTTCGTAATAGGTTACACATCAATTTATGATAATGTATTTTAAAATTATAACCCAAATGGCATTTTTTACAATAAAAATACCGCTTATGCAAAATAAAAACCTTTTGTCTCTAAAATTTGTTGTTTTTTAATTTCAGATATAATGGCAATCTTCCCAAATAGCCAAACTTTATTCATTATTAGAATAGGCAAATAGGTGTCCTTAAAAACAAAAAAGTCGTCTTAAATATAGTCAATTAAAATCAAAATAGGACAGTAACGCATCGTCAAATCGGGCGTAATCAGACAATACGGTTCGCAGATACCGCTTAATATTCGCCCACACCTTCTCAATCGGGTTGAGCTCAGGTGAATAAGGTGCAAGAGGCAATACCTTATGTCCCCATTTTTCCGCCATTTCCCGTAAGACACCCATACGGTGAAATCGCGCATTATCTAAAATAATCACCGATTTTTGAGTCAATGCGGGCAGTAGGCATTGCTGAAACCACGCTTCAAAAAAGACTCCGGTCATCGTATTTTGATAAACCATCGGAGCAATCAGCCGGTTGCCGACTTGTGCGGACACCAGAGATAAGCGTCGGTATCTTTTTCCACTTATCTGCGCTTTCACTATTTGCCCTTTCGGGCTGCGGGCATAGGGACGGAACAGGTAGCGGTCAAATCCTGTTTCATCCAAATAAACACGTTGGTAGTCGGAAAATTCGGCCAGCTGTGTCAAATAATGCGTTACTTTGGCCGGGTCTTGTTCTTTGTAAGTGGTGGTCTTTTTTTGCGCGTCATCCCCATCTGTTTGAGTGCATAGCAAACGGCGGCTGGCGTACAATCAAAATGTTTGGCGATTTCATGCAGATAGGCATCCTGGTGCTGCTCAACATATTGAGCCAGTTTTTGCCTATCCAATTTTACGGCATTTAGACCGGTAACTTGATGTTTTAGGCTGCCTGTTTGTTTTTTAAGGCGAATCCACAGGTAAAGCGCGTTTCTTGACAAATTAAACGTTGCTGCGGTTTGGCTGATGTTTTTGCATTGTTCGTAATAGTTTAAAGCTTTGTTTCTTAAGTCCGCAGAGTATGCCATGGTTAGACCTTCAAAGTTGAGTATTGTACCATTTTGTTTTTAATTGACTATACATTCAGACGACATTAACACCACTTTAAAATACGATAGATCCTTACCAAAAGATTTGCTTTATCCTATAAAAACCGTATTCAGTAAACAACCTTTATCGCTGACTTAGAAAAGCAAAATTATGCGCAATAAAAAAATCATTTAAAACTTTTCTATAGCATTTGTTACCTAAAGATTCCGTTCTTCTCAAAATCATCCATCATGAAAAAATAAAAAGCACGGTAATCAACCGTGCTTTTTGTAAAGCAAAACTGCTTATTTGTTTTTGTGCGAACGAAGATAATCCAAGGTTTTGAGCTGGGCAATCGCTGCGGCCAAGGCTTTATGCGCTTCAGCCAACGATTTATCGTCTTTCGCTTGAGAAATGCCGGTTTCCGCCGCTTTTTTGGCAGCTTCCGCGCGCTCGCGATCCATCTCGGAACTGCGTACAGCAACATCCGCCAACACAGTAAGTTGGTTGGGCTGTACTTCCAGCACCCCACCAGAAACGGCAACCATCACTTCTTCAGCTTCACCGGGCACGGTCAAACGCAACGCTCCGGGACGTACCAAACTCATAATCGGCTCGTGTCGCGGATAAATACCAAGCTCACCTTGCATAGTCGGAACCACTACAAAACTGGCTTCGCCTGAATAGATGTTCTGCTCGCTACTTACCACTTCAACTCGCATGACGCTCATGCCGACCTCCTTAGTTTAAGGTTTTCGCTTTCTCGACCGCTTCTTCGATACCGCCTACCATGTAGAAAGCTTGTTCAGGCAGATGGTCGTATTCACCGTTCAAGATAGCTTTAAAGCCGGCAATGGTGTCACGCAGCGATACATATTTGCCGGGAGAGCCGGTAAATACTTCGGCAACGTGGAACGGTTGCGACAGGAAGCGTTGAATCTTACGTGCACGCATCACGGTCAGTTTATCTTCGTCTGACAATTCGTCCATACCCAGAATGGCAATAATATCGCGCAATTCTTTGTATTTTTGCAGGGTAGATTGTACGCCGCGGGCTACATCATAGTGTTCTTGACCCAATACCATCGGATCCAGTTGGCGCGAAGTGGAATCGAGCGGGTCAACTGCGGGGTAAATACCCAAAGAGGCGATATCACGGCTCAATACGACAGTGGCGTCCAAGTGGGCAAATGTCGTTGCAGGAGACGGGTCAGTCAAGTCATCCGCAGGTACATATACGGCTTGAATGGAAGTAATGGAGCCTGTTTGGGTAGAGGTAATACGCTCTTGCAAACGACCCATTTCTTCAGCCAATGTCGGTTGGTAACCTACTGCTGAAGGCATACGACCCAACAATGCGGATACTTCGGTACCGGCTAGGGTGTAACGGTAAATATTGTCCACGAAGAACAATACGTCACGGCCTTTGCCGCTTTCGTCTTTTTCATCACGGAAGTATTCGGCCATCGTCAAACCGGTCAAGGCTACACGCAGACGGTTACCCGGGGGTTCGTTCATCTGACCGTAAACCATCGCTACTTTGTCCAATACGTTGGAATCTTTCATCTCGTGGTAGAAGTCATTACCTTCACGGGTACGCTCACCCACACCTGCGAACACGGACAAACCGCTATGCGCTTTGGCGATGTTGTTAATTAATTCCATCATGTTGACGGTTTTGCCTACACCGGCACCACCGAACAGACCTACTTTACCGCCTTTGGCAAACGGACACAGCAAGTCAATCACTTTAATGCCGGTTTCCAGCAGCTCAGTAGTCGCAGACAGTTCATCAAATTTCGGAGCTGTCTGATGGATGGCACGGTGTTTGTCGGTATCAATCGGACCTGCTTCATCAACAGGCGTACCCAATACATCGACAATACGTCCCAAAGTACCTTTACCTACCGGTACTGTAATCGGCGCACCTGTATTGCTTACAGTCATGCCGCGTTTCAAACCATCCGAACTACCCATTGCAATAGTACGAACTACGCCGTCACCCAGAAGCTGTTGCACTTCCAAAGTCAGGCCGTTTGCATCCAATTTCAGGGCGTCGTAAACACGCGGAATGGCATCACGCGGGAACTCCACGTCAACTACCGCACCAATAATTTGTACGATTTTGCCTTGGCTCATTATCGTATCCTAATTTCCTGTTCAGGTTTCAGACGACATCAAACTGCCGCTGCACCTGCTACAATTTCTGACAATTCCGTGGTAATCGCAGCTTGACGCGATTTGTTATATACCAAACGCAACTCTTTAATGGCATTGCCTGCATTGTCGGTGGCCGCTTTCATTGCCACCATACGCGCAGCTTGCTCAGATGCCATATTGTCACTCAATGCTTGGTAAACCACAGACTCTAAATAGCGGCGAACCAGATATTCCAACACTGCGACAGGACTTGGCTCATAACGGTATTCCCAACTGAATGAAGAATAACTCTCCTCGTCTTCTATCACATTTTCGCCGATAGGCAGCAGAACCTCCAATCGTGGTTCTTGACGCATGGTATTCACAAAACACGAATATACTAAATGTATTTTATCTAACTCATGCTTCTCGTAACGTTGGAAGATTTCAGTCAATGGACCAAGCAGCAATTCCATTTTTGGGGTATCACCCAAATTAATCGCACTGGCAATAACGTTCAAACCGATATTTTGACAAGCTGCCAAACCTTTACTACCTAAACAGACGACATCAACTTCAATGCCTTGTTCTTGGTATTCTTGGACTTGCGCTAAGAATTTCTTCAAAACATTCGCGTTCAAACCACCGCAAAGACCTTTATCAGAGGTGATTAAAATGAAACCTACCCGACGTGTTTCACGATGAGGTGCCAATAATTTAATACCGTGATCTTCATGGGTTCGCGCCAAATGACTCATAACTGTCCGTACTTTTTCGGCATACGGACGCGCCAAGCGCATCCGTTCCTGAGTCTTCCGCATTTTAGAGGTTGACACCATCTGCATCGCTTTAGTGATCTTTTGGGTATTTTGAACACTACGGATTTTGGTGAGAATCTCTTTTCCGACTGCCATTTCAGACTCCTTTCATTTCAGCTCTTAGGCCTGGTAAGCATAAGAAGATTTGAAAGAATTCATGGCTTCGGTCAATGTTTTTTCACTTTCATCGGACATCGCACCTGATGCGTTGATTGCTTCTAAAACACCAGGATGCTGAGTGCGTACAAAGCTCAAAAATTCCGCTTCGAAAGCCAATGCCTTGGATACCGGTACATCTTCGTAAGAACCATTATTAATGGCCCACAAGGTCAAAGCCATTTCGGCTGTATCCAAAGTGCTGAATTGTTTTTGCTTCATCAATTCAGTAACCACTTCACCGTGTTGCAGCTGTTTGCGTGTAGCTTCATCCAAATCGGAAGCAAATTGCGAGAAGGCTGCCAACTCACGATATTGGGCAAGTGCCAAACGGATACCGCCACCCAGTTTTTTAATTACTTTGGTTTGCGCAGCACCACCTACGCGCGATACCGAAATACCGGCATTAATCGCAGGACGGATACCGGCGTTAAACAAGTCGGTTTCCAAGAAAATCTGACCGTCGGTAATCGAAATCACGTTTGTCGGTACGAATGCAGAGACGTCGCCGGCTTGCGTTTCAATAATCGGCAATGCAGTCAGAGAGCCTGTTTTGCCCTTCACTTCGCCATTGGTCAGTTTTTCAACTTCGTGTTCATTTACACGGGCAGCACGCTCCAACAAACGGGAGTGCAGATAGAAAACGTCGCCAGGATATGCTTCACGACCGGGAGGACGGCGCAGCAACAGGGAAATTTGACGGTAAGCAACAGCTTGTTTGGACAAGTCATCATATACAATCAATGCGTCTTCACCGCGGTCGCGGAAAAACTCGCCCATCGTACAACCTGCATAAGGTGCGATATATTGCAAAGCCGCAGCTTCAGAAGCAGTCGCCGCAACCACAATAGTGTGCTCCATTGCGCCATGCTCTTCCAATTTGCGTACTACGTTGGCAATAGAAGATGCTTTTTGACCGATTGCAACATAAATACAGATAACGCCCGTACCTTTTTGGTTGACAATAGCATCCAATGCTACGGCTGTTTTACCTGTTTGACGGTCACCAATGATCAGCTCACGTTGACCGCGACCAATCGGAACCATTGAGTCAATGGCCTTCAGACCGGTTTGCATAGGTTGGTCAACTGATTTACGGGCAATTACACCCGGTGCAATTTTTTCGATTGGCGCTGTGGAAGATGTGTTGATCGGGCCTTTGCCATCAATCGGGCGACCCAATGCATCTACAACGCGACCAACCAATTCACGACCGACAGGTACTTCCAAAATACGGCCGGTACAAGTAACTGTGTCGCCTTCTTTAATATGTTCGTATTCACCCAACACTACGGCGCCGACGGAGTCGCGCTCCAAGTTCATCGCCAAACCGAAAGTGTTACCCGGGAATTCGAGCATCTCACCTTGCATTGCGTCTGACAAGCCATGAATACGAACAATACCGTCTGTTACAGAAATAACCGTACCACGGGTACGTACTTCTGTATTTCCAGACAGATTTTCAATTTTAGCTTTAATCAAATCGCTAATTTCAGCAGGATTAAGCTGCATGAAAACTCTCCTAATTTGTCATAGTCGCATACAGGACATTCAATTTACCCCGCACCGACAAATCCAAGACCTGGTCACCCACTTCAACTTTGACACCGCCAATTAATTCAGGCGCGACTTCAGTTGTAATCTGCAACTTACTGTCGAAGCGTTTTTTCAATATTTCAGCCAACTCAGCCAATTGATCTTCAGTCAATGGATAAGCACTGTAAATCACAGCGGACTTAGTATGATTGAATGACAAGGTTAAAGCTTGATATTGAGCATAGACTTCAGGCAATACAGGCAAACGTTTTTGCTCTGCCAGAACAGTAATGAAATTCTTCAATTCATCACTTTTTAATTCAACGAGTTCGGCAAGTACATTTACCTTTTCAGAAGTATTGATTTCAGGTTGCTCAAGAAAAGAAATTACTTTCTGATTTTGAACAACCGCGGCTAATTCTTCCAGTCCGCCCAACCAAGACTCAATTTGGTTTTTTTCCTGCGCCAGATTAAACAATGCTTTCGCATAAGGTCTGGCAATCGTTGCGAACTCAGCCATAAGATTACAGCTCCTGTTTTAAAGCACTGAGCAGCTGCGCATGTTTTGAAGTATCTACTTCACTGCGCAAAATAGACTCTGCACCTTTAACCGCCAACGCAGCAACTTGTTCACGCAAAACTTCGCGTGCACGGTTCATTTCTTGCTGAGCATCAGCTTTAGCTTGTGCTGTAATCCGCACTGCCTCAACAGTAGCTTGCTCTTTCGCTTCTTCTACGATTTTGGCGGCACGTTTTTCGGCGTTTGCTACCATTTCGGAAACTTGGTTACGCCCTTCAGCCAAGAGTTCTGCAACTTTCTTCTCTGCCTGTTCAAAATCGCTCTTACCGCGCTCGGCAGCAGCCAAGCCTTCGGCAATTTTTGCGGCACGCTCATCCAATGCTTTTGCGATTGGCGGCCACACGAATTTCATGGTAAACCAAACCAAACCGAAAAAGACGATGATTTGAGCGAATAAGGTTGCATTAATATTCACGTTAGTTAACCTTCGTACTAGTGTTAATCAAACAGACCGAAGTCTGTACCTAGACGGATCACGCCGTTTGATTATGCACCAAATGGTTTAACGAAGGCGAACAACAGTGCAATAGCCACACCAATCAGGAATGCGGCATCAATCAGACCAGCAATCAGGAACAATTTAGTTTGCAGCGGACCAATCAATTCAGGTTGACGAGCAGAAGACTCCAGATATTTGGAACCGACCATTGCGATACCGATAGAGGCACCCAATGCACCCAATGCTACGATCAAACCACATGCAATTGCTACCAAACCCATTTTTTACTCCTTGAGAAAACAAAGAAAGTTAATGAAAAACTACCTAATAAATTAATGTGCATCATGAGCTTGTCCGATATAGACAAACGCCAAGGCCATAAAGATAAATGCCTGCAGGGTAATCACCAAGATATGGAAAATCGCCCATGCCAATCCGGCAAGGATGTGGAAACCAAACAGAATCGGATCCAACACTTCAACGCTTCCAGATGTCGCCCAAGCGCCACCCAGCAAAGCAATCAGAAGGAACACCAGCTCGCCGGCATACATGTTACCGAACAACCGCATACCGTGAGAAACTGTTTTAGAAAGGAATTCGACCAGATTCAAAAGGAAGTTGGCGGGAGCAAGCTTGGCGCCGAACGGAGCGCTGAACAACTCATGAATCCAACCACGGATACCTTTGATTTTGATATTGTAATAAATACAAATCACCAAGACACCGATAGCCAACGCTAATGTGGTATTCAAATCTGCGGTCGGTACAATACGCAACAATGCATGATGGTTACCGGTAATGTTTTGCCATAGCCACGGGAACAAATCGACCGGCAGCATATCCATGGCATTCATCAGGAAAATCCATACAAACAGCGTCAAGCCTAACGGGGCAATGGCTTTTCGAGATTGCTCGTTGTGAATAATGCTTTTACACATATCATCCACAAACTCAAACAGAATCTCGACGGCAGCCTGAAAACGTCCGGGCACACCCGCCGTCGCCTTCCTGGCCCCACGCAAAAGTAGGAAACTTCCGATTACACCCAACAATACAGAGAAAAATATTGCATCAATATTAATAAAAGAAAAATCAGCAATATTATCCAAGCCTTGTCCCTTAGCGACATCGGAAAGGCTGGTCAAACTTTGCAAGTGGTGCGTGATGTAATCAGTAGCAGTAATTTTGTCACCTGCCATAATGCTTCACTCTCAACAATACTAAAAAAACGAAATGGCTGACACCGAGCAATCCGAACAAGAACGGAAAGAATATCAAAGACTGATGCCAAACTGCGAATACGGCAAGCATCATCACCAGCGACAGCACTACTTTTAAAATTTCCCCGATAATGAACGCTTTACCATGATACAAAGGGTTGCGCTTGGAAAATTTTAAAAGTAAAACTGCGATAGAAGACGGGACTAAATAACAAACTCCCCCTGCGACAGAAGACCAAAATCCATCCACACCCGCAAAAACAGCATTTAATACAGAAATAATTAATAAAACAATGATTTGATAAACTAAAATCTGATTCATGCAAAATTAGGGGGTACAACGGAAATGGTCAAGCGATGCTAGAATATAATGAAGAAGCCTGCACACGTCAAGAGATAGTTAACCTTTGTGAAATAACACCAGCCACATTTAACAACGTATGTAATTTTTTATTCTATCACAAATTACATTAAATTACAGCCATTATCCAGTAATTCTATTTCAATAAAAAAGTCATCTGAAAACTGGAGAAGACGTTTTCAGATGGCCTTAATTTTAAATTTTCCGCACAACCTAATTCACATCTGATAATCGATGCCCAACTGTTTCAGCAGATATTCAAATGTTTCCGGCGTATCAAAGTGGAGGACGATTTTGCCTTTTTTGTGATTGGTGGTTTTGACTTCCGCGTTAACGCCCAGCCTTTCGGTCAACACGTCGTTCAGACGACGTATATCGGGGCTGATGGTTTTTTTAATTTCCTGTTTGGTTTGATGGGCGATTTGGCTGCGGCGTTCGACTTCGCGCACCGACCAACCGTTTTTTACTGCTTTTTGCGCCAACTCAAGCTGCTCGACCACGGGCAGGGTCAGCAGGGCGCGGGCGTGCCCCATCTCAAGATGGCGGTGGTAGAGCATTTCTTGGACCGGCTCGGGCAGGCTCAACAGGCGCAGGCTGTTGGAAATGGCACTGCGGCTTTTGCCGACTGCCTTAGCGATGGTTTCATGAGTCAGTCCGAACTCGTCGGCGAGGCGTTTCAAACCTTGCGCTTCTTCAATCGGGTTTAAGTTTTCGCGTTGCAGGTTTTCAATCAAACCCATTGCCAGCGCGGTTTCGTCGCTGATGGTTTTGATGACGACCGGAATCTCGGTCAGTCCGGCGAGTTGGGATGCGCGCCAGCGGCGTTCGCCGGCAATCAATTCGTATTGGGAAAGGCCGTGTTCGCGCACGATGACCGGCTGGATAACGCCTTGCGCTTTAATCGAATCCGCCAGCTCCTGCAAGGCTTCGTCGTCCATCTGTACCCGCGCCTGATAACGGCCGGGTTGGATGTCGTTGATGGCGACGGTAGTCAGGCGGTCGCTGCTGCTGTTGTCCACGCCGTTGGAAATCAGGGAATCTAAACCGCGGCCCAAACCGCCTTTTGCTTTTGCCATATTGAATCCTTTTCAGACGACCTTCCATAAAGCGCGTATTCTAGCGGATATTCGCAGGTGGCGACAATTCATATCACATCGTCTGTATTTATCAGACCGTATATTTTCAGCTAAAATCCAGCCTTCTATTTTTTATCGAACCACTCGTCATTCAATGCTTTATTCTTTTCTTACCGATATGTGGGATATTCTGCGTCTGCGCTATAAAAATCCTGCTGATTATTTCTATACGCTGCCTGTCATTTTGGCGATTTTGCTGCTGTTGGGCATGATTAATGCGGCAGATATGTCGACCTTGCTCGGCGTCAGCACTGCCGCCGCCGTCTTTGGCGTGTTGGTTACCGTTATAAAGTGGCTGATTTTGAGCCGCGTGATGCGTCATGTTTTGAGCAGAAACGGCGCGCCGCGCCTGCCTTTATGGGGATTCATCTTGGCATCGGAAGCTTTGATGATTCCAGCACTGCTTGTGTTTTATGTCCCACAGATTACGCCGCTGCTGATGTTTTGGAAGACTTGGGTGTTTTGGGTGCAGGCTGTCGGCTTGATGCAAATGGGTCAGGTTAAAGTTTGGACGATATTCAAAGGCTATCTTTTGTACTTCTGCTGCATGGTTCTGATTATAGGGATTTTTATACAGCTGTTTACACTGGCTGGCTGGTTCGATAAAGCAACGCTAATGCAAAACTTTAATGCGTTAACGGCTGCTATGGAGCAGGCGAGATAAGCTAGGGGTCGTCTGAAAATCCACCCTTCTCGTTTTCAGACGACCTTCTTCCAAAGAAAAAACCTGCACGGTTGTCCGTGCAGGTTTTTGTTTGCGCTCAGGTTTGGGCAACCTTACATCATGCCGCCCATACCACCCATGCCGCCCATGTCAGGCATAGCTGGTTTTTCTTCAGGGATTTCGGCAATCATGCAGTCGGTCGTCAGCATCAGGCCGGCGATAGACGCAGCGTGTTGCAGCGCGGAACGGGTTACTTTGGCAGGGTCGAGTACGCCCATTTCGATCATGTCGCCGTATTCGCCGGAGCCTGCGTTGTAACCATAGTTGCCTTTGCCTTCCAACACTTTGTTCACGACTACGCTGGGCTCGCCGCCTGCGTTGGCAACGATTTGGCGCAGCGGAGACTCAATAGCGCGCAAGACGATTTGTACGCCTGCGTCTTGGTCGGCATTGCCGGTATGCAGGTTTTCCAAAGCGGCACGGGCGCGCAACAGGGCTACGCCGCCGCCGGCAACCACGCCTTCTTCAACAGCTGCGCGGGTAGCGTGCAGCGCGTCTTCCACGCGGTCTTTTTTCTCTTTCATTTCGACTTCGGTAGCGGCACCGACTTTGATCACTGCTACGCCGCCCGCCAGTTTGGCAACGCGCTCTTGCAGTTTTTCTTTGTCGTAATCGCTGGTTGCGGTTTCGATTTGTTGGCGGATTTCGGCAACACGCGCTTCGATTTGGGTTGCGTCGCCGAAGCCGTCGATGATGGTGGTGTTTTCTTTACCGATTTCGATGCGTTTGGCTTGACCCAAGTCTTCCAGAGTGGCTTTTTCCAAAGACAGGCCGACTTCTTCGGCAATCACGGTGCCGCCGGTCAGGATGGCGATGTCTTGCAGCATGGCTTTGCGGCGGTCGCCGAAGCCCGGGGCTTTAACGGCAACGGTTTTCAGGATGCCGCGGATGTTGTTCACGACCAAAGTCGCCAAGGCTTCGCCTTCTACGTCTTCAGCGATAATCAAAAGCGGACGGCTGGCTTTTGCCACTTGTTCCAAAACAGGCAGCAGGTCGCGGATGTTGCTGATTTTTTTGTCGAACAGCAAAACAAACGGATTGTCCAGCGCAGCGATTTGTTTTTCCGCGTCGTTGATGAAATAAGGGGACAGGTAGCCGCGGTCGAACTGCATACCTTCGACGACATCCAATTCGTTTTCCAAAGATTTGCCGTCTTCAACGGTAATCACGCCTTCTTTGCCGACTTTTTCCATCGCTTCGGCAATAATCGCGCCGACTTGTTCGTCGGAGTTGGCGGAAATCGAGCCGACTTGGGCGATTTCTTTGGACGTATCGCAAGGTTTGGCGATGTTTTTCAGCTCTTCAACCAAAGCGGCAACGGCTTTGTCGATACCGCGTTTCAGGTCGGTCGGATTCATGCCGGCGGTAACGTATTTCATACCTTCGGCAACGATGGCTTGAGCCAGTACGGTGGCGGTAGTGGTACCGTCGCCCGCTACGTCGTTGGTTTTGGACGCTACTTCTTTCACCATTTGCGCGCCCATGTTTTCGAATTTGTCTTTCAGTTCGATTTCTTTAGCGACGGTAACGCCGTCTTTGGTGATGTGCGGGCCGCCGAATGCGCGGTCAACCACTACGTTGCGGCCTTTAGGACCCAAAGTTACGCGGACGGCGTTTGCCAGAGTGTTCACACCGCTGACCATTTTTTGGCGGACTTCGTTACCGAACTGTACGTCTTTTGCTGCCATTTTTTGATTCTCCAAAATTGTTTAATGTTGTTTGAGGTCGTCTGAAAACCTTGTACGCCTTTTCAGACGACCTGTCGTTCTGAATGCACGGAATGTTTATTCAACGATACCGAAGATGTCTTCTTCGCGCATAACCAACAGCTCTTCGCCGTCGGCTTTTACGGTTTGACCGCTGTATTTGCCGAAGATGATTTTGTCGCCGACTTTAACATCCAGCGGACGGCGGTTGCCGTCTTTACCGATTTTGCCTGCACCCACGGCGATAACTTCGCCCATGTCGGGTTTTTCAGCGGCTGCGCCCGGCAAGACGATGCCTGATGCGGTTTTCTCTTCAGCTTCCAAGCGTTTGACGACGACGCGGTCGTGTAAAGGACGGATGGTCATGTTTTATGCTCCGATAAATAGTTTGAAAACAATCATCTGCCTTCATTCGGCAGATGCGGTTTGAAAAAGAAGGCGGCAAGTTTGTCAAAAAACTTACCTTAACACAGCGGCAAATTAGGGTTTGTCCCGATAAATTCAAGGGAAGAAGCAAAAATTTTCTATGCGGGGTCGTCTGAAAACGGACATGGCAAGTTGTGCACCATCCCCACCCTACTTTCAATGCTGATCAAGCAGGCAGACATTTTCAGACGACCTTTTACAGACGGCGAGCTTCACATGCTTCAATCAACAAAAAACCAAACACTATTGGCGCAAAACTATGCACACCTTTACAAAATAATATCCCACCTTTAAAATAAATAAAAATTATTATTATTAATAAATAATTTATCGATTAACTGAAACTTATCCAACAGAAGGAAATTTCCATGACTTCACCCCTGTTCCGCTTCAGCCTGCTTTCAATGGCACTCGCCGCCGGTTTTGCCCACGCGGAAAACGAAGCGAAAGAAAGTGTTACCCTTGATACCGTTACCGTAAAAGGCGACCGCCAAGGCAGCAAGGTCAAAACTAATATCGTCACCCTTCGTCAAAAAGACGAAAGCACATCAACCGATTTGCGCGAATTGTTAAAAGAAGAACCTGCCATCGATTTCGGCGGCGGTAACGGCACATCCCAACACATGACCTTGCGCGGCATGGGTCAGAACTCTGTCGACATCAAGGTGGACAACGCCTATTCCGACAGCCAAATCCTTTACCACCAAGGCAGATTTATTGTCGATCCCGCTTTGGTTAAAGTCGTTTCCGTACAAAAAGGCGCGGGTTCCGCCTCTGCCGGTATCGGCGCAACCAACGGCGCGATCATCGCCAAAACCGTCGATGCCCAAGACCTGCTCAAAGGCTTGGATAAAAACTGGGGCGTGCGCCTCAGCAGCGGCTATGCCTCTAATGACGGCGTAAACTACGGCGCAAGCGTATTCGGAAAAGAGGGCAACTTCGACGGTTTGTTCTCTTACAACCGCAACGATGAAAAAGATTACGAAGCAGGTAAAGGCTACAAAAGTCCCAACGGCGGCAAAACCGTACCTTACAGCGCACTGGACAAACGCAGCTACCTGGCCAAAATCGGAACAACCTTCGGCGACGGCGACCACCGCATCGTGTTGAGCCACATGAAAGACCAGCACCGGGGCATCCGTACTGTGCGTGAAGAGTTTACAATCTTCGAGTCCGACCCTGCAAAAGACAGGCAGAAACCCTCATACCGTGAAACTACCCAATCCAACACCAACTTGGAGTACACGGGTAAAAACCTGGGCTTTGTCGAAAAACTGAACGCCAACGCCTATGTGTTGGAAAACGAACGCTATTCCGCCGATGACAGCGGCAGCGGTTACGCAGGCAATGTGGTCGGCCCTAACCATACCCGAATCGCCACTCGTGGTGCGAACTTCAACTTCGACAGCCGCCTTGCCGAACAAACCCTGTTGAAATACGGTATCAACTACCGCCATCAGGAAATCGAGCCGCAAGCGTTTTTGAACAACGAATTTAAGATCTCCGGTAAGAAACCAGACCCCAAAGATCCTAAAAAAGAAATAGATAAGACCGATGAAGAAAAAGCGAAAGACAAGAAAGTTATGGATCTTGTCCATTCCTACAAACTGTCCAACCCGACCAAAACCGATACCGGCGCGTATATCGAAGCCATTCACGAAATTAACGGCTTTACCCTGACCGGCGGACTGCGTTACGACCGCTTCAAGGTGAAAACCCATGACGGCAAAACCGTTTCAAGCAGCAGCCTTAACCCGAGTTTCGGCGTGATTTGGCAGCCGCACGAACACTGGAGCTTCAGCGCAAGCCACAACTACGCCAGCCGCAGCCCGCGCCTGTATGACGCGCTGCAAACCCACGGCAAGCGCGGCATCATCTCGATTGCCGACGGCACCAAAGCCGAACGCGCGCGCAATACCGAAATCGGTTTCAACTACAACGACGGCACGTTTGCCGCAAACGGCAGCTACTTCTGGCAGACCATCAAAGA
The DNA here is from genome assembly GCF_022749515.1 of Morococcus cerebrosus. Lineage (NCBI taxonomy): Bacteria > Pseudomonadati > Pseudomonadota > Betaproteobacteria > Neisseriales > Neisseriaceae > Morococcus > Morococcus cerebrosus. The sequence goes on from NZ_CP094242.1 coordinate 2,005,027, forward strand.
CGCGCTTGCCAATCCGCAAAACCGCCACGACTCTGTCGCCATCCGTGAAGCCGTCAATGCCGGCTACATCAAAAACCACGGTTACGAATTGGGCGCGTCCTACCGCACCGGCGGCTTGACTGCCAAAGTCGGCGTAAGCCACAGCAAACCGCGTTTTTACGATACACACAAAGATAAATTGTTAAGCGCGAACCCCGAGTTTGGCGCACAAACCGGCCGCACTTGGACGGCTTCCCTTGCCTACCGCTTCCAAAATCCGAATCTGGAAATCGGCTGGCGCGGACGCTATGTTCAAAAAGCCGTGGGTTCGATATTGGTGGCAGGTCAAAAAGGTCGCGACGGCAAACTGGAAAACGTTGTACGCCAAGGTTTCGGTGTGAACGATGTCTTCGCCAACTGGAAACCATTGGGCAAAGACACGCTCAATATCAATCTTTCAGTTAACAACGTGTTCAACAAGTTCTACTATCCGCACAGTCAACGCTGGACCAATACCCTACCAGGTACCGGACGTGATGTACGCTTGGGCGTGAACTACCGCTTCTAAAAAGAGCGGGTAAAATACGGGCAGGTCGTCTGAAGCAGCGTCGGTTTTCAGACGACCTGCCCGTCAATCCGATTTCTCAATCTGGCATTTTCCAAACCTTTTTTTTGACAACGGCAGGATTGGAACAGGTGTTTGATGCGAGCATCCGCTTTGCGGATTTTCAGACGACCCGTCCATATTATCTGCCCCGAACCCGACAACGGAGAAATTATCCCATGTTACGTTTAACTGCTTTAGCCGTATGCTGCGCCCTTGCTTTGGGCGCGTGTTCGCCGAAAGATTCCGCTTCAAACCAAAACGCCCAAACCGCTTCCGCAGCCCAAACCGAAGGCGCGGGTTTGACCGTCAAAACGACGCGCGGCGATGCGAAAGTGCCGCAAAATCCCGAACGTATCGCCGTTTATGACTTGGGTATGCTCGATACTTTAAGCAAATTGGGCGTGAAAACCGGTTTGTCCGTCGATATAAAAAACCGGCTGCCTTATTTGGACGAATATTTCAAAACGACAAAACCTGCCGGTACGCTGTTCGAGCCGGATTACGAAGCGCTCAACGCCTACAAACCGCAGCTCATCATCATCGGCAGCCGCGCAGCCAAAGCGTTTGATAAGTTGAACGCCATTGCGCCGACCATCGAGATGACCGCCGATACCGCCAACCTCAAAGAAAGTGCCAAAGAGCGTATCGACGCGCTGGCACAAATCTTCGGCAAACAGGCGGAAGCCGACAAACTGAAAGCCGAAATCGACGCATCTTTTGAAGCCGCGAAAACTGCCGCGCAAGGTAAAGGCAAAGGTTTGGTGATTTTGGTCAACGGCGGGAAAATGTCCGCCTTCGGCCCGTCTTCACGACTGGGCGGCTGGCTGCACAAAGACATCGGCGTTCCGGCCGTTGACGAAGCCATCAAAGAAGGCAGCCACGGTCAGCCCGTCAGCTTCGAATACTTGAAAGAGAAAAATCCCGACTGGCTGTTTGTCCTTGACAGGGGCGCTGCCATCGGCGAAGAAGGACAGGCGGCGAAAGACGTGTTGAACAATCCGCTGGTCGCCGAAACAACCGCATGGAAAAAAGGACAAGTGGTTTACCTCGTTCCCGAAACCTACTTGGCGGCGGGCGGCGCGCAAGAATTGCTGAACGCTTCCAAACAGGTTACCGACGCGTTTAAGGCTGCGAAGTAATTTGATTTGATTAAAAAAAGGTCGTCTGAAACCACAAATCAGGGTTTCAGACGACCTTTTTCTATACGCCATCCCTCCATCCAAATATCCGCATTATAGTGGATTAACTTTAAACCAGTACGACGTTACCTCGCCTTGCCGTACTATCTGTACTGTCTGCGGCTTCGTCGCCTTGTCCTGATTTAAATTTAATCCACTATACAACAAGCCCCCTCTTCCTAAAACACAAGTTTCCCATCCCCGCCGTCCCTGCCCAAGCCATCAAACAACGCGACGTCGCAGCAAAAATATCGCCAGCCCTTCTGAAAATCCGGTTTCCGCCACATTCGGTTAAAGAGCATCAATAAATGTAGGCCTCTGAAAATATGATTAATATTCTCGGAGTAATGTATATTGTTTGCAAATCATTATCAAAAAATATTAGAATATACACTCTTGCTTTAACGCAACTCCCCTTAATCACCCATCTAGAGGAAGAACATGAAATCCCCCCATTCCCCCGCCTTCCGTTTCAGCATCATGGTGCTGGCACTGTCTTCAGGTTTTGCCCATGCAGACAACGTTCGCCCCGAAGCGACTGCCGAACTGAAAGAAGTCGTCGTTACCGGTACTGCCGTGCCGACCCGTGTCACCCGCAACCAGCTTGACCGCGAAACTTCGACCGATTTGAAACAAGTCATGAAAGACCAAATCGGTATGGATGTCGGCGGCGGCAACGGCGTGGCGCAGTTTTACAGCATCCGCGGCGTCGGCGAAGACAAGATTAATCTGGAAGTGGACGGCACCAGCCAATCCACCAAAATCTTCCACCACCAAAGCCGCTTCCAGCTTGACCCTGCTTTGGTGAAAAGCATCAACGTCGAAAAAGGCACGGGCGCGGCGAGCGCGGGTTTGGGCGCGGTCGGCGGTACCATCCGCGTGACGACGGTTGACGCGAAAGACCTGCTGACCGACGGCAAACCTTTCGGTTTCAAACTCGGCGCGGGCTTGAGCAGCAATAAAGGCTCAACCGGCAACGCGGCGGTTTACGGCTATCAAAACGGCTTCGATGCCCTGTTTGCAGGCAACTTCCTCAACAACCGCGACTACAAAGACGGCAACGGCAATGTCAACCGCGGAAGTCGTCTGAAACAGCACAGCTACCTCACCAAACTCGGTTACGACTTCAACGACGACCACGGCATCCGCCTGACCTACCGTCAGGAATACCAAAAAGGCAACCGTACCGACAAAGCCGAGTTCCAAAACGTTGACAGCTATGTCGGCGTGGACGGCACTTACCAAAAAGAGCAATCCTACAATCTGGAATACCGCGGCCGCAATGTCGGCTTCCTCGACAAAATCGACGCCAACGTCTTCCAAATCAACACCGACGACACCAAGCCGCCTAAAGGCGCGCCTTCCCCGAAAGCCCAAGCTTCCGGCACGGCGCAAGGCGGCGTTCCCATCGGTCAGCTTGAGTTGAGCAAAATCAAAGCGACCGGTGCCAACCTGAACCTTGCCAGCTCATTCGGCGACGGACACATGGTGAAATACGGCGTCAACTACCGCCACGAAACCTCCGAGCCGTCCGACAAAGGCGCATGGCTGAAGATTCTCGGCCTGTATGACCGCGACAAAGAGAAAAAAGCCGAATACGGCGTGTACGCGGAAGGCATTTGGAACCTGCACCCCGTTACCCTAACCACAGGCCTGCGTTACGACCATTTCAAATACAACGCCGCCAGCAAACAAAGCGCGTCGCACGGTCAGCTCAACCCCAGCATCGGCGCGATTTGGGACATCAACGACAACTTCTCCCTCTTGGCAAACCTCAATCAGGCAAGCCGCGCGCCCCGCCTGAACGAAGCCCTGTTGGCTAACGAACGCGCGGGCGCCGCCGCCGATTTGGACAGCAACCTCAAAGCCGAAACCGCCCGCCGCGCCGAACTGGGCTTCAAATGGCGCAACGACAACCTCAACGTCAGCGGCAGCGTGTTCCACCAACGCATCAAAGACCTCATCGTCTATCGTTGGGCAAAAATCAACAACAACACCGCCTCCATTACCGAACGCGGCAAGATTTACAACGGCGGCACGCTCAAAACCTACGGCTACGAACTTGACGCATCCTACCGCTGGGGCGGCCTGACCGCGCGCGCCGGTGTGTCCTACGTCAAACCGCGTCTGAACGGCGAAATGTACTACGGCGAAAGCCCGATTCAAGCGGAAGACCACGAAAGCTCGTTCACCTTCTGGAACACCGGCCGCCAATGGCTGACTGGCCTGTCTTATCAGTTTGAAAACCCCAAACTCGAAATCGGCTGGCGCGGCCGCTACGCCCAAAGCGTGAAATACACCGACGTCGCCCGCGGACAAGGCACGATACACGGCAAGAAATCAGGCTACGGCGTACACGACATCTACGCCAACTGGCAGCCGCTGAAAAAAGACAACCTGAACGTCAACTTCGCCGTCAACAACGTCGGCAACAAGCAATACCGTTCGCACAGCCAACGCTTCCCCGACGGCAACGGACGCATCCCCTTCTACGAGCGCGGCCGCGAGTTTGCCTTGGGCGTGAATTACCGCTTCTGATAAAAACGTTGACAAAAGGTCGTCTGAAACCTGATTTTTGGGTTTCAGACGACCTTTTTTAATGTATTAAGGTAAGAGCAGACATTTACCCTGCCGCCATTTCCACCCCATTACCTTTCCCTACATGGCACAATCAACCGCTCAATATCCTTAAACAGCCTTTTGTCGCAAAAATCAAACACAAACCGCCGCCAACTCACCCATCTCCCTGCAAAACACAAATAACATTTTGTTTTTGTCATGATTGTATCTATGATATTGGATTTATGCCGTTTGATAAAAACGCACCATTTCAACCAAAAAAAGGGGGACAATATGTCTGCAATCAACACCAAAATCAAAACCATCATCCTCACCGCCGTCAGCGCGGCAATCCTTTCAGCCTGCGGCGGTGGCGGCGGTGGCGATACCGCCGCACTTTCCACCGGCTCGACATCTACCGGCGGCAGCGGCAGTCCTGCCAAAAACGGCGGTACCGGCAACAATAACAACGCTAATACCGGCAATGCCAATAACGATAACAGCACAGCCCAGACTCCCGCTCTCAGCAACAAAGCCGACAAACTCCAAGAACTGAAGGACGAAGCCCCGCTTCCAGCCTTAAACCTTGACACCCCGCTGCACACCAGCTTTATTTCTTCAGCAAGCGCACAACAGGGCAATCCGAATGTTCAGTTGCGCCACAGCAATGAAAACGACAAACTGTTTTATACGGACAACCAAACAAATAATCAAAACGGTTTAGTTAGTTCTCTGAATTTTAAGAATAATGACGAAGTTAAATTAGATGCAATCGTACTGTATAACAAAACAGAAGAAGGAAACGCAACACAGGTTAAATTCACTACTACAGACTCCATCATTGCCAAAGCATTTTCAGGCGGTAAAACCAAAAGCGACGTCAGCGGACAGACGGGACAAGAACCGAATAATGAATTCAAAGTTGGACAATCAACGCTGGATCAAAAAATCGTTGAGTTGTATAAAAAACTTGAAAACGCAAAAAGTGCTTTAGCATCTGCCGAACAAAAACTGACAAATGACACAAATGCTTTTGCCAATGCGCTGCAAAACAAAAACCAAGCAGAACGACAAGCTTCTAAGGCATATAACTCAATGCTGGAGAAACTTGATACTCACTCTGGAGAAATTGAGTCCTTTGAAAAAGCAAAAAAAGAACTGGAAGAAGCCAAAGCCAACTTTAAAACTACTATAGAAAAAACGACGGGAGACAGTGTAGAAGAGTTGGAAAATGCCAATAAAGCCGTTAGTGCAGCACAGAATGAGCTGGATAAACAAATCTCAGCTTTAACAAAAAAATTGAATGAAGAGGATTTAGCTAAATTCGAGGAAGCCAAAAGCGTTTGGGAAAATGAGGAAAAAGCCCTACAATCAGCAAACCAAAACGCAACTTTGGCAAAAGCAACACGTGCTTCCAGCAAAAATGCAAAAGATGCTGCTGAAAAAGCTAAAGATGCTGCTGCCGAAATCTATGACTCAACAAGACAAATACGCCAAGATTTGACAAGATTGGCAGAAAACCATGCCAACCAGCTTGCATACCTTGGTAAAGATCAGGATGGAACTGTATTTGACAAACAATTCGACGGTATCTACGTCATCCGCTTTGTCGATGGTACACAAATCGTTATGCACGATCCTGCTTCTGCCGGTTGGACTTACCAAACTTTCGCCCACTATATTGATCCGAAATCCGGTGTAATTTACGGCTATCAAAGTTTGGGCGACGAAACCAAGTTTACCGCCCTCCCTGCCAGCGGCACAGCAACTTACAACGGCCTGACCACAGCCTACGTTGTGAAAAACGATCAAAGCCGTCAGCTGACCGCCAATGTCAAAGCCATTGTCGATTTCGGCTTGAAAGGCGTACGCTTTGAGACTGCCAATTCCCAATTCCATTCTCTCGACGCCAACGGACGCCGTGTAACCGTAAAAGGTACTGACTACGACATGAAAGGTACGGCAAAATGGGAAAACGGCAACCTCTTCCTCGGCAAGGTCGAAGCTGCCGCAGCCGGCTTGAAAGGTAATTTGAGCGGTAAATTCTTCGGTGCGTCCGCCGCAGAAATCGGCGGTACCTACGGTCTGCAAAAAGAAGACGGCAGCGAACACTTAATCGGCGGTTACGGCGCGAAACGTCAATAAACCATCCTTCAATCTGCCAAAAGGTCGTCTGAAAACTAGAAAACAGGTTTTCAGACGACCTTTTCTTTTATCGTCATTTAGACAGAAATTTCCTGCTTCGTTATTTCTATGCAAGCGGGAATGATGGTTGACGACTGAAACGGTATCAAAGATTCAGTATATTCCCCATACTTTCCGCAATCTCGTCTTATTTAAAACATAAAACAGCAAAAGACACCGATAATTAAGCATCCTTATCATGTTCAAAGGTCGTCTGAAAACCTGTTTCCCGGTTTTCAGACGACCTTTTTTCATTAAAGCGGATTACTCTTCGCTTTGCGCTTCTTCTTTTTCAACGGCAACTTCAACGGCAACGGATTCGTCGCTCAAAGTGCCTTTGGTGGACGGGGTTTGTCCTGCCATGCGCGGGTCGTATTCTGCTGCCATGCGCAGGGCGCGGCCGAAGGCTTTAAATACGGTTTCGGCTTGGTGGTGGGCGTTGCGACCGCTGAGGTTGTCGATGTGCAGGGTCATCATGCTGTGGTTGACGACGCCGTGGAAGAATTCTTCAAACAGGTCAACGTCAAAACGTCCGATAAGGGCACGGGTGAAGTCGATGTTGTACACGAGTCCGGGACGGCCGGAGAGGTCGATGACAACGCGGCTCAAGGCTTCGTCGAGCGGAACGTAGGCATGACCGTAGCGGCGGATGCCGGCTTTGCTGCCCAAGGCTTGTTTCAGGGCTTGTCCGAGTACGATGCCGATGTCTTCGACGGTGTGGTGGTCGTCGATGTGCAAATCGCCTTTGCAGGTGATGTCGAGGTCGATCATGCCGTGGCGGGCGACTTGGGCAAGCATATGCTCAAGGAAGGGTACGCCGGTGTCGAAACGGTATTGTCCGGTGCCGTCGAGGTTGAGGCTGAGGGTGATTTGGGTTTCGCTGGTGTTGCGGGTGATGCTGACTGCGCGGCCTTCTGCGGGCATATGGAATGCCGGTGCGGCGGCTGCGGCTGCTTGGGCGGCACGCTCTTGGCGGGCGGCTTCGGCGGCTGCGGCTTTTTCTTTGTCTTTGCTGTGGTCGCGGTTTAACCAGCCTTTGCGTTTGTGCATGCCGGCTTCGAGTTTGGCGGCAAGGCTGGGGCGGATGCCGCGCGCTTTTTCGTCTTCTGCCTGCTCTTCAAGGCGGCGTTTCAGTTGGGACAGGGATGCCGCGTTGTCGTAACCGCATTTGCGGGCAAGTTTGGTCAGCGAGCCTGCTTCTTCAACAAGCTGCAGGAAATTGGCAAGGTGGAGTTGAGTGATGGTCATAATTTTACTCTCTGTGAGGTTTTAAAAAATCAGGCATAAAGCTTGCGGATAATATCCAGTACGGCATCGTTTTGCTCGGGACTGCCGATGGTAATGCGGACGCATTGCGCCAAAAGCGGATGCGTGCCGTGGAGTTTCTTAATCAGGATGCGGTTTTCTTTAAGCGTGTTAAACAATGCGTCTGCATCGGGAACGCGCACGGTAATGAAATTCGCTTCGCTGGGGAAGGCTTTCAGACGACCTATGGCGGACAATTCGCTGAAAACGCGTTCGCGTTCGGCTTTTAAAATATCTATGGTCGTCTGAATCGCGTCGTGGTGTTGCAGGGCGAATTTGGCGGTCGCCAAGCTTAATTGGTTCATATTGTAGGGCGGCAGGATTTTTGCCAGTTCGCCCATTACGGCGGGGCTTCCTGTCGCATAGCCGATGCGCAGTCCGGCGAAACCGATTTTGCTGATGGTGCGCATCACGACCAGATTTTCAACGCTGCCTGCCTGCGGCAAAAAACTGTCGCGGCTGAATGCACCGTATGCTTCATCGACAACCACGATACCCTGCGCCGCGCGGATAATGGCTTCGACTTCTTCGCGGCGGAAACATACGCCTGTCGGATTGTTCGGATAGGCGATGAAAATCAACGCGGGCTGATGTTTTTCAATGGCGGATAAAACGGCGGGCAAATCAAGCGTGAAATCTTCATTGAGCGGCACGCCGACGTAATTCATGCCGTACAGCTCGGCATTGTGCCGATACATTACAAAACTCGGTTCAACCGCGAGCATGGTTGCGCCAGATTGGGCAACGAGCAGGGTCATGAATTGGATTAACTCGTCCGAGCCGTTTCCTAAAGCGATGGCGGCAGATTCAGGAATATCGAAGGCTTTTCTTAAAGTTTCCTGCAGCCCGCTGGCGGCGGGATTGGGGTAAAGATGAATCTGCGCTTGGGCAATCAGCCGCAGCCATTCGTTTGACAGCTCGGGAAAACGGGCAAACGGATGATACGGGCTTTCCATTGCATCCAGCTTGATGAAGCCTTCGGGCAAGTCGGCAATTCGGTAGGCGGACATGGATTTGATGTCGTCGCGGATGAAATTAGCTATATCTTTCATAATTCCCCTCCAGATTCTACTATCTCAAAATAATTCAACGATTCCTCCGCAATATAACACAACTTTTTTAAATAATCACTGAAGAAATCAATAAATAATTGACACCACCGATAAAAAAGACATATCCCTTATTTATTTTATTTGATACCAACTTAACCATATATTTTTAATAGATTTTAATTTTTAATATTATATCCCAAAAAATACCCGATATATATATTTGAAATTGAAAAATATCGTATTTTAGAGATCTATTTACCGTTTTATGCAATATTCAATACAACTATCCTTACACCTCCATTTATCTAACTTATCTTTTAAAATAGGTAAAGATTCTGTTTATTTATATAAATTCAAAAAATACCGGCTGATGCATTAGATAGCTTTTGTTTTAGAAGGTAATGAATCCAAAATAGGTATATTCAAGACATTGATGCATCTGATTTATTTTTTACCATCATGATACTTTGTCTTATAATTATGCTTTATGTATTTTCAGAAGTCTCAACAATATGAATTGGAAAAAAACGGTAGCGGCATGGTATTTGTGTTTAATGCCGTTCTCTGCCTACGCCTTGAATCTCGGCAATATCCCGCCGGACGAAATCGCCGTTTACGCTCAAGAATTGGACAGCGGCAAAGTTATCGAATCACACAGAGCAGATGCTTCAGTCAACCCGGCATCGACAATGAAGCTGCTAACAGCATTTTCCGCCTTTGAAGCTTTGGGTAAGGATTACCGCTGGAAAACGGAATTTAAAACCAACGGACATATTGAAGGCGATTCGTTGGAAGGCGATATTTATTGGGTAGGCAGTGGCGATCCTGTGTTTGACCAAGACGGACTGAAGGATGCCCTGCAACAACTGCAAAACAAAGGTATCAGGCATATTAAAGGTAGCCTAGTACTCGACCGCCATCTCTGGGGTACCGTCGGCAACCCGCCGGATTTCGAATCCGACGCAGGTTCACCGTTTATGACCGCCCCCGACCCGAATATGCTGGCTTACAAGGTTGTCTGGCTCAGGCCGGAGTCAGATGGCGCAGGCGGCATTACCGTCGAGACCTCGCCTCCCCTACCCGATATTCCTATTGAAAACAAAACCGTACTGTCAAACGCTTTAAAATGCGGCGCATTGCAAAATCATATGCGTGCCAACTATTCCGATGGGAAGCTACATATCGGCGGTAAGGTTCCGGAGAGTTGTTTAGGCAAAGAAATGCATATCAATATGCTCTCCTCCGTAGAATTTGCACACAAAAGCTTTGTAAATCAATGGCGCGCACTCGGCGGTACGATTTCAGACGACCTCAAAACCGCTCCTGCACCGAGTAACGCAAGAACGCTGGCAGTTTCGCGCTCCAAACCGTTGTCAGACATACTGACCGATATGAATAAACATTCCAACAACCTGATTGCACGGTCCGTATTCTTAAAACTTGGCGGCAACGGCGACAGCGAAACCGCACGCAGAAAAGCAGCGGAAGCGGTTTCCCTGGAATTGGCGACTGCAGGGGTAGATACGGAAAACTTGGTTTTGGAAAACGGTTCGGGCTTATCGAGAAGCGAGCGCGTTACCGCGCACATGATGGGGCAAATGCTGGAAAAAGCCTATTTCAGCCCGTTTAAACAAGAATTTATCGACACGCTGCCGATTGCCGGACAGGACGGAACATTGAAAAAACGCCTAAAGCAACCCGGCAGCCGACTGCGTCTGAAAACCGGCACGCTCAAAAACGTGCGGGCACTGGCAGGCTACTGGCTGGGCGACAAGCCGATGATTGTCGTCGTAATCATCAACAGCCCCAAAGCCTCAGCCTACCTTCACGACTTGGATGCGCTGGTTTCCCAAATAGTCTTACCCGGAGGAAACGATTGGATAGATGCAAAACTGACCTGCAAAGAGCGGATGGCAGTTTAAACCCTGCCAGAAATAATCCGACTTTGATTTTCCGTCATTAAAAAGGTCGTCTGAAAACTTTCAGACGACCTTTTATATTTTCAACATTTGCAAATCAAACATCTATAACTCAACAAACCTGTATCCGTACTCATCAACTTCCAATATAGAAGCATAGTCGCTACGCCAATCTCCCAGCACAATACGCGTATATGCGTTCTCTTCGTGGATATGTTCGCGGTGCGTATGTCCGTGAATCAGCAAGCTGACGCCGTAATTTTGGATGGTATCAGAGGTAAACTTGGGATTGACATCCATAATTTCAGCAGCCTTATATTGCTTGTCGTGCTTACTGGTATGGCGGATTTTACGCGCAATATTTAAACGCAGCTTGAGGGGCAACATGAGAAACAACCGTTGCAACCATTTTTGATGAACTGTTTTCCTGAATTTCTGATAACGCACATCATCGGTACACAAAGTATCACCGTGGCAAATCAAAGCCGGCGTACCGTATAAATCGACGACAGAATATTCCGGCAGCAGTACCATGCCCGCTTGCCTTGCGAACTTCCCACCTATCAGGAAATCACGGTTTCCGTGAACAAAAAAACATTCCACCCCGCCCTCTGCAACGTTACGGACGGCACGGGAAACAGTATCCGTCAATTCGGAATGTTCGTCGTCCCCTATCCAAAAATCAAATAGGTCGCCCAAAATATAAACCGCCCTCGCAGACGGTGCTTTTTCGCGCATGAAACGCAAAAACAGCTCGGTCAACTCAGGACGGGTTTCACTCAGGTGTAAATCAGCAATAAAATAAGTCGGCATAACGGCTGCAATATATGAAATCTCAAGCCATTATAAATTTTCAGACGACCTTTGTATATTTAAAGGTCGGCGGATTCGCATTTGAAGTGCAACTTTCCATAACAGAAAAAGGCCAGTATGCGGTAGCATACGGCCTTTCCTGCAAGAAAGATTGCCATGAGCTACACACAACTGACCCAAGACGAACGATACCATATCCAATACCTGTCCCGCCACTGCACCATCGCCGAAATCGCCAAACAGCTCAACCGCCACAAAAGCACCATCAGCCGAGAAATCAAGCGGCACTGCATCCAAGGACAGCAATACAGCGCCGAAAAAGCACAGAAGCAAAGCCGGCTGACCAAACAGCACCGGCGAAAACCCTATAAGCTCGATTCGCAGCTGGTTCAACACATCGACACCCTTATCCGCCGCAAACTCAGTCCCGAACAAGTATGTGCCTACCTGCATAAACACCACGGGATCACACTCCATCACAGCACTATTTACCGCTACCTCCGCCAAGACAAAAGCAACGGCGGCACTTTGTGGCAACACCTCAGAATATGCAGCAAACCCTACCGCAAACGCTACGGCAGCACATGGACCAGAGGCAAAGTGCCCGACCGCGTCGGCATAGAGAACCGACCTGCTATCGTCGACCGGAAAACCCGCATCGGCGATTGGGAGGCCGACACCATCGTCGGCAAAAATCAGAAAAGCGCGTTATTGACCTTGGTCGAACGCACTACCCGCTACACCATCATCTGCAAATTAAAGAACTTAAAAGCCGAAGACACTGCCCGGGCGGCCATTAGGGTATTAAAGGCATATAAAGCCAGAGTCCACACCATCACCATGGATAACGGCAAAGAGTTCTACCAACACACCAAAATAGCCAAAGCATTGAAGGCGAGAACCTATTTTTGCCGCCCTTACCATTCTTGGGAGAAAGCGCTGAGTGAGAACACCAACGGACTCATCCGGCAATATTTCCCCAAACAAACCGATTTCCGAAACATCAGCGATCGGGAGATACGCAGGGTTCAAGATGAGTTGAACCACCGGCCGAGAAAAACACTTGGCTACGAAACGCCAAGTGTTTTATTCTTAAATCTGTTCCAACCACTGGTACCCTAGTGTTGCACTTGAAATCCGAATCCAAGGTCGTCTGAAAACATTTCGGATTCAATCAATGCAGATGATTCTTCCCGCCTCGAGAAATAATTTTCTGGTAAGTCTCCTGATTGTGGACATCACTGATAGGAACAACATAAAAAAACTCATTACTGCGGACAAATCGGTTGATCAGATCCGAACGGATAGAGGTAAGATCGTGATACAGCAGGCTCAGACCTCTACGTAATACATGTTTCCAATCCATGTAGTTACGCGCATTCGGACGAATATCGTTCATCGCATCCAATGCCAACAATTTATGGTTTTGCGTTTTTTTATCAACGGGATGGGAATAAATTGAATGGAAATACAACATATCGCTACTGTCTTCTTCGCTAAAAAACGGCGGCAGACTCAACGCAGCACCGACATTCCCCAAAGGATAATCGTCGGTCAAATAGTGAACCGTATATAAAAACAGCGAACCGTTAGTGTAATTCAACTTTCTCAATGCCTCGACAGCGGCGATGGTAGTACATTGATGATCGGTATGGACATCAATATTCGGCGAAGGCGTAACGATAACATCAGGACGGAATGATTCGATGACGTAAGCCATATTGTCCACCAAATCATGCCAATTCGAACCACCGTGCAAACCCTCTGATATAACAGACTTATTGGCTCTCCGGAAAATACCCACATCTGCCGTTTCCAGCTTCGCAGAAGGAATTTCACGTTCAGGGTGGTTGTATAAAGTTTTCAGCGTTGTATCAAAAAAACCGAGCTGCAAAATGTTTTCAGACGATACCCCTGCCAAAAGCGGAACGGTCAGACTGTTCCAGACCCGCATCCGCCCCTTTTCCAAATATTGCTCCTTAGTTTCCGTTGGGCATTGTTTGCAGAAAAGGTTTTCATAATGGAAACGCCCCGCTTCGCTTGCCGTTACCGTTACCACCATCGCATTTGCAGCATGAGACCTTTGCAAAATTCCTTTTCCCCCGACAACCGAAACCCCAAACACAGGTTTTCGGCTGTTTTCGGCTGTTTCCGCCCCCAATCACTCCTTAATTCTACCCAAATACCCCCTTAATCCTCCCCGGATACCCGATAATCAGGCATCCGGGCCGCCTTTTAGGCTGCAACAGGCACACTTAGCCTGTTGGCCGCTTTCAACAGGTTCAAACACATCGCCTTCAGATGGCTTTGCGCACTCACTTTGAGCAGACCAAAATAGGCTGCCCGGGCGTAGCGGAATTTACGGTGCAGCGTACCGAAGCTTTGTTCGACCACATAACGGGTCTTCGACAAATATCGGTTGCGTTTGGTTTGCGCTTCCGTCAGCGGACGGTTGCGGCAGGCTTTGCGCATAATGCCGTCTAACAACTGATGCTCTTTCAGATGTTGCCGGTTTTCCTTGCTGTCGTAGCCTTTGTCGGCATAGACGGTCGTACCTTCGGCAATGCCTTCCAACAAAGGGGACAGATGGTTGCACTCATGGGTATTGGCAGGAGTGATGTGCAGTTTCTCGATATAGCCTTCCTCATCGGTACGGGTATGTTGTTTGTAACCGAGTTTGTAGAGGCCGTTTTTCTTTGTCCAACGGGCATCTTTGTCCTTACTCGGTGTGGTTTGGCCGCTGACTTGTCCTTCCTCGTCGACTTCTATGGCCTGACGCTGTTTGCTGCCGGCGGTCTGAATAATGGTGGCGTCAATGACGGCGGCGGATGCTTTCTCTACTTTTAGGTTTTTTTCGGTCAGTTGGCGGTTAATCAGTTCCAGCAATTCGGACAGGGTGTCGTCTTGCGCCAGCCAGTTGCGGTAGCGGCATAAGGTGCTGTAATCGGGGATGCTCAGTTCGTCAAAACGGCAAAATAGGTTGAAATCGATGCGGGTGATGAGACTGTGTTCGAGTTCGGGATCGGAGAGGCTGTGCCATTGTCCGAGCAGGACGGCTTTGAACATGGACAACAGTGGATAGGCGGGACGGCCGCGGTGGTCTCGAAGGTAACGGGCTCTTTGACGATTCAGGTATTGTTCGATCGGTTGCCAATCAATCACCTGATCCAACTTCAATAATGGGAAGCGGTCGATGTGTTTGGCGATCATGGCTTGTGCGGTTTGCCGGAAGAAGGTGCTCATGGGAAATCCCCTAAATGTCTTGATGGGAATTTAGGGGATTTTGGGGAATTTTGCAAAGGTCTCAGCATATTTTTCATACAGGCCGTAAGCTGCCAACTCCGCATCGTCAGCGTGCGGCGCAAGCACTAGGATTTTTTTATCATCCAAAGACATACGCGGATAAACAGTCAGTCTGACTTCCTGATTTTCCAACGATATCCTTCTGCCCCGCAAAAAAATTTCCCGACTTTCAGCATCGAACATATCGCTGAAGTTCAAATATCTCACCCCCCTACCACCGTATTCGATGTAATGTTTCCAAATACCTTTACGGGTTTCAATCTCAATATAGGGCAACAACCATTTCCCCAGCCAAGAAGTTTCAACGCTTACCGCAGCCAAGACCGTATCATTAATATCCACTTCTTGAGGTAGTTTTATAACTCCACCCTCCAATCGCGCTACAAAATGCCGGGGTAAACAGTCATAGCGATAATCCTGCGTAACGTTATAGGCAAAGCGTTTAATATGCATCCTCATGATAATCATCAAGAAGCACATTATCCCAAGAACCAACACCGCAAATATTGTAAATAACAACATTATTCACCTCTAAAATTATTTTTCATAATATTACATTCCAACTTCATCCCTTTGGATTTATTACTTAACAGTCTCCGCTAAACAAATAACATAAAAACTCAAAAACAAACGCGATATGGCGAAATTTTCTTATATTTTACGAAGTTATACAAGTATTAAAAATCAAAATAACAAAAAAATAAACAACCTTAACATTGGATTTGTTAAAAAATATTAACTGTAATAAATATTACATGATGCAAAACGTCCTATTTATATAAGTCCTTCCTGCAAATAGCGCATAATCATAAGAATAATAACAATCCTAGATTCAATATCAGACAACCTCTTTTACCACGATGCACTCCCCTTTTTTCCCTGCTTACAAAAATCAGCAACGGCTTTCGAATACATACAAATCAAACAGATAAAACTCCCCAAAGCATGAACCATGCAGCAAATCCGAATTAAAAAGCTCTTTTCCGCAATACTTTGCTACCAACAATGAAAAAGGTCGTCTGAAACCCGTGTAATTAGGTTTCAGACGACCTTTCAATCATTAGGTGTTGCCCACCTGCTTTTAAAAATTACGCTTCTTTATTTTCGGTCGCTTTTTGACGCAGGCGCAAGCTCAATTCGCGCAGTTGTTTGTCGTCCACCGCATTCGGCGCGTTGGTCAGCAGACATTGGGCGCGTTGGGTTTTCGGGAAGGCAATCACGTCGCGGATGGATTCGGCGCCGGTCATCAGCGTAACCAAACGGTCGAGACCGAATGCCAAACCGCCGTGCGGAGGAGCGCCGAATTTCAGGTTGTCCAAGAGGAAGCCGAATTTTTCCTGTTGTTCTTCAGGGCTGATTTTCAGTGCGGCAAAGACT
The DNA here is from genome assembly GCF_022749515.1 of Morococcus cerebrosus. Classification (NCBI taxonomy): domain Bacteria; kingdom Pseudomonadati; phylum Pseudomonadota; class Betaproteobacteria; order Neisseriales; family Neisseriaceae; genus Morococcus; species Morococcus cerebrosus. Next base: position 2,021,303 of record NZ_CP094242.1, read on the forward strand.
TTTTCCTGCACGTCGGCACGGTGGATACGGATAGAACCGCCACCGATTTCCCAGCCGTTCAACACCATGTCGTAGGCGCGGGCCAGGCAGTTTTCAGGATCGGACGCCATCAGGTCTTCATGGCCTGGCTTGGGCGAGGTGAACGGATGGTGCATGGCTGCCCAGCGGTCGCCGTCTTCGTCGTATTCGAACATCGGGAAATCGACGACCCACAAAGGTTTCCATTCGTCCACGAAGTAGCCGTTTTCCGCGCCGTGTTCCAAGCCGACTTTGATACGCAGTGCGCCGATGGCTTCGTTCACGACTTTGGCTTTGTCTGCGCCGAAGAAGATGATGTCGCCGTTTTGTGCGCCAGTACGCTCGATGATTTCTTTCAGGGTGTTTTCGGACAGGAATTTCACGATTGGAGATTGCAGGCCGCTGTCTTCGCCGTTGGAAAGGTTGCTGACGTCGTTCACTTTGATGTACGCCAAACCTTTCGCGCCGTAGATGCCGACAAATTTGGTGTATTCGTCGATTTCTTTGCGGCTGAATTTCGCGCCGTTCGGTACACGCAGAGCGACCACGCGGCCACCTTTCATGTCGGCTGCGCCACGGAATACTTTGAATTCTTCCGTTTTCATCAGGTCGGTCAGCTCGGTGAATTTCAGGTTGATGCGCATATCGGGTTTGTCGGAGCCGTAGTAGAACATGGCTTCCGAGTAAGGCATACGCGGGAAATCGCCCAAGTCCACGCCCAATGCGTCTTGGAAGACTTGTTTTGCCATGCCTTCGGTAATGTCCATGATTTCATCCTCGTTCAAGAACGAGGTTTCTAAGTCGATTTGGGTGAATTCAGGTTGACGGTCGGCGCGCAAGTCTTCGTCGCGGAAGCACTTGGTGATTTGATAGTAGCGGTCGAAACCCGCCACCATCAACAGTTGTTTGAACAATTGCGGCGATTGCGGCAGCGCGAAAAACTCGCCCGGATGAACGCGGCTCGGCACGAGGTAGTCGCGCGCGCCTTCAGGCGTGGAGCGGGTCAGCATCGGGGTTTCGATGTCGATGAAACCTTGCGCGTCCAGATAACGGCGAACGCCCATGGCGACTTGATAACGCAGGCGCAGGTTGCGCTGCATCACCGGACGGCGCAGGTCGATGACGCGGTTGGTCAGGCGCACGTTTTCGCTGATGTTTTCATCGTCGATTTGGAACGGCGGCGTAGCAGCGGCGTTCAATACTTCGATTTCTTTGGCAAGAATTTCGATTTTGCCGGAAATCATTTTGTCGTTGGTTGTGCCTTCGGGACGGTTGCGCACGCGGCCGGTAATGCTCAAAACGTATTCGTTGCGGGCGGAATCGGCAGTGGCAAACGCTTCGGGCGTGTCGGGGTCAATCACGACTTGGACAATGCCTTCGCGGTCGCGCAGGTCGATAAAAATCACACCGCCGTGGTCGCGTCGGCGGTGTACCCAGCCTTTGACGGTTACGGTTTGGTCTAAGTATTGCTCGCTGATCAGGCCGCAATAGTTGGTACGCATAAAATCACCTTTTTATATTGTTCAATTTGAAAAGAAGGAAAAGGTCGTCTGAAAAAGACACCTTAATTGTTTTGTTCTGTATCGCCGTTTTCAGACGACCTGTGTTCTGCCAAAGCCTTGACCCGAACTTCATCCGGCATCACCATACCCAGCGAAATCACATATTTCAATGCTTCGTCTACGCTCATATCGAGTTCGCGCACGTCGCTCTTTTTCACCATGATGTAATAGCCGCCGGTCGGATTGGGCGTGGTCGGCACATAGACGGAAAGATAGTCGTCATCGTGCGGCAGGCTGCCTTTGAGTTTGTCGGGGATGTGTCCTGAAACAAAGGCGATCGTCCAAATGTTGGGCTGCGGGAACGGAACCAATACAGGCGTTCTGAACGAGCGGCTGCTGTCGGAAAGCAGAGACTCGGATACTTTTTTGACGCTGGAATAGATGGACTTGACGACGGGAATCCGTCCCAGCAGGCTGTCCCATGCGGCGAGAATTTGGCGTCCTAAAACGTTGGCGGCGAACACGCCGGTCAGAAACAAGACGACAATGGCGGCAATAATGCCCAAGCCGGGAATGTTGAATCCCCAGAAATATTGAGGCTGCCATTGCTCGGGCAGCAGACTGATCAGCCGGTCGGCGGCAGATATGATATAGCTGACCGCCCAAATGGTTACGGCTATCGGCAGCCACACCAGCATGCCTGTAATCAGATATTTTTTTAATGCCTTGGCAACTTTTCCGCCTTCGGCCGTTTGTTCTGTCATCTTCTGTGTTATTCCGACAAATATCGCCCAAACGTTGCATTATACGCGTTTGGGCGATAGGAAACGAGTGTTTTTAATATGGGAAGGGTGTTTGTTTTGCTTTCAGACGACCTATGTACAACATGATGTAAAAGGTCGTCTGAAAACGGGGTTGGGCGTCAAATTCCGTCCCAGTCGTTGAACATCAGGCCGATGCCGATGCCGTTTTGTTTGTGGTTGTAATCAATCAGGCTTTCGCCGTAGCCGTGAAAGCCGCGCACGACGCCTTTGAGTTTGCCTTTAATCGGGAAAGTGTAGGCGGCTTCAACCGCGCCGTGTCCGGTTTTGGGATTGTAGCGCAGCAGGGACGAAATATTTTGTTTGTCGTTCAGACGGTATTGCAGCTTCAAATCGCCATGACCCATGTAGTCGGTAATGTCGGGATTATCGTTGTTTTCACCGGTCTGATCGAATGCGCGCATCCACACGCGCGGGATAACGGTCAGCTTGCCCCATTCCATCCCTGCCATCGCGTAAACGCGGTTCCATGAGCGGGATTCGGGGCGGCTTTGTCCGTTGGATTGGTGGACAAAACCTGCACCGACCATGCGCAGTTTTCCGCCGAACGGTAAATCTGCCTTCACGGGCTGGGTCAGGAAAATTTCGGGTTCGTAATCGGTATTGCGGAACGGCGCGGATTTTCTGCCTTGGTTATAAATCTGCCAATCGGATTTTTGGGTGTAGCCGAACCACAAATCCGCGCGGGTTTTAAACAAATCTTCGGCGATTTTGCTTTTGAACGAAACTTGAAGTTTGGTTTCTATGTGTTTCTGTTCGCTGAATTTTTCCTGATTGGTCGTGCCGCGCGAAGGGGAGTGGGGATGAAGGTTGGGCGAGCTGTTGTACCATGCGGGCATCAGGTACATAGGATTGTGTTCGCGCACGCTCAATAAGCCGCGCGAGTCGTTTTTGTCCAAATCGTACATCAGGCTCAACGGCGTGTAGGCATCGGCAGTAGTACGCAGATTGTCTTCCGAAAGGGTGGATTGTTCTTTATTTTCGTCAAACACAATCGTCGCCGCTTTTTTCTCGCGGCTGGTGCTGATGGTTTTGGGTAAATCGACCGGTGCTTTGGCGGTTTCTTCGCGAATGACGGGCAGCGGGGCTTGCGGCGGCAGTTGTGCCGAATAAATGCTGTCGTAACACGCCAAACGGGTGGCATTGTCTTGAATGGAAGTGCATTGCAAAGCCGTGTCGGCGTAGGCGGCAGGGGCGGCTGCGCCGCCGACAAGAATAAGCATCAAAGCGCGCCGACATTTGGCTAATGACGGTTTTTTGTTCTTTATGGCATCGCTTTGCGCCAAATTGTGTTTCAACATCTTGTTCATCATTTCATTCATGGGGTTGCCGATTGGATGTTTTCAGACGACCTTTTGCCTGGAAATCGAGATTAATCGTGTGAAAAACAGATCAAACCGCATTTTACCGCCTTGCGCCTGCTTTACGACAGGTCGTCTGAAAAGTTTACATCAACTTGCATCACATACGGCAATGCCCCTGAAAGGTTAAGACCTCAGGGGCATCGTTATCTGCTTGCCCGTCCCGACGTGATCAAACACCAAGACGATAGACGAAAAAGATTAAGCCAATGCTTTTACTTTGGCAGACAGACGGCTCTTATGGCGGGCTGCTTTGTTTTTGTGGAATACGCCTTTGTCAGCGATACGGTCGATGACTTTGACGGACTCTTGGTAAACTACTTGAGCAGCAGCTTTGTCGCCGGCTTCAACTGCTTTCAACACTTTTTTCACTGCGGTACGGAATGCAGTACGCAGGCTGGCGTTGTGGGCGCGTTGTTTAACCGATTGGCGGGCACGTTTGCGGGCTTGTACGCTGTTTGCCATATTAAATATCTCCTGAAAAAATAAATTCTGTAAACGCGCAATTTTAAAGACAGATTTCTCTATATGCAAGTATTTTCTCTGTTTGCGCGCGCAAATCGCCCGTATTTTGCCCAAAAACGACATCTTGTGCAACGCCGTTTTCCCGAGTCTAAGAAATCGTGCCTTATTTCAATAAAAATCAGTCAGATATTGCTTTGAGTTCTCACCTACTTCCATTACAATAGCCCCGCTTTGCGCCGGGGTATTGATGGGGTGCAGAGTGTTCATTTTCTGTTAACAATCTTTCATCAGGAATATGCCCGTATGAAAAAATCCGTATTAGCCGTATTGGCGGCATTATCGCTGGCCGCTTGCGGCGGTGGCGAGAAAAAAACCGAGCAACCTCAAGCAGGCAGCGCGCCTGTTGCCAATGCCGAAGCAGCCGCCACCGATACTTTGAACATCTACAACTGGTCGAACTACGTTGACGAGAGTACCGTTGAAGACTTCAAAAAAGCCAATAATCTGAAGCTGACCTACGACCTTTACGAAAACAACGAAACCCTCGAAGCCAAAATGCTGACCGGCAAATCCGGCTATGACTTGGTCGTTCCCGGTATCGCTTTCCTGCCCCGTCAAATCGAAGCGGGTGCTTATCAGAAAGTCAATAAAGACCTGATTCCCAATTACAAAAACATCGATCCCGAATTGTTGAAAATGCTGGAAACTGCCGATCCGGGCAACCAGTATGCCGTTCCTTATTTCTCCGGTGTCAACACTTTGGCGATTACGGCGAAGGGTAAGGAGCTTTTGGGTGGTAAGCTGCCTGAAAACGGTTGGGATTTGCTGTTCAAGCCCGAATACACCAACAAGCTGAAATCATGCGGCATCGCCCTGTGGGATACGCCGAGCGAAATGTTCCCGATTTTGTTGAATTACTTGGGTAAAGATCCTAAAGGTACAAATCCTGATGATTTGAAAGCAGCGGCGGAAGTGCTAAAAACCATCCGTCCCGATGTAAAACGTTTCAGTCCGTCTATTATTGACGAATTGGCGCGCGGCGACATCTGTCTCGCAGCGGGTAACGGCGGCGACTTGAACTTGGCGAAAGCCCGTTCCGAAGAAGTGAAAAACAATGTCGGTATTGAAGTCTTGACGCCGAAAGGCATGGGCTTCTGGATCGAGTCTTGGTTGATTCCTGCTGATGCGAAAAACATCGCCAATGCCCACAAATACATCAACTACACGCTTGATCCCGAAGTGGCTGCGAAAAACGGTATTGCCGTTACCTTCGCGCCGGCCAGCAAACCGGCACGCGAAAAAATGCCTGCCGAGCTGGTGAACACACGTTCTATTTTCCCGAACGAGCAAGACATGAAAGACGGTTTCGTGATGCCTCAAATGAGCGCAGATGCGAAAAAACTGTCTGTCAACTTGTGGCAAAAAATCAAAGTCGGCTCCAATTAATCCGGAATATTCAAAAACGCCGTCTGAAATTCTTCAGACGGCGTTTCTAATTTTACCGCAATATCCGTGCCGTTCACCTATTGCCTTGATGCACGGTTACTTAGGTTAAAACTTCATCTCCAAAGTCAGGGTGTAATTTCGTCCCGGTGCGGCGTAGCGGTTATACCTGCCGACATTATTGTGCCTATTGACCGCTCCTTCGGCAGTCTGCCTTACAGACTCCCAAGTGGTATACCGGTAGTTGAAGAGGTTATACACGCCTGCGCGCAGGGTCAGGTGTTTCTTGATATTGTAATATCCGGAAACATCCGTAACATGCCAAGGCCGCGTCCGCCGTGATGCTGCTTTTTTAGCATTGGCATTACCGTTCAACAGCGCCTGGCTGCCTAGCAGTTCGTCAACAGATTTTGCCTTGGAATAAGTAAACATCGTATTGATGCCCCATATTCCGTCAGGATGGTCGTAACCCAAACCCAATACATATCGTGAAGGTTGGACGGCATCAAAGAGATATGAAGTTACAAACGTCCTGTCGGCGCGTATATCGGCATCTTTGACCTTGATACGGTTATAGGCAAGCGTGGAATACAACCCGTCCGGCAACCCGCCCCATACACCGTGCCAATCGATTTTACCCAAAATATTGATACCGGCTATCCGTGCATTTTGAGCATTTCGGTATCCGGGGTCGCCAGAAGCCGAAGTTTGCCCGTTTTGAGTTCGGGTTTCATAACCGAATGCAATCAGGTCGCGATAAGCATTGTTGAAATAGCTGGCTTCCAAATTGCCGAAGTCCCCTTTAAATACAATACCTGTCTCTCTATTAAAGGATTTTTCCGGTTTCAGATCCAACGTTTTCAAAGACTCCCCAGCTCTCCAGCCGTACATTTCGGCAAACGACGGTAGACGGAAGCCCGTAGAAGCGCGATAAGTCAAATCCATCCAGGTGAAAGGCTTGAGGACTACGCCTGCGTTCCAAGAAAGGTTGCGGTGAGTGCCGGTAGAGACACTCTTATCTTCCGAATGCGTACTGCGGTAATCGTAACGTATACCTGCTCCGACATCCGCCCACCTGCCCAAACGAACATTGTCTTGAACGGCTGCATAATAACCGTTGCCGCCGATATTCCTCGGTGTGCAGTCTGTATAGGTGTTATTGCCGAAACGGCATATCGGCGATGTATTGACCGTGGTCTTGCCGATAGACACCCAATACGGTTTGCCTTGGCTTCCGTTGGGTGACTGCGCCCCTTCCGGGATTTTCGATCCATATGCCTGAACTGCGTTTTGAAGATAATAATCGCTGTGGGACAATTGCGACTTAAAGCGGTCGTACCCTAGATTGATACTCAGATTGTGACGAATTTTGGCCGTATCAAATGCCTTTTTAAATACTGCTTGGAACAGGTTTCGGCTTTCTTCATAAATCATCCGGTCGGATTTATAGAAGGAATACGGTTTATTGCCGTCGGGACGGCAATTTTTATCCGAACCGTCGTGAGAGCAATGCGTCTGCTGCAAACGGTTGTCCAAATCTATACCTTGCCGGTCATAAGAAAGTCGGGCGTAATCGGCCCAGGTATCCTTGTCAGCATTATGGTAAACATATTCGACCCCGTACCGGTTTTTAGTATGGCGTTCATCATAAAACACGCCGGTACCGTAACCGATACCCTGCAATGTACCGCCCTCTCCCTGAACAAACAGCCTTTCGGCCTTATTATTGCCCGAATATTTGCCAAAGCCGCTCGGCGTACCGTTTCTCCGGACACTTTCATTCAGATCGGCCTCGGTAAAATAGGCAGGAACAGTCATATCCCGTGTATCAAAGGTCTGCTGCGTACGTTCAAGAACGGCTCCGACATAATGGCGGTTGTCCAAATGCCAACCCGGTCGGAACAGCCATGATTGTCTGCCATACTCAAGCGGGTCCGCAAGGAAGCGGCTGGGGCCGGTATAATCCTGCGTGCTGGCGGTTTTGCGCTCATCTTTGGCCAAAGCATCTTTTTTCGCATTGTCTTTACAGGCCGCATATCCATTGGAACACTCCTCTTCGACAATGAAATTTGCGTACGGATGGGTATCCTCGACCGGCATCAGCCGGTTGAAACTTTGCACACCTTTACCAGCATCTTTATGCGCGTGGATTTCCTTCCCCCGCCGTTTAGTATAAATAAGGAGGGCTTCCGCGCCGCCGCTGCGTCCTGCAAGCGCAAGGGACTGTGTCAGGGCATGGTCTTTTCCAGAATAGGCAGTTTTACTCTGAATGCCCCACTGTTTTCCCTCTCCGATAATGTCGGCTGCGGTTTTGGTTTGAAATGCGACCGAACCTGCCAATGCGCCGTTTCCGTATTCTGATGAATTCGAACCCTTGCTGATTTCAACGGCCTTAACGTTTTCATACTCAATTTCATTGATTGCGCCGCTGCTGCCCGCCGTCCTCGTCCCACCCAATGCCGCCTGCGCGGTGTAGGACTGTATTTGCGAAACGCCGTCTACCGTTAAGGAAACGCGGTTTTTATCCATGCCACGTATTGAATAGCCGGAACTTGCGCCCCGACCCTGTTCGACCACGGCAATACCCGGATCGTAACGGGTCAGGTCTCGGATATTCAAAACCTGTTCTTTACTTAGCGTCTCGGAAGATTTAACCAGCTTGCCCAGCCCGGTTACTTCGTTATCACGGCGGGTTTTCTGTTTTTTCGCATTGACCTGCACGGTATCGAGCTGCTTTTCCCACACTTGTCCGGACGGTAAAACATCCGCATAAGCAGGCAGCGCAGTCATCAGCGACAGGCATAAAATATTTAATCGGAACAAATGTTGCTGTTTCATATCATTTCTCTACTTACTGCCTTCAGACGGCATTTAAAGCCGATATGCCGTCTGAAGAATTTTCCTCTGTCAACCGGCAGCCCAGTTTACCGGACAAGCTGTTGGCGTTTCGTACCGAATACCACTGCCGACTTGCCGCTTTCTCCCTCCAATGTATTTCCGGAGAACGATCCGCCCATCTCAATGGCGTTTTTGCCGTAGAAGCCGCCGGACACATCTGCACGGATATTCGTCCGTTTCGGATCGATGGTATTTTTCGGATCTAATGCAAAGCCGTTTTCACCGGTTTTCGCCACACCTGAAAAACCGTTGCCCTGAATCGTGGCAGTGATGGTGAATACGGGGGCAATGCGGTCTTTCGCCGTCAGCATACCGTTGAGGGTTTTCTCGGCAAAATTAACTTTAAACTCCGCCCGGTTACCGCCTTCCTTATTGGAAGGTTCGGCACTCCAGCTCGTACCATTAACAATAGTACCCGACCATGTACCGCGATATACCGCCTCTCCCGCCGTTACAGGCATATCGGAAACCGGCGTACGGCTGCCCTGCAGGAACATATCGTGCGAACCGCCGTGTTCCAACACCCCGAAATGCAGGTAATCCAAATTGGAGCAGCATACCGACACCTTCACACCGTCTTTCTCAAATATATGCTGGAATGCCGTCTGAGTGCCTTCGGACGGCACAAGCGCAAGCTCTACGCCGTCAATCAGCAGTTTGGCCACGTTGCCGAAGCTGTCTATCTGTTTTTTCACAAAATCCGCACCGATGCGGTAAGCGTCCATAAAGGTTTCAGCCAATGGTTTTTCTGCACCGTCTTTCTGTTTCGCGCTGAATACGGCAAGCACTTTCTTATCGTTTGCCAAAAACTTGCCGCCCAACTCATCGCCCTGAGGCCCGTAGAAACCACCTTCCAGACTATCAGAATCAGAAACGAAGGGATGACCGTTCCCAGTATCTTTATCTGCAGCCAACGCCTTACCTTTGAAACGGTTACCGTGCAGGTTAGCCTGAATGTCGTAACGTTTAATTTGTTTGGCTTTATTTTCGGTTTCGTTATGGGTAATCCGGTTATTGCGGTAGAGCACGCCGGTCATGGTCTTGGCGGCGAAATCCACCTCAAACTCGCTGGTCAGCCCAAAATCGGTCTGACCTTCCGGTGCCTCGCTTTTATTGCGCAACACATCCGCTTCCTCGGCAGACAAAGCCCCGTACCTATCGCCCGCTTGCGAATTACCCAACTGGGAAAACTTCTGTTTTTCCTTGGCATCGGTTACATAATCCCAAGTGCCTTTGTAAATCGACTTGCCCATCGGCAGAGCTTGGGAAGGATTGCTGCCTTTATAGAAAAGGTAGCCGTCCGCGCCGGAAAGGGCGATATTGTTTTTGAAATCGATTTTATTGGCACCGTTGCGGTAGATATAGCCCGAGCGGACATATTGGAAATCCGTGTATCCTTCCACACGGCTTTTGCCGTCGCCCGTTGTGATGGATTCGTTCAGCGTACCCTTATCCATCGCAAAAATCTCATTCTTTTGGGGAAACTCACCCGGCTCACCCGCACCTAATTTCTCCCAATCCGCTTCTGATAATGCCTTATGATCTTCTTTATTTTTCGGGTGCCAGTTCCGACGCGGTATTTTGGCTGCAAAACCGTAAACCGGACGGTCGTTTTCCGCCGCCTGCGCTTCATCGGGTTTTGCCGGTTTTTCAGTCTGTTCGTCTTGGTATTTCGGTGCTTCGGACTGCGGGTTGTGCTGTTTCGTTTCCACGCTGTCCAAATCGAAACTGCCGCCGCCCGCGCAGGCAGAAAGCAGCAGCACAGGCAGGATACCGGCTGCTTGGGCAATAAGTGAATTTTTCATATCAACTTTTTTAAAAATGATAATAGTTTATATTTTATTAACTTAAAATGTAATTTGCAAACATTTTCTGACGTACCTTCACAAAAAACACCCGCACATCCTTACTCCGGATATGCGGGTGTTTGAGCAAACCTTGCCTAACCCAAAGACACCATTTCAATCTGCTCCATCGTCCTACCCAGAAAACGTTCGCCTATCGTTCTGAATTTCAAAGGAATATCGCTGACATAAAAACGATAGTCGGGATTATTGTTGTCAGTATTGAGTAATTCCTCCTGCGCAAGGACGCGTGCTGTTTCTTCAGCCGTCGTAATTGTAGAATCAACCAACGCGACATTACCCGCCTCCCTACCGATTAAGGGCTTGAGCAAGGGAAAGTGCGTGCAGCCCAACACCAGCGTATCGATGCCGTGTGCAAGCAATGGTTTGAGGTATTCGCATACGGTCAGGTGGGTAACTTCATGTTCCAACCAACCTTCCTCATCGGTACGGGTATGTTGTTTGTAACCGAGTCTGTAGAGGCCGTTTTTCTTTGTCCAACGGGCATCTTTGTCCTTACTCGGTGTGGTTTGGCCGCTGACTTGTCCTTCTTCATCGACTTCTATAGCCTGACGCTGTTTGCTGCCGGCGGTCTGAATAATGGTGGCGTCAATGACGGCAGCGGATGCTTTCTCTATTTTTAGGCCTTTTTCGGTCAGTTGGCAGTTAATCAGTTCCAGCAATTCGGACAGGGTGTCGTCTTGCGCCAGCCAGTTGCGGTAGCAGCATAAGGTGCTGTAATCGGGGATGCTCAGTTCGTCAAAACGACAAAACAGGTTGAAATCGATGCGGGTGATAAGGCTGTGTTCGAGTTCGGGATCGGAAAGGTTGTGCCATTGTCCGAGCAGGACGGCTTTGAACATGGACAAAAGGGGATAGGCGGGACGGCCGCGGTGGTCTCGGAGGTAACGGGTTTTTTGACGATTCAGGTATTGCTCGATCAGTTGCCAATCAATCACTTGATCCAACTTCAATAGTGGGAAGCGGTCGATGTGTTTGGCAATCATGGCTTGAGACCTTTGCAAAAAAGCCCTTCCTTCGACAGCCGGAACCCAAACACAGGTTTTCAGCTGTTTTCGCCCCTAATTACGCCTAATTTTACCCAAATACCCCCTTAATCCTCCCCGGATACCTGATAATCAGGTATCCGGGTCACCTTTTAGGCGGCAACAGACACACTTAACCTGTTAGCTGCTTTCAATAGGTTCAAACACATCGCCTTCAGATGGCTTTGCGCACTCACTTTAATCAGCCCGAAATAGGCTGCCCGGGCATAGCGGAATTTACGGTGCAGCGTACCAAAGCTTTGTTCGACCACATAACGGGTCTTCGACAAATATCGGTTGCGTTTGGTTTGCACTTCCGTCAGCGGACGGTTGCGGTGGGCTTTGCGCATAATGCCGTCCAGCAACTGATGCTCTTTCAGATGTTGCCGGTTTTCCGCACTGTCGTAGCCTTTATCGGCATAGACGGTCGTACCTTCAATGCCCTCCAGCAAAGGCAACAGGTGGTTGCACTCATGGGTATTGGCGGGGGTGATGTGCAGTTTCTCGATATAGCCTTCCTCATCGGTACGGGTATGTTGTTTGTAACCGAGTTTGTAGAGGCCGTTTTTCTTTGTCCAACGGGCATCTTTGTCCTTACTCGGTGTGGTTTGGCCGCTGACTTGTCCTTCTTCATCGACTTCTATGGCCTGACGCTGTTTGCTGCCGGCAGTTTGAATAATGGTGGCGTCAATGACGGCGGCGGATGCTTTCTCTACTTTTAGGTTTTTTTCGGCCAGTTGGCAGTTAATCAATTCCAGCAATTCGGACAGGGTGTTGTCTTGCGCCAGCCAGTTGCGGTAGCGGCATAAGGTGCTGTAATCGGGGATGCTCAGTTCGTCAAAACGGCAAAACAGGTTGAAATCGATGCGGGTGATGAGGCTGTGTTCGAGTTCGGGATCGGAAAGGCTGTGCCATTGTCCGAGCAGGACGGCTTTGAACATGGACAACAGGGGATAGGCGGGACGGCCGCGGTGGTCTCGGACGTAACGGGTTCTTTGACGATTCAGGTATTGTTCGATCGGTTGCCAATCAATCACTTGATCCAACTTCAATAGTGGGAAGCGGTCGATGTGTTTGGCAATCATGGCTTGTGCGGTTTGTTGGAAGAAGGTGCTCATGAAAAATCCCCTAAATGTCTTGGTGGGAATTTAGGGGGTTTTGGGGAATTTTGCAAAGGTCTCGGCTTGTGCGGTTTGCCGGAAGAAGGTGCTCATGGAAAATCCCCTAAATGTCTTGGTGGGAATTTAGGGGATTTTGGGGAATTTTGCAAAGGTCTCAGCACAACTCTTCGATAAGCTCTGCCTGTGTTTTTTCGTGATCGGGTTTGTCGGCGATGAAGGGGTTTTTGCGGTGTTCGGTCATGGTTTTGGATTGGGGATGTTCGAGTGCGCCGATACCGCCTTCCTGATAGGCGCGTATCCATCGCCGCAGGTGGGTTCGGGAGATGCCGTAGTGGTCTGCGGTACGCTGTTGGCTGCGTATGTGCAGGTAGTGGAGTACGGCTTGGTATTTGAAGTGTAATGTATATTTGCTCATAAAAAAACTGCACCTTGGTGGTTGGAGGGTATGTCTCCAACTTTTGGGGTGCAGTTCAGTTTTCAGACGACCTTTTCTTATGAATCAAACTGAGAAAGCACCTTTCAATCCTACATTCAAAATGTCAACAATTTTATGGACAAAGATACAAAAACCAAGAAACCCAAATCATATTTATCCTATAAAAATCAAAAAACAATCTTCACAATATTCAAACAACGTTAAAAGATGAAAGATTTTGTCTTGATTGAATAGACGGTTTGCGTTATCGTTTGCATTCTTTCATTCATAAACTCTGTGTTTCATTCGAATTGATTGGACAGTTTGACTGTCGCCGTGTTTCTTCAATGCGCGTACCCTAAACCGCTGCTTGGAGGGCTTGCATTACAGGTGCTGTGGCGAGGCGGGTTGCCCCTATTGGTTTGAAACCATATAAAAGAGGTCATTATGCAATTATCAGGCGCACAAATCATAGTGCAAAGTCTCAAAGCCGAAGGTGTAGAGTATGTTTTCGGCTATCCGGGCGGCGCAGTCATCGAAATCTACGACGCTATTTTCCAACTCAATAAATTCAAGCACATCCTGGCACGCCACGAGCAGGCGGCGGTACACGCGGCAGATGCGTATGCGCGCGTCAGCGGCAAAGTTGGCGTTGCGCTGGTTACTTCCGGACCGGGCGTGACCAATGCGTTGACCGGCATTGCCACCGCATACAGCGACTCTATTCCGATGGTGGTCATCAGCGGACAGGTCGGCAATTCGCTCATCGGTACGGATGCGTTTCAAGAGGTGGATACGGTCGGCATTACCCGTCCGTGCGTCAAACACAATTTCTTGGTAACCAACGTCAACGAGCTTGCCGAGACCATTAAAAAAGCATTCCAAATCGCCGCCAGCGGCCGACCCGGCCCGGTCGTGGTCGATATTCCCAAAGATGTAACGCAGGCAATGGCGAAATTCAGCTATCCGCAGGAAGACATCTTTATCCGCTCTTACCAACCTGTCGTGCAAGGCCATATCGGGCAGATTAAAAAAGCCATCCAAATGTTGGCTTCCGCCAAACGTCCGGTCGTTTATTTCGGCGGCGGCGTGGTATTGGGCAATGCTTCGGAAGAGCTGACTAAGTTCGTCCGCATGACGGGCGCACCGTGTACCGGCACACTGATGGGGCTGGGCGCGTACCCTTCAAGCGACCGCCAATTCTTAGGCATGCTGGGGATGCACGGCACTTACGAAGCCAACCTTGCCATGCAAAATGCGGATGTCGTGTTGGCAGTGGGCGCGCGTTTTGACGACCGTGTCGTATCCGTTCCGTCCAAATTCTTTGAAAAAGCCAAAAAAGTCATTCATATTGATGTTGACCCGTCCAGCATCGCCAAACGCGTCAAAGTCGATATTCCGATTGTCGGCGACGTGAAAAACGTGTTGACTGAAATGATCGGCTTGTGGGGCAAACAAGATACGACTCCTGCGTCCGATTCTTTAGACAAATGGTGGAAAAGCATCGAAGAATGGCGTTCGCGCGACTGTCTGTGGTTTGACAACGACAGCGAAATCATCAAGCCGCAATACGTCGTGCAGAAACTTGCCGAAATCACCAACAACTCCGCCATCATCACTTCGGACGTAGGACAACACCAAATGTTCGCGGCGCAATATTATCCGTTCGAACGCCCGCGCCAATGGCTCAATTCCGGCGGCTTGGGTACGATGGGTGTAGGTTTGCCGTATGCGATGGGCGCGAAACTTGCCGCCCCCGATCAAGACGTGTTCTGCATTACCGGCGAAGGTTCGATTCAGATGAACATCCAAGAATTGTCCACCTGCTTCCAATACCGCATTCCGGTAAACGTCGTTACCCTCAACAACGGCTACCTCGGCATGGTCCGCCAATGGCAGGAGCTGTATTACGGCAACCGCGAATCGGAAACCTATTTCGATTCTCTGCCCGATTTCGTCAAACTGGCGGAAGCATACGGACATATCGGCATCCGCGTGGACAAAAAATCCGATGTTGAAGGCGCGCTTTTGGAAGCGGTCAAACAAAAAGACCGTCTGGTATTTATCGACTTCTTGACCGATAAGAAACAAAACGTGCTGCCCATGGTCGGCAACGGCAAAGGTTTGGACGAAATGGTCCTGCCGCCGCATATGCGCGAAAACCCGAAAGCGTAAGGAGAACGACAATGCGACATATCTTATCTGTTCTGATGGAAAACGAATCAGGCGCGATGAGCCGCGTGGTCGGCCTCTTCTCCGCTCGCGACTATAACATCGACTCCTTGGCAGTAGCCCCGACCGAAGACAAAACCCTTTCACGCATGACCATCGTTACCCATGGCGACGAGCAAGTCATCGAACAAATCACCAAGCAACTCAATAAATTGATTGAGGTGGTCAAAGTGGTCGATTTGAACGAAAGCCGTTTTGTCGAACGCGAATTGATGTTGGTAAAAGTCCGCGCCGTCGGCAAAGACCGCGACGAATTTTTACGCCTGACCGAAATCTACCGTGGCAGCATCATCGACGTAACCGACCGCAGCTACACCATCGAAATCACAGGTTCGACCGACAAACTCGACTCCTTCCTCGAAACCGTCGGACGCGCCCAGATTTTGGAAACCGTACGCACAGGCGCAGCCGGCATCGGCCGTGGCGAGCGTATTTTGAAAATTTAACGCCGTCGGTTTTTCAGACGACCTAGGAGGTCGTCTGAAAACAAAAACGGCAGGAGAGATTGATGTCAAACATTAAAATCGTCGCGCTGGTTACCGTCAAACCCGAATACACGGAAACGCTGAAACCCTTGTTCCAAAGCCTGGTCAAAGCCAGCCGCGCGGAAGAAGGCAACATCAGCTACGATTTGCATCAGGAAATCGGCAAACCCGAACGTTTCGTCTTCGTCGAAAACTGGAAATCCCAAGCAGCCATCGACGCGCACAACGCCAGCGAACATTTCCAAGGTTTCGTCAAAGCCATCGACGGCAAAACCGATGCGCTCGAAATCGTTTTGATGGAAGAACTCTCCGTTTAACCCTTTACCCTCAATCCAACCGTCCGGCATCCTCAACACAAAGCCGGAATCCATTTTACCCAAAGGAAATCAAATGCAAGTTTATTACGATAAAGACGCCGACCTGTCCCTGATCAAAGGCAAAACCGTCGCCATCATTGGCTACGGCTCACAAGGCCACGCCCACGCAGCCAACCTGAAAGATTCAGGCGTAAGCGTAGTAGTCGGCCTGCGCCAAGGCGGCTCTTGGAAAAAAGCAGAAGCAGCCGGCTTCGAAGTATTGTCCGTAGCCGATGCCACCAAAAAAGCAGACGTAGTGATGATTCTGCTACCCGACGAAAACCAACCCGTCGTATACAAGAACGAAATCGAGCCCAATCTGAAACAAGGCGCGGTACTCGCTTTCGCGCACGGCTTCAACGTACACTACAACCAAATCGTACCGCGCGCCGACTTGGACGTGATTATGGTCGCCCCCAAAGGCCCCGGCCATACCGTACGCAGCGAATTCCTGAAAGGCGGCGGCGTACCTTCGCTGATCGCCGTTTACCAAGATAAAAGCGGCAAAGCGCGCGACATCGCCCTGTCTTACGCAGCAGCCAACGGCGGCACCAAAGGCGGCGTGATTGAAACCAACTTCCGCGAAGAAACCGAAACCGACCTCTTCGGTGAACAAGCCGTATTGTGCGGCGGCGTGGTCGAATTGATCAAAACCGGCTTCGAAACCCTGACCGAAGCAGGCTACGCGCCCGAAATGGCATACTTCGAATGCCTGCACGAAATGAAGCTCATCGTTGACCTGATTTACGAAGGCGGCATCGCCAACATGAACTACTCCATTTCCAACAACGCGGAGTACGGCGAATACGTTACCGGCGTGGAAGTCATCAACGACAAATCCCGCGAAGCCATGCGCAACGCCCTCAAACGCATCCAAACCGGCGAATATGCCAAAATGTTCATCCAAGAAGGCGCCGTCAACTACGCCAGCATGACCGCCCGCCGCCGCCTGACTGCCGACCACCAAATCGAAAAAGTCGGTGCGCAACTGCGCTCCATGATGCCTTGGATTGCCAAAAACAAACTGGTCGACCTGGACAAAAACTAATTCGATTCGATTCAGTAATAAGAAAACCTGCCCGACGATTCGGGCAGGTTTTTTGTCATACACAGCGTAAAAAGGTCGGCGGATTCGCATTTGAAGTGCAACTTTCCATAACAGAAAAAGGCCAGTATGCGGTAGCATACGGCCTTTCCTGCAAGAAAGATTGCCATGAGCTACACACAACTGACCCAAGACGAACGATACCATATCCAATACCTGTCCCGCCACTGCACCATCGCCGAAATCGCCAAACAGCTCAACCGCCACAAAAGCACCATCAGCCGCGAAATCAAGCGGCACTGCATCCAAGGGCAGCAATACAGCGCCGAAAAAGCACAGAAGCAAAGCCGGCTGACCAAACAGCACCGGCGAAAACCCTATAAGCTCGATTCGCAGCTGGTTCAACACATCGACACCCTTATCCGCCGCAAACTCAGTCCCGAACAAGTATGTGCCTACCTGCATAAACACCACGGGATCACACTCCATCACAGCACCGTTTACCGCTACCTTCGCCAAGACAAAAGCAACGGCGGCACTTTGTGGCAACATCTCAGAATATGCAGCAAACCCTACCGCAAACGCTACGGCAGCACATGGACCAGAGGCAAAGTGCCCAACCGCGTCGGCATAGAGAACCGACCTGCTATCGTCGACCAGAAAACCCGCATCGGCGATTGGGAGGCCGACACCATCGTCGGCAAAAATCAGAAAAGCGCGTTATTGACCTTGGTCGAACGCGTTACCCGCTACACCATCATCTGCAAATTAAAGAACTTAAAAGCCGAAGACACTGCCCGGGCGGCCATTAGGGTATTAAAGGCATATAAAGCCAGAGTCCACACCATCACCATGGATAACGGCAAAGAGTTCTACCAACACACCAAAATAGCCAAAGCATTGAAGGCGAAAACCTATTTTTGCCGCCCTTACCATTCTTGGGAGAAAGGGCTGAATGAGAACACCAATGGACTCATCCGGCAATATTTCCCCAAACAAACCGATTTCCGAAACATCAGCGATCGGGAGATACGCAGGGTTCAAGATGAGTTGAACCACCGGCCGAGAAAAACACTTGGCTACGAAACGCCAAGTGTTTTATTCTTAAATCTGTTCCAACCACTGGTACCCTAGTGTTGCACTTGAAATCCGAATCCAAGGTCGTCTGAAAACCCAAATGTTGTTCAGACGACCTTTCTTACACCTAAACTCTAAAACTGCTTACTTCACAATCTCAACCGGACCGTGATCGTCGCAGTGGTCGCCGTGTTGGTGGTGCAGGCGGCCGTTGACGATGTAGTCGGTGTGATCGCCGTGCGGTACGGCTTCATGGCCGCAACCTTCGCCGTGAACGTGGCCTTTGCAGGTATCGACGGGATGGCAGCCGTCGGGATTGGTTTCATTGACGCTTAAGCTGTGTTCGTCGTAATGGCCGTTGTGTTCGTGGTGCAGATGACCGTCGTGCAGATAGTCGGTGTGGTCGCCGTGTTTGATGGCGGTATGGCCGCAACCAGCGCCATGGGTATGGTCGTGATGATCGTGGATTTTGCAAGTCATTTTGATTCCTCGTTATCGATGGTTAATTCAAACCCTTTAGGTTACGGTCTCTATGTTATCCTTTTTTGGCAGTTCAGTAAACAATTTCTTCTTTATTAACATAGTGTTACGGTATATCATTATAGACTTTAAAGGTCGTCTGAACGCGCCATTTCGATGTTATGACTCTTGCGGATGTTTCAGACGACCTCCCCATTCGTTATCATTTATAATGTCATTTTTTAGGCGGCTCGGCAGTCCGTTCCGATAATGCGTATAGGTCGTCTGAAAACAATATCAAGATAAATATAGGATTTTTACACTATGTGGGACACAGTACGGCAATGGCTGCATACTCTGCCAGTACGCGAGGAAGTGGTGGAATCGGTGCTGATGGTCATGGCGCTGCTGGTTTTGCGGGGCGTTTTGCTGAACCTGTATCTGCGCCGCCACCCGCATTACAGCATCGAGGAAAAACGCCGCTCCTTGGTACTCAGCCGCAATCTGACGCTGATTTTAACGATTTTCGGGCTGGCGGTAATTTGGGCGACTCAAATCCAGACGCTGGCGCTGTCGATGTTTGCCGTAGCGGCGGCGATTGTGGTGGCGACGAAGGAACTGATTATGTGTTTGTCGGGCAGCATCTTGCGCTCGGTAACGAAACAATATTCGGTCGGCGACTATATTGAAGTGAACGGCCTGCGCGGGCGTGTGGTCGATATTAATCTTTTGAACACGTTGATGATGCAGATCGGCCCGAACCCGCTGGTCGGGCAGCTTTCGGGTAAAACGCTATCGTTTCCCAACAGCCTGCTTTTGAACCATTCCGTCCGCCGCGACAATATCTTGGGCGATTATGTGATTCATACGGTGGAAATTCCCGTGCCGATTCATTTGGATTCGGATGTGATTGTAGGTCGTCTGAAAGCCGTATTGGAGCCTTTGTGCCAACCTTATGTACCCGCCATCCAGCGGCATTTGGAAAACGTGCAGGCGGAGAAGCTGTTCATCACCCCTGCCGCCCAGCCGCGCGTAACCCGCGTGCCGCATGACGACAAGGTGTACCTTATCATCGTGCGCTATGCCTCGCCCGTGGCGAAGCGTTTAGAAATCCAGCAGGCGGTGCTGGATGAGTTTTTGCGCGTACAATACCGCCTGCTAAACCCTCAAGCTTAACCCCATAATCTATTAACAATCAGGAAAATACTATGTTGCCCGAATCCGCCCTTACGCAAATGTACCCCGTCATCATGACCCCCAGCCACGACGGGAAATATTTCCACAATTACGTCCTTTCGCTGCTCAATATCGTCCACACCAGCGCGCAAAACGGCTGGCCGCTGCAAGTAATGATGCAGCGCGGCGAGAGCCTGATTACCCGCGCGCGCAATAATTGCGTGGCGACCTTCTTGGAAAACAAAGAATGGACGCACCTCTTCTGGATAGACTCCGACATCGGTTTTTCCGCCGAAGCGTTCTACCGCCTGCTTTTGGCGGATAAAGACGTGGTAGCGGGCATTTATCCGTTGAAACGGGAAAACTGGCCGGACGAAGGCGTTCCTGCCGGCACGACCCAAGCGGATTTCGAGCGGATGTACACCGCCTACACCGTCAACACAGGCGATAAAAACGAAAACGGCGAAATCGTCCTGCGCGTCGATGAAGAAGGCTTTATGAAAGTCGATGACGCGCCGACCGGATTCATGGTCATCAAACGCAGCGTGTTTGAAAAAATGATGGCCGCCTACCCCGAGCTGAACTACATCTCCGACAGCGACTACAAGCGCGAAGACAAAGGGCTGCACTACCGCTTCTTCGACTGCATGGTCGATCCCGAAAGCAAACGCTACCTTTCCGAAGACTATACGTTCTGCCGCCTGTGGCAGCAAATCGGCGGCGAAGTTTATGTCGATGTACAATCCAACCTGACCCACCAAGGCGCGAAAATCTACCGCGGCGCGTTTGCCGATTCGTTGCAAACCAATGTCGCACAAGCCGTATTCGCCCCCGCCGGCACACCGATGAGCCTCGACCTCGCCGCCCCGCTCAAATCCAACCCGCGCGGCGCGGAATAGCGTAAAAACAGGGAAAGACGCTTTAAGCCTGACGCGATGGCACTATATCTCCCCTATCGTTTGCCCCGTCGTTTTCAGACGACCCCGAATCCAAACAGGTCGTCTGAAAACACAATCGGTTCGCCCGAACGGCAAACCTAAAACCCAGACACACATTATCCCCATTTTCCCATTGACTCAGGCGGCAGCCATTTTTCAGACGACCTCCGTCCGAACCCGCCACCCACACAAAGGAATCCCATCCATGACCGACAACGTACTGCTCCATTTGGGCGAAGAACCCCGTTTCGACGCCATCCAAACCGCCGACATCAAACCTGCCCTGCAAACCGCCATCGCCGAAGCGCGCGCGCAGATTGCCGAAGTCAAAGCCCAAACGCACACCGACTGGGCAAACACCGTCGAGCGTCTGACCGACATCACCGAACGCGTCGGCAGGATTTGGGGCGTGGTGTCGCACCTCAACTCTGTGGTCGACACACCCGAACTGCGCGCCGTCTATAACGAACTGATGCCCGAAATCACCGTCTTCTTCACCGAAATCGGACAAGACATCGAGCTGTACAACCGCTTCAAAGTAATCAAAAACTCCCCCGAATTCGAGACCCTCTCTCCCGCACAAAAAACCAAGCTCAACCACGACCTGCGCGATTTCGTCCTCAGCGGCGCGGAACTGCCGCCCGAACAGCAGGCAGAACTGGCGAAACTGCAAACCGAAAGCGCGCAACTCTCCGCCAAATTCTCGCAAAACGTCTTAGACGCAACCGACGCCTTCGCCCTCTACTTTGACGACGCCGCACCGCTTGCCGGCATCCCCGAAGACTCGCTCGCCATGTTTGCCGCCGCCGCGCAAAGCGAAGGCAAAACAGGCTACAAAATCGGTTTGCAGATTCCACACTACCTCGCCGTCATCCAATACGCCGACAACCGCGAACTGCGCGAACAAATCTACCGCGCCTACGTTACCCGCGCCAGCGAACTTTCAGACGACGGCAAATTCGACAACACCGCCAACATCAACCGCACGCTCGAAAACGCCCTGCAAACCGCCAAATTGCTCGGCTTCAAAAACTACGCCGAGCTATCATTGGCAACCAAAATGGCGGACACGCCCGAACAAGTCCTCACCTTCCTGCACGACCTCGCCCGCCGCGCCAAACCCTACGCCGAAAAAGACCTCGCCGAAGTCAAAGCCTTCGCCCGCGATCGCCTGAACCTCGCCGACCCGCAGCCGTGGGACTTGAGCTACGCCAGCGAAAAACTGCGCGAAGCCAAATACGCATTCAGCGAAACCGAAGTCAAAAAATACTTCCCCGTCAGCAAAGTCCTGGCAGGCCTGTTCGCCCAAATCAAAAAACTCTACGGCATCGGATTCGCCGAAAAAACCGTTCCCGTCTGGCACAAAGACGTGCGCTACTTCGAGCTGGAGCAAAACGGCAAAACCATAGGCGGCGTCTATATGGACCTCTACGCCCGCGAAGGCAAACGCGGCGGCGCGTGGATGAACGACTACAAAGGCCGCCGCCGCTTCGCCGACGGCACGCTGCAACTGCCCACCGCCTACCTCGTCTGCAACTTCACCCCGCCCGTAGGCGGCAAAGAAGCCCGCCTCTCCCATGACGAAATCCTCACCCTCTTCCACGAAACCGGCCACTGCCTGCACCACCTGCTCACCCAAGTAGACGAACTGGGCGTATCCGGCATCAACGGCGTCGAATGGGACGCAGTCGAGCTGCCCAGCCAGTTTATGGAAAACTTCGTCTGGGAATACGACGTCTTGGCACAAATGTCCGCCCACGAAGAAACCGGCGTTCCCCTGCCGAAAGAACTCTTCGACAAAATGCTCGCCGCCAAAAACTTCCAACGCGGCATGTTCCTCGTCCGCCAGATGGAGTTCGCCCTCTTCGACATGACCATTTACAGCGAAGACGACGAAGGCCGTCTGAAAAACTGGCCGCAGGTTTTAGACAGCGTGCGCAAAGAAGTCGCCGTCATCCAACCGCCCGAATACAACCGCTTCGCCAACAGCTTCGGCCACATCTTCGCCGGCGGCTACTCCGCAGGCTATTACAGCTACGCCTGGGCAGAAGTCCTCAGCGCCGACGCCTACGCCGCCTTTGAAGAAAGCGACGACGTCGCCGCCACAGGCAAACGCTTCTGGCAGGAAATCCTCGCCGTCGGCGGCTCCCGCAGCGCGGCGGAATCCTTCAAAGCCTTCCGCGGACGCGAACCGAGCATAGACGCACTGCTGCGCCACAGCGGCTTCGACAACGCGGCTTGATGGTAAGGTTGAGGTAAAAACATAGCGGATTCAATATAAAATTCCTGAATCGTCATTCCCGCGCAGGCGGGAATCCAGAACGTAAAGTTGAAGAAACCGTTTTACCCGATAAGTTCCTGTGCGTGCAGCTCTAGATTTCCGCCTGCGCGGGAATGACGACGAAGATATTTTTATTTGAAATTTACTATAAAAGGTCGTCTGAAAACCGATCGTCAGGCCTTCAGACGACCTTTGCCTTCTTTTTACGCCTTATTTTTTAAACATGTTTTTAATAATGCCCATCACGCTGCGGGAGATGGCGTTGGTCACTTGGCGGTTGATTTGGCTGCCGATGGCGTCGGCGACGTTGTAGCCCAAGCCCTGTCCTGACTTTTTACGCCCGCCGCTCAAGCCGCCGAGCAGTCCGCCGAGTATGCCGGGATCGGCATTGGCGGCTTCTTTTTCAGCGGCTTTTTGCGCTTTTTCCTGCTCTTTTGCCGCTGCTGCCGCCTCTTTCTCCGCCGCAGCCTGACTGTCGGCTTCGGCTAAGGCTTCAAAGGCGGAATAGTTGTCCACCATGTCTTTATAGGTCGGATACAAATCATCGTTTTGGAACAAGCGGTTGCGCTCTTCTGCGGCAAGCGGGGTCAAGGAAGATTGCGGCGGCAGGACGAGCGCGCGTTCTACCGGCTCGGGCATACCTTTTTCGTCGAGGAAGGAAACAAGTGCTTCGCCGACGCCCAGTTCGGCAATCGCTTCGGCAACTTTGATATTCGGATTGCTGCGGAAGGTTTCGGCAGCGGCTTTAACCGCTTTCTGGTCGCGCGGCGTGAAGGCGCGCAGGGCGTGTTGCACGCGGTTGCCGAGCTGTCCGAGGATGGTGTCGGGCAAATCGAGCGGGTTTTGGGTCACGAAATACACGCCCACGCCTTTGGAACGGATCAGGCGCACGACTTGTTCGACCTGCTCCACCAGCGCATTGGCGGCGTTGTCGAACATCAAATGCGCTTCGTCGAAGAACATCACGAATTTCGGTTTGTCCAAATCGCCGACTTCGGGCAAGGTTTCAAACAACTCCGCCAACATCCACAACAAAAACGCGCTGTACATACGCGGCGAGCGCATCAGTTTTTCCGAATTGAGGATATTGATGACACCTTTGCCGTTGTCGGTCTGCATCCAATCTTGCAGGTTGAGCGACGGCTCGCCGAAGAATTTTTCCGCACCTTCGTTCTCCAGCGTCAAAAGCTGGCGCTGAATCGCGCCGATACTGGCGGCGGAGACGTTGCCGTAGTGCGTGCGGTATTCCGAGGCGTGGTCGGAAACGTGTTTCAGCATACTGCGCAGGTCTTTCAAATCCAGAATGTGCCAGCCTTTATCGTCGGCAACTTTAAACACGAGATTCAGCAGGCCTTCCTGCGTGTCGTTCAGGTTCATCAAACGCGCCAGCAACAGCGGACCCATTTCCGAAACGGTTACGCGCACCGGAATGCCGGTTTCGCCGTAAACATCCCAAAAGCGCACGGGGAAACTTTGCAGCCATTGCTCGCCCAGACCAAACTCGGCAATGCGTTCGCCCACCTTGCCGCTGGCAGCACCCGCTTGCGCGATGCCCGACAAATCGCCTTTGACGTCAACCAAAAATACAGGAACGCCCTCACTACTGAAGGCTTCCGCCATACGGCGCAGGGTTACGGTTTTACCCGTACCGGTCGCACCGGCGATCAAGCCGTGGCGGTTCGCCATTTTGCCTTGGATTTCAAGTGTCTTATCGCCCGCGCGCGCGATGGGGAATGTCGTCATGAAGGTTTCCTTTGATTGGATGGTTTGAAAAATAAGGCTATTTTCTTATGTTTCCACACACAGGGCAACAGATAGGCAGAAGGTCGTCTGAAAAGTTTTCAGACGACCTTTTACTATAAATAATTCAAACAAAAAGCGCGAACCTTGCGATTCGCGCTTTTTTCAGACGGTCTCAATTATTTCTTGTCGTCTTTTACTTCTTCAAAGTCGGCATCTACCACGTCGTCGTCTTTCTTGGCGGAAGACGGTTCGGCTTGTGCGCTTTCGCCTGCTTGGGCTTCGGCTTGCGCTTGTGCGTAAACCATTTCGCCCAGTTTTTGGCTGGCTGCGCCCAGTGCTTCGGCTTTGGCGTCGATGGCGGCTTTGTCGTCGCCTTTCACGGCTTCTTCGGCTTCTTTCAACGCGGCTTCGATTTTTTCTTTCTCGGCTGCGTCGAGTTTGTCGCCGTAGTCGGCCAAAGATTTTTTCACGGAGTGAATCAGGGCTTCGGCTTGGTTGCGTGAAGCGACCAATTCAGTCAGTTTTTTATCTTCCTCAGCATTGGCTTCGGCATCTTTCACCATGCGTTCGATTTCTTCTTCGCTCAAGCCTGAAGAACCTTGGATGGTGATGTTGGCGGCTTTGCCTGTGCCTTTGTCTTTGGCGGAAACGTGCAGGATGCCGTTGGCGTCAATGTCGAAGATGACTTCGATTTGCGGCATGCCGCGCGGTGCGGGTGCGATGTCGCCCAAGTTGAACTGACCCAAAGATTTGTTGGCGGAAGCACGTTCGCGTTCGCCTTGCAGCACATGGATGGTTACTGCGCTTTGGTTGTCTTCGGCGGTAGAGAACACTTGCGACGCTTTGGTCGGGATGGTGGTGTTCTTCTGAATCAGCTTGGTCATCACACCGCCCATGGTTTCGATACCCAAAGACAGGGGTGTTACGTCCAGCAGCAATACGTCGCTGCGGCCGCCGCTCAATACTTCGCCTTGAATCGCTGCGCCTACGGCAACGGCTTCGTCAGGGTTCACGTCTTTGCGCGGTTCTTTGCCGAAGAAGTCTCTTACGGCTTCTTGTACTTTCGGCATACGGGACTGACCGCCGACCAAAATCACGTCGTCGATGTCGCTGGTGCTCAAGCCGGCATCTTTCAATGCGGTGCGGCAAGGCTCAATAGAGCGGGCAATCAGGTCTTCAACCAGGCTCTCGAATTTGGCGCGGGTAATTTTCATTGCCAAGTGTTTCGGGCCGGTTGCGTCCATGGTGATGTACGGCAGGTTGATTTCGGTTTGCTGGCCGCTGGACAATTCGATTTTGGCTTTTTCGGCAGCCTCTTTCAGGCGTTGCAATGCCATCACGTCTTGTTTCAAATCAATGCCTTGGTCTTTTTTGAACTCGGCGATGATGTAGTCGATGAGGCGTTGGTCGAAGTCTTCACCACCCAAGAAGGTGTCGCCGTTGGTTGCCAATACTTCGAATTGTTTGTCGCCGTCGAGGTTGGCGATTTCGATGATGGAAATATCGAAGGTACCGCCGCCCAAGTCATATACGGCTACTTTGCGGTCTTTGTTGTCGCCTTTGTCCATACCGAATGCCAAAGCGGCTGCGGTCGGCTCGTTGATGATGCGTTTTACATCCAAACCGGCGATGCGGCCTGCGTCTTTGGTGGCTTGACGTTGGCTGTCGTTGAAGTAGGCCGGAACGGTAATCACGGCTTCGGTTACTTTCTCGCCCAAGTAAGATTCGGCGGCTTCTTTCATTTTACGCAGGACTTCTGCGGAAACTTGCGGCGGAGACAGCTCTTTGCCTTGTGCTTTCACCCATGCGTCGCCGTTGCTGGCTTTGATGATTTCGAAAGGCATGGATTCGATGTCGCGTTGGACTTCTTTGTCTTCGAATTTATGACCGATCAAACGTTTGACGGCGTAGATGGTGTTTTTAGCGTTGGTTACGGCTTGGCGTTTGGCCGGTGCGCCGACGAGGACTTCGCCGCCGTCCAGATAAGCGACGACAGACGGCGTAGTGCGTGCGCCTTCTGCGTTTTCAATAACTTTGGTTTGACCGTTTTCAGAGATGGATACACAAGAGTTGGTTGTACCTAAGTCGATACCGATTACTTTTGCCATATTGATGTTGCTCCTAAAAAGATTTTTCTAAGTTAATAATCGTGTGGAACATTTTGTTCCGTTGACCTGTAAATAAGGTTGCCCGATATTTTTTCAAGGGTTTTGTTGAAATTTTTTTTATATAAAATTCAAGAAGTTAAACTATTTATCCACAGGACGGTATTTTGTTTTTCAGACGACCTTGTCTTTCTTTTCCGATTGGGCATCATCGGAATGATTTTCCAAAAGCGGGATTGGGGCTTGAGGGACGGGGAAGGGTCGTCTGAAAATTTTATGCTTGATAAACTTTATCAAGCGGTGCCTTCAGGATTCTTGTTTCGCCACGACAACCATTGCGGGACGTAATACGCGGTCGGACAGGGTGTAGCCTTTTTTCATGACGCTGACGATGGTGTTCGGCTCTTGCTCGCTGACGACCGCCTGCATTGCTTGATGTTGGTGCGGGTCGAGTTTGCCGCCGGGCTGCGGGTTGATTTCTTTGATGTGCGTGGCGTCAAACGCTTTTTGCAATTCGTTCAGCGTCATTTGCACACCCATTTTCAGCACGTCGAAATTACCGCTTTGGTCGAGCAGCGCCATTTCGAGATAGTCTTTGACCGGCAGCATTTCGGCGGCGAATTTTTGTCCGGCAAACTTGTGCGTATCGGCGATTTCCTGTTGATGGCGGCGGCGCAGGTTTTGCTCGTTCGCCAGGCCGCGCAGTTCGCTGTCTTTCAACTGCCCTTCCAACTCGGCGATACGTGCCTGCAATTCTTCGTAAGTCGGCGGTTCGGCAGCTTCGGGTTGTTCGGTATTGGGCTTTTGGGCGGCTTCTGCGTTTGCCGCCTCTTCGGTTTCGTGTTGATATTGTTCGTGATGTTCGCTCATTTCATGCATCCTTTGGAATGGTTTGAATCGAATGCTACTTTATATAAGGTCGTCTGAAAAAACTTCAAGCACACGGAAACCATCATAAGCATATTCCGCAATGCGCTATCGCAAATCGTTGATAAAAGGTAAGATACACCGACACCATCCTATTTTCAGACGACCCCCGACATGAAAAAAGACCACCTGAACACAACCGATTTCAACCTCTGGCATACCATCCGCGAAGAAACCGCAGCCGCAGCCGCAGCCGAGCCGATGCTGGCGAGCTTTTTGCACCAAACCGTATTGCGCCACGATTCGCTCGATTCCGTCCTTGCCTACCACCTTTCCAGCAAACTCGGCAGCCCGATTATGGACGTGCGCGCCCTGTTTGAAATCTACCAGCAGGCATTGGGCAGCGACGCGCGCATCAGCAATTGCGTCGAAGCCGATTTGAAAGCCATTTACGAACGCGACCCCGCGTGCGACGAATATTCGCTGCCGCTCTTGTATTTCAAAGGTTTCCACGCCATTCAGGCGCACCGCATCAACCACTGGCTCTATCAAAACGGCCGAAAAACGCTGGCGTATTTCCTGCAAAATCGTATGTCGGAAGTCTTCGGCGTCGATATTCACCCCGCCGCCCGTTTCGGTCATGGGCTGATGCTCGACCACGCCACCGGTTTCGTTGCCGGCGAAACCGCCGTGTTGGGCAACAATATTTCCATCCTGCACGGCGTAACGCTCGGCGGCTCGGGCAAGGAAGGCGGCGACCGCCATCCGAAAATCGGCGACGGCGTGATGATCGGCGCGAACGCTTCGATATTGGGCAACATCCGCATCGGCGACAATTCCAAAATCGGCGCAGGCAGCGTGGTCGTTGCGGACGTACCGTCGTCAATCACCGTCGTCGGCGTGCCTGCCAAACCGGTGGGGCGTTCGGTCAAAACCCCATCGGCGGACATGGACCAGAGTTTGCAGGGTACGGCGATGGATTTTGTGATTTGAACTGAATCGCCTGATAAGGCCGCAGATATAGTGGATTAACTTTAAACCAGTACGACGTTGCCTAGCCTTAGCTCAAAGAGAACGATTCTCTAAGGTGCTGAAGCACCAAGTGAATCGGTTCCGTACTATCTGTACTGTCTGCGGCTTCGTCGCCTTGTCCTGATTTAAATTTAATCCACTATATAAAAAGGTCGTCTGAAAACCTGATGGATAAGGTTTTCAGACGACCTTTTTATATACGGCTGACACGCTTATTTTTTTGATACGACGCCCGCTGTTAACCGCCATTCCTCATAGGATTGAATCTAATTTTGAATTGAAGATTTCCGATGGATTCCCGTCTGAGCGGGAATAATGCACCAATAAATATGTTGTCTCTAAAAATCAGCTTGGCAGCCAGAGTCGGTATTGGATGTATAAGTCAGCGTTATTGCCCCGATACTGCATTCCGTTCGTTGCTGCGCAGGCGTTCCAAATGGTTTTTGACTTCCTGTACTTTTGCTTCGGTAAACAGGTTGGCGATATTTTTCCAAATGCTGTGATAACCGTAGGGACCGTGCTGCATTTCGGCTTTTGCCTCTTCAATCTGCCAGCCTTGGTAAAGGATGCGGTACATTCCGGCAATCAGCCCCGTCCTGTCCGCACCGTGGTAGCAATGGATGAGGACTGCGCCGTTTTGTTGCTGTTTTTCAATCAGGTACAGGATTTCGGCGATGTCTTTAGGTTTGACGTTCCACGACAGCAGCGGGCGGTTGATGATGTTGATGCCGTATTGCTTGAGATAGTCGTCGTCATTGCGGTCGAAAAAGCGCAGATTGACGACGCTTTTGATACCCTGCTGTGAAATGGTTTCGCCGTCCTCGGGGACGGGCTGTTCGCTGCGGTAGAGTTTGTCGTCGATACGGTAAAGGTTGGCATCTTGCTTGACGGATACTGCCCAAAGTCGGGTATTCATGGTTCGTGTTTCTTGAGTGGATGAGGCTTGGCAGGCGGCAAGCAGGAAGGCTGAGAAGATAATCGGTATGGTTCGTTTCATCATAGGGATGGATTCAAAAGGTAAAAAGGTCATCTGAAAAAGGAATCTGTTTTCAGACGACGTGTTTGATGTTTGAGAAAATCGCTTTATTCCCATACGTTCGCCCGCTCGACCTCTTTCCACGCGTCGAGAATCAGGCTGCCGTCGTTGTCTTTCAACAGCGTCGCGTCGGAAAGCATACGCCGCCAGGTGCGGGCGTTTTTCAGGCCGTGCATCAGCCCGAGGCTGTGGCGGACGATGTGGCGCAAGATTGTGTCGCGTCCGGCTTGGATTTGGGCTTGACTGTATGTGTAGAGGCGCTGCACCAAATCGGCGTATTCAATCGGGCTGCGGGTATCGCCGTAAAACAGCCTGTCCCATTCGTGCATGACCATCGGGTTGTGATACGCCTCGCGTCCGACCATTACGCCGTCAACGTGTTGCAGGTGTCCGGCGATTGCTTCGTTGGTGGTGATGCCGCCGTTGATGATGATTTCCAGATCGGGAAACTCTTTTTTCAAGCGGTAAACGTAATCGTATTTCAACGGCGGAACGTCGCGGTTTTCTTTGGGGGAGAGTCCGTCCAGCCATGCGTTGCGGGCGTGGACGATGAAGGTTTTGCAAGCGGTTTTGTCGCGCAGCGTGCCGACGAAATCGGCGACGGTTTGGTATTCGGTCTGCCTGTCGACGCCGATGCGGTGTTTGACGGTAACGGGGATTTTGACCGCGTCCTGCATGGCGTTGAGGCAGTCGGCAACCAGCATGACTTCGTTCATCAGACACGCGCCGAACGAGCCTTTCTGCACGCGCGGGCTGGGGCAGCCACAGTTGAGGTTGACCTCGTTGTAGCCGTATTCTTCGGCGGCTTTGGCCGCTTTCGCCAAATCGGACGGGGCGCTGCCGCCCAGTTGCAGGGCGACGGGCTGCTCGCCTTCGTTGAACATCAAAAAGCGGTCTTTATCGCCATAAACGATGGCACCGGAATTGACCATTTCGCTGTAAAGCCATGTGTTGCGGGTAATCTGGCGGGCGAGGTAGCGGTAGTGGCGGTCTGTCCAGTCGAGCATGGGGGCGACGGAAAGGCGGCGGGACGGGAGGTTGGTTTGAGACATTATGTAGTGTGTAAACAGTGTTTCAGACGACCTTTGTTCTTGAAGGTCGTCTGAAAAGGAAACGGATTAAACGGATACCAAGACGGCGGAAAACCGATGCTCCAGTTGGCTTTATAGCAAAGCTTAAGGTTGCTTTTACTTTTCTCCGACGATTTGTTCAAA
Source organism: Morococcus cerebrosus (assembly GCF_022749515.1). Classification (NCBI taxonomy): domain Bacteria; kingdom Pseudomonadati; phylum Pseudomonadota; class Betaproteobacteria; order Neisseriales; family Neisseriaceae; genus Morococcus; species Morococcus cerebrosus. Next base: position 2,052,283 of record NZ_CP094242.1, read on the forward strand.
TGTGCGGATTAAGCTTGAAGCGATAACCTCCTCGCTAAACTCCGCCAAACAATCTCGACGCAGTTTTTCATGATCGAAGCGTTCGCGATTTTCATACATTTCAATCAATGCACCGGTAAGCGCGGGGATATTTTCGGTCGGCACCAAAATACCGTTCTCGGGTGTAACGATGGATTGCGGACCGCCGCACATGGTGGCGATGACGGGCAAGCCCTGAGACAACGCTTCAATAAACACGACCCCGAAGGTTTCCGTGCGGCTGGCAAGGACGAAAGCGTCGCTTTGGCGCATCAAATCCAATACTTCGTCCGTAGTGAGCGCGCCGAGGAAGCTGACGGCATGCGTAATGCCCAACTCTTGTGCCAAACGGCGCAAATTGGCGGCTTCCACGCCGTCCCCGCCGATTTTCAATTTGAGGAAAGGATATTTTTCCAATGCTTTCGCAAAGGCCGGCAGCAGGAGGTCATGCCCTTTCAGATGGCGCAGATGCGAAACGGTACAGAAGGTGTAGTCTTGGTTTCCTTTATCGGGAAACGTGAAATCCCGTGCGAAATTGTCGCCCAGTACGTTGGGCAAGTATTCCCATTCCAAACCGTATTTTTCCTTCAGCAGGCGGCTGAAATCGCGGCTGACGGCAAAACGCGCGGCACTATGTTCGGCAGCGAGGCGCATGATCGGCCATTGGTGAGGCCGTATGAGGTTGCGGGTAATGGTGCTACTGTGTTCGGTAATGACGTAGGGAATACCGTAAGTCTTATAAATTTCGTAAGCGAGGATACCCGCGTAGTTCATGGAGTGTGCATGAACAATATCGGGGCGGCCGTTTTCACGCACATACCGCGCAAATGCCTTCATCCCCGCGCGCACCCAGCGGATGCGGTCCAAATCAATAACAGGAAAACGGGGGAAAAAATACATACTGTCGTAAGCATAGGTATTCAACCCGCCCTGATTGTGTTTCCGGATGCCGTACGGACCGGTAAAAATAGATTTGGTATGGACGCGCAAATAGCGGAACATCGGCGCAATCACCCCGACTTTCAAACCTTTTCGCTGCAAGGCTTGTGCTTGAAGACGGAAAAAGATTCCGTCCACATCGGTTTCAGTTTTGGGATACCAAGAAGGAATAACGGCAACGTGCATGAAAAAACTTTCGTAATAATCAATCTGAGGTCGTCTGAAAAAACATTCGCCGTTTTCAGACGACCTTTTTAATAACCGGGTAAAACCTACTCCCCCGCCACGGTCATGCTCTCGATCAGCACCGAACCGATTTTGTTGGAAGAGCGGCGCAGCGCGTCGTTGGCAGTGCCGACGATGCCGAGGTACATATCCTGCAAGCGGCCGGCGATGGTGATTTCTTGGACGGGGTGGCTGATGACGCCGTTTTCCACCCAAAAACCCGCCGCGCCGCGCGAGTAGTCGCCCGTGATGGTGTTCACACCCTGACCCATCAGTTCGGTAACCAACAATCCCGTGCCCATTTCTTTCAGCAGGTCGGACTGCGTTTCGTGCGTATGGTTCAAATAAAGGTTGTGTGCGCCGCCGGCGTTGCCCGTGGTCTGCATACCGAGCTTTCTCGCGCTGTAACTGCTGAGGAAATAGCCTTCGACAATGCCGTCGCGGATGACGAAACGCGGCCGCGTGGCGACGCCTTCGGAGTCGAAATAGGTGCTGCCGAAGGCGCGGGGGATGTGCGGTTCTTCGCGCAGGCTGAGGAAATCGGGCAGGACTTTTCTGCCTATGCTGTCGATCAGGAAGCTGCTTTGGCGGTAGAGCGCGCCGCCGCTGAGTGCGCCGACGAGGTGTCCGATAAGGCCGCCTGCGACGGTGGTATCGAAGAGGACGGGATAGCCGCCTGTCGGGATGCTGCGGCTGTTCAGACGACGTAAGGTGCGCTCGGCGGCGGTTTTGCCGATTTGCTCGGGGCTGTCCATATCTTGATGGCGGCAGGCGGCGTCGTACCAGTAGTCGCGCTGCATACCGTTTTCGTCGGCGGCAACGATGCTGCACGAAATGCTGTGGCGCGTGCCTTGTTGGTGGGCGGTAAAACCGTGGGTGTTGCCGTAAACGTATTGGTAATGTCCGGTCTGAACGCCTGCGCCTTCGGAGTTTTCGATGCGTTCATCCGCGCTCAGGGCGGCTTGTTCACATTGTTTTGCTAACTCGATAGCGGCTTCCGTGCTTAAATCCCATTCGTGATAACGGTCAAGGTTGCCGACGTGTTGCGCCATCAGCGAAGCATCTGCCAGACCTGCGCAATCGTCTTCGGCGGTATAGCGGGCGATGTCGATAGCGGCTTTGACGGTGTCTTGCAAGGCTTTTTCGGAGAAGTCGGCGGTGCTGGCGCGGCCTTTGCGTTTGCCGACGTACACGGTAATATCCAGCGATTTGTCTTGCTGGAACTCGATTTGTTCGATTTCGCCCAGCCGTACGCTGACGCTTTGTCCAATGGATTCGCTAAAGTCGGCTTCGGCAGCCGCCGCGCCCATGTTTTTTGCCAAATCCAAGGCGTGTCCGCATAAGCCGGTCAGCTCGGAGGCGGTGTGGTTAAACAGCATAAAAGGTTTCCTGACAGAGGTTTGCGGCATTTTAACCGTTTTCAGACGACCTCGGCAAAAATACCGCCGCAGAAGATATAGTGGATTAAATTTAAATCAGGACAAGGCGACGAAGCCGCAGACAGTACAAATAGTACGGCAAGGCGAGGCAACGCCGTACTGGTTTAAATTTAATCCACTATAAAAGATCGTCTGAAAACGCCGTTTCAACAGGGCGTTGACGTGAAACCTGCCCGAACGTGCTAAAATACCCGAAACAAAATTAAAGGTTTATCAAAATGTTTGAAAACGAAGACGAATGGGTCAGCAAAACCCAAATGAAAAAGCAGATGAACGATTTGCAGGCTTTGGGCATGGAGTTGACCAAACTCTCGACCGATACGCTGAAAAAAATCGGCTTGGACGAAGACTTGTACGAAGCCGTTGTTACCTACAAAAAAATCACGTCCAACGGCGCGCTCAAACGCCAAAGCCAATTCATCGGCAGGCTCATGCGAGACACCGACCCCGCGCCCATCGAAGCCTTCCTCGCCAAACTGCGCGGCGAAAATACCGCCCACAACGCCTTCTTGCAACGCGTCGAACAAGCTCGCACGCGCCTCTTGGCGGACGACAACGCAATCACCCAATTCATGGCGGACTTCCCCCATGCCGACGCAGGCAAATTGCGCACCTTAATCCGCAACACGAAAAAAGAGCAGGAACAAAACAAACCGCCGAAAAACTTCCGCGCCCTCTTCCAAGAAATCAAATCCGTCATGGAAGGCAGTCAGAGCGATTTGGAAGAAACGCAGGATTGGGCAGAATAAATATCGAGGTCGTCTGAAAATGGGTTGGGGGTTCAGACGACCTTTTTTCATACTTCCGGATAAACTTTATCATCAGCCCATAAAAGTCGTCTGAAACCGCCGTTGCCGTCATTCCCGCGCAGGCGGGAATCCGAGTCTTTGCATTGCGGAAATATCTCAAAGCTGCTGCAACTTCAAATTTCCGAATTCCCAGCCGTACGGAAATAACGACGATAGGTTAACCATCCATACCTGACGGAAAAACAGTATCTGCCCTGCTTATTTAATTTACAGAAAAGGTCGTCTGAAAACGGACTTAGCGGGTTTTGCTAACGTTTTCAGACGACCTTTGTTCAAACGCTCTGGCGTTTATTCAGTCCTTTTAGTCAGAAACGGCCATCAGGCTGGCGTTGCCGCCGGCGGCTGTGGTGTTGACGCTGCAAGAAATTTCTTCAAACACTTGCAGGATGTCCAAGCCTTGTTCGGACGGGAGGATGCGGATGAGTGCGCCGTCGCGTTTTGCCAGCTCTTCCTTGCGGCTGCTGTCCAGCGGGCTTAGGGCGGCGACGTGATGCACGCCTGTGTTTTCAGGTTTGCTGTTGACTTGCAGCAGGCCTTCGAGGTCGGCGGTGTAGGAGGCAAGCGGGCTGTCGGGTTCGACGACGGTTACGATGCCTGCGGCAGCAAGTTCGGTCAGGGCGCAGAAGGCTTGCAGGAGGCTGCCGCCGTGTACCCAGACGCGTTTGGGCGCGCGCCAGCTCATGGCGTTGCGTTCGCCGGTCGGTCCGACCAAGACGGATTCTGCTTGGCGCAGGGTGCGGATGCGGGCGTGTCCCAATGCTGATGCCGCTGCTTTTTTCTCTTCCGCATTAAACGGCAGCTTGTGAATCAGGGCTTCAAGGCGTTTGAGCGCGGCTTCGTCCGCTTGTCCGATGCGGCTCAACGGCGGGGCAACCCATTCGGGGATGCGGGTCAGTTTTTGCAGGTAGAACGAACCGCCTGCTTTCGGACCTGTACCTGACATACCGTGTCCGCCGAACGGTTGTACGCCGACGACGGCGCCGACGATGTTGCGGTTGACGTAAACGTTACCCGCTTCGATGCGTTCGCGGATGCGTTTGACCGTACCTTCGATACGGCTGTGTACGCCGCTGGTGAGCGCGTAGCCTTTGCTGTTGATTTGGTCGATGATTTGGTCAAGTTCGTCGGCACGGTAGCGGACAACGTGCAGGACGGGACCGAAGACTTCGCGGGTGAGTTCGTTCAAATTGTTGAGTTCGAACAAAATCGGCAGCACGAAAGTAGATTTTTCAGGATCAACATCGGAGGCGGCTTTGACTTCGTGGTAAGACTTGGCAACGCCTTTCATTTTGTTGATGTGCGATTGCAGGTTTTGCTGCGCTTCGGCATCGATGACGGGGCCTACGTCGGTGGTAAGTTGAACGGGTTTGTCGACGACCAATTCGTCCATCGCGCCTTTGATGATGGCGAGCATCTTGTCGGCGACATCTTCTTGAACGCAAAGGATACGCAGTGCGGAGCAGCGTTGTCCCGCGCTGTCGAAGGCGGAGTTGAGCACGTCCAAGCAAACTTGCTCGGGCAGCGCGGTGGAGTCAACAATCATGGCATTCTGACCGCCGGTTTCGGCAATCAATACGGGGCTGTCGTCGCGTTTGGCAAGGGCTTTGTTAATCAGTTGCGCCACTTCGGTCGAGCCGGTGAAAATCACGCCGCCGATACGCGGATCGCCCGTCAGCGCTGCGCCGACGTCGCCTGCGCCGAGGACAAGTTGCAAGGCGGAAGTCGGGATGCCTGCTTCGTGCATCAGGGAAACGGCGTAGCTGGCAATCAGGCTGGTTTGTTCGGCAGGTTTGGCGATGACGGTGTTGCCCGCCGCCAATGCGGAAACGACTTCGCCGGTAAAGATGGCGAGCGGGAAGTTCCACGGGCTGATGGCGACGATGGCGCCGACGGCTTTGGCATCTTTGGGCAGGGTGTTTTCGGCTTCGCCTGCGTAGTAGCGGCAGAAGTCGACGGCTTCACGCACTTCGGCGACGGCGTTGTTCAGCGTTTTACCTGCTTCGCGCACGGCAAGCATCATCAGCGCGGGGGTGTGCTGTTCCAGCAAATCGGCAAAGCGGCGCAGGCATTCGGCGCGCTCGGCGGCTGGCGTCGCGCTCCATTCAGGAAACGCGGCAACGGCTGCACCGACGGCTTCTTGGGCAAGCGCGGCATCGGCAAAGCTGACTGTGCCGACGATGTCGTCGTGGTCGGCGGGGTTTTTAATCGGTTGCGCTTCGCCGACATCGCGGGCTTTGCCGTTGATAATGGATGCGGCGTGGAAGTCTTGCGCGGCGGCGCGGTTGAGTTTTTCTTGAAGCTGTTGCAACACGGTTTCGTTGCTGAAATCGACGCCTTGAGAGTTCAGACGACCCCTGCCGTACAAATCGCGCGGCAGCGGCAAGGCGTTGTGCAGGTGGATGCCTTGTTCGGCGATGGTGTCGAACGGGCTGCGGATCAGCGTGTCGATGCTGATGTTTTCATCGACGATTTGGTTGACGAACGATGAGTTCGCGCCGTTTTCCAACAGGCGGCGCACCAAGTAGGCGAGCAGGGTTTCGTGTGTACCGACCGGGGCGTACACGCGCACGCGGCGGCCTAAGTTTTGCGGGCCGACCACTTGGTCGTACAAGGTTTCGCCCATGCCGTGCAGGCATTGGTGTTCAAAGTCTTTGCCTTTGCCCATTTGGTAAATCGCGCCCAAGGTGTAGGCGTTGTGGGTGGCGAATTGCGGGAACACGGCGTCTTGCGCGTCCAGCAGTTTGCGCGCGCAGGCGAGGTAGGAGATGTCGGTATGGACTTTGCGGGTGTAGGTCGGATAGCCGTCCAAGCCGTCCACTTGCGCCCATTTGATTTCGCTGTCCCAGTACGCGCCTTTAACGAGGCGGATCATCAGTTTTTGGTTGTTGCGGCGGGCAAGGTCAATCAGATAGTCGATGACGAAGGGGCAGCGTTTTTGATATGCCTGAACGACAAAGCCGATGCCTTTGTAACCGGCTAAATCGGGGTCGGAAACGAGTGCTTCCATCAAATCCAAAGACAGCTCCAAACGGTTGGCTTCTTCGGCGTCGATGTTGATACCGATATCGTATTTTTTACCCAAAAGGAACAGTTCTTTCAGACGAGGTAGGAGTTCGCTCATGACGCGTTCGTGTTGGGCGCGGGAGTAGCGCGGATGGATGGCGGAGAGTTTGACGGAAATACCGTTGCCTTCATAAACGCCTTGTCCGGCGGCGTCTTTGCCGATGGCGTGAATGGCTTGAACGTAGTCGTTGTAATAGCGGTCGGCATCTTCTTGGGTGTAGGCGGCTTCGCCCAACATATCGAAGGAGAAGCGGTAGCCCATTTTTTCGCGCTCTTTGCCGTTTTGCAGCGCTTCTTCAATGGTTTGTCCGGTAACAAACTGCTTGCCCAACAAGCGCATGGCGTAGTTCACGCCTTGGCGGATCAGGGGCGCGCCGCCTTTACTGACGAGGCGGTTCAGAGCCGAACCCATCTGCTTGTCGCTCGGCGCGGTCAGTTTGCCGGTAATCAGCAAGCCCCATGCGGCGGCGTTGACGAACAGGGACGGGCTGTTGTTCAAATGGCTTTTCCAGTTGCCTTCGGAAATTTTGTCGGCAATCAGGCGGTCGCGCGTCGCATTGTCGGGAATGCGCAGCAAAGCTTCCGCCAGACACATCAGCGCAATGCCTTCTTCGCTGGAGAGCGAAAACTCGTGCATCAGCGCATCTACCCCGCTGGCTTTGGTGCGGCTGGCACGAACCTGCGTAACCAAACGGCGCGCGAGTTCGGACGCCGCCCGACGCTCCTCATCGCTCATCTGGGCGCGTTGCAGCATATCCTGAACGGCTTCGATTTCGTCGCGGCGGTAAGCATCGGTAATCGCTTGGCGCAGTGGCGTTTGTGTCGGAAAAGCAAAGTCAAACATTTTAAGGTTCTCCAAAGTTTTTATGATGATTTTCAGACGACCCCATCCCTTTTCGAGGTCGTCTGAAAAGATTTAAAGCATATAGATAATATCTTAATAAATTTATAAGGGTCGGACAAGCAATTTATCTTAAAAACAGGATTTTTTGCTTTGATAAAAAGCAGATAAAGCCCAAAGAGTGCATTATCCGCATGAGCATCAATATAAAAATAAAACCTGATTTCCTGTATAAAAATTCAGACGACCTACGGTCAACGGCAGGTCGTCTGAAAACACTTATTTCGCCTCGCGGTATTCTGCATCCGCTTTTTCAAAACGTTCTTGGATTTCACGAGACGGCTCTTTGTCGACAAGTGAAACGATAATAGCGACCACCAAGCAGGCAATGAAGCCGGGGACGATTTCGTACATGGTCAAAAGACCGGTTTCATGTGCTGCCAAAGCAGGTTTTTTGACCCACTCCGCCCACGCCACCACAGTCAGCGCGCCGGCAATCATGCCCGACAAAGCGCCGTATGCCGTGATGCGTTTCCACAATACCGACAGAATCACAATCGGACCGAACGCCGCGCCGAAGCCTGCCCACGCATAAGACACCAAGCCCAAAACTTTGCTTTCGGGGTCGGACGCAATCAGGATGGAGATCACAGCAATCGCCAACACCATCAGACGACCCACCCACACCAGCTCTTTTTGCGGCGCATTTTTACGCAAAAAGCCTTTGTAGAAGTCTTCGGTAATCGCGCTGGAGCAAACCAAAAGCTGGCAAGACAAAGTGGACATGACCGCCGCCAAAATCGCGCTCAAAATAATGCCTGCAATCCAAGGGTTGAACAATAAAGTAGAAAGCGCGATGAAGATACGTTCGTGGTTGCCATGCATGGAAGCGGTTTGGTCGGGATTGGCACCAAAATACGCAATGCCGAAATAGCCGACCGCCACTGCGCCTGCCAGACACAACACCATCCAAGTCATACCGATGCGGCGTGCGGACACCAGTGATTTCGCGCTTTCAGCCGCCATAAAGCGCGCCAAAATGTGCGGCTGACCGAAATAGCCCAAGCCCCATGCGGCGGTGGAAATTATGCCGATGACGGTCGTGCCGGCAAGCAGGCTGTTATATTCTTTGCCCGTACCTGCGGCAACGCTTTGAATCGCGGCAGACATTTGATCTGCACCACCCAGACCCAGATACACCATTACCGGCGTCAAAATCAGCGCAAAAATCATCAAAGAAGCTTGCAGCGTATCCGTCCAGCTTACCGCCAAAAAGCCGCCCAAGAAGGTATAGGCAATGGTCGCACCCGCACCCAGCCACATCGCCTGATTGTAAGTCATGCCTTCAAACAGGCTTTGGAACAAAGTTGCACCCGCCACAATGCCCGAAGCACAATAAATCGTGAAGAAAAACAAGATAATCAGCGCGGAAACCACTTTCATCAAATGTCCGCCCGCGCCGAAGCGGTGGAAGAAATAATCAGGCAGCGTCAGCGCATTGTTGGCATATTCGGTATGTACGCGCAGACGGCCCGCCACCAAAAGCCAGTTGAAATACGCGCCGATCACCAAACCGATGGCAATCCAAGCCTCATTCAAACCGCTCAAATAAATCGCGCCGGGCAAACCCATCAAAAGCCAGCCCGACATATCGGACGCACCCGCCGACATCGCCGTAACAAACGGACCCAAGCTGCGCCCGCCCAAAATATAATCATCGAAATTGCGCGTGGAGAAATACGCGGCCAGACCAATCAAGAGAACGGCAATCAGATAGATTGCAAAAGTGATATACATGGGATTCATGTACTATTCCTCATCTAAAACTTCAAAATCACGGGCTGATGAAATTGCAGGCAATCCACGCCCAAACATTTTTCTAATTAAAATACAGCGGAAATTCTCGCGTTTTTACGGATACGCGGAACAAATCATTTTCAATTACAACAAGATAAGTAAAAAAATCCTATTGATTTGTAAATAATCCAATCCAGCATACCGTAAAAATTCCCACTTGCAAAGGCAGCGCAAACAGGTTCACCGCACAATGCGGACACGCCAATCAAAATACCATGTAAAACAAAATATTATGAAAATCTATTAAAAAATCTTGTTTTCAAACCTTGAAACTATCTTTCCTAATACCAAAACAATCCGCACAATTTTTCAGTAGTTAAACAACACCCAAAACGGACCAACCCAAATTCCGCCTTAAAACCACCTTGCTTCATTTTCAGACGACCTTTTCAAAAACCAGCCCGCCAACGGCCTGCCGTTTCCTATATAATCCCCGCATTACCGACTGTCGCGCACTATATCGTCATGAAACGGCTCAAACGCATCAAAACCATCCTCCGCACGCTTTACCTCTACCGCCTCGCCGAGCTGTTTGCCGTGCTTGTCCGTCCGGGCTGGGCGCGGACGCTGTTGAAAATGCTGCCGCAGTCGTCTGAATTGGAAAACGAACCGCCTGCCGTCCGCCTGCGCCTTGCCCTAGAAAACCTGGGGCCGATTTTCATCAAATTCGGACAGGTTCTCTCCACACGCCCTGATTTGATTCCGCATGATTACGCGGTCGAACTGGCAAAGCTGCAAGACCAAGTCCCGCCGTTTGACGCGCAGCTTTCACGCTCGCAAATCGAAAAATCGCTGGGGCAATCCATCGAAACGCTGTACGCGGAATTTGAAACCGAACCCGTCGCCAGCGCGTCCATCGCCCAAGTACACAAAGCCCGCCTGCATTCGGGCGAACAAGTGGCGGTCAAAGTTTTGCGCCCCAACCTTTTGCCCGTGATCGAACAAGATTTGTCGCTGATGCGCTTCGGCGCAGCTTGGGTCGAGCGTCTGTTTGCCGACGGCAAGCGTTTGAAACCGCGCGAAGTAGTGGCGGAATTCGACAAATATCTGCATGACGAGTTGGACTTGATGCGCGAAGCCGCCAATGCCAGCCAGCTCGGTCGCAACTTCCAAAACAGCAATATGCTGATTGTGCCCAAGGTATTTTACGACTACTGCACCAGCGACGTACTGACCATCGAATGGATGGACGGCACGCCCGTATCGGAAATTGCCAAACTCAAAGCCGACGGCATCGATTTGCACAAACTTGCCGATTACGGCGTGGAAATCTTCTTCACACAAGTCTTCCGAGACGGATTTTTCCATGCTGATATGCACCCCGGCAACATTCTGGTTGCCGCCGACAACCGCTACATCGCCCTCGATTTCGGCATCGTCGGCACGCTGACCGACTACGACAAACGCTATCTCGCCATCAACTTCCTCGCCTTTTTCAACCGCGATTACCACCGCGTCGCCACCGCCCACATCGAATCGGGCTGGGTGCCCGCCGACACGCGCGCGGAAGAATTGGAAGCCGCCGTCCGCGCCGTGTGCGAACCGGTGTTCAACAAACCGATTTCACAAATTTCCTTCGGCTTGGTGCTGATGCGCCTGTTTGAAGTCAGCCGCCGCTTCAATGTCGAAATCCAGCCGCAGCTTGTGTTGTTGCAAAAAACGCTGCTCAACATCGAAGGCTTGGGACGGCAGCTTGATCCCGATTTGGACCTGTGGAAAACCGCCAAACCGTTTTTGGTGAAATGGATGAACGAACAGGTCGGCCCCAAAGCCCTTTGGCGCAACCTCAAAAACGAAGCCCCCGACTGGGCGCAAATCATCCCTTCCCTGCCCCGCAAAATCAGCGCGCTGGTTGACGAAAACCGCCAACAGGAAATGCGCGATGCCTATATCCATTTGGTCAAAGTACAGCAGCGGCAAAGCATGTGGCTGGGCGTGATTGCGATTGTGTTGCTGCTGATTTTGCTGTTTGATTAAAAATCTATATACACAAAAGGTCGTCTGAAAACGAAATAGTGGTTTTAGAAAAACTCGCTATCCGCATTTTCAGACGACCTTTTATTATGAATTTGCATAAAACGCACATCTCAACCGTAGCGTGGGCTCCGCCCACGAAAATCAGGATATTTTGCCCCTCGTCCCAAACAAAATTGACCAACATAATTTCTCGTGGGCAAAGCCCACGCTACTTTTCTACTCGTTACCAAGGTCGTCTGAAAACACGGATTGCAGCCAGGCAAGCCCGCTATGACCGTTTTCAGACGACCTTCTATTGCGAGTTTGGATAAAATACCCGCCGCACCCGTAGCGTGGGCTCCGCCCACGAAAATCAGATATTTTGCCCCTCGTCCCAAACAAAATTGACCAACATAATTTCTCGCGGGCAAAGCCCACGCTACTTTTCCACTCGTTACCAAGGTCGTCTGAAAACGCCAAACCGTTCTCACCGTATAAAACCACGCTTTTCAGACGACCTTTACAGTTTTTGAGTCATTCCCCGATATGCTATAATCCGCCGTTAAACTTTTATCTTTTCAGGAAAAACCATGAGCTTGAAATGCGGCATCGTCGGCCTGCCCAACGTCGGCAAATCCACCCTCTTTAACGCGCTGACCCAATCGGGCATCGAAGCGGCGAACTATCCCTTCTGCACCATCGAACCCAACGTCGGCATCGTCGAAGTGCCCGACCCGCGCATGGCGGAGCTGGCGAAAATCGTCAATCCGCAAAAAATGCAGCCCGCCATCGTCGAGTTCGTCGATATTGCCGGTTTGGTTGCAGGTGCAAGCAAAGGCGAAGGCTTGGGCAACCAGTTCCTCGCCAACATCCGCGAAACCGACGCCATTGTCAACGTCGTGCGCTGCTTTGACGACGACAACATCGTCCACGTTTCCGGCAAAGTCGATCCGATTGCCGACATCGAAACCATCGGCACCGAATTGGCACTTGCCGATCTCGCCAGCGTCGAAAAAGCCATCGTCCGCGAAGAGAAACGCGCCCGCTCAGGCGACAAAGACGCGCAAAAACTGGTCGAACTGTGCAAAAAACTGCTGCCGCATCTGGACGAAGGCAAACCCGTCCGCTCCTTCGGTTTGGACGCAGAAGAACTCGCCATGCTCAAACCGCTGTTCCTGCTCACCGCCAAACCCGCCATGTACGTCGGCAACGTTGCCGAAGACGGTTTTGAAAACAATCCGCACCTCGACCGCCTGAAAGAATTGGCTGAAAAAGAAAACGCCCCCGTCGTTGCCGTTTGCGCCGCGATGGAGAGCGAAATCGCCGAATTGGAAGAAGACGAAAAAGCCGAATTCCTCGCTGAAATGGGCTTGGAAGAACCCGGCCTGAACCGCCTGATTCGTGCCGGCTACAATCTCTTGGGCCTGCAAACCTACTTCACCGCCGGCGTCAAAGAAGTCCGCGCTTGGACCATCCACAAAGGCGACACCGCCCCGCAAGCCGCCGGTGTCATCCACACCGACTTCGAACGCGGCTTCATCCGCGCCCAAGTCATTTCCTACGACGACTTTGTCTCACTCGGCGGCGAAGCCAAAGCCAAAGAAGCCGGCAAAATGCGCGTGGAAGGCAAGGAATATGTCGTGCAGGACGGGGATGTGATGCACTTCCTGTTTAACGTATAAACCCAATGCAACAGGTTTTCAGACGACCTCCCGATACTTTTTGAGTCGGGCAAGGTCGTCTGAAACCTGTTCTGAACAATTATTCGGGTTCACCTTGCCATGGAAATGGAAGCGTATAAAAACTCAAACCCGATTAAGCCCTATCTCATTAATTATAAAAATAAAATATTAAATCCACATCTTAAAACTATCACCTGAGTTTTCAATCTAACTACCCAATCAACCCGACGCCATCAACAATTATTCTAAAGCAGCCTACCCACACACTCCATACCTGATTTGAGTAACCAACCGTAATCCGATATACCATTAACCCTTATCAAAATTATCTTTCAGACGACCTCTGCATTGCCGGCTCTATTTAAAGTAAAAATATTATGAGTAAAGTCTTATCTTACCGTCCTGACATTGATACATTGCGCGCCATGGCCGTCTTATCCGTCGTAGCTTTCCATATCGAAAAGAACTGGTTGCCGGGCGGTTTTCTCGGTGTCGATATTTTCTTCGTGATTTCAGGCTTTTTGATTACGATGATTATCCATCGTGAAATGAGTCAGGGAATTTTCTCTTTTAAAACGTTTTATATCCGCCGCATCAAACGGATTCTGCCTGCATTTTTTGCCGTATTAACAGCAACTCTGATAGGCGGCTTTCTTTTATTCACCAAAGATGATTTCTTTCTTTTGTGGAAGTCCGCAGTGGCTGCTTTAGGTTTCGCATCCAATCTGTATTTCGCAAAAGGACAAGGCTATTTCGATCCGGCACAGGAAGAAAAGCCTCTGCTCCATATCTGGTCTTTATCGGTCGAAGAACAATACTACTTTGTCTTTCCGATATTGCTGCTGCTCGTCGTCCGCAAAAGCTGGCGCGTTCAGTTTGGCTTTCTCATCGCGTTATGTGTGTTAAGCCTTGCCGCTTCCTTTATGCCTTCTTCACTGGATAAATATTACCTCCCCCATCTGCGTGCCTGCGAAATGCTGGTCGGGTCGTTAACCGCCGTATGGATGCAATATCAACAACAGCAGAAACTTTCTATCGGCAAACAATATGCTGCCGCAGGTACTTTATTTTCCGTCTGCATACTGTTTGTCTGTCTGTTTGCCTACACGGAACAAACCGCTTATTTTCCAGGCCCTGCCGCTTTGATTCCTTGCCTGGCTTCGGCAGCACTGATTTATTTCAATCATTTCGACCACCCGCTTAAAAAATTTTTCCAATGGAAAATCACCGTTGCCATCGGCTTGATTTCCTATTCACTTTATCTGTGGCATTGGCCTATATTGGCCTTTATGCGCTATATCGGTCCGGACAACCTGCCTCCTTATTCAACAGCGGCAGCGATCGTCCTGATGGTGGTACTTTCCTTGATTTCTTATTTCTGCATAGAAAAACCGTTTAAAAATTGGAAAGGCTCGTTTGTACAATCTGCCTCGTGGATTTATGCCCTCCCCATGCTGATTTTGACCGTAGGCTCTTTTTTCGCGATGAAGTTGCCGTTTATGGCGCAATATGACCGTATGGGATTGGCACGCTCCTACACTTCCTGTCATAACAATACCGACAAACAATGCCTTTGGGGAGATACGGAAAAACAGCCGGAATTACTGATTTTGGGCGACTCTCACGCCGACCAATACAAAACATTCTTTGACGCCGTGGGCAAAAAAGAAAAATGGTCTGCCACCATGGTTTCTGCCGACAGTTGCGCCTATGTAGAAGGCTACTCAGCCCGAGTGTTCAAACAAAATGCCTCCTGTCGTGCCTTTTATCAGTATGCAAAAGAGCATCTGCCTCGATATTCAAAAGTGCTTTTGGCCATGCGCTGGGGCAACCAAATGCCGGAAAACAGCAATTCTATTTCTTATGATGCTGATTTCTTTCAAAAATTCGACACCATGCTGCAAACACTATCTTCTGAGAAACAAATTGTTTACCTCATGACGGACAACCAAACCTTGTCTTACAACGCCCTGCGCGCCTATATGCTGTCTTCCCGTATACCGGGTTACCGCCAAAACCTGCATTCGGACGATGAAGCGACCACGAAAGGCAATCTCCGTATTAGGGAACTGGCAGCCAAATATCCTAATGTCCATATCATCGATGCCGCAGCCCTTATCCCGAAAGATTTTAAAATCGACGGATTGCCAGTTTACTCGGATAAAGACCATATCAACCCTTACGGAGGAATAGAATTGGCGAAGCGTTTTTCCAAAGAGAATAAACTCCTCGATACGCACCATAGCCATTGATCCGATTAAATTTGTTACAATTAGCGGTTTGCAAAACCGCTAATTTTTTGAAAGATACCGATGAGCGTCATCCAAGACCTACAATCGCGCGGCCTTATCGCGCAAACTACCGACATCGAAGCCTTAGACGCTTTGTTAAACGAACAAAAAATCTCCCTCTACTGCGGTTTCGACCCGACCGCCGACAGCCTGCATATCGGCCATTTGCTGCCCGTATTGGCATTGCGCCGTTTCCAACAGGCAGGACATACGCCGATTGCTTTGGTGGGCGGCGCGACCGGTATGATCGGCGACCCCAGCTTCAAAGCGGTGGAGCGCAGCTTGAATTCCGCCGAAACCGTTGCAGGCTGGGTAGAAAGCATCCGCAACCAACTGAAACCGTTTTTGAGCTTTGAAGGCGAAAACGCCGCCATTATGGCGAACAATGCCGACTGGTTCGGCAGCATGAACTGCCTCGACTTCCTGCGCGACATCGGCAAACATTTTTCCGTCAACGCCATGCTGAACAAGGAATCCGTCAAACAGCGTATCGAGCGCGACGATGTGGGCATTTCCTTCACCGAGTTCGCCTACTCCCTGCTGCAAGGCTACGACTTTGCCGAATTGAACAAGCGTCATGGCGCGGTTTTGGAAATCGGCGGCTCCGACCAATGGGGCAACATCACCGCCGGTATCGACTTGACACGTCGTCTGAATCAAAAACAAGTATTCGGTCTGACCCTGCCGCTGGTCACCAAATCCGACGGCACCAAATTCGGCAAAACCGAAGGCGGCGCGGTATGGCTGAACGCGAAGAAAACCTCGCCGTATCAGTTCTACCAGTTCTGGCTGAAAGTTGCCGATGCCGATGTATATAAATTCCTGAAATACTTCACCTTCCTGTCCATCGAAGAAATCGACGCCATCGAAGCGAAAGACAAAGCCAGTGGCACCAAACCCGAAGCGCAACGCATCCTCGCCGAAGAAATGACCCACCTGATTCACGGCGAAGCCGCCCTGCAAGCCGCGCAGCGCATTTCTGAAAGCCTGTTTGCCGAAGACCAAAGCAGCCTGACTGAAAGCGACTTCGAGCAGCTTGCCCTCGACGGTCTGCCCGCATTTGAAGTTTCAGACGACCTCAACGTCGTTGAAGCCTTAGTCAAAACCGGCTTGGCATCTTCCAACAAAGA
Source organism: Morococcus cerebrosus (assembly GCF_022749515.1). NCBI lineage: Bacteria > Pseudomonadati > Pseudomonadota > Betaproteobacteria > Neisseriales > Neisseriaceae > Morococcus > Morococcus cerebrosus. The sequence continues at coordinate 2,068,533 of NZ_CP094242.1, forward strand.
AGCGCGCGGTTTTGTGAACAGCAAAGCGGTATTGCTCAACGGACAAGCCGCCGAACTGAACAATCCGAACCACGCTACCGAACGCCCCGACGATGCCTATCTGCTGACCGATGCGCACAAACGCTTCGGCAAATACACCATCGTACGGCGCGGCAAACGCAACCACGCGCTCTTGGTTTGGAAATAAACCTTAAATGACAAAGGTCGTCTGAAAACACTTTTCAGACGACCTTTCCCATATTTCACCAAATAACTCAATCCTTCACTTTAAAATGTAACCAGGCAACCTGCTCCTGTTCCAAATATTTGATTGTTTCACCAATATTCTTTACAGGAGGCGGATGGTCACCGACAACAATGACTTCTACCCCCTTCATCTCCGGGCGTTTGACCAATTCTGCCAAGCCGTCGAAAAATTGAGTATGCAAACTGAAATTACGGCATAAATCTGTATCGGTAGGCAGGCCATATTGCTCACACTGCAAACGATGGTCAAACAAATCCGATTCAGGATAATCCGCATGGCTGGTCAGCGTCATCCAATAGAATAACCCTTTGTTATATTTTCCAAAGAATGATGAAACCTCATCAAACAACACACTGTCGCATACCCCGCCAAATGCCGAGCAAGTCTTTTTACCGATCATATTTTCGGCTGTTTTTACCTCCTCAAAACCTGCTTTCGGATACCAACTGAAGCGATCATAAAGCGCGCTGCTCGCCCCATGCAGGGCAAAGGTCCGATAGCCTTCTTTCTTCATAAGATTGGGCAGGCATTGGGCAAACTTCTCATCCGGAGCGCGGCGCAACCCAAAACCATGTACCCTGCTGTAAGAACAAAGCTCCCGCATCTCACCCTCCACAGTCGCTCCGATAAAATTAAAACTGCCGCCTTCCCAAACCGAAAAACGATCTTTTTGCTCCGATAACTTAGCAAGTACCGCATCCTGCAAAGCCTGCTTGTCGGGCTGTCCCCAAGATTCTGCAACTATCATAAGAATCTTGTCCGATTGTGGCTTCAGCAAATGCGATGCCGCCCTTTGCTGATTTTTCAAAGGCATAAATACAGGACTATGTAACCCCTGTCTGATAAATTCAGCATTCTGGCTGCTCGAATAAAGCAGATACTGACTTTTCGCATAATAAAAATTATTCGCCCCGAAAAGATTAAACTGCGCCGAACGCTCGTAATACTGCAAATGCCCGGTAAAATAAGCCGCAATCAAAAGCGGAGCAACCAATACCGAAACATGGAAAAAATCAGTTTTATCAGCCGTTTTGGACAAGATCAAAGGCATCAGCAAAAAATACAACAGCAAACTGCCCGTCAATACCTGATAAAGCAAAGGTGCCTTCATAATAAAGGGCGCAAGGTATATAGCCCCCAGCAAATCCATAAACGGGAACTGCTGCATCACCAGCATCAACACATCAAACAGCAGCGCAACCCAAAAAAGCAGCACCCCCGCCCATTTGGCGGGTTTCCACCCGAGCGCAAACAAAACCGCCGCTGCAATATAATCCATATTGATAATCGGACGCGCCGTTCCTGTAAGTCCTGCCAAAATCCAAAAAAGCAGATTCGGCAATACAACGAGCAATAGCGCATAAGCAAAATACTTCAGACGCAGCGACGGCAATCTAATTTGCTTTGATAAGAGAGAAGAAGGCTCCATCAGCAAACCCCTAGAAAAATCAATAATGATGAAAAAACGAAGCAAACGCCATGCCAAACAATATAGTGGATTAAATTTAAATCAGGACAAGGCGACGAAGCCGCAGACAGTACAGATAGTACGGAACCGATTCACTTGGTGCTTCAGCACCTTAGAGAATCGTTCTCTTTGAGCTAAGGCGAGGCAACGCCGTACCGGTTTAAAGTTAATCCACTATAAAACAGGGAACAAGAAGCATCCTCGACCATGTAAAAGGTCGTCTGAAAACACTTTCAGACGACCTTTTAGCAGATTAGCTTTTCAAACCCCACATTGCGGATATTCAAATTTTGTTGGGCAGCATCTGCGTGCCTCAACTGTAGTGTGGGCTTTGCCCACGAATCATGCCGAAATTTTAGACGACCTTTTCTCTGATATCATCCGTGGGCAAAGCCCACGCTACGCCGCTTTGTCGCCAGAGGCACGCACCCATGCAACGCAGCAGCCGTATAGGTGCAGCCACACACGCTATTGGCAGAAATACGACCCGCGGCTTGTTCTAAGGCGTTTTTTTCGTTCCAGTCTTACAAGAAACAGGAAGGAAATATTCGTCCATTGTGCCGCTGCAAGACCATACGGTATTACCCACAGCATTTTGACCCGGCTTCAGCTTAGAAAAACTTGGAATCAGGTAAATTTCTTTTCCCTTGATCGGTACTGCTGCCTTCTGCCCAATACCCGCGACAATCGTACCATCTCCTTCAATACGGACAATATTCACATAATTTCCCGCATCCTTTTTTTGAGGGACGGTTACCGTAATCGGCAAACTTCCCTTATCGGCAAAAGCCTCCTCAACTTCCGTCTTCATACTGGCAGCCAGCATAATACCCTCGCCAACTTGGGCGCGGGCAACATAATTTTGATACGCAGGAAGAGCAACCATCGCAAGAATTCCAATGATTCCAATAACTATCATGAGTTCTATTAATGTAAAACCTGCTTGTCGGATAGATAACTTATTATTATGTGGGCTCATCGGTTTTCCCGTGATATAAATTTATTCTTTATAAATATGAGACAAGACGGATAAATCCGTCTTGTCTTTTTTAAGCTTTCAATTTACCTGTCGAATTAATTGTTACCTGTTGCAGGTGTTGCAACATCAGGGCGGCAGGCAGCAGGACGGTATTTGGTATCGATAGTACCACCGCAAGTCCACGTGAAAGAACCAGGATTTTTAGCAGCAGAAGCAGCTGCTGCAGAAGTTGCCGGAGTTAAAGTCAACGTTTTGCTCGTCAAAGCAGAGTTAACATTTTTGGCTTTCATGGTAGCAGTAATAACACCGTTTCCACCAATGGCAACAGAGTCTACATATTTACCGGTAATCTTAGAGGAAGCAGCTACGCCGGCAGCTTCATTAGACGTAGGATAAGCACCTTTATCGGCAAAGTATTCGATTACGGCAGCTTTTTGACCTTCAGCCAAAGAGAATGCTTCAGAAACTTGGGCACGGGCGGTGTAGTCTTGGTAAGCAGGCAGAGCGATAACTGCCAGAATACCGATAATTGCGATTACGATCATCAATTCGATCAGGGTGAAACCTTTTTGGATTGCTTTCATTTAATAAACTCCAGTTTAAAAAGTGTTGTGAATAAAAAAATGTTTGTTGTTAAAAAATCCGTAATGTGTTTGGCTCTGCTTGTTTATGAGTAAAACCATCAAGTAGAAGGAATATACAGCTTCCCGGTTCGGGCTTCGTTGCTTCGTTTCCCTTGCCGGACGTAATGTATCAAGCAGGGGATGTGCCAAGTCTGGATTTTTTTGGATTTTTTGTGAAAATATTTTGTAATTTTATGTTTTTAATAGGTTTAAATTTGTTTTGAAGGATTTTTCGGGCAGATTTTGGCTTTTTTATGACGTGGGATTTTTTGGGGGGATATGACGTGTTTTGTCATTTTTGAGAAGAAAAGGGAAACGTTTTATGTCATATGACGCATTTCGTCACTTTCATACCTATTTTAATAATATTGAAATGGATTTGATAAGCGGTATCGTTTTTAGATAAGCGGTATTTTGAAGTTTTTTATATTTTTAATATGATGATTTTATGTTATTTTTTTATACAAATTTGATAGGCGGATTTTAATTCGGATAAACGGTAATTTTCAAAATCGAATTATAGATATTTAGTTTATTTTTGAACGTTTGATTTGACTAAAAACGTCGTCTGAAAATATGGCGGGTTTCGCCGGTAAAACATAAACGCCCTGTCGAGACCAATATTTCTGCAAACCGCATCCGTGGGCAAAGCCCATACTGCGGTAATCGCTGAATATTTCTGAAAATCAAAGGTCTGGATTCCCGCCTGCGCGGGAATGACGGCGCGGCTGGCAGGGATGTGGGAACTGTTTTTTTCAGACGACTTGCGGGTATCTGCAATCGGCATCCGTAGCGTGGGCTTTGCCCGCGAGAATATATAAAGACCCGCCGCAACTGATATTTCTGCAAACCATATTCGTGGGCAAAGCCCACGCTACGTCCATCGTTGAATATTTCTGAAAGCCGTAGGTCTGGATTCCCGCCTGCGCGGGAATGACGGCGCGGCTGGCAAGAGATATGAGAGGAATTTTTCAGACGACTTTATAGATTTCCGCAAGCAACTGCCGTAGCGTGGGCTTTGCCCGCGAAAATATATAAGAGACCCGCCGCAACTGATATTTCTGCAAACCATATCTGTGGGTAAAGTCCATACTGCGGTAATCGTTGAATATTTCTGAAAGCCGTAGGTCTGGATTCCCGCCTGCGCGGGAATGACGGTGTAGCAGGCAGGAATGTGGGGACTGTTTTCATAGGTAAAAATAGTGGGATTGGATTTTCAGATGACCTCACACGCCCAAATACCCTTCCCTGCTGGCAAGCCACCTTGCCAGATGCGCTTCGACGATTTCGGGGTTTTGTTCAATCAGCAAGGGGGCGATTTCGCGCGCCTGTTCCAAGAGATGCAGGTCTTCTTCGAGGTTGGCGAAGCGCAGCATGGGGACGCCGCTTTGTCGCGCGCCGAGAAATTCGCCGGGGCCGCGGATGTTGAGGTCTTGGCGGGCGATTTCGAAGCCATCGGTGTGTTCGTAGATGACTTTCAGCCGCGCTTTGGCGAGTTCGCTCAAGGGTTCGGCAAACAGGAGGACACACACGCTTTCCGCCGCGCCGCGCCCTACCCGTCCGCGTAATTGATGCAGCTGCGCCAAGCCCATGCGCTCGGCGTGTTCGATCACCATCAGGGCGGCATTGGGCACATCTACGCCGACTTCGATGACGGTGGTGGCGACCAAGACGTTCAGACGGCCTGCGGCAAACTGAGCCATGACTTCGGCTTTTTCGGCGGCTTTCATGCGCCCGTGTACCAAGCCGATGTTGAGTTCGGGCAAGGCTGCCTGAAGCTGCTCGAGGGTTTCAGTGGCGGTTTGCAGTTGCAGGGTTTCGCTTTCTTCAATCAGCGGGCAGACCCAGTATGCCTGCTGCCCTTTGCGGCAGATGTTGAGGACGAAGCCTTCGACTTCGGCGCGGCGGACGTTGTTGACGAGGCGGGTTTTAATCGGGGTGCGCCCGGGCGGCAATTCGTCGATGACGGACACGTCTAAGTCAGCGAAGAAACTCATGGCGAGCGTGCGCGGGATGGGTGTGGCGGACATCATCAGCTGGTGGACGTCGCGCCCTTTGTTTTTGAGGGCGAGGCGTTGGGCGACGCCGAAGCGGTGTTGTTCGTCCACAATCACCAAGCCCAGATTTTGAAACTCGACGTCGTCTGAAAACAGGGCGTGCGTGCCGACGGCGATTTTGACGGTGCCGTCGGCGAGTTTGGCTTTGGCTTCGTCTTTGGCTTTTTTGCGCTGGCTGCCGGAGAGCCAGACGACTTCGAGTCCTAAAGGTTCGAGCCATTGTTTGAACTTGATGAAATGCTGTTCGGCAAGGATTTCGGTCGGCGCCATCACAGCCGCCTGCGCGCCGGATTCGATGGCGGTCAGCGCGGACAAGGCGGCGACGATGGTTTTGCCGCTGCCGACATCGCCTTGCAGCAGGCGGTGCATGGGGTGGGTTTGCGCCATGTCGCGGCGGATTTCGGACACGACTCGTTCTTGTGCATCGGTCAGGGCAAACGGTAAGGCGTGGCGCAGGGCTTGGGTCAATGTGCCGTCGCCGCCCAATGCCGCCGCCGTGCCGCTGACACGCTTCTGCCGCGCCAAGCGCATGGAAAGCTGTTGCGCCAAAAGTTCGTCAAATTTGAGCCGTTGCCATGCAGGCAGCGTGCCGTCTGAAAGTTGATGAATGGTGAAACTCGGCGGCGGCGAATGCAAAAGGCGCAGGCTTTCGGCGAGGTGCGGCAGTTTCAGACGACCCAATAAGGCATCGGGCAAGGTGTCGTGCAGCGGCGTAACGTCCAACGCCGTCTGAATGATGCGGCGCAAAGTGGGCTGGTTCAAGCCGTTTACGGTTGGATAAATCGGCGTGAGGCTTTCCGCCAAACCGCTGCCCTCGGCATCGCGGATTTTGGGATGAATCATCTCGTCGCCGTAAAACCCGTGTTTGATTTCGCCCACGGCGCGGATGCGTTTGCCGGCCGCCATCTGCTTCTGATGGCTGGCGTAAAAGTGGATGAAGCGCAGAAAAAGGACGCTGCCGGAACCGTCGGCGATTTGGACAATCAGCTGCTTGCGCGGTTTGAACGTTACTTCCTGATGGATGACCTCGCCCTCGACCTGACACGGCACGCCGATCGGCGCGTCTTTAATCGGCATGATGTGCGTCTCGTCCTCGTAACGCAGCGGCAGATGCAAAACCAAATCCCACGCGGTATGGAGGTTGAGTTTGTCGAGCTTCTTGGCGGAAACGTCGGTAATTTTGAGCTGTTTCTGAGTTTCGGGCGTCATCATGGCTTTGTCCTTTAATGGCGCGTATTTTAGCTGAAAATGTAAGAAGGGGTCGTCTGAAAGGACGTTCAGACGACCTTGGAGGCATTGCACAGGTGGGTTTGATAATTTGCCCATGCCGTCATTCCCGCGCGGGAGGGAATCTCGATTTCGGGGTTTCAGAAAAATTTACAAAGTTGCCATGATTTCAAATCTCTAGATTCCCGCCTGCGCGGGAATAACGGCATAAGGTTTCTATGTAAATCACTATAAACCGTCAAATTTAAGAATCCGTCCACCCCTGCTACTTTCAGACGACCTTGATAAAAAAAGCAACGGATAAACCGTTGCTTTTTTGTTTGACCTGCAAATCTTACAGACTGCCCAACACGATGCGCAACACGCGGCGCAGGGGTTCGGCTGCGCCCCACAAGAGCTGGTCGCCGACGGTGAACGCGCTGATGTATTCGCCGCCCATGCCCAGTTTGCGGATGCGTCCGACGGGGACGGACAGCGTGCCGGTAACTTTGGCGGGCGTCAGCTCGTGGATGCTGGCTTCTTTTTCGTTGGGGATGACTTTCACCCAGTCGTTCGCGCCTGCCAAAATCGCTTCGATTTCGGAAACGGGCAGGTCTTTTTTCAGCTTCAGGGTGATGGCTTGGCTGTGGCAGCGCATAGAGCCGATGCGGACGCACAAGCCGTCGATTACGGTCGGATTGTCGCTGCGGCCGAGGATTTTGTTGGTTTCCACACCGCCTTTCCATTCTTCTTTGGACTGGCCGTTGCCCAAATCCACGTCAATCCACGGAATCAGGCTGCCGGCGAGCGGTACGCCGAAGTTGGCTTTCGGATAGTCTTCGCTGCGCAGGAAATCGGACACTTTGCGGTCGATGTCGAGAATCGCGCTGTAAGGATCGGCAAGCTCGTCCGCCACTTGGGCGTGAATCGCGCCCATGCCGCTGATGAGTTCGCGCATATTTTTCGCGCCCGCGCCGGATGCGGCTTGGTAGGTCATGCTGGTCGCCCATTCGACCAAATCGTTTTGGAACAGGCCGCCCAGCGCCATCAGCATCAGGGAGACGGTGCAGTTGCCGCCGATGTAGTTTTTCACGCCGTTTTTGAGGCCGTTGTCGATGACGTTTCGGTTGACTGGGTCGAGGACGATAATCGCGTCGTCTTTCATGCGCAGGGATGACGCCGCGTCAATCCAGTAGCCGTTCCAGCCGCTGTCGCGCAGGGGTTGGAACACGGATTTGGTGTAATCGCCGCCTTGGCAGGTTACGATGATGTCCATTTTCGCCAGTTCGGCAACGTCGTTCGCGTCCAATAATGTTTTCGCCGCCTGACCGAAATCAGGTGCCGTGCCGCCGACGTTGGATGTGGTGAAGAAGAACGCTTCGGGAATATGGGCGAAGTCGTTTTCTTCTTTCATACGCTGCATCAAAACCGAACCGACCATACCGCGCCAGCCGACGAAACCTACTTTCATGTTGAGCTCCTTAGGGGGAAATTGTTAACAAATTTCTGAATAGGGAAAAAGGAAGAGTTTTAAACCTGTTTGAGGTAAATGTAAAGTTTTTTATAGCATCTCTAGAAAGAAATAAAAGGTCGTCTGAAATACACTTTCAGACGACCTTTCCGTATCAAACTCAATCAAAATTCCCCCACCTCATCACGGTTCCGCCATTTCCAACGCCTGTTTGATGTCCACGGCAACGACGCGCGATACGCCTTTTTCCTGCATGGTTACGCCGACCAGCTGCTCCGCCATTTCCATGGTCAGGCGGTTGTGGGAGATGTAGAGGAACTGGGTTTGCGCCGACATTTCTTTGACCAGGTTACAGAAACGCGAGGTGTTGGCATCGTCCAGCGGGGCGTCGACTTCGTCCAGAAGGCAGAAGGGGGCGGGGTTGAGGCTGAACAGGGCGAACACGAGGCTCATGGCGGTGAGGGCTTTTTCGCCGCCGGAGAGGAGGTGGATGGTGCTGTTTTTCTTGCCGGGCGGGCGCGCCATGATGGACACGCCGGCGGTCAGGAGGTCGTCGCCTATCATTTTGAGGGTGGCTTCGCCGCCGCCGAACAGGGTGGGGAAGAAGGTTTGGACTTTGCCGTTGACGGCATCGAAGGTTTCTTTGAAACGCTCTTTGGTTTTGTCGTCGATTTGGGCGATGGCTTCTTCCAAAAGGGTGATGGCGGCCTGCACGTCTTCGCTCTGGCTGCGGTAGTAGCCGTCGCGTTCGCGCGCTTCTTCGAGTTCTTGCAGGGCGGCGAGGTTGACGGCGCCGAGGGCTTCGATTTGCTGGGTGAGGCTGCCGATGCTGCTGTTCAATACTTTCGGCGATTCTTTCGCCAACGCTTCGAGCGCGTCCAAATCGGCGGCGCGTTCGGTCAGGTTTTGATGGTAGCGTTTGGCGTTGATCATGGCTTCCTGCTGCTGCAACAGGGCGGTTTGGGTGGCGGCCTGAAGCTGCGGCAGCTTGGTTTGCAGGGTTTGTACGCGGGCGTATTGTTCCCTGCCCTGCTCCTGAATCTGCGCGAGTTTTTCCTGCACGGCGATGTATTCTTCGTCCAGCGTGTGTACGGCTTCGGTCAGCTCGTCGAGCTTGATGTGCTGCTCGTCGTTTTGGAACTCGGTTTCATAGGCGAGGGCAAGCTCTTGCTGGCGTTCCTGCCAGTCCAGGGTTTGCTGTTCGAGCCGGGCGATTTGCTGCTGGTAGTTTTGTTTTTGCTGGTTGAGTTTGTGGACGGCGACTTCGGCCAGCCCGTATTGGCGGTTGGCTTCCAACAGGGCAAGCTGCGCCTGTTTCAGACGGCCTTGCTGCTCTTGGCGGCTGTACGCGGTGGTTTGCTGTTGGTGTTCGAGTTCGGCGGCGGCTTCTTGCAAAGTAACGATGTCGTCTGAAAGCCCGTCGGACGTGTGTTGCAACACGGTCTGTTCTTCCGCCAACTGCGCCAGTTCGCGCTCGATGTGTTCGCGGCGGATTTGCCCTTGGTTGGTACGCGCCAGAAGTTCGGCGGCGCGTTGCTGCGCCTGGCTGTATTGGCGCGTGTGTTGCTGTTGCTGCTGCATCAGGTTTTTGTGCTGCACTTCGGACGAGCGCACGGTAGCCTCCGCCTGTTTGAACGCGGCTTCGGCGGCGAAAAGTTCGGGGGCGAGGTTTTCCAGTTCGGAAGCGATGCCGTCGAGGCGCGCTTTTTGGGCAATCAGGCTTTCCTGCGCGGGTTTGGCATAGAGCAGGACGCTGACTTTGTCGACCTGATGGCCTTCGGGCGTGAGCCAGATTTGGTGTGCGCCCAAATCGCTTTGATGCGCGAGGGCGTAGCTCAAATCGGGCGCGCACAATACGCCGTCGAGCCAGTGGTGCAACGCCGTCTGAAACGGCGGCTGCGCTTGGATTTGGTTCAGCAATGCCTGTACGGGCAGGGATTTTTTGATGCCGCCGGAGAGGTCGTCTGAAAGCCATGCCGCCTGCCCCTGCGGCAAAGGTGCGGGCGGAACGAAGCCTTGCGGCACGGCGCGGGCGTGCAGGCGTTCGGCAAGGATGACGGACAAGGCGTGCTGCCACTCGGTGGGCGCGGTGATGTGTTGCCACAGCTGCTGCGCGGCGGCGTGGTCGGTTGCCTGCCAGAAGTCGGCGGCTTCCTGCTGTTGCGACAGGATTTGCGACAACGCCTGCTGCTGCGCCTGCAAGGTGATGTGTTGCTGCTTCAGGCTTTGGAAGCGGTTTGAGGTCGTATGAAACGCTTCGCGGGCGGCGTGTAAGGCTTCTTCGGCGGCAATGATTTGTTCTTCGTAATGCTCTTGCTGGCTTTGCAACAAGGCGGCGGCTTCCTGCGCGGCGGCGGTTTCGGCTTCGTCGGGCAGGTTCAGGGCTTGGTTTTCCTGTTTCAGACGACCTTTGCGCTCTTCGTGCTTGGCAACGGTTTGTTCGGCATGGGCAAGCTGCTGCTGCTTCAACGCCAGTTCGCGGCGGATGCGGTTTGCCTCGTCCTGCTGGGTTTGGAAGGCGGCGTTAAGCGTGGCTTGGGCTTCTTCCAATTCAGGCAGACGCTCTTCGTGTTCGGCAACCTGCATCGCCCATTCCGCCAATTCGGTTTGCTTTTCCTCGGCCTGCAACTCGTTTTCTTCAAGCTGCACGCGGATTTGCTGCTGCTCCTGATGGATGCGCTGCATCTGCGCCTGCGCCGCCTGCTTGTCGCGTTCGATGCGTTGGTGCAGGTTTTGCTGATGGCGGATTTGCTCTTCCAAACGGGCAATCTGTTCGCGCAACACGCCGCGTTTGTTGCTCAATTCGTGTACCGCCTGCTGCTGCGACTGTTCGGCAGTCTGCAAGGCGTGTACTTCGTCGTTTAACGCCTGAACCTGCGCGGCGGTTTCGTCCTGCTGCGCCTGCAAAGACTGATGCTGCGCGGTCGCCTTGTCGGCGGCGGCAAGCGATTGCTGCCATTGGGCGTAATCGAGCAAATCCTGTTGTTGGTTCAACTGCGCGGTCAGGGATTTGTAGCGTTCGGCGGTTTCCGCCTGTTTCTCCAGCTTTTCCACCTGCCGCGCCAACTCGTTCTGCAAATCGCCCAAACGCTGCAAATGCTCGCGCGTGTCTTTCAGACGGCCTTCCGTCTCCTTGCGGCGTTCCTTATATTTGGACACGCCCGCCGCCTCCTCGATATAGGCGCGCAACTCCTCCGGCCGCGCTTCGATGATGCGCGAAATCATCCCCTGTTCGATAACGGCATAACCGCGCGCCCCCACGCCCGTACCCAGAAACAAATCGGTAATGTCGCGGCGGCGCACGGTCTGATTGTTGATGAAATAAGTCGATTCGCCCTGACGCGTCAGCTGCCGCTTGATGCTCACCTCGGCATACTGCCCCCACGCCCCCTGCAAACTGTGGTCACTGTTGTCAAACACCAGCTCCACCGAAGCCCTCGGCGCGGGACGGCGCGTCGCCGCACCGTTAAAAATCACGTCCTGCATACTCTCGCCGCGAAGCTGCTTCGCCGAAGCCTCGCCCAACACCCAGCGCACCGCGTCAATCACATTCGACTTGCCGCAGCCGTTCGGCCCGATAACCGCAACAAGCTGCCCCGGAACATGAATCGTGGTCGGGTCGGTAAAAGATTTGAAGCCGGAGAGTTTGATGTGGGTCAGGCGCATGGGACAAGGACGGGGAGAAAAAATAAAGTGGGATTTTATACTAAAACATCTGACAAAAGGTCGTCTGAAACCCTGTTTCGAGGTTTCAGACGACCTTTGCTTTCAGACCTTCTTAACGGCGCGGCTTATTCCTTGCCGATGCCTTTATCCAGCCCTTGCGTCAGACCGTTGATGTCGCCGCCGTTCAGGCCCAATTCTTTCAAGAGGCCGTCAACCAGCGGGGCTTGGCTGCGGTAGCGCAGGGCGCTGTTGACCATTTGGTCGGCGAGGCTGGCTTGTGTGGTTTGACCGTCCGACACGCCTTCGGAGCCGTTGGCAGCGCCGCTGAATCCGCCCAAGCCGTTGACTTGCAGAATCTTGATGTCGTCAATGTTTTCCATCGGACGCACGGATTCGCGGATGATGTCGGGCAGGTGTTTCAACAGGGCGAGGCGCACTTGCATTTCGACTTGCTCGACGCTCAGCACGTTGGCGGCTTCGTTCACGGCGCGGGTACCTTCGGCATCGACTTTGTATTGCTGCTCTTGCGCTTGTGCCAGCAGGACTTTGGCATCGGCTTCACCTTTGGCTTGCAGGCGTTGTTTCTCGGCTTCGGCTTCGGCGGCGATGCGCACGGCTTCGGCGCGGTCTTGCGCGGCCTGTTTCTCGGCTTCGGCGGCGACGGTGAGCGAAATCGCGTCTTTTTGCGCGGCTTCTTCGGCGGCAATCAGTTCTACGGCTTTGGCACGTTCGGCGCGTTCGGTTTCGCGTACGGTAATCACGCTCTCTTCTTCACGAACGGCGGCGGCACGGGCTTTGTCGGCCTCGGCTTTGGCTTCGGATTCGGCACGCGATTTTTCGGCAACGGCAATGGCGCGGTCTTGTTCGGCAAGCTCGATGGCTTTGCGGCGCTCGACCTCCGCCTGCTCGACGGCTTGGGCTTTGCGGATGTCTTCGTTTTTAATGTCGCGTTCGGCAGCGATGCGTTTCAAATCCACTTCGCGTTCGGCGGCGATTTTGGCTTCTTCCGCTTCGCGTTTTTTCTGCGCTTCCTGCTCGGCGATGCTGGCTTCCTGTTCGGCGCGGCGCACGGCGATTTCGCGTTCTTGTTCGAGTTTGGCGTATTCTTCTTCGCGCGAGATTTTCAGGCGTTGCTGCTCGGCTTCGAGGTTTTTGGTTTTAATCGCCAAATCGGTGTCTTGTTCGATTTCGTTGCGTTTTTTGCGGCGGCCTTCGATGGTTTCGGTCAGTTTGGTCAGACCTTCCGCGTCAAAGGCGTTTTGCGGGTTGAAAAACTCAAAGCTGGTCTGGTCGAGGCCGGTCAGGGAAACGGTTTCGAGTTCGAGGCCGTTTTTAAACAAGTCTTCGCTCACGACTTGTTGCACTTTCTGAACGAAATCAACACGTTTCTCGTGCAGCTCTTCCATCGCCATTTCGGCGGCGACAGCGCGCAGGGCATCAACGAATTTACCTTCGACGAGGTCTTTCAATTCGTCGGGCGACATAGTTTTCATACCCAGCGTTTGCGCGGCGGTGGCGATGCTCTCGGCGCTGGGTTTGACGCGGACGTAAAACTCCGCCATCACATCGACGCGCATCCGGTCGCGGGTAATCAACGCCTGCTGCGCCGCGCGGCGCACCTCAAGACGCAATGTGTTCATGTTGACGGGGATGATTTCGTGCAGCACGGGCAGCACCATCGCGCCGCCGTTCATGATGACTTTTTCGCCGCCGAAGCCGGTACGGACGAAGGAGACTTCTTTGCTGGCGCGGCGGTACAGGCGGGTGAGGATGAGGCCGAGTACAAACAGCGCGATGAGTATGACGCCGGCGATGATGCCGATGGAAACTAAGTTCATGGGTTTTCCTTTCTTGTTGTCGATATACCCTTGAGGGGCGTGGGTTCAGACGGTTTTTTTAGGGTTTGGGGTCGTCTGAAAAGGTTAAAAATAGCGGTTTTAAAGGTAGGTCGGATTCTTGAATCCGACAATTTCGGTTATGTGCAATACGGCTGAAGCGGAGCGGTTCGTCGGATTCAAGAATCCGACCTACCATTTCTGTTTTTTGCAAACCGTAGCGTGGGCTTTGCCCGCGACCTACTGTCGTTTGAATCAAACGATCATCCGAGATGTTTGCTTCGTGGGCGAAGCCCACGCTACGGACTACTTGAGGGGCGTCGGTTCAGACGGTTTTTTGGAATTTAGGGTCGTCTGAAAAGGTTAAAAATAGCAGTTTTAAAGGTAGGTCGGATTCTCGAATCCGACAATTTCGGTTAGGTGCAATACTGATGAAGCGGGGCAATCTGTCGGATTCAAGAATCCGACCTACCGAGCTAATTATCAACCGTATGAAAAGCAGTCAAAAACTCATTTCTTTTTAATAAGAACATCTTATGTTCAGGGGCATTCAAAGGCTTTTTATTTTCGGAGAATGCTGGAGCAATGCAACCCCATTCACCATTTCGTGCAAAATAAATAACAAAATCAATCTTAATTTCTCCCCATTGATTCGATACTTCTTGCTTCTTACCCTTATTGGCATCTACTGTTTTGATTTGGATACGGAAATAACGTTTTCCGTCCGAAATTAAAATATCCGTTTTATGCCCATGATCCAAAACGGGGGTAAAAACCTGCCACCCATCTTGCATTAACCAAACAACCACCTGATTCTCAAAAGATGTATTCAACAAAGCCTGCTTAAGTCCGTCAGAAATTGCGTCTAATCTTCTTGGCATTTCATTTTTCCTTTTTGTGAGTTAAACGATAAATTTTTTTAAATTATGCTGATAGTGGTCATTTGAAAAACGGACTGTTCAAGTATGTAACTAATTAAGGTATGTACAGGAACTTCATTTTCAGACGACCTCAATCCACCAAGCTCCCGCTCGGATTCAAAATTGCCTTAAACGTATTTCCCTCCAGCGACACCAGCAACACCGCGTCGCCTTGTTTCAACACTTCGTCGGAATCCGGTTCTGCCATCACATAATGCTGTTGACCATATACATCCTTCACCCGCACCTGCGCCGCGCTGCCTGCCCGCGCTTCGCCCAGCACCACTGTGCCTATGCGTCCGATTAGGCTTTCCTGCGAAACGGCGGTGGTTTCGTCTTTGGGCATGATTTTGTACAGTCCGCCCGCCGTCAGGCGCACCAGCGGCAGCGAAAGGAACCACACGGCTACTGCCGCCAGCCATCCGTTCAGATAGCTACCGAACACGGCGGCAAAGGTCGTCTGAAACAGGTAGCCCGTCAGTCCGTACACGGCAAGGAACACCACCATCAGCATCAACACCGGCACACGACCGACATACAGCCAGCTCAGAAACCTGACGAACACGCCCGCGTCCGCTGCGTCCAGCCCGACTTCGGCGTGCGCGGTTTCGGTCAGACTGTCGGGCAGCAGATTGTCCAGCCAGTCGCTGATGCCGCCCGCCAGCATGGAGATGACTTCCAACACGCCGAGTAAAACCATCAGCGCTATGGCGATGCCGAAGATTTCTGTTTCGGGGGCGTTGATTAAATTCCACATATTCCGTTCCTTGTTCTGTCAACTTTCAGACGACCTTAAATAGACTGCTTGCGAAAATTTGAATGTTTGATTGTCGTCATTCCCGCGCAGGCGGGAATCCAGAAGTTTGAGATGACGGCAATCTTCAAATAATACTTCTAGAATCGAGGTCTGGATTCCCGCCTGCGCGGGAATGACGGCATTAGGTATGCCTTATTTGAATTTGACCTATCCGTGCATCCCAAACAGACATTCGGTTTTCAGACAGCCTCTTCGCTCTCAATCTCAGCGCGGCATTCAATTGGAAAGTTGACCGAATTGGCGATGAAACACAGGCGGTGCGCTTCGTGATGCAGTTCCAAAGCCTTGGCGCGGTCGTTTCCTGCGGCGATGGTAACGCGCGGCTTCAACACGGCGGAGACGAAACGCCCCGGGTTCCCGCCACCGCCTTCGTCCATTACTGCTTCGGCGTGGTCGGTGTAGGCGGTAACACAGATGCCCGCGTCGGCACACAAGTGCAGGTACCATAGTTTGTGACAGGCAGAAACGGCGGCCAACAGCATTTCTTCGGGGTTCCAGCGGCCCGCATCGCCGCGGAAGGCCGGGTCGGCGGAACCGTGCAGGTCGGGCTTGCCCTCGGCGGAAACGGTAAAATTGCGCAAATAAGCGGTGTAGGACGAAGTGCCTTCGCCGAGATTGCCCGTCCATGTTGTCGCGGTGCGGTAGGTGTGTTTTTTGCTCATTTTGACATTCCTTTCAATTATTTACTGTTCGCGGCAATAAAGACGGTATCCGCCTTGAAACGCCGACTCTAGTTGAGCCAGGCATAAGCCGATGCGCCCGCCGCCAAACTGATGCCCAGCCACAGCAGGATTTTGGTTTCCGCCCATACGTCATCCCAATACCGCCCCCGTAGCGCGCTGATGATGTCGGGGGTGCAATAGAATTCGACGCATTCGACAAATTCGTCCCAATCCTTAAACATCACAAAGTAAAGCAAGACGGCGGTTAGCAAGCCGATCAAAATGGCAAAAATCATGAAATTCCCCTATTTTTCAGACGACCTGTGCGTATCGTAAAGAAAGGTCGTCTGAAACCGCTCCTAACTTTTCCCTAAGTCCTGCGTGTTTAAATGTCTATACCGACAACAGACGCAAAGGGAACGAAATGAAACATTCTCAGTCGCAATATACAAAGCCGTCCAAACCGCTTTTGAAAAAACTGCTGCTTCCTGTCGCCGCTGTTTGCGCCATTTTTCTTGCAGCAGAAGGTTTCGACCTTTACGAAGACTACGCCCAATACCGCATGGAAACAGACCCGGCGTTCGCGCAACACCACGACCGCGCTTTGTCCATCCTGCACAGCAGGGGCTATGAGGTCCACGATTCCGACACCGACCTCTATTGGGCAAGACCCGTTTTGGAATTTGAGGCCTACAAAGGCAGCTTGGAATACAAAATCGTGATGTCTTATCCCGATTTAAACATTCTCGTAGAACGCGTCGATTTATAATCCGCTTCCGAATATTCTTTACTTACCCCACGTCCCGAAAGGATACGACATGAAAAAACTCTTACCGGTATTACTCTTAGGCAGTATCGCACTGACCGCTTGTGCCGCCCCTTATCCTTACGACTATTACGATGACGACTATCGTACCGACCGCTACGAGCAGCGTTATGACCGTTACGATGACCGCTATGATGATCGTTACGACGACCGCTATGAGCGCGATTACGACCGTAATGACGACTACCGTTACCGCGACGGCAAGTATTACGATGACGACTACATCGAACACCAAATTTACAGCGATCCGTCCTTCGAGCAAAAACGCGCACAAGTGATGCGGATTCTCGAACGACGCGGCTACCAAGTTCACGAAATCGAAGCCGACGACCGCCGCGGCCGCCCCGTATTGAAAGCCGAAGCCTTCAAAAACGGACGCGAATACGACATCGTTTTCTCATGGCCGGATTTACGCATCATCAGCGAACGCATCGACTACTGATCCGTTCCGCCATGCGCCGCAAGGGCAAACTCCGCGCGGCGTTTTTCTTTTCAGACGACCTTTCCGACAAAGAAGGTCGTCTGAAAACTTGGCTTATTTTATATAACGAAGAAATGCAATCAGATTTTCATAAAACATCCAAGCCCAAAAAACATACGCAATTAGAAACGGACGATGTTTGAGGAAATTTTTAAACTTTATCCGGCTATGGCATTTCTCCTCTAATAAATCTAAGAGTTTTTGCCGCTCCGACTCTTCACAACCTTCCAAAATCTCTACTTTCAGCATTTCTATGGCTTTTTTGATATGGATTTTCCATCCATCCACGATCAATTTGTCACCATATTTTGCTTTCAAGTCATTCATGATAATAACAGCATAGAATCCCACGATTAAAATAGCAGCAACTATTGCGGGGATGGGGTGATTATCACTAAGAGACCAAACCGCAACAGTCGACAACAGCAACCATGCAGCATGGTGATTCAACATCTTATGGTAGAAAGCAATCTGCTCATCAAGCTCATAAACTCTGTCAGCAAAAAACATATTATTTCCCTGCCTTCAACGCCGCCAACCGTTCGGCAATACGGTTGTTGCGGCTCAAATCTTCCAATTCCTTCAATTTTGCCAACTGCGCCGCATCGGTGCTGCTGTGTACCGCGTTCTGACGACCCATCACGCGGTCGAAAGCGTTGCCGCTTTTTTCGGCATCACGGGCGATGCGGTTGAGGTCGCTGCCGCCTGCCGCTTTGCCTGCGCCCGTGCTTTGCTGCGCGGCACGCCAGTCTTGCAACTGCTGCTGCATCTCGCGTTTTTTCGCCTGCAAGGCGGCGATAAAGCCTTCAAGTTCTTTTTCCTGCGCGGCACAGTCGGCGATGGTGTTTTCCAAAACAGGCAGACGTGCTTCGATGTCCATTTGTTCGGCGATACCCGCCTCGGCAAGATCGTCGCGCCCAGCGGCTACGGCGGCTTGCAGGTTGGCATCGATGGCTTCGTGGCGGTTGCTCTCGTCCGCCATTTTCTTGGCGGCAAGGTGTTTCTGCGCCAACACCTTGCCCAATTCGGCACGCACCTCGTCCACTGCCCGCTCGATTTCGCGGATGCTCTCGTTCATTGCCACCTCAGGCGCAAGGTTTTCCGCCGCATCAATCAGGGCATGAAAACCGCCGCTCACCAGACGGCCCACTCTGCGGGATAGGGTTTCGCTCATTTGGATTTTCCTTTCTTTATGAAATCATGAGAAATATTGTGTTTAGCCGGCATCCGATTGCGCCAACCAGTCGTAACATTGCTCCCATGACAATGTTTCGTTTTCGTCTTCTTTGCCTTCCAGCAGGGCTTGTTCTAAAGCTCGTCTGAATGTGGCGCGGGTATCCGGGTGGGTAAACCAAGCCGACAGTCGGGCTGCGAATTGCGTTCTATTCGGACAATGCTCGGGCAGATAGCAGACTTTGTACCAATCCGGCTCATCGCTTCCATACGGAATCTCTAAATACAAGTCGACAAATTCGCGTAAAGCTGCCGTTTTATCCGCCTGCTCCGTCCACACTGCCAGCAGTTCGTCGACAACATCCAATCCGGCAAATTGAAACATATTCAGCCAAACAACCAAGCAGCCTTCGTAGCGGGGCGCAGTCAGTTGCGAGTCAAACCAAGCGACGGCGAAACGTTTTAGCCAATCGATTTCTTCTTTTTTCCAGCATTCGGGAAAATCGCAACACAACTTATCGAGCAACGTTTCATCAAGCGATCGGACATCTTCCTCGTTAACCAAAGCCTGCAAAATACGCGGCAGAAAATGTTTCATGTCGAGAGCCGTCGCGGCTCCGTCGTCCAAAGGCACGCTGCCCAAATACGCCTGCAACATATCAACAGGAATCTCGCGTAACGGATATTCCAACAACGCCTGTTGAAAATCTTCGGGAGAGCAGCTATTGCAAGTGCAGATATTCAGCGGGAAGCGCACGCTGTAAGGTGCAAATAATTTGTATGCTTCTGCTATCCATTTTTCCATCTTTGTTGCCTTGCCTTTGATATTGGACATGGGTATTCAGGATTGAGGGGAAAGCCTTTCAGACGACCTCAAACCTTGCACTACTTGCTATGCGTGATTTCTTCCAGCCGACCGTTTGCTCCGATAACGGCGCGGAAATTGCCGCCCAGCACTTTAGGTGGTTTTCCGCTGATAATCCAATGTTCCCCGTCTTTTTTCACCCGATACGGCTTTTGCGCTTGAGCGGTTTGTTCGCCGTAATGCTGCGTCACATAAATTTCAGTCAGCCGCAGGACTTGCTGCTCGGTAACAGGTTGTGCGCCGCCGTCCGCACTCACCGCCAAAGAGGGATAGATGAACATACAGGTCAGAAGCCAATGGTGGATTTTCATTTTGTTGAAGGGGTTCTATATGTATTGATATTATTTAACTCATTTGGACTTAATACAAAAGGTTGCTCTCTGCATTTCTCAGCCATTTTTGCCATCTAGTTTTACTCTCCATATTCTGGTGAACGCCAGTTGATTCTACACATTTCCTTATTGGAAACTTCTGGATATTCAAGACCTGCCAAACATTTTTTCTCCCAGTCTAAACATTCCTGTTTACTTGCAGAAACAGTAACTACTTTTTCTGGGTGACCCTCTAATACATGGCGACAATCTTTTCTCATTATTTCCGCAAACTGATCATCCACATTCTCATAATGCGGCAAATACATATAGCAGAACTTCTTCTCATTCTTTGCCATACATGCCGTCAGCGGATCTGCCTTCTCACGCCCCTTCCAACCCGCTTCACCAGCCATTGCGCTACCTAATACGAATTCCACCTGATGGTTCGGGTAAAACGCCACCGTAATGTCTTCGGGTTTCGTATATTCAGGCAACTGCGCCGTATAACGGTACGTCGTCTCGTCGTCAATCACACCCGACCCTTCCTGCCATAAAACGGTATATTTCAGATCCGGACGCCACTTGACGGGAAGGTCCGCGCAACAATTAATGCCGCCTCCCGCAAGTGCGGTCAGGTTGTCACCGCCAACGGGATAATAACCGTCCATATCGATGGGGTTGTTCGGATTCTCCTTGATTTGCGGATCGGCTTTACCGCCCACGTCATAAAGGCTGAAGGTAACGCCCCTATCGGCATTGTAATTGACGCTGCGGACGGAAACAGGGACGCTGCCGGACGGTTTGGGTTCAGCCTGCGTGCAGGATGACAAAAATAGGGAAAACAATAACAAGTAGGGGTAGGGTTTCATTAAGTATTCCTTAAAAATGGGAACAGTAACCTGAAAAAAGATGTCAGACAGCTTCTTGACAATCAAATCTACTCATTAAAACCATGTCATCTGTACCCCATATTTCAGTCAGCCCTTCCTTCACGCCTCAAACCTCGCCCGCCTGCTGCACAATCTTCGCCAGTTTCAAAGTGTTTTCAAGCTGTTGCAGCACGGTATCGTCGTATGCCGCGCCTTTGCCGGTTACGGCGAGCTGCAAGATGCTGTCGGTGAGGCGGACGATGCGCCACATCAGTTCGCGTTCGTATTTTTTCAAACTGTCTAGGTCGGCTTCTTCGGGCAAGTCGGCGGCAAGCGTCGCGCCCAAGTCGGGCAGCTGTTCAAACAAGCGCGCCACGATATGCGAATGCACCCCCGCCTGCTTTTCCGCGTGCAGCACGTCATGTTTCGCCGCTTGGAAAAACTGCTCCTGCGCCGTCAGCGCGGAACCGTAATCGCGCGTCTGAGTATGCGCCAAACGCGCCTGCTTGAGCAGCTCGCGGATTTTTTCAGACGGCGTATTCGCGCCTTCGATTTTTAATTCGGCAATAAAATCAGCGTCTTCCTGAGTAATTCGCACGCTAACTGGGATACGGTTTGTCGCATTCATATTCGTTTGATTTGTTTTGTATTCATTTGAATACAAATGTACAACATGAAATGACAATATGCAATGTTCAAAACAGTTTAATTATGTAAATACCGGTCCATCTGAGAAATCATCCCTATCCGCCCCTTGTTTTCAGACGACCCTAACCCCTTATAAATACAAACAATCGACATATCCAAAGCCATAACAAATGCCGTATAATCAAGCCCCCAGTTTCCCCAGCCTTGAAGGTCGTCTGAAAACCATGCACTCAACTTACGCTACCGTACAGCGCGATTTACTCGAAGCCAATCACCTTTCTCCCGAGCTGCTCGCCAAAAGCCTGAGCATCATCGGCGCGCATCACGTCGATTACGCCGACATCTACTGCCAGCGCACTGCTTTTGAAAGCTGGCATTTGGAAGAGGGCATCGTCAAATCGGGCAGCTTCCAAATTGATCAGGGGGTGGGCGTGCGCGCTGTTTCGGGCGAAAAAACCGCTTTTGCCTATGCGGACAGTTTGTGTATCGATTCGATCAACCGTTCCGCCCAAGCCGTCCGCGTCATCGGCGCGGCAGGCGGCGAAGCTTCTGTCAAAGTGCCGTCCGCCGCATACGGCAAATCCGTCCATGCGG
Source organism: Morococcus cerebrosus (assembly GCF_022749515.1). Lineage (NCBI taxonomy): Bacteria > Pseudomonadati > Pseudomonadota > Betaproteobacteria > Neisseriales > Neisseriaceae > Morococcus > Morococcus cerebrosus. The sequence goes on from NZ_CP094242.1 coordinate 2,090,254, forward strand.
TGCTGAATCCCATTATCGGTCTCGATTCTGCCGCCAAAGTTGCCTTATTGAACAAAGTGGAAACGCTTGCCAAAGCCGCCGATCCGCGCATCGTGCAAGTGATGGCGGGGCTGACTTGCGAATACGACATGATTTACATCGCCCGCCTCGACGGCAGGCACGCCGCCGACATCCGTCCGATGGTGCGCCTGAACGTTACCGTCATCGCCAAACAGGGCGACCGGCGCGAACAGGGCAGCGCGGGCGGCGGCGGTCGCTACGACTTGGCTTATTTTGATGAAACTTTGGTGCGGCAGTTTGTCGATTCCGCCGTCAAACAAGCCCTGATTAATCTCGAATCCCGCCCTGCACCCGCAGGCGAAATGACCGTTGTCTTGGGCAACGGCTGGCCGGGCGTGTTGCTGCATGAAGCCGTCGGACACGGTTTGGAAGGCGATTTCAACCGCAAAGAAACCAGTGTCTTTTCAGGCAGAATCGGCGAGCGCGTTGCCACCAAAGGCGTTACCGTCGTTGATCAGGGTGACATTGCCGACAGGCGCGGTTCGCTCAATATCGACGACGAAGGCAATGAAACACGCCGCACCGTATTGATTGAGGACGGCATCTTGGTCGGCTATATGCAGGACGAAACCAACGCCCGCCTGATGGGTACGCAATCCACCGGCAACGGCCGCCGCGAAAGCTACGCCTCCGCCCCTATGCCGCGCATGACCAATACCTTTATGGAAAACGGCGGCTACGAACCCGACGAAATCATCGCGTCCATCGACAAAGGCATTTACGCCGTCAATTTCGGCGGCGGACAAGTGGACATCACCAGCGGCAAATTTGTCTTCAGCGCATCCGAAGCATGGTGGGTCGAAGGCGGCAAACTGCAATATCCTGTCAAAGGCGCGACCATCATCGGCAACGGCCCCGAAGTTTTGAAACACGTCTCCATGATAGGTAACGATACTGCGTTGGATAGCGGTGTCGGTGTGTGTGGCAAAGACGGGCAGAGCGTTCCTGTCGGCGTCGGACAACCGACCTTGCGGATTGATGCTGGGTTGACCGTTGGCGGTAGCGAGATTTAAGGCAGGTAGCAAAGTCAAACGTCGTCTGAAAACTGTATTTAGGGTTTTCAGACGACGTTTTGTAACATATTCAAGCCAACCTATATTCCCACGCACGCAGAAATAGCGGCAAGTTTGCCGTTTTAACCGCATTTCCTATTCAGAACCATTATCCACCATGAAACACCAAAATAAAATTTCTGCCTTTTTTAACACCTTATCCATCATCTTATGGATAACATCGCTTTTTTGCACTGTCTTTTTCTACGGAGAAGGGGAAGCCCATAACGGCATCTATATCTTGACGCTAGGTTCCCTCTTCAGCTGGTTTATGGGCTTCTTCAATATTGGTTATTTTGCCGTCTATGCCAATTATTTTTGGATGGCGGCAGTCATTCTGTATTGGTATCAAAAACAAATCGAAATATGGATGATGAAATGGCTGCTCGTATTTATGTGGGTCCTCGCCATACTGACTTTCTCGCTTACTACGATTCACAAAAATTCCGAAGTTATCGGCATTACTGGCTACGGTGCCGGATTCTACTTGTGGTTTGCCGCCCTCTTCTGCGCCACCATCGGCATCTTGTTAGGAAAGGACTGGCTAAAAAAACAGAAAAAGAAAACGACAGCCTAATGCCTCACGATAAAAGTCGTCTGAAACCGATTTGACATGTATTCCAAACCGATTTCCATTTTCAGACGACTCCTCCACCCTTCTCTGCCATTGATATAATAATCACTTTTTCAGACGACCTTTCCCCATGAACATCACCCAAATCCTATCCCAAGAACTCTCCGCTACCGCCGCGCAAATCACCGCCGCCGTCGAGCTTTTAGACGACGGCGCGACCGTGCCCTTTATCGCCCGCTACCGCAAGGAAGCCACGGGCGGGCTGGACGATACGCAGCTGCGCCAGCTTGCCGAGCGGCTGCAATACCTGCGCGAGCTGGAAGAGCGCAAAGCCGTTGTTTTAAAAAGCATTGAAGAGCAAGGCAAGCTTTCAGACGACCTCAGGGCGCAAATCGAAGCCGCCGACAACAAAACCGCGCTGGAAGACCTGTATCTGCCCTACAAGCCCAAACGCCGCACCAAAGCGCAAATCGCGCGCGAACACGGTTTGCAGCCGCTGGCGGACGTGCTGCTTGCCGAGCAGCCGCAGGACGTGGAAGCCGCCGCGCAAGGCTACCTGAACGAAAACGTCCCCGACGCCAAAGCCGCGCTGGACGGCGCGCGCGCGATTCTGATGGAGCAGTTTGCCGAAGACGCGGAACTCATCGGCACGCTGCGCGACAAGCTGTGGAACGAAGCCGAAATCCACTCGCAAGTCGTTGAAGGCAAAGAAACCGAAGGCGAAAAATTCAGCGATTATTTCGACCACCGCGAACCCGTCCGCGCCATGCCCAGCCACCGCGCGCTGGCGGTTTTGCGCGGCCGCAACGAAGGCGTGTTGAACATCGCGCTCAAATACCAGCCCGACGACACGCCGATTACCCAGCAAAGCGAATACGAGCAAATCATCGCCCGCCGTTTCAAGATTTCAGACGGTCACAAATGGCTGCGCGACACCGTGCGCCTGACTTGGCGCGCGAAAATCTTTTTGTCGCTGGAACTCGAAGCCTTAGGCCGTCTGAAAGAAGCCGCCGATACCGACGCGATTACCGTGTTCGCTCACAATCTCAAAGACTTGCTGCTCGCCGCGCCCGCCGGACGGCTGACGACTTTGGGTCTCGACCCCGGCTACCGCAACGGCGTGAAATGCGCCGTGGTGGACGACACGGGCAAGCTGCTGGATACCGTCATTGTCTATTTGCATCAAGAAAACAATATGTTGGCAACGTTGTCGCGCCTGATTAAGCAGCACGGCGTGAAGCTCATCGCCATCGGTAACGGCACCGCCAGCCGCGAAACCGACAAAATTGCGGGCGAACTGGTGCGCGGAATGCCGGAAATGGGGCTGCACAAAATCGTCGTTTCCGAAGCCGGCGCGTCGATTTATTCCGCGTCCGAACTGGCGGCACGCGAGTTCCCCGACTTGGACGTTTCCCTGCGCGGCGCGGTGTCCATCGCCCGCAGGCTGCAAGACCCGCTCGCCGAGTTGGTCAAAATCGACCCCAAATCCATCGGCGTGGGCCAGTATCAGCACGACGTGAACCAAAGCCAGCTCGCCAAATCGCTGGACGCGGTGGTCGAAGACTGCGTGAACGCTGTCGGCGTGGACGTGAATACCGCCTCTGCCCCGCTCTTGGCGCGGATTTCCGGTTTGAATCAGACCCTTGCCCAAAACATCGTCGCCTACCGCGATGAAAACGGCGCGTTCGACAGCCGCAAAAAACTGCTGAAAGTACCGCGTTTGGGCGAAAAAACCTTCGAGCAGGCGGCTGGCTTTTTGCGGATTAACGGCGGCAAAGAGCCGCTGGACGCGAGCGCCGTCCACCCCGAAGCCTATCCCGTCGTCGCCAAAATGCTGGCGCAACAAGGCATTACCGCCGCCGAACTCATCGGCAACCGCGAGCTTGTGAAGCAAATCAAAGCGTCCGACTTCACCGACGAACGCTTCGGCCTGCCGACCATTCTGGACATCCTGTCCGAACTGGAAAAACCCGGCCGCGACCCGCGCGGCGAGTTTCAGACGGCCTCTTTTGCCGAAGGCATTCACGAAATCAACGACTTGCAAGTCGGCATGATACTCGAAGGCGTGGTTTCTAACGTCGCCAACTTCGGCGCGTTTGTGGACATCGGCGTCCATCAAGACGGCTTGGTGCACATCTCCGCCCTGTCCAATAAGTTCGTCCAAGACCCGCGCGAAGTGGTGAAAGCCGGCGACGTGGTGAAAGTGAAAGTGCTGGAAGTCGATGCCGCCAGAAAACGCATCGCGCTGACCATGCGGCTGGATGACGAAGCGGGCGGCGCAACCAAAGGCAACAGGCCGTCTGAAAGCAAACACTCTGAACGCCGCAACCGCAAACCACAACGCAACGACCGCGCCCCGACCAATTCGGCGATGGCAGATGCGTTTGCGAAGTTGAAGCGGTAACATTAGTCTGAAGTGCTATTTAAAGTAAAACCGTTTTGAAACAAATAAATAAAATTAAATTGTAAAAAAAATCCCGTTTTTTTATCATATCGAAGCGATATAGCAAAAAAATGGGATTTTTTTATTAATTAACCGAAAACCTAAAATGTACTCGATCGAACAATTCCCTCCCGAAGCAGACCTCGAAACGGTCGGCGGATTCGCATTTGAAGTGCAACTTTCCATAACAGAAAAAGGCCAGTATGCGGTAGCATACGGCCTTTCCTGCAAGAAAGATTGCCATGAGCTACACACAACTGACCCAAGACGAACGATACCATATCCAATACCTGTCCCGCCACTGCACCATCGCCGAAATCGCCAAACAGCTCAACCGCCACAAAAGCACCATCAGCCGCGAAATCAAGCGGCACTGCATCCAAGGACAGCAATACAGCGCCGATAAAGCCCAACGGCAAAACCGGCTGACCAAACAGCACCGGCGAAAACCCTATAAGCTCGATTCGCAGCTGGTTCAACACATCGACACCCTTATCCGCCGCAAACTCAGTCCCGAACAAGTATGTGCCTACCTGCATAAACACCACGGGATCACACTCCATCACAGCACCATTTACCGCTACCTCCGCCAAGACAAAAGCAACGGCGGCACTTTGTGGCAACACCTCAGAATATGCAGCAAACCCTACCGCAAACGCTACGGCAGCACATGGACCAGAGGCAAAGTGCCCGACCGCGTCGGCATAGAAAACCGACCTGCTATCGTCGACCAGAAAACCCGCATCGGCGATTGGGAGGCCGACACCATCGTCGGCAAAAATCAGAAAAGCGCGTTATTGACCTTGGTCGAACGCGTTACCCGCTACACCATCATCTGCAAATTGAAGAACTTAAAAGCCGAAGACACTGCCCGGGCGGCCATTAGGGTATTAAAGGCATATAAAGCCAGAGTCCACACCATCACCATGGATAACGGCAAAGAGTTCTACCAACACACCAAAATAGCCAAAGCATTGAAGGTGAAAACCTATTTTTGCCGCCCTTACCATTCTTGGGAGAAAGGGCTGAATGAGAACACCAACGGACTCATCCGGCAATATTTCCCCAAACAAACCGATTTCCGAAACATCAGCGATCGGGAGATACGCAGGGTTCAAGATGAGTTGAACCACCGGCCGAGAAAAACACTTGGCTACGAAACGCCAAGTGTTTTATTCTTAAATCTGTTCCAACCACTGGTACCCTAGTGTTGCACTTGAAATCCGAATCCAAGGTCCCTGTCTTGAAAAAACTGAATTCCGCACATCGTTATCTGGCCGAATTAAAAGGCATCTGCCGCAGCATTCCCAACCAAGGCATTCTGATTAACACGCTGTCTTTGCAGGAAGCCAAAGACAGTTCTGAAATCGAAAATATCATTACCACCCATGACGAACTGTTCCGTGCAGGAATATCGGCAAGCCAGTCTAGTCCTGCCATCAAAGAAGTGCAGAATTATGCTTCAGCACTGCATTGCGGCTTCGACCTTATCCAAGAACACGGAATGCTGACCAACAATCATATTTTGACGATACAGGCCGAGTTGGAAAAGAACCGTGCCGGATTCCGTAAACAGTCGGGGACGATGCTGAGAAACGACCGTACCGGCGAAACCGTCTATACGCCGCCGCAACATACGGACGACATCATCCGCCTGATGAGCAGATTGGAAGCATTTATCAACGACGACAACACGGAAAAACCTATCGACCCGCTTATCCGCATGGCGCTGCTCCATCACCAGTTTGAAAGCATTCACCCGTTTTACGACGGCAACGGCAGAACAGGCAGGATTATCAATGTGCTGTATCTGGTTTTAACCGGATTGCTGGATATTCCCGTCTTATACCTCAGCCGCTATCTGGTTCGGAACAAAAACGAATATTACCGCCTGCTGCAACACGTACGCGATACGGGTGAATGGGAAGATTGGCTGCTGTATATGCTGGAAGCCGTGGAACAAACCGCCAAGGACGGCATCGATACCGTGCAGCAGATCCATCAGGCGATGCTGGACTACAAACACCGCATCAGGGAAAACTTCAACTTCTACAGCCAAGACCTGATTAACCACCTGTTCAATCATCCCTACACAAAAATCGATTTCCTGATGAAAACGCTGAAAGTTTCCCGCCCCAGTGCCGCCAAATACCTGGACGAACTGACAGAAGGCGGATTCCTGCACAAAGAAAAGATAGGCAGAAGCAACTACTATATCAATATCGCGCTGATGAATATTTTATTACCAACTGATTGATAACATTTGAAACTTACCCAATATCGAATCAATATATTGCTTACCTGACGCCCGATGGCTTATCGATACGAACAGGCGTATAGTTTGAGATATTGCAAACCCATCATCACCACTCAAGGAGTCTAAACCATGAAACCTGTTTTGTTTGCTGCGCTGATTTCCTGTTTTTCCGTTGCTGCCTATGCGGCTTGTACCGACAGCCAGCAACAGTGTGTGATTTATAAAAACGGTAATGTCGCGGCTGAAGGCGGCTGTACGGTCAACAAGTGTCAGAATGCCGATGCGCAGGTGTTGAAATGGAAGCTGAAAAACGGTAAAGCCGTAACCGTGGAGATCGGGAAAAACGGCAAGGTTTTGGTGAACAAAAAACCGGGAGCGAAGGCGAGCAACAGCAACGCGGCGGGCATGGGCTTGACGTGTTATGCCGCCGATGCGGATAAACGTGAGCAGTTCTGCTCGACCAATTATTGATAAAAGCGACATAAAAAAGGTCGTCTGAACATTTTTCAGACGACCTTTCATATTTATACGGACACGCCGACTGCGCGGGCGATTGCCAACCCCTCTTCCGCACTCATGTAAACAGGGCTTTCGGGGCGGTCGCTGCGGACAATATCACCGTCTCGAAACATGACCAATTCATCAACGGCTAATTGCGACCAAGTTTCGTCGCGGGTCAAGGGCAATGTGGCAATAACGGAGACTTTGTCATTCGGGGTGGTAACTGCGGAAAAATCAATCATCACGTCATCATCCAAAAGCCGTGCCTTGCCGAAAGGAGCTTTACGCACGATATAGTGCAGCAGCGTACTGGCATGGGCAAACAGGCAGTCTCCGTTGGACATCACAAAATTGAACAATCCGAAGCGGCGAATTTCGTGAGTTAGCGCAGCAACGGCATCAAACAAAGTATCGGAATCAGGTTTCTCAGCAAAGCGGCTGCGAAGCCGGTTGAGGATATAACAAAATGCACGTTCGGAGTCGGTCGTACCGACAGCATGGTAATACTCGCCTTGTTCCGGATAAAAATCAATCAAATGCCCATTATGCGCAAAGAGCCAATATTCGCCCCACATTTCGCGCATAAAAGGATGGGTATTGGCCAAAGAGGTCTGCCCTTGCGAGGCTTTACGGATGTGGGCAATGACGTTTTCAGATTTAATTTGATAGGCGCGAACCAGGTCGGCAACCGGGGAATTTGCGCTGGGCTTGTCATCGTGGAACAAGCGTACACCTTTCCCTTCAAAGAAACCGATACCGAATCCATCTGCATGATGGTCGGTAATACCGCCGCGGCGGCGGAAGCCTTCAAAGGAAAACATAATGTCCGTTGGGGTATTACAATTCATGCCGAGCAGTTGGCACATGATTTTGACCTTTATTGCTTTAATAGGAATGGAACAATCGGATTATGGTACATTGGACAGTCCGTTTCAATAGACACGATACAGCATCCTCATAAAATCAATATAACTCTTCATAGCAGGACATCCCAATAATAAAAACCGGATTTCAAAATGAAATCCGGCCTACGATATATTCAAATTTAAAAGCATTCATCAAAGATATTTGGCTGCCAAATATCCTGCCGCTACCAAGCCGAACATAGCCAACACACCCAAAACAGAAACTAGAACAATCATATTGCGCTTGGAAGTAAGGGCTTCCAGTCTAGGATCCTGCCCCAACTCCTGCCGCAATTTGCTTTCAAGTTCGGCACGGATTTCTTTCCGCATCAACTTTTCTTCCCGCTCTTTTTCAAGTTGCAATTTGTGAGCGATTTCAGCTTGTTTTTTATGCTCAAACGCCACCTTTTCCTGCCACTCAATACGTTTACGCTGGATGATTTGCTCGGTTGCACTGGCAAAATGGAAATGGCAGACGGCACATTCCTCTGCTGCCACATCCTCCGTAATCGTCATACAAACGGGACATTGCTTTAAAGACGCTTCCTCGTTTTTACCTTCGTCCTCACTTACCTGCAACTCCATGGACTGACGCACAATAACATCAAGCCCCAAGTAGTTGAAATACTGCTGCGCATTCTCGCGCTCATCCTGCGTACAATTCTCGGCAATAATCGCTTGCGGACGTTCAGAAAGTGCCTGAACCAAATCTTCTGCTTCTTTTTCCGGCAAGTTATCATATAGGCATGCATTGATACGCTCATGATCAACATCTGGCGGATAAGAAACATAAACATCGTAAAGTTTGTCAGAGTTTTTCATTGTTATCCTAGAACAAACCGAACTTTTAATCCCATTCACGGAAACCGGCTTGATTTTGCTTATACCATGATACACGGCAGCGATCCGTCAACCTATCATCTGACTTAGACACTACTCCCGAAACTTCCTAAATTACCCAACTATCTGATAATTAGCTTTGGGTATGCAACCTATCGGCACTAAGCCGAATGTAAATCAAATAACAGATAGTACATGAGTAAATATTCCCAAAGGGAATTATAGATTATAAGACAGATGATTTTTATTGGAAAGCAATTACAAACGAAAGGCCGTTTGTATAAACAAACGGCCTTTTTTATCTACATATGGTTCAAACTGAGAAGGATGAACCACAACCGCAAGTCGTTTCCGCATTCGGATTACGAATAACAAATTGCGATCCTTGCAAACTTTCAGTGTAATCAATTTCCGCACCAACCAAATATTGGTAGCTCATCGGATCCACCAAGAAAGTTAGGCCGTTTTTCTGAATTTCAAAATCGTCATCATTTTTGATTTCATCAAAAGTAAAACCATACTGGAATCCCGAACAACCTCCGCCATTAACAAACACGCGCAATTTCAAATCGGGATTGTTTTCTTCTGCAATCAAATCGGCAACCTTGGTACAGCAGCTATCAGTGAAAATAATTGGACTTTCGTCTGACATGATGTGTTTCCTTTTATATGAATATTTTCGATATTGTCCTGCAAACCTTAACCTAAAGCAAGTCTGCCCTCAGATTGACCGGCATCAAGAGTTACAGCTTCACGGACTTCTCCATGCAAGATGGAGTCCGCCTCTATATTTATCAATAGAGATAAAAACCATAAACCACTACTTAACAAGTCGTCTGAAAATACAAGGACTACACCATTCAAATATTTCGCCCGAACCACTCGACACGCCCGATAATGGCAACATCGTCAGTCAAATTATTCAAATCAATTTCAAAAGTCGGATAAGCCTCATTGGCGGAAATCACATTCACCACTCCGCCTGGCATCAGCTGTAATCGTTTTACCAACAAATTCTCATTAAGCCTCAAAACGTACAGCCCATCCTTCGGCGCAGTCTCAGCATGATTGATTAAAATAGTATCCCCATCATTCAAAACCCCTTCCATAGAATCCCCCTTGACCGAAATAACGGAAAGGTTTTTAGTATCACGAGTAACATAATTTTCTACCCAATACCGACGGAATGCCATGGTAAAAACAGGTTTTTCATCACCTACTAACCGCCCATGTCCGGCGGCAGCCTGAATATCATAACGCGGAACAAAGACAAACTCGTCGATATCAACCGGATTACCCAATGTATCATAAGCAACTGCAGTAGAAGACGGAACTTGCACATTAGGGAACGGACTCCCCTCCCCAGTCAACAGCCAGTCAATACTGCAACCTTTCAGTTGTTTGATTTTTTTTAGAGTTTCCGATTTCGGCAAGCCGCCTTCGTTCCAAATCCTACTAAATCCCGCAATGGTCATATCAATGTCTGCGGCAATTTTGGCTTGGCGCGCTTCGTCTTTCCACAAAAACACCAATCTGTCTTTAAATGTATCCATATCGATCCTCAGGCTGAAATGCGCCTCCTACAATGAAGCACTTGTGGGTTTATTTTACCTTAGTTTTATTAAAAATGTAAGAAAAATATTAGTTGAATTAAGAAAAAGTATTGCATTTTTTGTTTTTGCTTAGTATGATTCTTCTAACGCTTCAAACAAGCCAGGCCTTCCTCAGCCATAATCAGGTAGAACATGGCATATATTACGATGATTGTAATCAGATTTTCATGAAGCAAAGGCTGTTTGACACAAGCAAGTAAGAAAAATCTTAGTTTCATTTGATTGGAGGATATAATGACCCGTTACCGTAAAAATGCATGGCTCGCCGTTACTGCCTTCGTTTTAGGATTTTTGGCATTCCCTTACAGTTATTCAGAAGCCCATCAATCTTCCGAACAACATCTCTCTGCCGAGATGTGCGACCGCCTTAGCGGAATGGCCTCCGACAAAATGGACGGTATCCAATTATCCGTCGCCCAAGAATGCGATACACTCGAAGCCTCACACGATTGGGAACAACAATACGGCGGGTTGAACGAACACGAGATAATTGCAGGCATTGTGTACGAATAACTGCTGCATTTCCGGAACTGTGCAGTTTTATAGAATGCCGATACCTACTTTTTCAAACCAAAGCTTTTCAGACGACCTTCTATGTCGTCTGAAAATACTTTCTCCGACCCAACTAGGCATTTATATCCAACGTACAGGCATGAGGCTAACAAACCGGTTGGATCCGTACTGAAATATTGACCACTACTGTATATTTAAGGGTAGTCTGAAAATTTTCAGGCGACGGCGGATTCGCATTTGAAGTGCAACTTTCCATAACAGAAAAAGGCCAGTATGCGGTAGCATACGGCCTGTCCTGCAAGAAAGATTGCCATGAGCTACACACAACTGACCCAAGACGAACGATACCATATCCAATACCTGTCCCGCCACTGCACCATCGCCGAAATCGCCAAACAGCTCAACCGCCACAAAAGCACCATCAGCCGAGAAATCAAGCGGCACTGCATCCAAGGACAGCAATACAGCGCCGAAAAAGCACAGAAGCAAAGCCGGCTGACCAAACAGCACCGGCGAAAACCCTATAAGCTCGATTCGCAGCTGGTTCAACACATCGACACCCTTATCCGCCGCAAACTCAGTCCCGAACAAGTATGTGCCTACCTGCATAAACACCACGGGATCACACTCCATCACAGCACTATTTACCGCTACCTCCGCCAAGACAAAAGCAACGGCGGCACTTTGTGGCAACACCTCAGAATATGCAGCAAACCCTACCGCAAACGCTACGGCAGCACATGGACCAGAGGCAAAGTGCCCGACCGCGTCGGCATAGAGAACCGACCTGCTATCGTCGACCGGAAAACCCGCATCGGCGATTGGGAGGCCGACACCATCGTCGGCAAAAATCAGAAAAGCGCGTTATTGACCTTGGTCGAACGCACTACCCGCTACACCATCATCTGCAAATTAAAGAACTTAAAAGCCGAAGACACTGCCCGGGCGGCCATTAGGGTATTAAAGGCATATAAAGCCAGAGTCCACACCATCACCATGGATAACGGCAAAGAGTTCTACCAACACACCAAAATAGCCAAAGCCTTGAAGGCGAAAACCTATTTTTGCCGCCCTTACCATTCTTGGGAGAAAGGGCTGAATGAGAACACCAATGGACTCATCCGGCAATATTTCCCCAAACAAACCGATTTCCGAAACATCAGCGATCGGGAGATACGCAGGGTTCAAGATGAGTTGAACCACCGGCCGAGAAAAACACTTGGCTACGAAACGCCAAGTGTTTTATTCTTAAATCTGTTCCAACCACTGGTACCCTAGTGTTGCACTTGAAATCCGAATCCAAGGACCCTTAATGTCTAAAATTCTATAAACTTCCCGCCAATGCCCAATCAAAACTCAGTACAAACTGCCCTTCTCTAACAGAAACCCCATTTTTATAGTGGATTAAATTTAAATCAGGACAAGGCGACGAAGCCGCAGACAGTACAGCTAGTACGGCAAGGCGAGGCAACGCCGTACTGGTTTAAAGTTAATCCACTATACTTTACAATATCGCCCTTTACCTTTATTTCCAGCTTCCTTATGAACGAACACGTTTCCGTCCCATCCCCTGTCGGCGAAGACTACCTGCTCTTAGGTCAATACGCCGAACGCGCCTATCTCGAATACGCCATGAGCGTGGTCAAAGGCCGCGCGCTGCCTGAAGTTTCAGACGGCCAGAAGCCCGTGCAGCGGCGTATTTTGTTTGCCATGCGCGATATGGGTTTGACCGCGGGAGCGAAGCCGGTGAAATCGGCGCGCGTGGTCGGCGAGATTTTGGGTAAATACCACCCGCACGGCGACAGTTCTGCCTATGAGGCGATGGTACGGATGGCGCAGGATTTTACCTTGCGCTACCCCTTAATCGACGGCATCGGCAACTTCGGTTCGCGCGACGGTGACGGGGCGGCGGCGATGCGTTACACCGAAGCGCGGCTCACGCCGATTGCGGAATTACTGTTGTCCGAAATCAATCAGGGGACGGTGGATTTCGTGCCGAACTACGACGGTGCGTTTGACGAACCGCTGCATCTGCCCGCCCGCCTGCCTATGGTGCTGCTCAACGGTGCGTCGGGCATCGCGGTGGGCATGGCGACCGAAATTCCGTCGCACAATCTGAACGAAGTCACGCAGGCGGCGATTGCGCTGTTGAAAAAGCCGACGCTGGAAACCGCCGACCTGATGCAGTACATCCCCGCGCCTGATTTTGCCGGCGGTGGTCAAATCATCACGCCGGCAGACGAATTGCGCCGGATTTATGAAACCGGCAAGGGCAGCGTGCGCGTGCGTGCGCGTTATGAAATCGAAAAGCTGGCGCGCGGGCAATGGCGCGTGATCGTGACCGAACTGCCGCCGAACGCCAATTCCGCCAAAATCCTTGCTGAAATCGAAGAACAGACCAACCCGAAACCGAAAGCAGGTAAAAAGCAGCTCAACCAAGACCAGCTCAACACCAAAAAGCTGATGTTGGATTTAATCGACCGCGTGCGCGACGAGTCCGACGGCGAACATCCCGTGCGCCTTGTGTTCGAGCCGAAATCCAGCCGCATCGATACCGATACCTTCATCAACACGCTGATGGCGCAGACTTCGCTGGAAGGCAATGTGTCCATGAACTTGGTGATGATGGGGCTGGACAACCGTCCCGCGCAGAAAAACCTGAAAACGATTTTGCAGGAATGGCTGGATTTCCGCGTCGTTACTGTAACACGCCGTCTGAAATTCCGTTTGAACCAAGTGGAAAAACGGTTGCATATCCTTGAAGGTCGTCTGAAAGTCTTTCTGCACATTGATGAAGTGATTAAAGTCATCCGCGAATCAGACGACCCTAAAACCGATTTGATGGCGGCGTTCGGGCTGACCGAAATCCAAGCCGAAGACATTTTGGAAATCCGTCTGCGTCAGTTGGCACGTTTGGAAGGTTTCAAACTCGAAAAAGAATTGAACGAATTGCGCGAGGAACAAGGTCGTCTGAATATCCTTTTGGGCGACGAAAACGAAAAACGCAAGCTGATTATCAAAGAGATGCAGGCGGACATGAAGCAGTTCGGCGACGCGCGCCGCACGCTGGTGGAAGAAGCCGGACGCGCCGTGCTGACACAGACCACCGCCGACGAACCCATCACGCTGATTCTGTCGGAAAAAGGGTGGATACGCAGCCGTGCCGGGCACAACCTTGATTTGAGCCAAACCGCCTTCAAAGAAGGCGACCGCCTCAAACAAACCATTGAAGGCCGCACTGTTTTACCCGTCGTCATTCTCGACTCATTGGGCAGGACCTATACCCTCGATGCCGCCGAAATCCCCGGCGGACGCGGCGATGGAGTGCCGGTTTCATCGTTAATCGAGCTGCAAAACGGCGCCAAACCCGTCGCCATGCTTACCGGACAGCCCGAACAACACTACCTGCTCTCAGGCAGCGGCGGCTACGGCTTCATCGCCAAACTGGGCGATATGGTCGGGCGCGTGAAAGCGGGCAAAGTGGTGATGACTGTGGACAGTGGCGAAACCGTCCTGCTCCCGATTGCCGTCTATGCTTCCTCGCTCATCAACCCCGACTGCAAAATCGTACTGGCTAGCAGCGACCACCGCCTCTTGGCGTTCTCGATCGGCGAACTCAAAGTCATGCCTAAAGGACGCGGTTTGCAGTTGATGTCGCTGACCGACGGCGCGTCTTTGGAACACGTCCTCGTAACCACGGCTGCGGAATTCATCGTTGAAACCGTCGGCAAGCGCGGTGCGGCGCATCAGGAAAAATTGCGCATTTGCGACATCGAGGGCAAACGCGGCAAAAAAGGGAAGGTTTTGGACATCTCAGGTCGTCTGAAAACCTTATCCGCAGCTTCCGAATAAGCAACAGAGGAAACGATAACACATTGAAAACCTAGAAAACACGGTCGTTTTATGTTATGCTGACAAAATTAAAAAAATATTTACGACCGTCTGCGGAAATATTGCAGAACGATTTCAAAAACAGGTACTAATAATGATAAAAATAAACAAAAAGGGTTGCGGATATGAGTAAGTCCGGCTTTCAGGAACTGGGAAACCTGAGCGAGCGGATACCCGGTTTAATCAATATTGCCCGCATTGCCATCGTGCTGCCGCTGTTGGTCATGCATGCTTTCGGCGTTTACAGCAATGGCACCCATATCGGCATGTCATTCCCTCCCGTCGAATTTTACAGCTGGGCAGCGCTGTATTCTTTCCTCATCTTGTTATCCGTCGCCCGTCCGGACTGGCAATGGCAGACTTTGGATTTGCCCAATGCCAGCGCAGTCGTCGATATTTCGATGATGATGATACTGGTGTATATCGCCGGCGGAGTCGATTCGGGCTTCGGCATCCTTGTCCTTCCTTTCGTCGCGACGTCCTGCCTCCTCAGCTACGGACATTACCCCATGCTGTACGCAGGCTACGCGTCCATGCTGTTCTTCTTCAATCTGCTGCTCGACGGCAGCATCCGCCTGCATCCGTTTGATTGGGATACGCAGCCCCTGATTACTACGGTCCTGCTCTGCGGCGCGTGTTACCTCGTTGCCATGCTGACTTCGTTCGCCGCCCGCTATCTGGAGCAGGCGACTGAATCCGCCAGCCGCCATCAGCTTGCCTACCGCCGCATCAGCGGGTTGAACCGCCTCGTTCTCAACCGCGTGCAGGAAGCCGTTATCGTTATCGACAGCACCCAGCGCGTCTGGCTTTTCAACAAACAGGCAAAAACCTATTTCCCCGGTTTGGTGGTTGACCAGCAGGAAGTCGTGTTCGGCGAATTGGTTACACGCTGGCAATATCACCCCGACAAACCGTTTGAAACCGATATCCACATCTTCCAACACGCCATGCACGTCCGCGCCGTCCCGCTGATTCAGGAACAGACGGAACTGCTCATGCTGTATGTCCGTTCGCTGCGTGAAGTCGCGGCAGAGGCCATGTCCACCAAGCTCACCTCGCTCGGACAGCTTACCGCGAACCTTGCCCACGAAATCCGCAACCCGATGTCCGCCATTCGTCACGCCAGCGATTTGCTGCAAGAAAGTGATGACGATGCCGAACCCGATCCCGTTAAAGCCAAGCTTTGCGGCATCATCGACAGCAACATCCAACGCATCGACAAAATGTTGGAAGACATCTCCCTGCTCAACAAACGCGACAACATCAGCCGCGAGCCGATCAACCTGATGAAATTCTGGCTCGACTTCAAACAAGAGTTCACGCTCAACAATTCCGAAGCCATCGGCTGCCTGCGCATGAACATGGACGGCAACAACCTTACCGTCCTCGCTGATGTGATGCACATCCAACAAATCATGTGGAACCTCTGCAATAACGCATGGCGGCACAGCCGTCAGGACGAAAACGCGATTACCGTCCTGATTCGCCCCAGCGGCAGGATGCATATTTCCATCGTCGTTGCCGATAACGGCAAAGGCATTTCGCCCGAAGTCCGCAACCATCTCTTCGAGCCGTTCTACACCACTGAAAAACAAGGTACGGGATTGGGATTGTACGTTGCCCGCGAACTGGCACACGCCAATATGGGTCAACTCCATTACCACCCCGAAATGAACGGATTCGAACTGATTTTACCGAGAGAACACAATGAGTAAGCTGCAAGACCCAGTATTGGTCGTCGACGACGAGGCCGACATCCGTGACTTGATGGAAATGACGCTGATGAAGATGGGGTTGCGCGTGCAGACCGCCGTCGGCGTAGAAGATGCCAAAGACAAACTCGACAACAACGACTATTCCCTCGTCTTGACCGATATGCGGATGCCCGACGGCTCCGGCCTCGAAGTCGTCCAATACATAGACGAACTCATGCTCGACACCCCTGTCGCCGTCATTACCGCTTTCGGTAATGCCGACCAAGCGGTTGAAGCGCTTAATGCGGGCGCGTTCGACTACCTGCAAAAGCCGATTACCCTTTCCCAACTGCGTTCGCTGGTTAAATCCGCCGTCTCTGTTTCCAACAGCACCGACGAAATTGCCCAGCCGCCAACCGAAAAACCGTCCGCGCCCGTCGCTGCCGCATTCAACAAGCCCAAAACTCCGCCCAAGCCGCCCAAACGCGACTTGAGCGGTTCTGTCTCCGTGCCCGAAAGCCTGCGTTCCATGAAAGAACGCTTTGCCACCGGCGAAATCGCCATGCGTGCGAACGAAGACGTGCCTGAATTGGGCGGCGAAGAAGATATGCCGCGGCTGCTCGGCAGTTCGCCCCAAATGGTCGAAGTCCGCCACCTGATCCGCCGCCTCGCCCGCAGCGGCGTGCCCGTTTATATTTCCGGCGAATCGGGTACCGGTAAAGAACAGGCGGCGCGTACCATCCACGAATTGTCCGATCGCGCCGACAAGCCTTTTATCGCGGTCAACTGTGGCGCGATTCCTGAAAATCTGATGGAAAGCGAGTTCTTCGGCTACAAAAAAGGCAGTTTTACCGGCGCCGACCAAGACCGTCTCGGCTTCTTCCAACACGCCGACGGCGGAACGCTGTTCCTCGACGAAGTTGCCGACTTGCCGCTAGCCATGCAAGTCAAACTCCTGCGCGCCATCCAAGAAAAAGCCGTGCGCCGCATCGGTGATGCCCGCGAAACTTTCGTCGATGTCCGCATCATCTGCGCTACCCACAAAAACCTTGAAGCCCTTGTTGATAGCGGTGCATTCCGTCAAGACTTATATTACCGCCTCAACGTCGTTACCCTGCACATGCCGCCCCTGCGCGAAATGCGTGAAGACTTGGGCGCGCTGATTCTGTACCTGCTCTACAAACACCGCCACGGTACGCAAACCTACAAACTCAGCCCCAAAGCGCAAGAAGCCCTGCTGCATTACAGCTATCCCGGCAACTTCCGCGAACTCGAAAACATCCTCGAACGCGCCGTCGCCCTGACTGTCGGACAAGTTATCCAGTTGGATGATTTGCAAATCCAAAACACGACGGCGCCCAAAAACGACCATCCAAACCTCAGCCTTGACGACATCGCCGATTCCGAAACACGAAAAGGTGAAACGTTGGATCACCAACCGCTTCCGCCGTTTGACCCGCGCACCATGCAGATTCAAGATTACCTTGACCAAATCGAGCGCGGCATTATCGAACAAGCGTTGCAGCAAACCCGTTACAACCGCACTCAGGCTGCCAAGCTTTTGGGCATCAGCTTCCGTTCCATGCGCTACCGTATGGAACGTTTGGACATCAATTAAATCGGTGCTTTGCCATTGCCTGCACGTTTAGGAAGCAAAACCTAAACGTATGTTTTAGATATAGCAGGTTAAGTTTAAATTAGGACAAAATCGCGGATAGTATAGACAGTAGGAAACCAGTCAACTTGGTACGCTCATACTTAGAGAGTCATTCTCTCTATACTGAGACATTGCAACACAATATTGATTTAAACTTAACCTGCTATATATCTCCATTCAGATCACAAACATTCAAAACCAACCGGCAACAGCGTGAAACAAATAAGTCATACCGCTCCACGCCCATTTACTTACTGCAACCGTTATCCAGCCCATCAAAACCAACACAATCAAACCAAAAAAATCAGGCATATGCAGATAAAACCAAGCCGCAACAGGTTTGCGCCAAAAGTCTGATTGCTGCTGTTTCTTCTCCAAAGCCGCGTGCATAAACGGACGCTCCAAATGTATGTCGTAGTCAATGCCATACTCACTGCGTACATGCTCATTGATGACTTTCAAAGTACGGCGGCTCGGCTGCAAGAAAATATCGATAAGCGTACCGACAACAGGAATCATGCCAAGCACCATATCGGCAAAAGCAAGATATATGGCAGGACGCATTTTATGTTCCGGCACGCCCAACTCCCGCCCCATACGAAAAGCCTTCATCGTCAGAAAAAGCCCGGCAATATCCCCGACCAAAGGAATCAGCGACAGTATGGCATCAACGCCGATTCCCTGCTTGGTAAAAGGAATACAAAACAAACTATCCATAGTGTTGGCATATTTAGCCAAATCACGTTCCCGTCGGATGATTTCTTGACGTTCATAAGGTATAGGTGTGTGCTTCATTATGATTTTATTGTAGTAGGTTAATAACAGAGTTTTAAACAACAAAATTTATTTTGATAAATCTTTATGTAATATTGCCAATAGCATTTTATACAAATAATCATATCAGGGACAATGCCAAATTCGGCCATTTTTTAGGTGTAATATCAACTTAAAGTTCAAATAGTAGAACTGTGCAGCCACGCCATTAAAAATAGAATGACAGTAGGCGCTTAGGATATACCACAATAATCATAGAATATACATTTATGATATTCTTAGAATTAAATGATTTGATTTCATTAAAATAACAAAATAATGCCATAATATTCAGCTATGTTTAAGATACAAAAAAATATATATACAGTTATAATTCGAGGCTGTACTGTATCTTAGAACCATCCCATGAAAAAAATCCTTGTTACCGGCGGCGCGGGCTTTATCGGCTCGGCAGTGGTCCGCCACATCATCCAAAATACCGAAGACTCCGTCATCAATCTTGATAAGTTAACTTACGCAGGCAATCTCGAATCGCTAACCGACGTAGCCGACAGCCCTCGTTACGCTTTTGAGCAAGTGGACATTTGCGATCGTGCCGAACTTGACCGCGTGTTTGCACAACACCAGCCCGATGCCGTCATGCACTTGGCAGCGGAAAGTCATGTCGACCGCTCTATTGATTCCGCCGGCGAATTCATCCAAACCAACATCGTCGGCACGTTCAACCTGCTCGAAGCCGCGCGCGCCTACTGGCAGCAAATGTCGTCTGAAAAACGAGAAGCTTTCCGTTTTCACCATATTTCCACCGACGAAGTCTATGGTGATTTGCACGGTACGGACGATTTGTTTACCGAAACTACGCCCTACGCCCCGTCCAGCCCCTATTCCGCTTCCAAGGCTTCCAGCGACCATCTCGTGCGTGCATGGCTGCGCACTTACGGCCTGCCGACCATCGTAACCAACTGTTCGAACAACTACGGTCCGTACCACTTCCCTGAAAAACTCATTCCATTGATGATTCTGAACGCGCTCGACGGCAAGCCCCTGCCCGTGTACGGCGACGGGATGCAAATCCGCGACTGGCTGTTTGTCGAAGACCACGCCCGCGCGCTGTATCAGGTTGTTACCGAAGGCGTTGTCGGAGAAACCTATAATATCGGCGGGCATAATGAAAAAGCCAATATCGAAGTGGTCAAAACCATCTGTGCACTGCTGGAAGAACTCGTTCCCGAAAAACCAGCCGGTGTGGCGCGCTACGAAGATTTGATTACCTTCGTGCAAGACCGCCCTGGCCATGACGTTCGCTACGCCATCGATGCCGCCAAAATCGGCAGGGAACTGGGCTGGAAACCGCAGGAAACGTTCGAATCCGGCATCCGCAAAACAGTGCAATGGTATTTGAACAATAAAACTTGGTGGCAAAATGTATTGAACGGCAGCTACCGCTTGGAACGTCTGGGCAAGCTGTAAACCATACCTGCCCTACATTGCAAACAACAGGCATCATCGAAAAAGGTATTTCCATGCATTCTCTGTCCCGTATAGTCTTATCGGCAACTTTGACCTCAGCCTTGTTCGTCTCTATGCCAGTTCTGGCAAAAGAAACGCGACATCATGCCGCACAAACGACTGTTAAAAAGATGACAAAAGCCGATGGCAGCACTATTGAGCGGGCAGTTGTCATCATTGAAGACGACACTATGCGCGGCATTGGCGCCGAAAACCGCTGGATTGCAGAAAATATGCCGGGATACCACAAAGTCGGACAAGCCCTGTTGCAGCAAAACGGCGGAGTCTATGACCGTATTGATGTGCAAAATGAAGCAGGCGACATCCGTTCCGTTTACTTCGATATCAAAAGCTTCTTTGGTATGGTAAACGGCAAGCCTCTTTAAAACCAAAGGTCGTCTGAAAACATTAGCCATGCACAAACTATGTTTTCAGACGACCTTAAAATCCATTTCACACATTTTGCTGATTTCAACAATCAGACAAACAAAGGACCCCCATGAAAGGCATCATCCTTGCCGGCGGCAGCGGCACGCGCCTCTACCCCATCACGCGCGGCGTATCCAAACAGCTCCTGCCCGTGTACGACAAACCCATGATCTACTATCCCTTGTCCGTATTGATGCTGGCCGGAATACGCGAAATCTTGGTCATCACCACCCCCGAAGACAATCCCTCTTTCAGACGACTGCTCGGCGACGGCAGCGATTTCGGCATCTCCATCAGCTACGCCGAACAACCCAGCCCCGACGGCTTGGCACAAGCATTCATCATCGGCGAAGAGTTTATCGGCAACGACAACGTCTGCTTGGTCTTGGGCGACAATATTTTCTACGGCCAATCGTTTACCCAAACCCTGAAACAAGCTGCCTCCAAAAAACACGGCGCCACCGTGTTCGGCTACCAAGTCAAAGACCCCGAACGTTTCGGCGTCGTCGAATTTGACGAAAACTTCAATGCCTTATCCATCGAAGAAAAACCGAAACAGCCCAAATCCGACTGGGCGGTAACAGGCTTATATTTCTACGACAACCGCGTCGTAGAATTTGCCAAGCAAGTCAAACCCTCCGCACGCGGCGAACTCGAAATCAGCACGCTCAACCAAATGTATCTTGACGACGGTTCATTGTCCGTCCAGCTTTTAGGACGCGGCTTTGCATGGTTGGACACCGGTACGCACGAAAGCCTGCACGAAGCCGCCTCATTCGTCCAAACCGTGCAAAACATCCAAGACCTACAAGTCGCCTGCCTCGAAGAAATCGCTTGGCGCAACGGCTGGCTTTCAGACGAGCGCTTGGAAGAACTCGCCCACCCGATGGCAAAAAACCAATACGGTCAATATCTGCTGCACCTGTTGAAAAAATAAAAAAAGGTCGTCTGAAATCGTAAGGGACAATCATGTACCGACTGATTTCAGACAACCTTTACCACGACATCAAAAAGCCAAGCCGGAACACGCGGGATACCGTATCCCTCCCGTGTATTCCGGCTTGGCTTTTCCATAACAATTTATATCATTCAGTCATGTAGTGCAGCCGCGTGCAAGGTATTTTCCAAAAGCGTCGCAATCGTCATCGGGCCGACGCCGCCGGGAACAGGAGTAATCATGCCAGCCCGTTCTTTTGCCACATCAAACTCCACATCACCGCACAAACTGCCATCTTCCAAACGGTTGATACCGACATCAATCACAACCGCACCGGGCTTAATCCAACTGCCTTTAACAAAATTCGGGATACCCACACCGACGACCAAAATATCCGCCGCAGCCACTTCATCAGCAAGATTTTGCGTCGCACTGTGACATACCGTTACCGTCGCACGTGCCAACAATAGTTCCAAAGCCTGGGGTCTGCCTACAATATTTGAAGCGCCGACAACAACCGCTTTTTTCCCTTTTGGATCGACCCCGTATTCTTCCAAAAGCGTCATTACACCTTTGGGCGTACATGGCCGCATCAGCGGCATTTTCACCACCAGCCGTCCTATATTGTAAGGATGGAAGCCGTCCACATCTTTATGTGGAACAATATTTTCCAGAACGGCCTGACTGTCGATATGTGCCGACAACGGAAGCTGCACCAAAATACCGTCCACAGCATCATCCTCATTCAGCCGCCCGACCAAATCCAACAACTCTTCTTGGGAAGTCGATTCGGGCAGCTCATAAGACAAAGAACGGATACCGCATTTTTCGCAAGCCAGCTTTTTATTGCGGACATATACCGCACTGGCAGGATCATTACCCACCAGAATGACCGCCAAACAAGGTTCGCGCAAACCATCTTCCTGACGCTTTACCACCGCTTCGGCAACTTTTGCCAATCTTTTGACCGACACCTCTTTACCGTTGATTAATTGTGCAGCCATAAACCTTCCTTCCCAATCAAAATGAACAATATCGGCGATTATCGCATTTTTAAACCGGTTTGACACATCCCGTAAAACCACATTCCTGCACATTCAAACTCATATTCCCATTCTGTTTCCTGGCATACTCATAAAAATAAATCTTAATAAAAAATAGAAAGATAGGAAAATAAATAAAAACAAACTTAAAAATACAGTTGACCTTTCACCAACCTATCTGTATAGTTTCATTCTTCAAGTCGGGGCGTAGCGCAGCCCGGTTAGCGCATCTGCTTTGGGAGCAGAGGGTCGTGAGTTCGAATCCCACCGCCCCGACCAATAATGCTTTAGCACGAATCGGCATGAGCGCCCGTAGCTCAACCGGATAGAGCACCGACCTTCTAAGTCGGGGGTTACAGGTTCGATTCCTGTCGGGCGTGCCAAAATTTTAGTTTTACGGTGGCTGTAGCTCAGTTGGTAGAGCCCTGGATTGTGATTCCAGTTGTCGTGGGTTCGAGCCCCATCAGCCACCCCAAAATAAAAGACCTGCATAAAATATGCAGGTCTTTTACTTTTTATATTGTTCCATTATCTATACCCCCATTTTTCTTTCAAATATATAAAGTTCAAACCAAAAAGCCCAAGCTGCCGTTCCCGCTTGTACGGGAAATAACAACATGGGCTTTTCCATTTCAATCCTAAATGCAGACCGATATTCCGGCCTGCTTTAATCATCTATATCAGATTAGCGGTTTTTCAAAAACCGTGTATAAACCGCCAAAATGATTACGGCGAAAATGGTTGAGGCAATCCATCCGGCAGGTTCACCCACGTGATACCAACCTAATTTTTGCCCCACAAATCCTGCCAACGCCGACCCGCCAATACCCAACAGAGTCGTCATAATGAATCCGAAATTTTCCTTACCCGGATGCAGGAATTTTGCCAAAGCACCAATGATGAAACCGATAATAATCGTAACGATCCATCCCATAGTATTACCTCCGTGTGATATGCAAGTTGTTTTAATTGGCTTTCCTTAGAAAGGCCTCTGTATAATACAGAACAGTTTGACCGACCGTCTTACCTCTCCCTCTTGTTTTTCTTAAAATAAACAGACTTTAAGTACTTTTACCGTTTTGATGCAGCATATACACAAACAACCTCTTCCCAAGGTCGTCTGAAAGGAAATCCAAATGAACACGGAAAATACGCTTTGCCTGATTGTCGATATTCAAGAACGCCTGCTGCCCGCATTGCACGGCAGCGAACAAATGGTCGAACATTGCCGCATCCTGCTGCAAGGCTTGTCGGCTCTAAACATACCGTTTGCAGCAACGGAACAATATCCGAAGGGTTTGGGTAAAACGACTCCCGCCATATCCCTGCTTCTGCACAATACGCCGATATTTGAAAAGACCCGTTTTTCCGCCGCATCACCCGAAGTCATGGCTATTCTGAAAGAGAAACAAATCGAAAACATCATCTTAATCGGTGCGGAAGCGCACATCTGTATGCTTCAGACGACCTTGGACTTGCTCAAGCACAATATCCGCGTCCACATTCCTTACGAATGCACCACCTCCAGAAACGCGCTTAACAAAGACAATGCCTTGCAGCAGATGCTTACTGCCGGAGCCGCCGTATCCAACGTTGAGAGCCTATTATTCAACCTGATGGGTGATGCGAAACATCCTGCCTTTAAAACCATTTCCAAACTCATCCAATAGCCGTCAGGTCGCCTGAAAATGGAATATACGATTACTCTAGCGAAAACAGAAGACCTGCCCGACATTGTCGAAATCTACAACAGTACGATTGAAGCGCGCCAATCCACCGCCGATTTATCGCCCGTCGGCATCGAAACCCGCAAGCCTTGGTTTGAAGCACATTCCGGCAAACGCCCGCTTTATGTCTTGAAAAACCATAGCGGCGAATTGCTGGCATGGGGCAGCTTCAGCGATTATTATCCGCGCCACGCGTATCACATCAGTGCGGAAATCAGTATTTATGTCCGACACAATATGCGCGGGGTCGGCGTGGGTAAAATCCTGCTGCGCAATATGTTGGAGCGCGCGCCCTCCTTGGGTATTAAAAATGTTTTGGCCGTGATTTTCGGACACAACCACCCCAGCCTGCATCTTTTCCACTCGTTCGGTTTTCAAGAATGGGGCAGATTGCCCGCAGTGTGCGATTTGGAAACATTTGAAGCGGATGTGGTTATCTTGGGCAAACGGATAACGTAATTTCCTCTAAAGAACCCAACCTGAAAGATCATGCGTATCAGTAAAAAGGTCGTCTAAAATCTACTTTCAGACGACCTTTCGTTTTATTTGACGAACTTCAATACCTTGCCCGACTTGGCAGGCTCGCCGTCAGTCGGCTTATCTGCCGCCGGCTCCTGCTGCGCCTCCTTACCGGAAGCATCCACTTCGTAAGGCTCGACTTCGAACCCCATCCCCTCCCCGCTTTCGCGTGAAAAGATACTGATGACATGGCCAACGGGAATCCAAATATCGTGCGCCACGCCGCCGAAACGGGCGGAAAAGCTGATCCAATCGTTATCGATATTCAGATTATGGCTGGCTGTCGGGCCGATATTTAGTACGATTTCATTGTCGCGGACATATTGCATGGGTACGCGGGTATGTTCGTTAACCCAAACGACCAGATGCGGCGTTTGGCCATTGTCTGTACACCATTCATATAAGGCACGAAGCAGATAGGGTTTGGTCGAAGTCGTCATGGTATCTCCTTTCGGAAGCTTATCTGCGCATGGCTTTCTCGGCGGGCGTCAGTGCTTCGATGAAAGCCTCGCGTTGGAAAATGCGCTCGGCGTATTTCAACAAAGGCGCGGCGGATTTGCCGAGCTTGATGTCGTAATGATCAAGCCGCCACAACAAGGGAGACAGCGCTACGTCAATCATAGAAAAATCTTCGCCGAGGATGTATTTGCTCTTCGCAAAAGCAGGAGCCAGCATTGTCAGCCCGTTACCGATGGCTTCGCGCGCTTTAGCCTGTTCTTTGTTGGTCGCGTTGGGGTTTTCCAAAACATGGACGAAGTTGAACAATTCTTTTTCCATGCGGAACAACACCAAACGCCCGCGTCCGCGCATCACGGGATCGCCGGGCATCAGTTGCGGATGCGGGAAACGTTCGTCGATATATTCGTTGATGATGTTGGACTCGTGCAAGATGAGGTCGCGTTCAACCAAAACAGGTACTTGATTGTACGGATTCATTACGGCAAGGTCTTCGGGCTTGTTGAAAATATCGACATCTTTGATTTCAAAATCCATGCCTTTTTCGTACAACACGAAACGGCAGCGTTGGCTGAACGGGCAGGTAATGCCTGAATATAAGGTCATCATGGTAATTGGGCTCCTGTATCCGGTTTCAGACGGCATGCGCCTGATACGACCGTTAAACAAATTAATCGCAGAATTATACGCGATTGCATACAACAATTCTAGAAAAACAGGGTAATATATTGTTTTAAATTATATTTTTTGACTTCCCCATCTTAAGTCATATAGTGGATTAAATTTAAATCAGGACAAGGCGACGAAGCCGCAGACAGTACAAATAGTACGACAAGGCGAGGCAACGCCGTACTGGTTTAAATTTAATCCACTATACAACGCAATATCGCTGCATTCCGTATAAACAAAGAGGTCGTCTGAAAACCCGAAATCCGGTTTTTCAGACGACCTTTTTCTATTCAAACAGGGAAACCGTTTGCCTGAAGCCCGTTTATGTTTCGGGCTGTTTCAGACGACGGCGGATTCGCATTTGAAGTGCAACTTTCCATAACAGAAAAAGGCCAGTATGCGGTAGCATACGGCCTTTCCTGCAAGAAAGATTGCCATGAGCTACACACAACTGACCCAAGACGAACGATACCATATCCAATACCTGTCCCGCTACTGCACCGTCGCCGAAATCGCCAAACAACTTAACCGCCACAAAAGCACCATCAGCCGCGAAATCAAGCGGCACTGCATCCAAGGACAGCAATACAGCGCCGATAAAGCCCAACGGCAAAGCCGGCTGACCAAACAGCACCGGCGAAAACCCTATAAGCTCGATTCGCAGCTGGTTCAACACATCGACACCCTTATCCGCCGCAAACTCAGTCCCGAACAAGTATGTGCCTACCTGCATAAACACCACGGTATCACACTCCATCACAGCACCGTTTACCGCTACCTCCGCCAAGACAAAAGCAACGGCGGCACTTTGTGGCAACATCTCAGAATATGCAGCAAACCCTACCGAAAACGCTACGGCAGCACATGGACCAGAGGCAAAGTGCCCGACCGCGTCGGCATAGAAAACCGACCTGCTATCGTCGACCGGAAAACTCGCATCGGCGATTGGGAGGCCGACACCATCGTCGGCAAAAATCAGAAAAGCGCGTTATTGACCTTGGTCGAACGCACTACCCGCTACACCATCATCTGCAAATTAAAGAACTTAAAAGCCGAAGACACTGCCCGGGCGGCCATTAGGGTATTAAAGGCATATAAAGCCAGAGTCCACACCATTACCATGGATAACGGCAAAGAGTTCTACCAACACACCAAAATAGCCAAAGCATTGAAGGCGAAAACCTATTTTTGCCGCCCTTACCATTCTTGGGAGAAAGGGCTGAATGAGAACACCAACGGACTCATCCGACAATATTTCCCCAAACAAACCGATTTCCGAAACATCAGCGATCGGGAGATACGCAGGGTTCAAGATGAGTTGAACCACCGGCCAAGAAAAACACTTGGCTACGAAACGCCAAGTGTTTTATTCTTAAATCTGTTCCAACCACTGGTACCCTGGTGTTGCACTTGAAATCCGAATCCAAGGACCTCCCCTTTTCTGTTCGCCGGTTAAATACCGCGCAGCAATTCGTTGACGCTGGTTTTGGCGCGGGTTTGCGCGTCTACGCGTTTGACGATAACGGCGCAGTAGAGGCTGTGGCTGCCGTCTTTGGAAGGCATGCTGCCGGACACGACAACCGAGCCTGCCGGTACGCGGCCTTGGTAGATTTCGCCGGTAGTGCGGTCAAAGATTTTAGTAGATTGTCCGATGAACACGCCCATAGAAATCACGCTGCCTTCTTCGACAATCACGCCTTCGACGATTTCGGAACGCGCACCGATGAAGCAGTTGTCTTCAATGATGGTTGGGCTGGCTTGCAGGGGTTCGAGTACGCCGCCGATGCCGACGCCGCCGCTCAAGTGGACATTTTTACCGATTTGGGCGCAAGAACCGACAGTCGCCCAAGTATCGACCATCGCGCCTTCGTCAACGTATGCGCCGATGTTGACATAAGACGGCATCAATACGACGTTTTTAGCAACAAAGCTGCCGCGGCGCGCAACGGCACCGGGTACGGCGCGGAAACCGGCGGCGCGGAATTCGTCTTCAGACCAGTCGGCAAACTTGGTCGGCACTTTGTCGAAGTATTTGTTTACGCCGTCGTTGAGGACTTCGTTGTCTTGGATGCGGAACGACAACAACACGGCTTTTTTCGCCCATTCGTTGACTTTCCATTCGCCCACGCCCAAGCGTTCGGCGACGCGCAATTTGCCTGAATCGAGTTGGCGGATGGTTTCCAACACGGCTTCTTTGACTTCGGGGGTAACGGTGGTCGGGGTGATGTCCGCACGGTTTTCAAAGGCGGTTTCAATGATGTTTTGCAAAGACATGGGGATTCCTTTTGAAGAGGGTAAAAGGTCGTCTGAAAAATTCGGATGACCTGCAAACAGGCGGTATTTTGCCATGTAAACGCTTTGCCGTCAGCTTTTGCAAAGGTCGTCTGAAAGGTGTTTTACTGTTTCAGACGACCTCCAAGATTGCTATGATATAGTGGCTTGACTTTAAACCGGTACGGCATTGCCTCGCCTTGTCCTGATTTAAAGTTAATCCACCATACCATTCCCGTCATCCTTCCAAACGGAATCCGAAATGTCCGACAACCGCCTCGACACCGCCCGCCGCCATTCCCTGTTCCTCGCCCGCCAGCTCGACAACGGCAAACTCAAGCCCGAAATTTTCCTGCCCATGTTGGACAAGGTTTTAACCGAAGCGGATTTCCAAGCCTTTGCCGATTGGGACCAAATCCGCGCGGAAGAAAACGATGAAGAATTGGCGCGGCAGTTGCGCGAGTTGCGCCGTTATGCGGTGTCGCAGATTATCGTGCGCGATATAAACCGTATCAGCGATTTGCACGAAGTTACCCGCACGATTACGCTGTTTGCCGATTTTGCCGTCAATACCGCGCTGGATTTCGCCTACGCCTATTATCGGGACATGTACGGCACGCCGATCGGGCGTTATACCAAATCGCCGCAGCATTTGAGCGTGGTGGCGATGGGCAAGGCGGGCGGCTATGAGTTGAACGTGTCTTCCGACATCGATTTGATTTTCATCTATCCCGAATCTGGCGACACCGACGGCAGGCGCGAACGGGGCAATCAGGAGTTTTTCACCAAAGTCGGACAAAAACTGATTGCGCTGCTGAACGACATCACCGCCGACGGGCAGGTGTTCCGCGTCGATATGCGGCTGCGGCCGGACGGCGATTCGGGCGCGCTGGTGTTGAGTGAAACCGCGCTGGAGCAATACCTGATTACGCAGGGGCGCGAATGGGAGCGCTATGCGTGGTGCAAAGGCCGCGTGGTTACGCCGTATCCGAACGACATCAAAGCACTGGTGCGCCCCTTTGTGTTCCGCAAATATCTGGATTACAGCGCGTATGAAGCAATGCGGAACCTGCACCGCCAAATCCGCAGCGAAGTCAGCAAAAAAGGCATGGCGGACAACATCAAACTCGGCGCGGGCGGCATCCGTGAAGTCGAATTTATCGCCCAAATTTTCCAAATGATACGCGGCGGCCAAATGCGCGCGCTGCAACTGAAAGGCACACAGGAAACGCTGAAGAAACTTGCCGAGCTGGGCATCATGCCGTCTGAAAACGTTGAAACCCTGCTTGCCGCCTACCGCTTCCTGCGCGACGTTGAACACCGCCTGCAATACTGGGATGACCAACAAACCCAAACCCTGCCCTCCTCGCCCGAACAGCAGCAACTGCTCGCCGAAAGCATGGGTTTCGACAGCTACGCCGCCTTTTCAGACGACCTCAACGCCCACCGCGCCAAGGTCAATCAGTTGTTCAACGAGATTTTGAGCGAACCCGAAGAGCAAACGCAAGACAACAGCGAATGGCAATGGGCATGGCAGGAAAAACCCGACGAAGAAGAACGGCAAGGTCGTCTGAAAGAACACGGGTTCGATGCCGAAACCATCGCCGCAAGGCTCGACCAAATCCGCAACGGTCATAAATACCGCCACCTTTCCGCCCACGCCCAGCCGCGTTTTGACGCCATTGTGCCGCTGTTCGTACAGGCGGCGGCCGAGCAAAACAACCCGACCGATACGCTGATGCGGCTGTTTGACTTCCTCGAAAACATCAGCCGCCGATCCGCCTATCTCGCCTTCCTCAACGAACATCCGCAGACCTTGGCGCAGCTGGCGCAGATTATGAGCCAAAGCTCATGGGTGGCGGCGTATCTGAGCAAATATCCGATTCTGTTGGACGAACTCATCAGCGCGCAGCTTTTGGATACCGCGTTCGACTGGCAAGCCCTCGCCGCCGCCCTTTCAGACGACCTCAAAGCCTGCGGCGGCGACACCGAAGCGCAAATGGACACCCTGCGCCGCTTCCAACACGCCCAAGTCTTCCGCCTCGCCGTCCAAGACCTCGCCGGACTGTGGACGGTAGAATCCCTCTCCGACCAACTCTCCGCCCTCGCCGACACCATCCTCGCCGCCGCCCTGCCGTGCGCGTGGGCGGACATGCCCAAAAAACACCGCGACACCCCGCAATTCGCCGTCGTCGGCTACGGCAAACTCGGCGGCAAAGAACTCGGCTACGCCTCCGACCTCGACCTCGTCTACCTCTACGACGATCCCCATCCCGACGCAGGCGACGTATACAGCCGCCTTGCCCGCCGCCTGACCAACTGGCTTTCCGCCGCCACCGGCGCAGGCAGCCTCTACGAAACCGACCTGCGCCTACGCCCCAACGGCGACGCCGGCTTCCTCGCCCACAGCATCGCCGCCTTCGAAAAATACCAGCGCGAAAACGCCTGGACGTGGGAACACCAGTCCCTCACCCGCGCCCGCTTCATCTGCGGCACACCCGAAATTCAGACGGCCTTCGACCGCATCCGCACCGAAATCCTCACCGCCGAGCGCGACCAAACCGCCTTGGCAGGCGAAATCATCGAAATGCGCGAAAAAATGTTCCCCACCCATCCGCCTGCCGACAGCAACGTCAAATACGCGCGCGGCGGCGTGGTCGACGTCGAATTTATCGTCCAATACCTCATCCTTGCCCATGCCCGAAAATATCCGCAACTCCTCGACAACTACGGCAACATCGCCCTCTTGAACATCGCCGCCGACTGCGGCCTCATCGACAAAACCCTCGCCGAACAAAGCCGCACCGCCTACCGCTTCTACCGCCAGCAGCAACACAACACCAAACTGCGCGACGCGGAAAAAACCGAAGTAACCGACGAATTGCTGGCACATTACGGCAATGTCAGGAAATTGTGGCGGGAAGTGTTCGGGGCAGAAGTGAAGTTCGGATAAGCAGGCGGACGTATTCAGCGTCAAAAGCTGCACGGCAACACAATTTACCGCCACAGCAAACGCACTCTAAACATATAAGGAAAACCAACCATGAAGAAAATGGCACTGTTTTTAACGGTTTTACTGTCGTCGGCAGCAGCCAAAGCCGCTGATTACTTTTTGCCTCATACCGAATGCGATGGCTCTGCAAACGTTCGTGTTGCTCCTGATACACGCAGCAAAATCATGACGGTACTGAATTATGAAAGCAGAAAACACAAAATACTCAGGAAACAGGGTAAATGGTTTCATATTCAATTAGATGGAATCCGTACAGGCTACGTCCATCAAAGCCAAGGTTTTATCGTGCACAATTATGTTGTCGCCAGCCCTGACGGATCGGCAAACGTCCGTAACAACAGCTACCCCGAAGAACCGATCAGCCAAGGCGAAATCATCAAAACACTCCCAAACGGAACGCGTGTACAGATTGCCCCAACTTTCAGAAAAGGCGACTGGTTGTGGTACAGCAATCAGGGGGCTTACACAGAAAAAAACGAAGACGGTAACAATGTATCAATTCAAGGATATATCCACAAAAGCCAGCTAAAACGTATAGATTAATCGTTCCACTCGCGACAATCAGCCGTAGTATGAGCATCATCCGAGTTACTCTGCCCATAACAGAGCAAAAGGTCGTCTGAAAACCCGATGTAGGTTTTCAGACGACCTTTTATGTTTGAACTGCCTATCGGTTTTGGCTGGCGCGGTAGAAGGCGATGAGGCCGTTGGTGGAGCTGTCGTGCTGCGGGTTGCCGCGTTCGAGTTCGGGTTCGATGGTTTTGGCGAGTTCTTTGCCGTATTCGACGCCCCATTGGTCGAAGGGGTTGATGCCCCAAACCGCGCCTTGGACGAAGGTGCGGTGTTCGTATGCCGCCATGAGCATGCCGAGGCGGCGGGGGTCGGTGGCGCTGAGGAGGAGGCTGTTGCTCGGGCGGTTGCCGGGGAATTCTTTTTGCGGGGCGAGGCGTTCGCGTTCGGCTTCGGGCAGGTCGGCAAGCTCGGCGCGGGCTTCTTCGAGGGTTTTGCCTTTCATCAGGGCTTCGGCTTGGGCGAAGGCGTTGGCGACGGTGAAGCGGTGTTGGCGGTTGATGCCGTAGGCGGTGGTCATGGGGACGATGAAGTCGCAGGGGATGAGCCGTGTGCCTTGGTGGAGGAGTTGGAAATAGGCGTGCTGGCAGTTGACGCCTTCTTCGCCGAAGACGATGCCGCCTGTGGTGTGAGGGACGGGACGGCCGTCGGCAGTGCGGTTTTTGCCGAGGCTTTCCATGTCGAGCTGGTTGAGCCACGAGGGGAGGTGGCGCAGGTTGTGGCTGTATGGGACGGCGGTTTGTCCGTCGGCGTGCTGGAAGTTGTTGTACCAGATGCTGATGAGCGCCATGAGGACGGGGATGTTGCGGCGGTAGGGGGTTTGGAAGAAGTGGGTGTCCATGGCGTGCGCGCCGGCGAGGAGTTCGCGGAAGCGGTCTGTGCTGACGGCGACCATGACGGGCAGGCCGATGGTTGACCAGACGGAATAGCGTCCGCCGACCCAGTCGAACATGGCGAAGACGTTGTCGGGTGCGATGCCGAAGTTTCGGGCGGCGGCAACGTCGGAGGAAATGGCGCAGAAGTGGCGGTAGATGCCGGATTCGGGCAAACCTGCATCCCGATACCATGCGCGGGCGGCGTAGGCGTTGAGCAGGGTTTCGGGCGTGCGGAAGGATTTGCTGGCGATGCTGAATACGGTGGTTTCGGGTTTGAGGTGGGCGAGTGTGCGGCTGATGTCGGCGTCGTCTGAATTGCTGACGAAGTGGACGCGGATGTTTTGGCGGTAGGCTTTGAGGGCTTCTACGCACATTCTGGGGCCGAGGTCGGAGCCGCCTATGCCGATGTGGACGAAGTCGGTGATGGGTTTGTCGGTGATGCCTCTGTGGCTGCCGTTGTTGAGTGATTCGGCGAAGGCGAGGGCGCGGTCGAGTTCGCGGTGGATTTTGGGGAGGATGTTTTCGCCGTCAACGTAAACGGGCGCGGCGTCGGGCGGCAGGCGCAAGGCGGTATGGAGGACGGCGCGGTGTTCGCTGAGGTTGATTTTTTCGCCGTTTTGCATGGCGTGCATTTGTCCGGCTAGGGGCGAGGCTTCGGCAAGGCGGCACAAAAGTTGCAAAGTGTCTTCGCCGAGGCGGTTTTTGCTGTAATCGAAGAGGAGGCCGTCGAGGGTTTCGTGCATATTGCCGAAGCGGTCGGGTTCGGCGGCGAAGCGGTCGCGCAGGTGGAGGTGTTGTGTGTCGAGCCGGTGTTGTTCAAGGGCTTGCCATGCTTCGGTAAATGCGGTCATCGGGTTTCCTTCGGGATTGGGTTCGCTCCGCTCATTTGGCGGGATGTGATTTAGTTATAGATTGTACCGCGGCTGATTGGTTCGCTACTTAATGATTTTTTTGTAGTTTAATGTAGTTTAACAAGACGGCGCGGGTTTGCCGGATACGGGTAAGCAATTCAGTTAAGAATTGTATGCAATATGCAAATGATGTGCTTGATTTTCATCAAAGTTTTTTAAAATTTTCAGTATGACACCGATGTCAGGTGTGATATGCTTCGTAATCAAATGAAACAGGGATGAGGCGGGAGTCGTAAGATGGCTACAATTTATGATGTTGCTGCTTATGCGGGCGTCTCACCCAAAACGGTCAGCCGCGTCATCAACGGCGATGCGCCGGTCAGCGATAAAACCCGTGCAAAAGTCGAAACAGCAATTGCCGCTTTGGGTTATATCCCGTCTTCGGCGGCGCGGGTGATGCGGTCGAACCGTTCGGACTTGGTCGGACTGATTACCGGCGCCATCTCGCGCACGGGCGAATACGGCGGAGTACACGGTCTGCCGGATATGTTTTTAATCAAAGGTATCCAGCAGAAAATCCGCGAAGCGGGCAAAACGCTGATTATTGCGGATACGGACAACCGCTACGAGCAAATCGACCCTTTGGTCAGGACGTTTATGGAACACCGCGCGGAAGGCATTTTGTATGTAACCGAATCGCACCGCGAAATCGTCCTGCCCGAAATGCCCAACCGCTGCCCGATGGTTTTGGTCAACTGTTTCGACGCGGCGGGTACGCCGTCGGTTTTACCGGACGACGAGCGCGGGCAATACGATTTGGTACGCAACATCATCCGTCACGGACACCGCCGTATCGCCTACATTACTTTACAGGCGGGAGCAGAAGCGACGCGGCTGCGTTTGGCGGGCTACCGCCGCGCTTTAGACGAATCGGACATGGTGTTCGATCCTGACTTGGTGCAAACCGGCATCACCGACTTTGCCAACGACAGCGAGCCTTTGATTGCGGCAGTATTGAAATTATTGTCGCTTGCCGACCCGCCGACGGTCATTTGCTGCGGCAACGACGAAATGGCGGTCCGCGTTTACGGCATTTTGAGGACGCGCGGCGTACGCGTTCCGGAGCAGGTATCGGTGGCAGGTTACGACAACCACAGCGCGATTGCCGAAACCCTGTTCCCGCCGCTGACCAGCACCGAGCTGCCCTATATGCGCATGGGCGCGCTGGCGGCGGAAATCCTGTTCGACATTATCGAGACCAAAGAAACCGCCCGTCCGCCCGTTCGGGTTGTCGGAGAAACGATTTGGCGGCAGTCGGTCACGGCATTGAAGTAAAACATTCTTTCAGACGACGTCTGCTTTATGAGGCAGACACAATACGACAACAAAAGGTCGTCTGAAAACACAAACAACGCATCACGCTATCCATTTGCAACGTATCAATACGATACGCCAAAGAATAAAGAAAGCGGCCCAACCGCTTCGATTATGCAGTGTTTCCCGCAGTTTGTTGTTCCATGTTTTCTTCTTACAAAGTCCAGGAGTCGCTTCAAAATGAAGATTTCCCCACAAGTATCGATGACGCTTCGCCAGATTATGCTGATGAACTTCGGCTTCTTCGGCATCCAATACAGCTTCGGTTTGCAGCAAACCGCCATCAACCCGATTTTCAGTTTCTTACATGCCGACCCCGGCCAACTGCCTATTCTGAATATGGCAGGTCCGATTACCGGCTTGCTCGTTCAACCCCTTATCGGTGCCATGAGCGACCGCACCTGGATTCCCGGCTTGGGACGCCGCCGCCCGTATTTCTTAATCGGAGCCATCGGTTGCAGCCTCTGCCTCTTCATCTATCCGCACGTTACCGCATTGTGGGTTGCCGTATTGCTGCTGTGGCTCTTGGACATCAGCAACAACACCGCCATGGAACCCTTCCGCGCCTTCATCGCCGATACCGTCCCCGAACACCAACAATCCACCGGCTTTTTGATGCAGTCCGTGTTCACCGGCTTGGGCATTACCCTTGCCAACGTATCGCTCTACATCTTCCAACAAATCGGCTGGCTGCAACAAACCTCCGAAGCAGGTATCCCCTACTGGGTATTCGGCTCGTTCTATATCGGCGCCGTCTGCTCCATCGGCTCTGTTTTAGTAACCGTATTGTCCACGCCCGAACACGAACCTTCTCCCGAAGAAATGGCGGCAATCAAAGCCCAACCTAGAGGCCCCGTCCACGCCGTCAAAGACATCGGCACAGCCATTAAGGAAATGCCTACTCCACTGTGGCAGCTTGCCTCCGTTTACCTCTTCCAATGGTACGCCCTCTTCATCTACTGGCAATACATCTCCCACAGTATCGTCAAATCCGTCTGGGGTTCGACATCTGCCGACCAGGCTGCCTATGAACAGGCAGTGGCATGGACCGGTTTGGTCAACGGTTTTTACAATGTCGTAACCTTCGTTTCCGCCTTCGGACTGATGTGGATGGCGCGTAAATATGCCGCGAAATATGTCCACGCCTTTGCCGTTATCCTGGCATCGCTCGCCCTCTTAACCATCCCGCACATCACCAATAAATACCTGATGTTCGCCCCGATGATCGGCTTCGGTATCGGCTGGGCAAGTATGATGGGCGTGCCGTTTATGATTGTCGTACACTCCATCCCGAAAGAACGCTACGGCGTGTATATGGGCATCGTCAACATGATGATTGTGATTCCGATGCTGATTGAAACCGTTACCTTCGGTTGGATCTATGACACCTTCCTCGGTGCAAACCCGTCCAACGCCATGACCTTCGCCGGCGTCTTCCTCGCCATCGCCGCCGTACTGACCCTGACCATCAAAACGTCAAACAAACCTTATGGCGTAGAATCGGCAAGCTGATTCAAGCAGTTGCGACAAGGTCGTCTGAAACCCAAATTGAGGTTTTCAGACGACCTTGTCGCATATTCACAAAAGATTGTCGGGAAAACGATAGTTTTTTTCCACAATGTCAGTCATCAAAAATATAAAATACAACAATTCTCATTTGTAAAAGACCGGAGAAATTGATGTTCCGTCCCAACTTGACCGCTGCCGCCGTTGTGGCCGCTTTATCTTCCACTGTATTTGCCGCCGAAACGGCCGAGCTGGATACTGTCCATGTTCAGGGGCAGCGTTCGTATAACGCGATTGCCACCGAGAAAAACGGCGATTACAGCTCGTTTGCCGCCACTGTCGGCACAAAAATCCCCGCATCTTTACGCGAGATTCCGCAATCCGTCAGCATCATCACCAACCAGCAGGTAAAAGACCGCAACGTCGATACCTTTGACCAGTTGGCGCGCAAAACGCCGGGTCTGCGCGTGTTGAGCAATGACGACGGACGCTCGTCGGTT
Organism: Morococcus cerebrosus; assembly: GCF_022749515.1. Taxonomy (NCBI): domain Bacteria; kingdom Pseudomonadati; phylum Pseudomonadota; class Betaproteobacteria; order Neisseriales; family Neisseriaceae; genus Morococcus; species Morococcus cerebrosus. Next base: position 2,127,277 of record NZ_CP094242.1, read on the forward strand.
TATGCGCGCGGTTACGAATACAGCGAATACAACATCGACGGCCTGCCCGCACAGATGCAGAGTATCAATGGTACATTGCCCAACCTGTTCGCCTTCGACCGCGTCGAAGTGATGCGCGGTCCGAGCGGCTTGTTCGACAGCAGTGGCGAGATGGGCGGTATTGTGAATTTGGTGCGCAAACGCCCGACCAAAGAGTTCCAAGGCCATGCGGCGGCAGGGTTCGGTACGCACAAACAATATAAAGCCGAAGCCGATGTTTCAGGACCTCTGAACGCCGACGGCAGCGTCCGCGGCCGTGTGATGGCGCAGACTTCGGGCGCGTCTCCCCGTCCTGCCGAGAAAAACAACCACCACGAAACCTTCTATGCGGCGGCGGATTGGGACATCAACCCCGACACGACTTTGGGCGTAGGCTATCTCTACCAACAACGCCACCTCGCTCCATACAACGGTCTGCCCGTCGGCAGCAGCGGCAATTTGCTGTCCCTGCCCAACCACACCTTTGTCGGCGCGGATTGGAACAAATTTAAAATGAACAGCCATGACGTGTTCGCCGATTTGAAACATTATTTTGACGACGGCGGATACGGCAAAATCGGTATGCGCTATTCCGACCGCGATGCCGACTCTAACTACACTTTCGCCGCCAACAAACTTTCTGCCGACAATAAGGCAAACGTCGTCGGCTTAGGCACGGAAATCAAACAAAAAGCCTTCGCAGTTGACGCAAGTTACAGCCGTCCGTTTGCCTTGGGCAACACCGCAAACGAACTCGTCGTCGGCGCGGACTACAACCGCCTGCGCAGCACCAACGAACAAGGCCGTGCAGCCGTTGCGCGTAATGTTGCCTTGGGCGATTTCCACTCTGTTCCCTATGTCAACCTGATGCAGAACGCCCGTGCCGGCGCGCGCGGTTACAGCCATACCGTCGCTACCGAAAACCTTGACGAATTCGGCATTTACGGCAAATCCGTCTTCCATCCGGTCGACAGACTGTCGCTCATCGGCGGCTGGCGTTTGGGACACTACAAAATCGAAGCGGGCGACGGCGACGAGTTGCACAAAGCCAGCAAAACCAAGTTCACCGGCTATGCAGGCGCGGTTTACGACCTGAACGACAACAACAGCCTCTACGCCAGCTTCTCCCAACTCTACACGCCGCAAACCAGCCTCGGCACTGACGGCAACCTGCTCAAACCGCGCGAAGGCAACCAGTTTGAAGTCGGCTACAAAGGCAGCTACATGGACGACCGCCTCAACACCCGCGTCTCCCTCTACCGCCTGAAAGACAAAAACGCCGCCGCACCGCTGAACCCGAACAACCGCAACACCCGTTATGCCGCATTGGGCAAACGCGTGATGGAAGGCGTTGAGACCGAAATCAGCGGCGCGATTACACCGAAATGGCAAATCCACGCAGGTTACAGCTATCTGCACAGCCAAATCAAAACCGCCGCCAACTCGCGCGACGACGGCATCTTCCTGCTGATGCCCAAACACAGCGCAAACCTGTGGACGACTTATGAAGTTACGCCCAAGCTGACCCTTGGCGGCGGCGTGAACGCGATGAGCAGCATCTCCTCTGCGGCAGGGCTGCGTGCAGGCGGCTACGCCACCTTCGACGCCATGGCGGCATACCGTTTCACGCCTAAGCTGAAGCTGCAAATCAACGCCGACAACATCTTCAACCGCCACTACTACGCCCGCGTCGGCAGCGCGAACACCTTCAACATTCCCGGCTCGGAGCGCAGCCTGATGGCGAACCTCCGCTACGACTTCTAAAAACGGGAAAAGCAAAAGGAAAACAAATCACCGCCAAAAACCAGAAGACCAACACATTACGGAAACAGACCGGACAGGCAGGGAACACCACCTGTCCGGTTTTATCATTTATGTCCATGTATTCAAATATAGTGGATTAACAAAAATCAGGACAAGGCGACGAAGCCGCAGACAGTACAGATGGTACGGAACCGATTCACTTGGTGCTTCAGCACCTTAGAGAATCGTTCTCTTTGAGCTAAGGCGAGGCAACGCCATACTGGTTTAAAGTTAATCCACTATAGAAAAAACAGCAGACGCAGCCCAAAGGTCGTCTGAAACATCCGACAACCCGATAACACAACACACCCCACCAACACAACCGACAACCCCGCCATGACCTCACGCACCGCACACTGGCAAGCCGCCCGCCTGCTGCAAGCCGAAGAAACCCACATCCGATCCGAGCACACCGGCCGCAGCTACCGCATCCAAACCGCCGCCATCGGCAACCCGCCCCCACAAGGCTATCCCGTCCTCCATATCCTCGACGGCGACGCCTTCTTTCCCGCCGCCCTCAGCATGGCGCAATCCCTGCTCATCAACCCAATGACCCGAAGCCGCGCCGCCTGCCTCATCGTCAGCATCGGCTACCCCAACGGCGAAGTCCGCGACCTAACACAGCGCGCCCTCGACTACACCCCGCCCCTGCCCGAAACCGCCACCGAAGCAGAACGCCGCCAATACGGACAAGCAGACCGCTTCGCCACCTTCCTCGACCACGAACTTGCCCCGACCCTTGCCGCCAAATACCCCGTCAACCCCAAAGAACAAGCCCTGTTCGGACACTCCTTCGGCGCATTGTTCGGACTCTATTCCCTCTTCACCGCCCCCGACCGCTTCAAACACAACCTGCTCGCCTCCCCCTCCGTCTGGTGGCACAACCGCCGCGTCCTCGACTTCCTCCCGTCCGCCCTTCCCACCGACACCGCCGTCCGCATCAGCGTCGGCGAACACGAAGGCCGCAGCAACCGCCCCGAACAAATCGGCAGAGAAATGGTCGCCCAAGCCAAACTGCTTGCCGGCACCCTCCAACACCTCGGCGCAGACGCACAATTTACCCTCTACCCCAACGCCAACCACGGCAACACGCCCTTCTACGCCCTCCCCGACCACATCGAATACCTCCGCCAAGCGTGGCAGAAGAAATAAACCGGCAGAAACGACAAGCCGTATGCCCAGCAAACAGGAATACGGCTTGAGTGATGGCAGTTGGGGATTTTCAGACGACCTTGGATTCATCTTTTATGCAATCAACGCAGGTTTTATTCAATTAAATTGGAAATCCAACCCGTAGCGTGGGCAGCGTCCACGAAATCTATCATCCAATAATCAAAATCAGACAACAGCCGAATGGGTATCCATTTTGGCTTTCATCTCGTGGGCAAAGCCCACGCTACTCGTTGTGGCAACGACAACCTGTCCCTTCCCCCGTCCGGCGGGGGAAGGTTAGGATGGGGGTGGCTTTTGAGGTTTAGGTAAAGCAAATTCGTGCAAACCGTAGAGCCACCCTCTCCCCAGCCCTCTCCCGCCAGACGGGAGAGGGGGCAGGTTGCAGGTAAAAATAAGGTCGTCTGAAAACCCTGAGAGTTGAGTTTTAGAGAAACTCGTTCACTCTCGTTTTCAGACGACCTTGTTTATTCAATCAAAACAGACTTGAGATAACCCAAGTAGCGTGGGCTGCGCCCACGAAATCTGCTGTTTAATAATCTGAATCAAACAACAGCCGAATGGGCATTCATTTCGGCTTTCATCTCGTGGGCAAAGCCCACGCTACTCGTTGCCGCAACGGCAACTTGTCCCTTCCCCCGTCTAGCGGGGGAAGGTTAGGATGGGGGTGGCTTTGTGGGTCTAAGTCAAATAAATTCGTACAACCCGTAGAGCCACCCTCTCCCCAGCCCTCTCCCGCCGGACGGGAGAGGGAGTAGGTTGCAGGTAAAAATAAGGTCGTCTGAAAACTTTGAGATTTGAGTTTTAGAGAAACTCGTTCACGCTTGTTTTCAGACGACCTCGTTTATTCAATCAATACAGGCTTGGGACAACCCAAGTAGCGTGGGCTGCGCCCACGAAATCTGCTGTTTAATAATCTGAATCAAACAACAGCCGAATGGGCATCCATTTCGGCATTCCTCTCGCGGGCAAAGCCCACGCTACGGATTTCCGCCGCTATTTCCACCACCCGCTACTCAGCGAAAAAAATACCGGGTCGTAATATTTCGGCAGTTGTTGCGGGATGCCGAGGTTGTTGCGGTAAACGACGCGGTAGCGGTCGGCGTACCAGGCGGGAACGATGATGTATTGGTGGCGGATGGTGCGGTCTAGCGCCCGGGAGGTGGTTTTCAGCTGTTCGCGGTTGGTAAAGCTGCCGAAATGTTTGAGCAGCTTTTCGACTTCGGGGCGGCACACGCCGGCGAGGTTTCGGCTGCCGGGGATTTTGGCGGCTTCGCAGCCAAAATAATCGTATTGTTCGTTGCCGGGGCTTTCGCTGTTGGCATAGACGGTAATGGTCATGTCGAAGTCGAAATCGTTGAGCCGCCTTTGGTATAAGGCGGGGTCGGTAACGCGGATGTTCATGGTTACGCCGATTTTGGCGAGGTCGCGTTGCCATTTGGCGGTAATGCGTTCGTAGGTTTTGGAGGCGGTCAGGAACTCAAAGGTCAGGGGTTTGCCTTGGCTGTCGGTCAGTTTGCCGTTTTTATAGCGGTAGCCTGCTTTTTCCAAGAGTGCGCGGGCTTTGAGCAGGTTGGGGCGTATGCCTGTTTTCGGGTCGGTTTGAGGCGGCTCGGGGACGGGTTGGTTCAGGACGGCGGGATCGAGGGTGTTGCCGAGGGACTGGAGCAGTTTCAGTTCCGCGCCTTGCGGTTTGCCTGTCGCCGCCATCTCGCTGTTGGTGAAGAAGCTGTTGCTGCGGCGGTATGCGCCGTAGAAAATGCGCGCGTTGATGCTTTCAAAGTCGAAACTCTCGACCATCGCCTGCCGCACGAGGATGTTGTCGAACGGGGCGCGGCGCAGGTTCATGACGAAGCCCTGCATGCCGGCATCGCTTTTCTGTATCCATTCGTGTTTGCCCATGCCGCGTTTGGCGAGCATTTCGTCGGAATAGCCCCGCGCCCAGTTTCGGGCGACATTTTCGTAAACGAAGTCGTATTGTCCGGCTTTGAGGCCTTCGAGGCGGACGCTGTTGTCTTTGAAATATTTGAAGCGGACGGTGTCGAAATTATATCTGCCTTTGCGGGTCGGCAGGTTTTGCGCCCAGTAGTTTTTGTCGCGCGCGTATTCGCTCATGCGCCCGATGTCTGCTTTGACGAAACGGTAGGGGCCGGAGCCGATGGGCATTTTGTTTGCGCCTTTTTCCAGCCCTTCGGGGTAGCTTTTATGAGAAAACACAGGCAGTTGCCCTAATGCCATGTGTAATTCGGCATTGCGCTGTTTGAAGCGGAAAACGACTGTCCTGTCGTCGGGCGTTTCGACTTCGGCTACGTCGCTCCAGTATATGCGATAGAAGGGATTGGCGGCTTTGTCTTGGGTAAGCAGGCGGAAGGAGGCGGCTACGTCTTTGGCAAGGACGGGGTCGCCGTTGTGGAATTTGGCTTTCGGGTTGAGCCTGAATGTTGCCGACAGCCCGTCTTCGGCAAGTGAGAAGTCTTCCGCCAGCAGCCCGTACATGGAGAAAGGTTCGTCCCAACTGTTGTCCGTAAGCATGTCCACGGTCAGATTGAGGACGCCGGCTTCTTTGTCGCCTTTGAGGGTAAACGGGTTGAACGTATCGAAGCCGCCCTGTATCGGTAGGGAAAACACGCCGCCTTTGGGCGCGTCGGGATTGACGTATTCGTAGGCGCGAAAGTCGGCGGGATATTTCGGCTCCTGCCCCAAACCCAAACCGTATGCGGCAAAAGCAGTGGCAGTGGAGAAGGAAAGCAGGAGGAGGACGAGGGTTTTCATAAGGTTCCAAACCGAGCAGGACGATGAAGCCCGATTATAGCAAAAGGTCGTCTGAAAACCGTTTTCAGACGACCTTTTATCTGTTTTAAAAATACTCAAGACTGCTGCCGTTTTTTCGCCTGAGCGTCAAACTCCGCCAGCGTCATGTTCAAAGTCTGCAAACACGGCGTCATCACCGCATCGACGGCTTGGTTCACATGATCCCTTTCCACAGGCGACGGGCGGTAAACGAAGAGCTTGAAGAGTTCGCTCAACTCAATCGAATCCGCCCCCGTTTTCAACACCCAGCCCTGACGGCCGTTGTAGATATAGCCGTGCCGCGCCAGCTTTTCCAAAAGCTCGCCCAACTCATCGTAGCCCATATTGATATGTCGTCTGAACTCCTGAACAGGCAAGGCTTTGCCCTCTTTTTGCGCCGCATCCAAAAGCAGCAGGATTTTCAACACATCGTCAAACCGCCCGCGCGAATCGAAGCCCCTGCGGAACGCCTCACCCTGCCAATAAGACAGCGACGAAGTCAGCACCGCGCCGCCCAACACCAGCGTCCACAGCAAATTCAGCCATACCAGGAAAAACGGCACGGCGGCAAACGCCCCGTAAATCGAGCGGTAGCCGTCGAAATTGCCCATATACCAAGCAAACAGGAAACGCGCCGTCTCCAAGCAAAACGCCGTGACCAAAGCCCCGATAAACGCATGATGCCCGGGCACGAAGCGGTTGGGTACGAAACGGTACAACCCCCACAACAAAAGCGTTGCGAAAAACAGCGTGCCTAAGGTTTGAAGTAACCCCACCACCCATTGCGGCGCAAACGAAGCCAGCGCAGATTCCTGCACCGACCCGACCATAAAAGAAATCCCCACGCCCAAAGACAGCGGCCCAAACGTCAGCAACGCCCAATACACCAAAAACTGCATCATCCAAGGCCGCTGCGAATTGACCCGCCAAATCCGGTTGAACGCATTATCAATCGTCCGAATCAGCATCAGCGACGTCACCACCAGCATCACACTGCCAATCGCCGTCAACTTCCCCGCCTGATTGCGGAACGCATTGATATAATCAAACACCATGTCCGCACCCTGCGGCACAATAGTCTGATTGACGAACGAAACAAAAGAATCCGACCAACGGTCGAACACAGGAAAAATCGAAGCGACCGCCACCATCACCGTCAATACCGGCACCAAAGCCAGAAGCGTCGTAAACGTCATACTCGCCGCAGCCTGCGGCACACGCTCCTCATCGAAACGCCGGACCACAAACCACGCAAACGCAAACGCCTTACTGTTCGACAAACCTTGCCACCATTTCAAAAACGGCATAATCTTTCCCGAAAAAATAACGAATTAAAAATAAAAAACAGAAAACGCCCGCAGCACATACCACGTCGTCTGAAAACACAGCCTCAGCGAAATTAACACCTATTTCCCACCAACCCCATTGTAACGGAATACCCAAATGAACCCAAATCCCCTCAAAATCCTCGTCCTCTACTACTCCCAAAACGGCAGCACCCTCAACCTCGCCCGCCAAATCGCACGCGGCATCGAAAGCGTCGCAGGCTGCGAAGCCGTATTGCGCACCGTCCCCAAAGTCTCCACCGTCTGCGAAGCCGTCGAAAAAGACATCCCCGACAGCGGCGCCCCCTACGCCACCGCCGAAGACCTCAAAACCTGCGCCGCCCTCGCCCTAGGCAGCCCCACCCGCTTCGGCAACATGGCAGCCGCCATGAAATACTTCATCGACAGCACCATCCCCCTGTGGCTTGGCGCAGAACTCGCCGGCAAACCCGCCACCGTCTTCACCAGCACCTCCTCCCAACACGGCGGACAAGAAACCACCCTCCTCACCATGATGCTCCCCCTCCTGCACCACGGCATGATCATCAGCGGCATCCCCTACACCGAATCCGCCCTCGGCAGCACCCAAAGCGGCGGCACCCCCTACGGCGCATCCCACGTCGCCGGACACGACGGCAAACCCGTCCTGACCGCCGAAGAAAACGACATCGCCTTCGCACAAGGCAAACGGCTGGCAGAACTCGCCGTCAAGTTGGCTTAAGGCGGGCAGTTTAGAAATCCAATCTGCCAAAAACTAAAAGGTCGTCTGAAAACCTGATTTCCAAGTTTTCAGACGACCTTTTTATTATTCTCAAATCCCGTCATCCCAGTTTTTTAGCCATGATTAAACCGCCCCTCGCGCAAAAATGTTGCGGTCTGCTCAGCAGTAATGTGTTTAAACAGCATACCGCTGTGGCTGACGGGCAAGATAACGTGGTCGCGCATATTCGGGCAGCGGGTTTCGCTGACCAAAACCGTACCGTCGTGTTCGCCGTGCAAACCCAATACGCGCCCCAGCCCGAGCGGCTTGTTGCCGGCGATGCTGCCCAGCTCGATATGTTCGGGCAAATCGGGCGTGCCGCCGTCGAGCGCATCGCGATAAGCGCCGCCGAGTACGGGGGTTTTCAACCCGAGCCGGAACACCCTTTGCGCCGCCCGGCTGCCTTGGTGGGGCGTGCCGAAGGTAACGATGCGCCCGGTGATTTTTTCAGGGTGGGCGGCGGCAAAGTGGCGCAACACCAGCCCGCCCAGACTGTGTCCGGCAAAATGCAGAGGCTCGCCCGTATCGTGTTTTTCAACAAATTCCGCCAACGCCTGCGTGTGCTGCTGCATGGTGTGCCAGACGCTGTAATAACCGAACAGGGCAACGTCAAAGCCCTGCTTTGCCAGCATATCCGCTAAAGGTTTCATCACCCAAGAGTGCATGTGCAGTCCGTGTAATAAGATGATTTTCGACATGAAGACCTCCTGTATTTTGCCATAAGCATTATGCCATAAGTAAGTCATGCCGTATTGCGGACGCGTTTTGTCTTTTGAAAACGGGCTTAAGCTCCGGTTAAAATCTGTTGCCGTATTTTCAGACGACCTCTGTTGGAACGGATCAGGTTTAAAAGTCCGCCGCAAAGCAAAAAGGTCGTCTGAAAACCTGATTTCCAAGTTTTCAGACGACCTTCTGTTCAAACCATGCTTACTCGTCGGCTTTATAACCTTTGAGGGCAAAAAAGACGATGTAGAGGTAGCACACGGCTGATACGACAAAAGACGACATCAGGCTGTAAGTATCGACCGCCCAACCTTGTACGACCGGAACAATCGCACCGCCGACAATGGCAGTACAGAGTACGCCTGAAGCAGCATTGGTGAATTTACCGAGATTTTTGGTCGCCAGCGAGAAGATGGTCGGGAACATGATGGAGTTGAAGAAACCGATGGCAAGCAGCGACCACATGGCGACGTCGGCATTGCCTTTACCGGTCATCATGGCGATGATGAGCAGGACAACAGCGATAGTGGCATTGAAGGCAAGGTAGCGGTTCGGCGCGATTTTCGCCATAACTGCCGAGCCGAGGAAGCGTCCGACCATGGCGCCACCCCAGTAGAACGACAGGTATTGGGCGGCGGAAGCATGATCCATCCCTTTCAGGAAGCCCAAGACATTGACCATCAATGAGCCGATGGATACTTCGGCACCGACGTAGCAGAAAATACCTGCCGCACCAAGGACGAGGTGTTTGTATTGCCACACGCTGCTTTTGCCGTCGTGGTTGTGTTCGCTTTCTTCTTCGGCGATTTTGCGCGCGTCAGGCAGGCGGATCATCTTCACGAAGACGGCGAGGATAATCAACAGACCTGCCAAACCCAAGTAAGGGATTTGAACGGAGGAAATCTGTTCGGCTTTGCTGGCGGTCTGCGTCGCATCCGCCAGAATCAGGAACGCGCCGATTTGCGGGGCGATGGTCGTACCCAATGAGTTGAATGCCTGCACCAAAGTCAGCGTAGCGGATTCTTTGCCCGGTTTCGCCAACAAGGTTACATACGGGTTGCCTGCAACCTGCAATAGGGTTACGCCTGAAGCAAGAATGAAGAGCGCGCCCAAGAAAGTCGGGTAAGAGTGACTGCCCGCAGCGGGATAAAACAGCAAGCATCCGACGGCGGTCAGCAAGAAGCCGCCGATGACGCCGTTTTTATAGCCGATTTTACCGACGAGATGCCCCATCGGAATCGACATGATGGCATAGGCGGTAAAAAAACAGAATTGAATCAGCATCGCCTGAACATAAGTCAGCTCGAAAATTTCTTTCAGATGCGGAATCAGGATGTCGTTCATGCAGGTGATGAAACCCATCATGAAGAAGAGCGTGGTCAGGACGACCAGCGCGGAATTATGGTTTTGTTGTGATGGCGCAGACATGATTTGCCTTTCGATTTATTGGAATTGACCGTACAAACAGTTAATATCCGTTAATAACGGGCCGAATCATACTGGCTTTTGCCATTCTTGCAAACACTGGAAATGCGCCGACTACATAGAGTTTCAGCAAGATTCTGTCCGATAACGCATTTTTATAGACAGAATCCGTCTGAATTTTACAATTAACCTACCCGCAAACGACTTAAAATCTTATTTCAGACGACCTTTGACCTGACGCAAACTTATCCGCCATGCCCCTCATTTACGCCTATCTCGGACTCGCCGCCTCCGCCTTTACCTCCGCCACCATCCTGCCCGGCACGTCCGAAGCCGCCTTCGCCGCGTTTATCTACACCTATCCCGAACAGGCATACGGCGCGTGGTTGTGCGCCGGACTGGCAAACGGCTTGGGCAGCATGGTTTCCTATTGGATGGGGCGGCTGATTCCGTCCAAGAAAAGGTCGTCTGAAAAGACCCTGCGCCTGCTCCGACGCTGGGGCACCCTGCCCCTTTTGTTTGCCTGGCTGCCCGTCATCGGCGACGCGCTGCCCATTGCCGCAGGCTGGCTCAGGCTCAACCCCTACACCTCCGCACTCATGCTCCTGACCGGAAAAATCCTGCGCTACGGCATCATCCTCGCCGGTATCAAAGGCATGATGTAAACCATTTGCGCAAAACCTGCCGCATTCATTTTCAGACGACCTGAAACAGCGTAAAATCCCAAAGGAAATATCCCGTCCCTTCATTTTTTGCAAAGCGAGAAACCATGTTCTTCAAGCACATCGAAGCCGCCCCCGCAGACCCCATCTTAGGCTTGGGCGAAGCATTCAAAGCCGAAACCCGTCCCGAAAAAGTCAACCTCGGCATCGGCGTTTATAAAGACGCATCCGGCGCGACCCCCATCGTCAAAGCCGTCAAAGAAGCCGAAAAACGCCTGCTCGAGAGCGAAACCACCAAAAACTACCTCACCATCGACGGCGTTGCCGACTACAACGAGCAAACCCAAATCCTTCTTTTCGGCGCAGACCACGAAATCGTCGCCAGCCGCCGCGCCAAAACCGCCCAAAGCCTCGGCGGCACAGGCGCATTGCGTATTGCCGCCGAGTTCGCCAAACGCCAGTTGAACGCACAAACCGTCTGGATTTCCAACCCCACCTGGCCCAACCACAACGCCATCTTCAAAGCCGTCGGCATCCAAGACAAGCCTTACCGCTACTACGACGCCGCCAAACACGGCCTAGACTGGGACGGCATGATTGAAGACCTGAGCCAAGCGCAAAAAGGCGACATCGTCCTCTTGCACGGCTGCTGCCACAACCCCACCGGTATCGACCCTACTCCCGAACAATGGGAAACCCTCGCCAAACTCTCCGCCGAAAAAGGCTGGCTGCCCCTGTTTGACTTCGCCTACCAAGGCTTCGGCAACGGCCTCGAAGAAGACGCATACGGCTTGCGCACCTTCCTGAAATACAACAAAGAATTGCTCATCGCCAGCTCCTATTCCAAAAACTTCGGCATGTATAACGAACGCGTCGGCGCATTTACCTTAGTCGCAGAAGACGAAGCAACCGCTGCCCGCGCCCACAGCCAAGTCAAAACCATCATCCGCACCCTCTACTCCAACCCAGCCTCACACGGCGCGAACACCATCGCCCTCGTGTTGAAAGACGCGGATTTGAAAGCACAATGGATTGCCGAACTCGACGAAATGCGCGGCCGCATCAAAGCCATGCGTCAAAAATTCGTCGAACTGCTCAAAGCCAAAGGCGCAAATCAGGACTTCGATTTCATCATCGAACAAAACGGCATGTTCTCCTTCAGCGGCCTCACGCCCGAACAAGTCGACCGCCTGAAAAACGAGTTCGCCATCTACGCCGTGCGCTCCGGCCGCATCAACGTCGCCGGTATTACCGATGACAACATCGATTACCTGTGCGAAAGCATCGTGAAAGTGTTGTAGTCCGCATCAGGCAATACCAAAAGGTCGTCTGAAAACCTAAATACCGTTTTCAGACGACCTTTCCCCACCTTTTGACACAACAACCCCTTAAAGCATCACATTATGAGACCCACACTAGACGTCATCATCCCCTGCTACAACTCCGCCGCCACCCTTCAAGCGGCTGTCGAAAGCGCCGTTTCCCAACCCGCCGTCGAAAACGTCTGGCTGATTGACGACGCCTCCATCGACGACACACGCCTTATCATGAGCGACCTCACCGCCATCCATCCGAAAGTCCGTTGCGAATACATGCTCGAAAACGGCGGCGCCGCCAAAGCCCGCAACTGGGGCGCCATGCAAAGCCAAGCCGACTTCATCGCCTTCCTCGACGCCGACGACGTCTATGAAAACAACGTCCTCAACGCCACCTACCTCGGCTTGGAAGCCTACTCCTACCTCAGCCTGGTCCGCCTCAAATTGCGTCCCGTCGGCTTTCCCGAACACTACCTCAACCACCCGCAATTCCCCACCGCATGGGAAAGGCTGCAAATGACCGGCGGCGGCAACACCGTATTCCGCCGCAGCATCTTTCTCGCCTGCGGCGGCTTTCCGCAAGACGAACTCTTCCGAATCTTCGGCGGCGAAGATGCCGCACTCAGCATCGCCCTGACCCGCAACAGCGTCGTCGGCTACCTCTTTGAAGAACGCGATCCCGCCGTCAGACACAACTACCGCCCCGGCATCCACGCCGAGCGCCTGCTCGATGCCGAACTTTTCGGCAAAACCATCCCCGGACTGACCATAGACCACCAAAACGAAGCCGAAGCCGTCACCCGCCGCATCGGCCGCCGCCTTCAAGAAGTCAAAGCACACTCAACCTTCGAAGAAGCCGGCACCATGCCGCTCTACCCCGAGTACGAATAAGCAGGCATCAACGCCAAAACCCGTCCGAACGGTTGCATCACATTGCTTAAAGCAAAAAGGTCGGCGGATTCGCATTTGAAGTGCAACTTTCCATAACAGAAAAAGGCCAGTATGCGGTAGCATACGGCCTTTCCTGCAAGAAAGATTGCCATGAGCTACACACAACTGACCCAAGACGAACGATACCATATCCAATACCTGTCCCGCCACTGCACCATCGCCGAAATCGCCAAACAGCTCAACCGCCACAAAAGCACCATCAGCCGAGAAATCAAGCGGCACTGCATCCAAGGACAGCAATACAGCGCCGAAAAAGCACAGAAGCAAAGCCGGCTGACCAAACAGCACCGGCGAAAACCCTATAAGCTCGATTCGCAGCTGGTTCAACACATCGACACCCTTATCCGCCGCAAACTCAGTCCCGAACAAGTATGTGCCTACCTGCATAAACACCACGGGATCACACTCCATCACAGCACTATTTACCGCTACCTCCGCCAAGACAAAAGCAACGGCGGCACTTTGTGGCAACACCTCAGAATATGCAGCAAACCCTACCGCAAACGCTACGGCAGCACATGGACCAGAGGCAAAGTGCCCGACCGCGTCGGCATAGAGAACCGACCTGCTATCGTCGACCGGAAAACCCGCATCGGCGATTGGGAGGCCGACACCATCGTCGGCAAAAATCAGAAAAGCGCGTTATTGACCTTGGTCGAACGCACTACCCGCTACACCATCATCTGCAAATTAAAGAACTTAAAAGCCGAAGACACTGCCCGGGCGGCCATTAGGGTATTAAAGGCATATAAAGCCAGAGTCCACACCATCACCATGGATAACGGCAAAGAGTTCTACCAACACACCAAAATAGCCAAAGCCTTGAAGGCGAAAACCTATTTTTGCCGCCCTTACCATTCTTGGGAGAAAGGGCTGAATGAGAACACCAATGGACTCATCCGGCAATATTTCCCCAAACAAACCGATTTCCGAAACATCAGCGATCGGGAGATACGCAGGGTTCAAGATGAGTTGAACCACCGGCCGAGAAAAACACTTGGCTACGAAACGCCAAGTGTTTTATTCTTAAATCTGTTCCAACCACTGGTACCCTAGTGTTGCACTTGAAATCCGAATCCAAGGTCGTCTGAAATCTTGTTTTCAGACGACCTTTATTCATATAGTGGATTAACTTTAAATCAGGACAAGGCGACGAAGCCGCAGACAATACAGATAGTACGGAACCGATTCACTTGGTGCTTCAGTACCTTAGAGAATCGTTCTCTTTGAGCTAGGCGAGGCAACGCCGTACTGGTTTAAAGTTAATACACTATAACAAACAAACCCGTATCAAAACCGTAACGGGCAGGCTGTAACAATCTCAAAACATACCGGCAAATAAAAAAGCCCGGACATTTGTCCAGGCTTTTTAAATTTGGTGGGTCGTGAGCGATTCGAACGCTCGACCAACGGATTAAAAGTCCGCTGCTCTACCGACTGAGCTAACGACCCGATAAGCTGCGAATTATAGAAGGCGGCACTTTTCGTGTCAAGCAATTTTCTCAAAACAACAAGATTAAATCTTTAAATATTTGATTTTCCGATTATTCGCTTTAGCATAATCTTCAGCACTACAAAGTCGTCTGAAACTGTTTGAAAGGCTTTCAGACGACCTCTGCCCGTTATTCCACTACGATTTTTGGGAAGCGGCTGCTGAAATCTTTGCCTTTGTCTGCAATGGTCAGGGCGATTTGGAAGGCTGCGTCGGTGTAGATTTTGGCAATGGCGGGATGTTCGTCAAACAACTGTTTCGCCGCGCCGCCGTCCATTGCTTCGCGTACGGGCAGGCTTAACGGAAGCTGTCCGAGCAGCGGGACATTCAGACGACCTGCCAAGTTTTTGCCGCCTTCCGAACCGAAAATAGCTTCGGCGTGGCCGCAGTTGGAGCAGATATGTACCGACATGTTTTCCAGTACGCCGAAAATCGGAATATTGACTTTGTGGAACATATCGACTGCTTTGCGCGCGTCAATCAGGGCAATGTCTTGCGGCGTGGTAACGACGACTGAACCGGTTACGGGGATTTTCTGCGACAGGGTAAGCTGGATGTCGCCTGTACCCGGCGGCAGGTCGATAAAGAGGTAGTCCACTTCGTCCCACTCGCTTTGGAACATCAACTGCTGCAAGGCTTGGCTGACCATCGGGCCGCGCCAAACAACGGCTTGATCGGTATCGACCAAAAAACCGATAGACATCACTTGGATGCCGCTGTCGGCTTCGACGGGAACCAGTTTTTTGTTTTGTTGGTCGGGTTTGCGGTCTTGCACACCCAACATGGTCGGCTGGCTGGGGCCGTAGAGGTCGGCATCCAGCACGCCCACGCGTGCACCCATGCGTGCCATGGCGGTGGCGAGATTGGCGGTGGTGGTGGATTTGCCGACACCGCCTTTGCCGGATGCAACGGCAATGATGTTTTTGACGCCTTTGATGGTGGCGACGCCGGGCTGTACTTTGTGCGTTGTGATTTCAGTGTCAATGCTGAGGTGGATATGCGCATCGCCCGTGATGCCGATGACGGCTTCTTGCAGGCTGTTGGCGATGTCGGCGGCGATATGCCCGACGGGGAATCCGAATTTCAGTCCGATATGGAGGCCGTCGGAACGTTCTTCCAATAGTTTGACGGCTTTTTCGCTGCCGAGCGTGCGTTCGGTACCGGGGATTTTTACTGCTTCGATTGCGGCGGAAATGGCGGGGATATTCATGTTGTTCTCTCTGATGCGGTGGCGTTTGAAACAGAACGAATGATACCGTATTGCCTTGTTCGGACGCAAAATATTGCGGGCTTGGCGTTTCAGACGACCTTTCGCATGAAATGCCAAGCCCGCGGGGAAATGCGTATAATGACCGCCTGACAAAATTTGTAAGCATCAAAATAAGATTATGGACATTTCCGATTTCGATTTCACCCTGCCCGACCGATTAATTGCCCAGCATCCGCCCGAAGTGCGCGGCAGCAGCCGTCTTTTGGTCGCACTGCCCGATATGCCGCTGCAAGACCGCGTGTTCGGCGATTTGCCTGATTATATTGAGGCGGGCGACGTTTTGGTGTTCAACAACACCAAAGTCATGAAAGCGCGGCTGTTCGGGCAAAAAGAGAGCGGCGGAAAAATCGAGGCCTTAATAGAGCGCGTTTTGGACAACCACACCGCGCTGGCGCACATCCGCTCGTCCAAATCGCCCAAACCCGGCACGAAGCTGATTTTTGAAGGCGATATTTGTGCCGTCATGGTGGAGCGTGCGGACGAACTGTTTTGCCTGCGCTTTGAAGGCGAACAAACCGTTTACGAACTTCTGGAGCAAAACGGCCATTTGCCGCTGCCGCCTTATATCGAACGCGCTGCCGGCGCGGATGACGACACACGCTATCAAACCGTCTATGCCAAACATCAGGGCGCGGTCGCTGCGCCGACGGCAGGTTTGCATTTTACAGACGAGCTTTTAGGTCGTCTGAAAGCCAAAGGCGTGGAAACAGCGGAAGTCACCCTGCACGTCGGCGCGGGAACGTTCCAGCCCGTGCGCGTGGACAAAATCGAAGAACACAAAATGCACAGCGAATGGTTTGACGTACCGCCCGAAACCGTCGCCGCCATCGAAGCCGCCCATGCGCGCGGAAACAAAGTTTGGGCAGTCGGCACCACTTCCATGCGCGCCCTCGAATCCGCCGCGCGCGAGACAGGTCGTCTGAAAGCGGGACAGGGCGACACCGATATTTTTATCACGCCGGGCTACCGCTTCCGCGTCATCGACCGCCTGATTACCAATTTCCACCTGCCCAAATCCACGCTTCTGATGCTCGTCAGCGCGTTTTCGAGCATGGAACACATCCGTTCGGTATACCGCCATGCGGTCGAACATGAATACCGGTTTTTCAGCTACGGGGACGCGATGGTTTTGGGGCGGAGAGAAATGGACATCGAGGATTAAAAGATACTGCTCCTCCTGCCGCCCTTCCCGCCCTGGAAATTTGCTTTTGAATCCGGCAACGGTTTTTAAACGCTTATTTCGTAAAATTTCCTATGGATTCCCGCCCGCGCGGGAATAACGGCAGGAACCTTATTATTTCGGTTCGCCATCAGTCTCCCGGTTCAATATGAAACCGGCTTTAATGCATGAAGTCGAACTTCAATTATTTGCATCTTCCTTTTCTTGATTGGTTTTCCTGAAAATTCGTCTAACAAAAACATAGGGAAGAAATATTGAAAGAAAATTCAAAGTCCCCTGAATAAAATTCAAATTCCAACTGTATTTATTGATATAGCCGAGAAGGAACATATCGGATAAAAAATATAGAAATTGATAACAAGCTATGACCAATATGACGAAAAATATAAACTGCTTCCAGTTTTTCATAGAATACCTCACACCATTTCCAAAAGTTCCGACGCTGCCAACGATAAATCCCTTCCCTTGCTGCTTCATGCTTTTCCTGATTGAAGCCCGTCAGTAGGTTTTTCAATAACAAATATTCATTATTGCCGATGCATTCTAAAGCTTTTTCAGACTCATCCGTACTTATTCCCCATCAAATACCCTTTACATTCAGCCGCAGCTTGATGTCGTCTGAAAACGGGGTTACGTTGAGGTTGATGATGGAAGGTCGTCTGAAAACTTTTCAGACGACCTTTTCCACATCCTCATCTCAAACGTGATGGATAACCAGCTTCTTGCCCTGATAGTCCAATACGTCCACATCTATATCAAACAAATCTTTAATATTTTCAGCGGTAAAGATGTCGTTCGGCGCGCCGGTCATGGCGACTTGCCCGTTTTTCATGGCGACGACGTGGTCGGCGTAGGCGGCGGCTTGGTTGATGTCATGCAGGACGACGACGGTAGTGCGCTTGTGTTCGCGGGTCAGCCGTTGGAGCAGCTGCATGAGGGCGCGGGCGTGGTACATGTCGAGGTTGTTGAGCGGTTCGTCCAAGAGGACGTAATCGGTGCTTTGGCAGAAGACCATGGCAATCATGGCGCGTTGGCGTTGTCCGCCGGAGAGTTCGGTCAGGTAGCGGTTGGCGAAGCTGTCCAGTTTGAACTCGGAAAGTGCGTTTTCGACGATGGCGAGGTCTTCGGGGGTCGGCCTGCCTTGGTGGTAGGGATAACGCCCGAACATGAGCAGGTCGCGTACGGTGATGCGGCTCATGACGCTGTTTTCTTGGGTTAGGATGGAGAGCGTTTTTGCCAGCTCGGCGGTGGGCGTGGTCGAAACATCTTTGCCGGCGTAGCTGATGCTGCCCTGTTCCAGCGGGCGGAGGCGTGCCATGAAGGAGAGGAGCGTGGATTTGCCTGCGCCGTTGGGACCGATGAGCGCGGTGATGCCGCCTTCGGGGATGTCTAGGCTGACGTTGTTGAGGATGGGGTTGCCGCCGATGTGGAAGCTGACGTTGCGGATGGTAATCATGATGGGTGTGATGTGTGGATTTGTTTTCAGACGACCTCCGAACATGAGAGGTCGTCTGAAAAGGATGGGCTTCAGATTTCGCGAACGATGACGAATTGGGGATTGTCTGCCAAATCAATCAAGAAGGCTTTGACACGCGCCTGCCAGAGTTCGCCAAAGCGTTTGAGTTCTTCTGCGGTGGCGATACCGCTGACGGCTTTGGGCATGATGTCGCGCATTTCGGGGGCGAAGGGCTGCATGGCGGCGTTGAGGCTGACGGCGACGGTTTTGCCGTTGTCTTTGCGGCGCAGGGTCAGCGTGCCTTCGATGTCGGCATCGAAACTCAACAGGTTGCGGCGGGCGAAGCGTCCTTGCGGGCCGACGCCGCCGAAGCCGGTTTCGGGAGCGGCGCCGGTTAAGAGTTGGACGACGGATGCGGTAACGCCGACCGTGCCTTCGTCGCGCGCGCCCTGCATGGCGGCTTCGATTCCGCCGCGCTGCGGCAGATCGCTGCCGTAAAGTGCTTTCAAGCCTTTAAGCGTCATGAGGTACGCGCCTGCGACGGTGGGGCAGGAGTGTCCGCACAGGCGGACGGCATCAGCGTAGCGATACTGCATGATGCCCTCCTCTGCCGCGCCGAGAAATTCGGCGAGCGCGTCTTGGACGGTCAGCGTCGGGGCTTGCTCGAAAAATTCGGGAAAGTGTTCTTGAGTCATACGGTATCCTTTTGCTTTAAAGAGGTCGTCTGAATCTGTTTTCAGACGACCTTTGTGCTTATTTCAACAGGGTGCGTTTATCGTTGATAAACATTTCGGCAATTTTACTTGAACCGAACGGGTTGAGGTGGTTGGTATCGAAATACACCGGCAGCCCGTCTATGAGTTTGTCCGCGGGGATGTACTGCATAAAGTCAACCCACTGCACGCCGCGGTGCTGCTTCACGATTTTTTCGACTTCGTCTTCCGACTTGGCGGAATCGAGGACCTCTTCTTTTTTATCCTCTGAAACATAATTGATGTCGATGCCGAGCTTTTGTCTCAGATAATAACGCCGCAACGGCAACTGCCCGTCCATAGGCGTATCGGCCAAAACGTACACTTTTTTTCCCGCCTTCACCAAATCCTCCAGCATTGTGTTGAACCGTTCCAAAAATTCCGGTTTGGCGGTATGGAGGAACCAGCGTTGCGAAATGATGATGACAGGATAGTCTTTGGTTTTTTGTTCGATAAACCTGTTATACGGATTGCAGCGGTCAGCGCGGCGGTCGCTGTCGGGCAGGACGAATCCGAACGCGGTGGCGCAGCTGTTGGACGTGATAACGTCTGCCGACCAGCCTTCTTTTTTGCCGACGATGTCGAGGAACGGGCTCAAATGGGCGGCATGCGAGTCGCCGATGACCAAAACTTCAGGTTTTTGGTTTGCCGCGCCGACGGCGCAGTCGGTTTTGGTCAGCGTGTCCGCGCAAATTTTGCTTTCATCAGCCTTGTACAAACTGCTTTCAAACGCGGCGGGTTTGGCGGTCATCAGGTAGGTTGCTGCAGGAATCAGCAGCGCGAAATAAGCCGCCATGCTCCATTTGAATTTCGCCGTCGTAAAATTCTTCGCCTTCCGCGCCGGTGTTTCCACAAAATAATAAGACAACACCGACAACAGCAGCATGATGATGACAGCCAATGCCGATGCGGCAAGCGGCAGCTGGGCGTCCATATAAATGTAGCGCATGAGCGCCAACACCACCCAGTGCCACAAATACAGCGAATACGAAATCAGGCCGATAAACACTACGGGCTTGAGGCTCAACAGTTTGGACGTATTGAAACCTTCCTGCATCTGCAATGATTTGCCCGAATAAATCAAACCGCCGACCGCTAGACAGCAAAGCAGCCGTTCGATGTTTCCCGCGCCGGGCAGGACGCCGTAGGGCAACACCAGAGTGGCGGCGATGACCGCCATCATCAGCCATCCGAATAGCGGCGTACTGGCTTTATCGTTTTGTTCGGCAGGCGGAATGAAGGCAAAAAGCGAACCGACAAGCAGCTCATAAGCGCGCACATGCGGCAGGAAATACGCCTCCATGCCCAAAGTCGGCAACAGCGCGGAAAACAGGCTGATGACAATCAGCAAAAGGATAAACGTCCGCACATTGCGCCGTTTGCTGAGACGGAAAAACAAAATCAGCAACGCGGGGAAAATAAAGTAAAACTGTTCTTCCAACGACAGAGACCAAATGTGCTGCAACGGCTTTTCCGTCGCATCCGCATCAAAATAGCCGCCGCGGCGGGCAAAGAACAGGTTGGCGGCAAACAGCAAGGCATAGACGGCGGATTTGACGTATTGGCGCAAATCGAAAGACAAAAAGAAAATGGCGGCAACGACCGTCGTGCAAAGCAATACACAGGCAAAGACAGGCAAGATGCGTTTGGCGCGGCGTTTGTAAAACTCAAGAAACGAAAAACTGCCGTCGCGAATCTCGCGGCTGATAATGGTCGTGATCAAATATCCCGACAACACGAAAAACATATCCACACCCAAAAAACCACCCGGCAGCCATTGGGGATCGATATGAAATACGATGACGGATAAAACGGCCAATGCCCGTATCCCGTCCAAATCAGGACGGTATTTCAACACTTTACTCATAACTCATACCTGATAGTAATCTCAGTGATGTTTACTATGAGTATAAACTCAATATTTAGTTTCACGCCCCCTATTAAATTTAAAGGGTGTACAAAATCAAAATACAGTCTGGAAATGATGAATTACCGCCTGAATTCAGGCTGGAAAAGTTTTCAGACGACCTACCGCTTGCGTTTCAGCACCAAATATAAAAACACCAGCCCGCCCGCAAATTCAACCACTACGCTCAACACCGCCTTCATGCCGAGCAGGTGTTCGAACACGGTTTGCCCGCCGACCAGCAGGATGCCGCCGACGCACACCGTCATCGGCAGCCGCACGCTATGGCGCACGCTCGGGGCAAAATGGTTGGCAAGCGCGGCAGCCAGCAGGCCGAAGAAGCTGACCGGCCCGACCACCGCCGTCGCCGTCGCCACGAGCGCGGCAATCCAAAGCAACAGCCACAAAGTATTGCGCGTGTAGTTTATGCCCAAATTAATCGTTTGGTCGCGTCCCAAAAGATGGACGTCCAGACGGTGCCGCTCGCGCCAAACCACCACCGCACTCGCCAGCAGAATCAGCGCGCCCACGCCCAAAAGCTCGCTGTGGACCGTATTGAAGTTCGCAAACATATTCGCCTGCGCCGCCGTAAATTCCTCCGGATCAATCATGCGCGTCAGCAGCGAAGAGAGGCTGCGGAACAAAATCCCGAAAATCACGCCGATTAAAATCATGCGCGACAAATCGCGTCCGCCCTGTCGGATGAGCGTGTAAAACAAAAGCAGCGAGCCGCCCATCATCATCACCAGCTCAAAGCCGAACTTGCCCGTCAGCGGCAGCGACGTATAGCCCACCCCGCCCAAAGCAAACAGCAAAAGCGTTTGCAAAAACACATACAGCGAGTCGAAGCCCAAAATCGAAGGTGTAAGGATCGGGTTGTTCGTCAACGTTTGGAAAAGCTGGGTCGAAACCCCGACCGCATACGCCACCAGCAGCAAAGCCGCCAGCTTGGTCAGCCGCAGTTGCAACACAAAATCCCAATCGCCTTGGATGTTCAAAGTCAGGAACAAGGTGCAACAAGCGAGCAGCAAGACAAACGCCGCCCACAGCGGACGGGAAGAACCCTGCATAAACGCAACCTTGTTCGGGCGAAGCGCGCTACGCTTGTTTTCAGACGACATGGGCAGGCTTCCTCAACAAAATCCACAAGAACAACACCGTACCCAACACACCGAACACGGTTGAGACCGGAATCTCAAACGGGAACACAATCACGCGCCCCAAAATATCGCACAAAAGCACCAGCGACGCGCCGAGCAAAGCCACCGCAGGCAGACTTTGGCGCAGCTTGTCGCCCATCAGGCGGCTGATGATGTTCGGCACGACCAGCCCGATAAACGGAATATTGCCGACCGTTACCAACACCAGCGACGTAATCAATGCGACAATCACCAAACCTACCCACAACACCGCCGTCCGGTTCAGACCCAGATTCACGCTCACCGTCTCGCCCAAGCCCAAAATCGTCAGTTGGTCGGCAATTAAATACGCCGCCAACGCCAAGCCGCCCGTCAGCCACAGCAATTCGTAACGCCCCAACAGCACGCCCGAAAAATCGCCCTGCTGCCACACGCTCAACATCTGCATCATCTCAAACTCATACGCGATAAACGTCGCCACCGCCTCGATAACGCCGCCGAAAATAATCCCTACCAGCGGCACCATCAACTGCGCCGTCGGCGGCAAACGGCGTATCAGCATCATAAACACCAGCATCCCCGCCAACGCCGCCGCAGCCGCCACCGACATTTTCGCCGTCAGCCCGGCAGCCGGAAACATCAGCGTCATCACCAACACACCCAACGCCGCGCTCTGACTTGCGCCCACCATAGACGGCTCGACAAAACGGTTGCGCATCAAAATCTGCATAATCATCCCCGCCACCGCCATCGATGCCCCCGTCAGCACAATCGCAAACGTGCGCGGCAGGCGGCTGACCAGCATCAATTCCGTGCTGTCAGACAAAGTCCAGCGAAACACATCCGCCCAGCGGAAATCGCCGACGCCCACCGACAGGCTGACGAGAAACAGCACCGCCAGCACAAAGCAGTTGATTAAATTTAAAGATAAAGGTTTGACGGACATAAGGAAAAAATGTGAAATATTTAAAACACGGCAACAGCCATGTTCGGCAATGTAATGCATCTTCGCCCTCTTACAGCATGAGAGGACACTTTGAATTTCGGCGTCTTTTAAAACAATCTCATCCTAAATACCTCATCGCTTCAGGATATGGCAAAGGACAAAATTGCTGTTATGGCAATCAAGGTCGTCTGAAAATAAATCAGGCAACACCTTAATAAAATTCTGATACAAACCAAAAATCGTGCTAACGATAACATTTACTACAAAAAGAGACAATATTTATTCGAATAATAACCATTCTTGATGAAAACAAAGTTTGCTGGCATAGAATCCCATTAATAGGAATCTCCGTTTCCGCACAAATCTACTGTATCTTTCCAAATCCCATTTGCTATAAAATTCCCCGATACAACCTCTTTCAGACGACCTCATCATGAACGACCACCAACTGCTCCGTTACAGCCGCCACATCCTTCTCGACGAAATCGGTATCGAAGGACAGGAAAAAATTCTTGCCGCCCGCGTCCTCGTCGTCGGCTGCGGCGGGCTGGGCGCGGCAGCACTGCCGTACCTTGCCGCATCAGGCGTTGGCAAACTCATCATCGCCGACCACGACACCATAGACGATACCAACCTCCAACGCCAAACCACCTTCACCGAAGCCGACATCGGACAAGCCAAAGCGCAAGTGATGGCAGGTCGTCTGAAAGCCGTCAACAGCGCGTGCGACATTACCGCACTGACCGAAAAGCTGGACGAAACACGCCTGACCGAGCTCATGCATACCGCCGACATCGTCCTCGACTGCACTGACAACTACCCCACCCGCCAAGCCATCAACCGCGCCGCCGTCGCCACCCGTACCCCGCTGGTTTCCGGCGCTGCCGTGCGTTTTGAAGGACAAATCGCCGTGTACCGCACCGATTTGCCTGACAGCCCTTGCTACGCCTGCCTGTTTGACGGAGATACCGCCGACGACGGCGCCTGCGCCCTGTTCGGCGTATTTTCCCCGCTGGTCGGCATCATCGGCGCCACCCAAGCCGCAGAAGCCCTCAAACTCCTCACCGGCGTAGGCGAACCGGCACACGGCAAACTGAAAACTTACAACGCACTTACCGGCAAATGGCAAGAATTCCTCTTCACTCAAAATCCCGACTGTAATGTGTGTTCTAAAGCCAAATCAGACGAACCGTACAGATGATTGCTTGAATACTTAACTTAGGTATTCCGGTCAGTTTAAACAAACATTAAAAACATTATCAGCCGCCATTTCCTGCCGACTCATCATCACTGCCACACTGTAAAGGTTGAAAGGTCGTCTGAAATTATCCGAAATGTGCAAAGTCCAAACTATTAATTCTTTAATCATAAAAAAAGGCAAACCCGATTGGGTTTGCCTTTTTTATTACAAGACTTAATGAACGTCTTTCCAATATTCTTTTTTCAGGAAGTATGCCAGAGGCAGCATCACTGCAAGCAAGAACATCAACACGATATAGCCTGTACGTTTGCGCTGAAGCTGCGCCGGTTCACCCATGTAAACCAAATAGTTCACCAAGTCGCGTACATAAGCATCGTACTCTGTTTGGACGACTTTGCCGTTTGGCAAACGACGGCTGTGCGCACCGGTAGATTCCCAATAGAGCTTGGGTTTCAATTCGCCATGTTCGTCTTTCACCATGACCGGCTGACCTTTTGCATCCAGCTCAACCGCTTGAACGCCTTGTTGCTCCCACAAGGGATGAGGCATGCCGACTTTGTCGAATACGACATTGTTCCAACCGTTCGGACGGGTCGGGTCTTTATAGAAGCCGCGCATATAGGCATACAGATAATCCGCGCCTTTAGAACGGGCAATCAGTGTCAGATCCGGAGGAGCCGCACCAAACCATTTGGCAGCATCTTTAGGATTCATCGCCGCCAACATGACATCACCGACGTTGTCTGTCGTAAACATCAGGTTTTTCTTGATTTCTTCGTCAGTCAAACCGATGTCTTTCAGACGGTTGAAGCGCATACCGCTTGCCGAGTGGCAGGATAAGCAGTAGTTGGTGAAAATTTGAGCACCGCGCTGCAAGCTGACTTGGTCGCGCAGGTCAATCTCGACTTTTTCATAGTGTCCGCCACCGCTGGCGACGGCGGCACTCATAGGCACTGCCAATAACAAGGCAGCAAACCAGTTTTTCAGGGTATGTTTCATTTTCGCTGCCCTCATCAGATATTGGTTGCAAACAGGTAAGCACCCACTGCGGTAATACCGACATAAACAAAGAACATGATTTTTTGTTTAGTGGTGCTCATGGTTACGCGTTCCGGAACCGGTTTGTTTGTATCCAGTTTGGTATAGAACGGCATACCCAGGAAAAATGCAAAATAGACGACGGACAGAATGCGCGCAACCAAAGTACGGGTATCGGTTGCTACCATCGCACCCAAAATACCCAAACCGATAAAGGCAATGATGAACAGAACCAACGCAGTTTTGAAGATTGGGCCGCGATAGCGGACGGATTTCACTTCACCTTTATCCAACCAAGGCAACAGGGCAATCAGGACAACTGCCGCGCCCATACCGATTACACCCCAAACCTGAGTACCGAGGAATGAAGGAATCGCACGCAAAATGGCGTAGAACGGGGTAAAGTACCATACCGGTGCAATGTGCGGCGGTGTTTTCAGCGCATTTGCTGCATCAAAGTTCGGGGCTTCAAGGAAGTAGCCGCCGCCTTCAGGAGCGAAGAACAATACGGAGCAGAAAACGATCAGGAATACGACAACGCCCAAGATGTCTTTGACGGTGTAGTACGGATGGAAAGGAATGCCGTCGAGCGGAACGCCGTTTTCATCTTTGAGTTTCTTGATTTCCACGCCGTCAGGGTTGTTCGAACCCACTTCGTGCAAGGCGATGATGTGTGCCACGACCAAACCGAGCAACACCAGCGGTACGGCAATAACGTGCAGTGCGAAGAAGCGGTTCAGGGTAACGTCGGAAACGTTGAAGTCGCCGCGAATCCAAGTGGATAAATCAGGACCGATAACAGGGATGGCGGAGAACAGGTTAATAATCACCTGCGCGCCCCAGAAGGACATTTGCCCCCAAGGCAACAGGTAGCCCATAAAGGCTTCGGCCATCAATGCCAAGAAAATCAGGGAACCGAAAATCCACACCAATTCGCGCGGTTTTTTGTACGAACCGTAAATCAGGCCGCGGAACATGTGCAGGTACACGACGATGAAGAAGAAAGATGCGCCGGTAGAATGCATGTAGCGGATAATCCAGCCGCCGGACACGTCGCGCATGATGTACTCTACTGCGGTAAAGGCAGCAGGCAGGTGATAGGCATTCAGGTTGCCGTCCGGTTTGTAGTTCATGGTCAGGAAGATACCGCTGACGATTTGAATCACGAGGACGAGCAGAGCCAAAGAGCCGAAGTAGTACCAGAAGTTGAAGTTCTTCGGCGCGTAGTATTGAGCCAAATGCTCATTCCACATTTTAGACAGAGGGAAACGAGCGTCCGTCCAGTCTAACAATGCTTTTGCTTTGCTATTGGTTTGGTTTGCCATAATTATCGTTCCTTATTTTTAGTCTTCGCCTACCAAGACTGTCGTATCGCTCAGATATTTGTAGGGCGGAACAACCAGGTTGGTCGGTGCAGGAACACCTTTATATACGCGGCCTGCCATGTCGAATTTCGAACCGTGGCAAGGGCAGAAGAAACCGCCTTTCCAGTCTGCACCCAAATCCGCGGGGGCAACGTCAGGACGGTAGGTCGGCGAACAGCCCAAGTGGGTACAGATACCGATGGCTACAAGGATGTTCGGCTTAATCGAACGGGTCTCGTTTTTAGCATATTCGGGCTGTTGATCCGCATCGGAATTAGGGTCGGCAACCGCGCCGTTCAAACTTTTCAGGTCTTTGAGCTGCTGATCGGTACGGTTAACCACCCAAATCGGTTTACCTTGCCATTCGGCAGTCAACATTTGTCCGGATTCGATTTTGCTGACATCGATTTCGACGGCAGCACCTGCGGCCTTGGCTTTTTCCGACGGGAAAAAGCTTGCCACGAAAGGCGTAGCTACGCCCAAAGCCGCCACACCGCCCGCGCCGCACGTAGCCAGCGTCAGAAAGCGGCGGCGACCGCTATTGATTTCTTGATTATCCATTATTCAGTCGTCCTAAAATTTTGGGAATACCGAGCCATTAAACGATGTAATTCTACCTAGTTTGCCGTGATACTCAAAGCATTATTTAAATTAAGGTAAATTTTCATGACGATTATCAAGGCTTAAGCGGGATTATCTTCGTCGAAATGACAGACTTCCAACTCAAAATGCTGTGCCACGGCTTCGCCCAGGGCGCGGATGCCGTAACGCTCCGTCGCATGGTGTCCCGCGCTGACAAACGCAACGCCTGTTTCATTGGCAAGGTGAAACTGCGCCTCCGAGATTTCTCCGGTCAGATAGGCATCAACGCCTTCGTCTATGGTCGTCTGAAAAAATCCCTGCGCACCGCCGGTACACCATGCGATGCGTTTGATTTCGCGCGACATATCGCCGACGGCTACGGGCTGCCGCCCCAACGCTGCAGCAATGTGTTGCAACCATTCAGCCAAAGTCTGCGGCGTTTTCAGACGACCTATATTCAACAGGTTCTGTTCGCCGAACCGCCTTTCGACTTCCCAACCCAACTTATCGGCAAGCTGCGCGTTGTTGCCCAACACTGGGTGTGCATCCAGCGGCAGGTGGTAGCCCGCCATATTGATTTGGTGTTGCAATAATGTTTCGATGCGCACTTTTTTCCAGCCCGTAATCGTTACCGGCTCGCTTTTCCAAAACATCCCGTGGTGCACCAAAAGCATATCCGCGCCCTGCTCTGCAGCAAAATCGACCGCCGCCTTGCTTGCCGTTACCGATGTCGCTATTTTGCCGACTTCCGCCCTGCCCTCGACCTGCAAACCGTTAGGCGCATAGTCTTTGAACATGCCGACCTGCAACACCTCGTCGCACCACGCCAAAATATCATTGCGTTTCGCCATATCATTCCTTTCAACACATAGCGGATTGAGTTTCACAGGACAAAGCGAAGCAACGCCATCCCTGTTTCAAATCAATTCACCGCATTCATACAAAATCGGACGCACATTCTAACCGCAAACCCTGACGCGTCCCAATCCCCACGCCGTTCAACACGCGCCCGCATTTACACCCCGGCATGAAATATTTTAATATTGCCCGTTTCAAGAGGTCGTCTGAAAGCGTAAAAACCAATGGATTCCATCATCGAACTGCGCCATCTCAAAACCCTGCTGGCACTCGAAGAAACCGGCAGCGTATCCCTTGCCGCCAAGCGCGTCTTCCTGACCCAATCCGCCCTTTCGCACCAAATCCGCGCGCTTGAAAACTATTACGACACCCCCCTGTTTGAGCGCAAATCCACGCCCTTGCGTTTTACACCCGCCGGCGAACGCCTGTTGAGGCTCGCACGCGAACTCCTCCCGCAAGTTTCCGCCGCCGAGCGCGACCTCGCCCGCATCATCGAAGGCGAAGCAGGCGAATTGCGGCTAGCTGTCGAATGCCACACCTGTTTCGACTGGCTCATGCCCGCGATGGGCGAATTCCGCCCCATGTGGCCGCAAGTCGAATTGGACATCGTTTCCGGCTTTCAGGCAGACCCCGTCGGACTCCTGCTGCAACATCGCGCCGATCTCGCCATCGTATCCGAAGCCGAAAAACAAAACGGCATCAGCTTCCGCCCCCTGTTTGCCTACGAAATGGTCGGCATCTGCGCCCAAGACCACCCGCTTGCCGCCAAAACCGTTTGGGAAGCAGAAGACTTCATCGGTGAAACCCTCATCACTTATCCCGTTCCCGACGAAATGCTCGACCTGCCCAAAAAAATATTGTTACCCAAAGGCATCAACCCACCGCGCCGCCGCAGCGAACTGACCATCGCCATTATCCAACTCGTCGCCAGCAAACGCGGCATCGCCGCCCTGCCCTACTGGACCGTCATGCCCTATCTCGAAAAAGGCTACGTCGTCCACCGCCAAATCACCACCAACGGCCTGCAAAGCGAACTCTATGCCGCCACACGCACCGAAGACGCCGACAAAAGCTATCTCGACAACTTCTGCCAAATCGTCCGCGAACGCAGCTTCGCCGACCTCCCCGGCTTGAGCGAACTGAAAATGCACGGGCACGATTAATGTTTTCTTGAAACACGGTGTTACAGTATCAAATCAATCTGGCTTCAATATCAAAAGGTCGTCTGAAAACCCAAATCTCAGGTTTTCAGACGACCTTTACCCGACAGACACATATTATAAAGCTATTTATAAAGCAGCCCCATGACCGTTAAACCGCATTAATCCCCACAAACACAGGCTAACCGTTTTCAGACGACCTTTATGTTAGAATAGGTCGTCTGAAACCTAGCAATCCGCAAGGAAACACTATGCAAACCTTAGACCCCGAGCTGCAACAGCGCGCGGCGCATATCAAGCTGCTGATATTGGATGTGGACGGCGTTTTGACCGACGGCCGCATCTTTATCCGCGACAACGGCGAAGAAATCAAATCGTTCCACACGCTGGACGGACACGGCTTGAAGATGCTTCAGGCAAGCGGCGTGCAGACTGCGGTTATCACAGGTCGGGACGCGCCCTCCGTCGGTATCCGCGTCAAACAGTTGGGCATAAATTACTACTTCAAAGGCATTTCGGACAAACGTGCCGCCTATGAAGAATTGCGTGCGAAAGCGGGCGTAGAAGAAGGCGAGTGCGCCTTTGTCGGCGACGATGTGGTCGATTTGCCGGTGATGGTGCGCTGCGGATTGCCGGTTGCCGTCCCCGACGCGCATTGGTTTGCGCTGCAACACGCCGCCTATATTACGAAACATGCGGGCGGCGCGGGCGCGGTGCGCGAAGTGTGCGACCTGATTATGCGCGCGAAAGGTACGCTGGGCGCGGCTTTGAACGAGTACAGCAAATGAAAGTAAGATGGCGGTACGGAATCGTATTCCCTTTGGTGCTGGCGGTCGCGCTCGGCGGATTGTCGGCATGGCTGGGGCGTATCAGCGAAATCGACATTGAAGAAGTCAAACTCAACCCCAACCAGCCGCAATATACGATGGACGGCATAGACGGGCGGCGGTTTGACGAACAAGGTCGTCTGAAAGAGCATCTGAGCGCAAGAGGAGCGAAACAATTTCCCGAAAGCAACGACGTCCATTTCGAGCTGCCGCACCTCGTCTTCTTCCAAGAAGGCAGCCGGCTTTACGACGTCGGCAGCGACGAGGCCGTGTACAACACCCAAACCAAACAACTCCTGTTCAAACACAACGTCGTCCTGACCAAAGCCGCCGATGCCAAGCGGCAGGCGGGCGTCGTCAAAACCGATCTCCTACACGTCGATACCGAATCGCAATACGCCCAAACCGACACGCCCGTTACCTTCCAATACGGCGAATCGAGCGGCAACGCCGAAGGTCTGACGTATGACCACAAAAAAGGTTTGTTGAACTTCCCATCCAGAGTGAAAGCCACGATTTATGATACAAAAAATATGTAAGGCATGTGTTTTAACCGCATTTTTCGCCACCGCCCCCGCCTACGCCCTGCAAAGCGACAGCAAGCAGCCGATACAGATTGAAGCCGACCAAGGCTCGCTCGACCAAAACAACCAAAGCACCACCTTCACCGGCAACGTCATCATCAAACAAGGCACGCTCAACATCCGCGCCGGCAGCGTCAACGTCTCCCGCAACGACAAAGGCGAACAGTTTATGAAAGCCAGCGGCTCGCCCGTCCGCTTCAGCCAGACGCTCGACGACAACAAAGGTACGGTTAACGGACAAGCAAACAACGTAACCTACTCCTCCGCCATCAACCTCGTTACCCTGACCGGCAACGCCAAAGTCCAACGCGGCGGCGACGTTGCCGAAGGCGCAGTCATCACCTACAACACCAAAACCGAAGTCTATACCATCAACGGCAGCTCGAAATCAGGCGCCAAATCCGCCGCCAAATCCGGCAGGGTCAGCGTCGTCATCCAACCGTCCAGCACCCAAAAAACCAAATAACCCGCATCTGACAACACCAAAGGTCGTCTGAAAACCAACATAGCAAGTTCCCCAAACACCTTTTCAGACGACCTCCGAACCAAGAGTCATTTATGAGCGAAAACACCAGCCACCTCGTCGTTCAAAACCTGCAAAAAAGTTTCAAAAAACGCCAAGTCGTCAAAAGCTTCTCCCTCGAAATCGAAAGCGGCGAAGTCATCGGCCTGCTCGGCCCCAATGGCGCAGGCAAAACCACCAGCTTCTACATGATCGTCGGACTCATCGCCGCCGACGCAGGCAGCGTTACCCTTGACGGACAAGAACTGCGCCACCTGCCCATACACGAACGCGCCCGCCTCGGCGTCGGCTACCTGCCCCAAGAGGCCTCGATTTTCCGCAAAATGACCGTCGAACAAAACATCCGCGCCATTTTAGAAATCAGCACCAAAGACAAAAGCCTCATCGACGGCGAAGTCGAAAAACTGCTTGCCGACCTCAACATCGGCCACCTGCGCCACAACCCTGCCCCCTCCCTGTCCGGCGGCGAACGCCGACGCGTCGAAATCGCCCGCGTACTCGCCATGCAGCCGCGCTTCATCCTCTTGGACGAACCCTTCGCCGGCGTTGACCCCATCGCCGTCATCGACATCCAAAAAATCATCGACTTCCTCAAATCGCGCGGCATCGGCGTACTCATTACCGACCACAACGTACGCGAAACCCTCAGCATCTGCGACAGAGCCTACATTATCAGCGACGGCACCGTCCTCGCCTCCGGCAAGCCGGATGATTTGGTCAACAACGAACAAGTCCGCTCCGTCTATCTCGGCGAAAACTTCAAATACTGATTTCAAATACTGACCATGACAAACCGCACAAGAAATTGTGCGGTTTTTTTAAAATGACGAAACCACCCAAAGTGAGTTGACGCATGCAGTGTAAAGTGTTGAAATACACATATCGAATAAAAAACAAAACGGCGTTCCCCAAAACGCCAAACACACCATAAAACCTTTTCAGACGACCTCTTTGCCATCGAACCAAACTCGAGGACAAATGCCGTCCGAAATATAAAAAACAATCAACATACATTGCACCATGACCTTACTCGGCCTCAAACTTAGGCAGACCCAACAACTCAACCAACGTCTGCAACAATCCCTGCGCATCCTGCAAATGTCCGGTATCGAACTCGAACGCGAGATCGAAGACTGGTTGCAGGACAATCCCCTGCTCGAACGTCCCGAAGCCGACGAATTTGCAGACGCAGAGTTCAATCACGGTACCACCATGCCGCGCAGCAACCACCTCGGCGGCGACGATGCCGAAGATGCGTGGCTCAACATCGCCAAAGAAGAAGATTTCAACCAATACCTGCACGCCCAAGTGTGCGAACACCCCCTTTCCGACAAAGAAGCCGCCTACGTCCACATCCTTATCGACTTCCTGGACGACCAAGGCTATTTCACCGACAGCATTCAAGACGTTATCGACAACACGCCCTTGGAATGGATGCTGGACGAAGACGAGCTGCAAAACGCCCTCGACCTTTTGCAGACCTTCGACCCGCCCGGCGTTGCCGCCGCCGACCTGACCGAATCCCTGATGCTCCAACTCATGCGCCTGCCCGCCAGCCCCGCGCGTCAGGCGGCCGCCCACCTCATCCAAAGTTCGCTGCACGATTTGGGCAAAAACCGCAAACAAAACATCATCCGCTTCCGCAAACTCTTTCCCGAAATCGACAGCGAAACCATAGAAGCCGCACTCGACATCATCGCCACGCTCAACCCCTACCCCGCCTACGGTTTCGCCTCCTCCGAACCGACCGCCTACATCCAGCCCGACGTTTGGGTCAAAGAAGGCAAAGACGGCTGGAAAGTCATCGGCAACGAAGCCGCCTGGCCCAAACTGCAACTCAACCGCGAATACTGCGAACTCATGAAATCCGCAGAAGACGGCGCACCCGAGTGGAAAGAAAAAATCAACGAAGCCAAGCAGCGCATCGACTCCCTCGAACTGCGCAAAAGCACCGTCATCCGCCTTGCCGAATACATCGTCAAAAATCAGGAAGACTTCTTCATCTTCGGCGAAATCGGACTCGCACCCATGCTCATGAAAGACGCCGCCGCCGAATTGGGGCTTGCCGAAAGCACCATTTCGCGCGCCGCCAACCAAAAATATTTGTCTTGCCCGCGCGGACTATTTGCGTTACGCTATTTCTTCACACAGGCAGTCAATTCCGAAGGCGACAAAGAAGGCCTGAGCCAAGGCGCGATTAAAGCCGTTTTGGGGCAGATTATCGAAAACGAAGACAGCAGCAAACCCCATTCCGACGAAACCCTTGTCCGCCTCCTCAAACAACAGGGCATAGACATCGCCCGCCGCACCGTCGCCAAATACAGGGAATCGCTCGACATCCCGCCGGCACACAAACGCAAACTTACCGAATGACAGTTTTAAACCGCAGTTTTCCCGTTCCGTTTCTGACGGACTGAACCCCACCGAAGGAGCTGTATTATGAATCTGAAAATCACCGGTCTGAATTTCGACGTTACCGAGGCCATCAAAAACTACGTTTCCGAAAAATTGGAACGCATCAACCGCCACGCAGCCAACGCCATTTCCGTTACCATTACCCTTTCCGTGGAAAAACTCAATCAACAGGCTGAAGCAGATATCCATCTGGCGGGCAAAGACCTCCACGTCGAGGCCGTTGAACAAGATATGTACGCCGCCATTGATGTTCTGATGGACAAGCTCGACCGTGCGGTGCTGAAACATAAAGAAAAAAGCGGTGATGTCCGCAACACGGTAAAACCTGCCGCAGAATAGTTCACAATCCTAAAGGTCGTCTGAAAACCTATTTTCAGACGACCTTTACATTAAATTTCCTTTTGCGGTACCAACCCGCACATCACCCCATTTCATCAACCCGCTTCTGAGTTTCTTACCCATAGTGGATTGAATTTAATAGAACACGGCAAAGCCGCCCCATTCCATTAAAACCCATCCACATATGACCCAAAATCCAACACATCCCACCTCAATGCCTTATCCCGCCACCCGCCCACTTGCATGAAAACGGAATGAAAGATAACATTCCCCTCCTTGCAGCTGGGATAAAATATATGTTGCAATCGCCGGGCAGTCGGGTAAAGGTGCAAAATGATTCTACACAGCGTCACCGCTTTAACATTCAGCACATTTTAAAACATTAGAAATTAAAACCGCCCGCTGCCGACCTATTCATTTACTTTCATTCAGGTAGTTTATTCATGGATCAAAATAACACTCCACACCCTAATGTACCCAACGACACTGCTGTCATGACCGTCAAGGATTGGATCATCACATTCCTGATACTCGCCATTCCTATCGTAGGCCTTGTCATGATATTTGTCTGGGCATTTGGGGACGGTAACAAAAACCGCAAACACTTCATGCAAGCTTATTTGTGGCTTATGCTGGTTTGTTTCATTATCATGATTCCACTAGTATTTTTTGTAATGACACGCTTTCCTGCCGCAGTAATGCAGCAACAAAATTTTGGGCAGCCTGCATATGAAGCACCAATGAACAACATGCCTTCTGAAAAATTTGATACCAACAGCCTCCCTGAGCAAGAACCATCTGCCGACGACATGTCGGAACAAGAAAACGAAGCTGCCTCAGAAGTTTCTGAAGAAGTTCCCGAAAACGCCGAAGCTGCCCAATAATCAGAATTTGCCCCGGCAAGTCAAAAGGTCGTCTGAAACAGATTTCAGACGACCTTTTAGCATGAATCAATACTGACTAATATAGTGGATTAAATTTAAATCAGGACAAGGCGACGAAGCCGCAGACAGTACAGATAGTACAGCAAGGCGAGGTAACGCCGTCCTAGTTTAAAGTTAATCCACTATAACTCACGATACACCCGCTTTTCAGACGACCCCTCACAAAGTCTCCGCTTGAAACCACGTTTTGCCGTTGGCGGTGCATTCGAGGATGCGCCAGTCGTAGGTTTGGCTGAGGCGTTCGGCGTCCATGATGTCGGCGGTTGCGCCTGCGGCGGTGATGCTGCCGTTTTTCATCAGCGTGATGTGGCCGGCGTAGTGGGCGGCAAGGTTGAGGTCGTGCAGCACCATGACGACGGTCATGCCTTGTTCGGGCAAGGTGGTGAGGTGCTGCATCAGGCTGTGTTGATAGCGGACGTCGAGATGGTTGGTCGGTTCGTCGAGGAAGAGGACTTCGGCATCCTGCAACAGCGCGCGGATGACGGCGGCGCGTTGCTGTTCGCCGCCGGAGAGGGTTTGGATGCGTTTGTGTCGCAAGTCGGCGAGGTCGAAATGCTCGAGCAGGGCTTGGGCGCGTCGGGTGTCTGCCTGTTTGGGTCGCCGATACCAAGCGAGTTTGGGGTATCGCCCGATGAGGACGTATTCGGACAGGGTCATGGGGAGGTTGAAGTGTTCGTGTTGACCGACCCAGGCGATTTTATGCTGTCTGAGCGCGTCCTTCATGGGTGCTCCACACCAGCTTGCTTGCGGATGGTAGAGGAACTGTTTGAGCAGGGTGGACTTGCCCGCGCCGTTGGGGCCGATGACCGCGCTGACGGCGCATTGGGGAAATTCGGCGCGATCCAAAGACAGGATGGTGCGTTTTCCGGCTTTGACGGTGCAGTTTTCGATGAGCAATGCCATGTCAGCTCCTTTGGTCTTTGACAATCAGCCACAGGAAAAACGGTCCACCCAAAATGGCGATGACGATGCCGACAGGCAGGTCGATGGGGTACACCACCCAGCGGGCAAACGTATCGGCGAGCAACATGAAAATCGAGCCGACGGCGGCGGACAGGATAATCAGGCGGGTGCGCGATCCGCCGACTGCCTGCGCCAATACGTTGGGTATCATCATGCCGACGAAACCGATAATACCGCCGAGCGAGACGGCGGCGCCGGTCATCAAAGCCGCGCCGATGATGGTTGCCACGCGGGTGGCGGCGACGCTGATGCCCATGGTGTGCGCCGTTTCGTCGCCCAAGAGCAGATAGTCGAGACGGCGTCCGACGGCGGTCAACACGACCAAACCCGCCAACATCACGCCGCCTGCGTAAGCAGGCGAAACAAAACCTGCTTCGGAGAAGCTGCCCGAGAGCCAAGTCATGGCGCTGCGCAATGCCATGTCGTCTGAAAGGAAGAGAATCAGACTGACCAATGCGCCGCACAAAGCGCTGACCACAAAACCCATGACCAACAGCCCCAGCTTGCCGCCGCCGACCAGACGGTGTCCGAGCAGAATGAGGATGCAGACGGCAAACGCGCCCGCAAATGCCGCCAGCGGTACGGCGATGTTCCAGCCCATCGCAATCGCCAACACCACGCCCATCGCTGCCCCGCCCGACGTACCAATCAAGCTCGGGTCGGCAAGCGGGTTTTCAAACAATGCCTGCAACGCCGCGCCGCTGGCGGAAAGTGCCGCACCGACCAGCAAAGCGACAAAAATACGCGGCAGGCGGATTTCCATCAACACGGGATCGGCGGCAAGCGGATTGCTCCACCCGCCCTCGCCCACTCCGGCGCAAAACCAGATCAGAAACAAAGATAAAACCGGCAACGCCGGAAGCCATTTTTTCATGTTGTGATTCTTTGAAGAGTATTTCAGCAGCGGCTGCGAAACGCCGACGGATTCGCTGTTGCCCGTTTTCAGACGACCTGTTCACAATAAACGAACGCAGAACGCGGCTGCCGTCATGTGTCCCCGTTCCGAAACAACGACGGCAAAAGAAGGTCGTCCGAAACCGACAAAAAACCGGATTGCCCATCTGACTTCATGCCATCACGCAACTTTCAGACGACCGCGCCTTATTTCCCTAAATCATGCAGCTTGCTGACGATGTCGGGCGTGTAGAGGCCGTAGCGCATATAGTCGTCCGCCTGCCAGAACAAGATGCGTTTGTTTTTCCCGGCGGGGCTGGAAGCGATTTCGGGGCGCGTCATGATTTTGTCGAGGCCGCCGAGGGCTTTTTCATTGTGTTTGGCGATGATGATGACGTCGGGTTTCGCATTGAGCCAGCCTTCACGCGAAAACGGTTTGAGTCCGTCCACCGAAGCCGCCGCGTTCGTCCCGCCGGCTAAGCGGATAAGCACGTCGCCGACAGTATTTTTACCCGCAACATAACGTCCGTCGTAGCTCAAGATGTAGCGTTTGCCGTTGGCAGGCTGCGCCTTGATGCTGCTTTTAAACTGCTGCGCCAAAGCCTGCGCCTGCTTTTCCTTGCCCAACAATTTGCCGATGCGGGCGAAACTTTGCTGGTATTGCTCCAGCGTTTCGTTTGAATTGACGTTTTCCGCTTTGACACCGGCGCGGCTGAGTTGGGCGTAAATACCGTCAGGTTTCGCCATCCAGCTTCCGATGACCAAATCAGGCTTTTTGGCGATGATGGGTTCGGCGGAGAAATTGCGGTAAAAGCCGATGGACGGCGTGTTTTTATAGGCGGGGTTGCGGTTGAACTCGTGGATGCCGACGACTTCTTTGTCTGCACCGAGTTTCGCGGCGATGTCGGCAACGTCGGGCGTCAGGATAACGACACGCTGCGCGGCGGCATGGGCGGCAAGCAGGGTCAGGACGGCGGCGAAGATGTGTTTTTTCATAATGTTTCCGTATGGTTTGCGGGGTTTGGAGGTCGTCTGAAAACCCAAAACAAGGTTTCAGACGAGGTGTTTGTTCAAAGAAAGATTACAGCCCGTACGTTTGGCGCACTTCGGCAATCAGCGCGCGCCACGCTTCGGATTCCGCCTCCGCATCGGCGGGTCTGCCAAACAGTTGCAGCACCAAATTGCGGCGGTCGTCATAGGCCTCGATGCTGTGGACAATGCCGTTGCTGCCCGGACGGCGGAAGAACCAAAGTTCGGCGAGCTTGGCATCGTCGAGAGTTTGGTATCGTCGAGGAAGATATCTAGAGATTTAATGATACGGATTATCATTTTATTTCAATTTATGGTCAACCTTCATCAAAAAGTAACGAAAAATCAAAGCAAATCGAGACAATGCCGCCTCGGTTTAATGTGAATCCGTCAAACCGCAAAATTTACGGCAAAACCGACTCCTCCACCCTTGCGCCGAGCATCGGCCTTTCGTCCAAACCCCTTATAAAAACAATACAATTCGGCTACAATAGCCCTTTGCATTTTTTTCAGACGACCTTGGATTCGGATTTCAAGTGCAACACTAGGGTACCAGTGGTTGGAACAGATTTAAGAATAAAACACTTGGCGTTTCGTAGCCAAGTGTTTTTCTCGGCCGGTGGTTCAACTCATCTTGAACCCTGCGTATCTCCCGATCGCTGATGTTTCGGAAATCGGTTTGTTTGGGGAAATATTGCCGGATGAGTCCATTGGTGTTCTCATTCAGCCCTTTCTCCCAAGAATGGTAAGGGCGGCAAAAATAGGTTTTCGCCTTCAATGCTTTGGCTATTTTGGTGTGTTGGTAGAACTCTTTGCCGTTATCCATGGTGATGGTGTGGACTCTGGCTTTATATGCCTTTAATACCCTAATGGCCGCCCGGGCAGTGTCTTCGGCTTTTAAGTTCTTTAATTTGCAGATGATGGTGTAGCGGGTAACGCGTTCGACCAAGGTCAATAACGCGCTTTTCTGATTTTTGCCGACGATGGTGTCGGCCTCCCAATCGCCGATGCGGGTTTTCTGGTCGACGATAGCAGGTCGGTTCTCTATGCCGACGCGGTTGGGCACTTTGCCTCTGGTCCATGTGCTGCCGTAGCGTTTGCGGTAGGGTTTGCTGCATATTCTGAGATGTTGCCACAAAGTGCCGCCGTTGCTTTTGTCTTGGCGAAGGTAGCGGTAAACGGTGCTGTGATGGAGTGTGATCCCGTGGTGTTTATGCAGGTAGGCACATACTTGTTCGGGACTGAGTTTGCGGCGGATAAGGGTGTCGATGTGTTGAACCAGCTGCGAATCGAGCTTATAGGGTTTTCGCCGGTGCTGTTTGGTCAGCCGGCTTTGCTTCTGTGCTTTTTCGGCGCTGTATTGCTGCCCTTGGATGCAGTGCCGCTTGATTTCGCGGCTGATGGTGCTTTTGTGGCGGTTGAGCTGTTTGGCGATTTCGGCGATGGTGCAGTGGCGGGACAGGTATTGGATATGGTATCGTTCGTCTTGGGTCAGTTGTGTGTAGCTCATGGCAATCTTTCTTGCAGGAAAGGCCGTATGCTACTGAACTGCACCCCAAAAGTTGGACATCCCCCCTCCAACTCACAAGGTGCAGTTTTTTTATGAGCAAATATACATTACACTTTAAATACCAAGCCGTACTCCACTACCTGCATATACGCAGCCAACAGCGTACCGCAGACCACTACGGCATCTCCCGAACCCACCTGCGACGATGGATACGCGCCTATCAAGAAGGCGGCATCGGCGCACTCGAACATCCCCAATCCAAAACCATGCCCCAACACCGCAAAAACCCCTTCATCGCCGACAAACCCGACCACGAAAAAACACAGGCGGAGCTTATCGAAGAGTTGTGCTATATGCGCGCAGAGGTCGCCTACCTAAAGGAGTTAAAAGCCCTCAGCCAAAAGCGGACCGAAAAGGACAAAGCCAAACCGTCCAAACACTGAGGGCGCAACACCCGCTCAAATACCTGCTGCACATCGCAAACCTGCCCAAAAGCAGCTTTTACTACCATCACCAAGATCGACCCGATCCCGACGAGGCCGACAAAGCCCTCCTTGTCGAAACCTACAAACGGCATAAAGGACGCTACGGACAAAGGCGCATTGCCGCAGCATTGGATTGGAACCGCAAAAAAGCAGCGCGGTTGATGAAGCAGTTGGAACTGAAAGCCCTCATACGGGCAAAAAAAGCCTACCGCCATCCCGCCATGGGCGAGATATCGGAACACCTCCTCAAACGCCTATTCACAGCCGAAAAGCCCAACGAGAAATGGCTGACCGACGTGACCGAACTCAAAGGAAAGGACGGCAAACTGTACCTCTCGCCAATCTTGGACCTGTTCAACCGAGAAATCGTCGCCTACGCCATGAGCCGCAATGCTAACAGCGAAATGGTGAAGGAAATGCTCGAAAAAGCCGCACCCCGGCTGACCGGCGAAGGAACGATGCTTCATTCGGACCAAGGCGTGCTGTACCGTACGGCGGGATATAGGGAATTGCTTGCGGAGCATTCCATGGTTCAAAGCATGTCGCGAAAGGCGAACTGCTGGGACAATGCGCCGATGGAAAGCTTCTTTGCGGTGTTGAAGACGGAGTGTTTCTATAACGCAGGAGAATTGACGGTGGACGAATTGATGAAGCAGATAGATGACTATATGGATTACTACAACCGGGAGCGTTGCAGTCTGAAATTGAAAAAGCTGAGTCCTGTCGCATACAGAACCCAGCTTGCACAGAGCGCCTGAAAAGGCTTTTATGAGTGTCCAAGATTTGGGGGCCAGTTCATACCGCATACTGGCCTTTTTCTGTTATGGAAAGTTGCACTTCAAATGCGAATCCGCCGACCTTGTTTGCAAAACGTCGTCTGAAACCGAAATACCGAAACCATAGAGAATCACAACATGACCGATTACAGCAAAACCGTAAACCTGCTCGAAAGCCCGTTTCCGATGCGCGGCAACCTTGCCAAGCGCGAGCCTGCGTGGCTGAAAAGCTGGTACGAGCACAAACGCTATCAAAAACTGCGCGAAATCGCCAAAGGCCGTCCGAAATTCATCCTGCACGACGGCCCGCCGTATGCCAACGGCGACATCCACATCGGTCATGCCGTCAACAAAATCCTCAAAGACATCATTATCCGCAGCAAAACCCAAGCCGGTTTCGACGCGCCTTATGTGCCGGGCTGGGACTGCCACGGTCTGCCCATCGAAGTGATGGTGGAAAAGCTGCACGGCAAAGACATGCCCAAAGCGCGTTTCCGCGAATTGTGCCGCGAATATGCCGCCGAACAGGTTGCCCGCCAGAAAAAAGACTTCATCCGTCTGGGCGTGTTGGGCGACTGGGACAACCCCTACCTGACCATGGATTTCAAAACTGAGGCGGATACCGTGCGTATGCTCGGCGAAATCTACAAATCGGGCTATCTCTACCGCGGCGCAAAACCGGTTCAATTCTGCTTGGACTGCGGCTCTTCGCTGGCGGAAGCGGAAGTGGAATACAAAGACAAAGTATCGCCTGCGATTGATGTCGGCTATCCGTTTAAAGACACCGCCGCGCTTGCCGCCGCATTCGGTTTGTCCGGCATCGAAGGCAAAGCGTTTGCCGTCATCTGGACGACCACGCCTTGGACGCTGCCCGCAAGCCAAGCCGTATCTGCGGGGGCGGACGTGGTTTACCAACTGATTGATACGCCCAAAGGCAAATTGGTATTGGCGAAAGATTTGGCGGAAGACACGCTCAAACGCTACGGTTTTACTTCAGACGACCTGAAAGTATTGGCAGAAACCACCGGCGACAAGCTGGAAAACCTGCACATGAATCATCCGTTCCTCGAACGCGATATTCCCATGCTCAACGGCGAACACGTTACCACCGACGCTGGTACGGGCTTGGTGCACACCGCCCCCGCACACGGTTTGGAAGACTATGCCGTCTGCAATAAATACGGTATCGAGCTTTACAACCCCGTCAACGCCGAAGGCAAATACATCAGCGAAACGCCGCGCGTCGCAGGCATGAGCGTTTGGGAAGCGAATCCCGTCATCCTGCAATGGCTGGAAGAAACCGGCAACCTCTTGGCCAGCAGCAAAATCGAACACAGCTACGCCCACTGCTGGCGCCACAAAACCCCGCTGATTTACCGCGCGACGGGTCAGTGGTTTATCGGCATGGACAAAGCCGGAAGCGACGGCAAAACCCTGCGCGACAAAGCCATCAAAGCCGTGGACGACACCGAATTCTTCCCGTCTTGGGGTCGCGCACGCCTCGAAGCCATGATCGAAGGCCGCCCCGACTGGGTCGTTTCGCGCCAACGCTATTGGGGCACGCCGATGACCTTCTTCGTTCACAAAGAAACGGGCGAGCTGCATCCGAACTCCGCCGAACTTTTGGAAAAAATCGCCCTGAAAATCGAAGAAAAAGGCATTGAAGCATGGTTCTCCCTCGATAAAAGCGAATTGTTGAGCGCGGAAGATTGCGAAAACTACGACAAACTTTCCGACACGATGGACGTATGGTTCGACTCCGGTTCGACCCATTATTCCGTCTTGAAACAGCGCGAAG
Organism: Morococcus cerebrosus; assembly: GCF_022749515.1. Taxonomy (NCBI): domain Bacteria; kingdom Pseudomonadati; phylum Pseudomonadota; class Betaproteobacteria; order Neisseriales; family Neisseriaceae; genus Morococcus; species Morococcus cerebrosus. Next base: position 2,169,651 of record NZ_CP094242.1, read on the forward strand.
AATTGGACTGGCCCGCCGACCTCTACCTCGAAGGCAGCGACCAACACCGCGGCTGGTTCCAATCCTCCATGCTGACCGGCTGCGCCTCTTCAATGGGCCGTGCCCCGTACAAACAGCTTCTGACCCACGGTTTCGTGGTTGACCAAAACGGCCGCAAAATGTCGAAATCCATCGGCAACGTCGTCGCGCCGCAAGAAGTCTATAACGAATTCGGCGCGGACATCCTGCGCCTGTGGGCGGCATCCACCGATTACAGCGGCGAATTGGCAATTTCCAAAGAAATCCTCAAACGCGTAACCGAAAGCTACCGCCGCATCCGCAACACCTTGAGCTTCCTGTTTGCCAACCTCAGCGATTTCGACCCGTTCGAACACACCGTACCGCAGGCAGACATGGTCGAAATCGACCGCTACGCCTTAGTATTGGCGCGTCAGCTGCAAGAGCGTCTGGCAGGCGACTTCTATCCGCGCTATGCCTTCCACTTCGCCGTGAAAGACATCGTCGCCTTCTGCTCGGAAGACTTGGGCGCGTTCTACCTCGACATCCTGAAAGACCGCCTCTACACCACCAAAGCCGACAGCCACGCCCGCCGCAGCGCGCAAACCGCCCTGTATCACATCACGCGCAGCCTAGTTCTCTTGATTGCACCGATTTTGTGTTTCACCGGCGAAGAAGCGTGGGACATCATCGGCGGCGGCGAAGAAGACAGCGTCCTCTTCCACACTTGGCACGAGTTCCCACCCATCAACGAGAAAGCCGAAGCCGAACTGGTGAAAAAATGGACGGCAGTCCGCGAAGCCCGCGAAGCCGTAACCGCCGCCATCGAGCCTTTGCGCGCCGACAAAACCGTCGGTTCGTCCTTGCAGGCAGAAGCCGAAATCACCGCGCCGGAAGCCACCGCCGACTACCTGAACGCCTTGGGCGAAGAATTGCGCTTTGCCCTCTTGGTGTCCAAAGTCGAAGTCAAAACCGGCAGCGAACTTGCCGTTACCGCCAAAGCCAGCGACGGCGAAAAATGCGAACGCTGCTGGCACTACACCCACGATATCGGCTCAGTCGCAGGCCATGAAACCATCTGCAAACGCTGCGCCGAGAATGTCGACGGCAAAGGCGAAGAGCGGCATTACGCTTAAGTGCTGCCGACATTTGATTTTCGAAGTGGATTTTTGTTTGAAAAGCGGCAAAATCAAGCTGGAAACCGCAGCAAGATTGGATACCTTGCGAGAATTTCCAACGCGGAAGATGCCACTTTAAGAACAAAAAGATACAGAAATTATTGAATATCGACAGACTCTCAGGTCGTCTGAAAAAAGGTCGTCTGAAAACCAAGATACAAGTTTTCAGACGACCTTTGCTATGGCGAAACGGCTTTACGCTTCAACCGGTTTGCCGCGCAGGGAGAAGGTGTAGGCTTCGGTGATTTCCAAATCGATCATTTGGTTGATCATATCGGGCGTGCCGGTGAAGTTGACCACGCGGTTGTTGGCGGTACGGGCTTGAAGCTGGTCGGGGTCTTTTTTGGAGATGCCTTCGACCAGACAGCGTTGTACGGTACCTATCATGGTTTGGTTGATGCGGGCGGTTTCGGCTTCGATGACTTCGTTCAGGGCTTCGAGGCGGCGCACTTTTTCGGCGTGCGGGGTGTCGTCCGGCAGGTTGGCGGCAGGTGTGCCGGGGCGCGGGCTGTAAATGAAGACGAAGCTCAAATCGAAGGCAATGTCTTTCACCAGCTTCAGGGTTTGCTCGAACTCGCGCTCGGTTTCGCCGGGGAAGCCGACGATGAAGTCGCTGCTCAGGCACAAGTCGGGGCGGATGGCGCGCAGTTTGCGGATGATGGATTTGTATTCCAAGGCGGTGTAGCCGCGTTTCATCGCGCTCAATACGCGGTCGGAACCGCTTTGAATCGGCAGGTGCAGGTGCGACACCAGCTTGGGCAGGTCGCGGTAGCACTCGATAATCGAGTCGGTAAACTCGCGCGGGTGGCTGGTGGTAAAGCGCATACGCTCGATGCCGGGGATTTCGTGGACGATGCGCAGCAGGGTGGCGAAGTCGCAGATTTCGCCGTCTTCCATTTCGCCGCGATAGGCGTTGACGTTTTGTCCTAACAGGTTGATTTCTTTAACGCCTTGCTGGGCGAGGTTGGCGATTTCGGTCAAAACGTCGTTCAGCGGGCGGGAGAACTCTTCGCCGCGGGTGTAGGGGACGACGCAGAACGAGCAGTATTTGGAACAGCCTTCCATGATGGATACGAATGCTGCGCCGCCTTCGACGCGGGCGGGCGGCAGGTGGTCGAATTTTTCGATTTCGGGGAAGGAAATATCGACTTGCGACAGGCCGCTGGTTTCTTTATCCACAATCATTTTGGGCAGGCGGTGCAGCGTTTGCGGGCCGAAGACGACGTCCACATAAGGCGCGCGTTTGATGATGTTTTCGCCTTCTTGGGAGGCGACGCAGCCGGCAACGCCGATGATGAGGTCGGGATTTTTTTCTTTGAGCGGGCGCACTCGGCCTAAGTCGGAGAACACTTTTTCCTGCGCTTTTTCGCGCACGGAGCAGGTGTTGAAGAGGATGATGTCGGCTTCGTCAGCTTCGGTCACTTGTTCGATGCCGCCGTTTTCCTCGGCGAGTACGGCGAGCATTTTTTCACTGTCGTATTCGTTCATTTGGCAGCCGAAGGTGCGGATAAATACTTTTTTCATGGTTTGTGTCTTTCTCAGGTAGCCCGTAATTGCGGGGCTGATTGTTATGGAAATCTTGATTTCAGACGACCTTGGGGAAGGCTTGGCGGGTCGTCTGAAACACTGATTCGTCAGGGCGCAAAAATGCGCGGTTGCGCTGCTGCGGCTGCAACAGCCAACCACGCGGTGTGTGCTTGGGTCGTCTGAAACGGGCAGGCGGCGGCTTATTGCGCGTCTTGCTTAATCTCGTCGCGGACTTCTTTTTGCGCGGTAAAACGGGAGGCTTCGTCGTCGGTCAAAACCCATACTTCGCGCACGAGGGCGTTGGTGTCGTTGTGTTTGAAGGCGATGGTTTTGCCGGTTTTTCCCGCCAGCCGCCCCATCGGGATGAAGCGGTCGTTTTCGTCGTGGATTTTGGTGAAACGGGTAATCTGCAGCTTGGCGGAATTGCCGTCGGCAAGGCCCAGCGTCAAGAGGCGCGTCCATGAGAAGCCGCCACGGCTCACTTTCAGATAAGGCAGTTCGACCTGTTTCAAAACCGCCGCGTCCATATCGCTCGGCAGCTTGCGCTGGGCGGCGTAGGAGACGGTGGAAACCAAAAGGGTAAGCATTAAAATGAATCCGCGTAACATGATGTTTTCTTTATGGTATAAATGGGTGCGGATTATAGCACAAACGCTTCAAATATGAACAGAGTGATTGTTTTTACAGAACAATTTTCATTTTCAGATACGGCGTTGCGCCGTGGCGGTTTGGGCTTTTGGGGTCGTCTGAAACGGCTGGCGCGGGCAATCTGATGATAAAATACCGCTTATTTTTCAGACGACCTCAGAAAGAACCCGCTATGAACCGTAACGAAATCCTGTTTGACCGTGCCAAAGCCATCATCCCCGGCGGCGTGAATTCTCCCGTCCGCGCATTCGGCAGCGTCGGCGGCGTGCCGCGCTTCATCAAAAAAGCCGAAGGCGCGTATGTTTGGGACGAAAACGGCACGCGCTACACCGATTACGTCGGTTCGTGGGGGCCTGCGATTGTCGGACACGCGCACCCCGAAGTCATCGAAGCCGTGCGCGAAGCCGCGTTGGGCGGTTTGTCATTCGGCGCGCCCACCGAAGGCGAAATCGTCATCGCCGAAGAAATCGCCAAAATCATGCCGTCCGTCGAACGGCTGCGCCTCGTCAGCTCCGGCACCGAAGCGACCATGACCGCCATCCGCCTCGCACGCGGCTTTACCGGACGCGACAAAATCATCAAGTTCGAAGGCTGCTACCACGGCCATTCCGACAGCCTGCTCGTCAAAGCCGGCAGCGGCCTGCTCACCTTCGGCAACCCGTCTTCCGCAGGCGTTCCCGCCGATTTTACGAAACACACCTTAGTCCTCGAATACAACAACACCACCCAACTCGAAGAAGCGTTCGCCCGCAACGGCGACGAAATCGCCTGCGTCATCCTCGAACCCTTCGTCGGCAATATGAACCTGGTCCGCCCGACCGAAGCCTTCGTCAAAGCCCTGCGCGAATTGACCGAAAAACACGGCGCGGTGTTGATTTACGACGAAGTGATGACCGGCTTCCGCGTCGCGCTCGGCGGCGCGCAGTCGCTGCACGGCATCACGCCCGACCTGACCACGATGGGCAAAGTCATCGGCGGCGGTATGCCGCTTGCCGCGTTCGGCGGACGCAAAGACATCATGGAATGCATTTCCCCGCTGGGCGGCGTGTATCAGGCAGGCACCTTGTCGGGCAACCCGATTGCCGTCGCCGCAGGCTTGAAAACGCTCGAAATCATCCAGCGCGAAGGCTTCTACGAAAATCTGACCGCCTTGACCCGCCGCCTCGCCGACGGGCTTGCCGCCGCCGCCAAAGCGCACGGCATCGAGTTCACCGCCGACAGCGTGGGCGGTATGTTCGGCCTGTATTTCGCCGCCCATGCCCCGCAAAACTACGGCGACATGGCGCGTTCCAATATTGACGCCTTCAAACGCTTCTTCCACGGCATGCTCGACCGCAACACCGCCTTCGGCCCGTCCGCCTACGAAGCAGGCTTCGTCTCCGCCGCGCACACGCCCGAGCTGATTGACGAAACCATCGCCACCGCGCATCAAGTGTTCGCGGAAATGGCGAAATAAGGCGAAGCGCATCCGCAGAAGCAGGTGTGATTTATAGTGGATTAACTTTAAATCAGGACAAGGCGACGAAGCCGCAGACAGTACAGACAGTACGGAACCGATTCACTTGGTGCTTCAGCACCTTAGAGAATCGTTCTCTTTGAGCTAAGGCGAGGCAACGCCGTACTGGTTTAAAGTTAATCCACTATACATAGCAAAGGTCGTCTGAAAACCTAGATTTAGGTTTTCAGACGACCTTTTAAATTTGAAGCGATACCCGAAAATACCTTATCGCCTCCCGCAAGTCTGATGTCGGTATTCAACAACGCTGTAATCAGGAAGCAGCCGCATCGAAGGCCAACATTCTGCGGCATACAGGAAACAAAAATCATATCTGCTTTAAAGGCAAGGTCGGCGGATTCGCATTTGAAGTGCAACTTTCCATAACAGAAAAAGGCCAGTATGCGGTAGCATACGGCCTTTCCTGCAAGAAAGATTGCCATGAGCTACACACAACTGACCCAAGACGAACGATACCATATCCAATACCTGTCCCGCCACTGCACCATCGCCGAAATCGCCAAACAGCTCAACCGCCACAAAAGCACCATCAGCCGAGAAATCAAGCGGCACTGCATCCAAGGACAGCAATACAGCGCCGATAAAGCCCAACGGCAAAACCGGCTGACCAAACAGCACCGGCGAAAACCCTATAAGCTCGATTCGCAGCTGGTTCAACACATCGACACCCTTATCCGCCGCAAACTCAGTCCCGAACAAGTATGTGCCTACCTGCATAAACACCACGGGATCACACTCCATCACAGCACCGTTTACCGCTACCTCCGCCAAGACAAAAGCAACGGCGGCACTTTGTGGCAACACCTCAGAATATGCAGCAAACCCTACCGCAAACGCTACGGCAGCACATGGACCAGAGGCAAAGTGCCCGACCGCGTCGGCATAGAAAACCGACCTGCTATCGTCGACCAGAAAACCCGCATCGGCGATTGGGAGGCCGACACCATCGTCGGCAAAAATCAGAAAAGCGCGTTATTGACCTTGGTCGAACGCACTACCCGCTACACCATCATCTGCAAATTAAAGAACTTAAAAGCCGAAGACACTGCCCGGGCGGCCATTAGGGTATTAAAGGCATATAAAGCCAGAGTCCACACCATCACCATGGATAACGGCAAAGAGTTCTACCAACACACCAAAATAGCCAAAGCCTTGAAGGCGAAAACCTATTTTTGCCGCCCTTACCATTCTTGGGAGAAAGGGCTGAATGAGAACACCAATGGACTCATCCGGCAATATTTCCCCAAACAAACCGATTTCCGAAACATCAGCGATCGGGAGATACGCAGGGTTCAAGATGAGTTGAACCACCGGCCGAGAAAAACACTTGGCTACGAAACGCCAAGTGTTTTATTCTTAAATCTGTTCCAACCACTGGTACCCTAGTGTTGCACTTGAAATCCGAATCCAAGGTCGTCTGAAAGCCTGAATTCAGGCTTTCAGACGACCTTGCCTTGCCCTCCCCTTTTAAACCATCGCTTGATACAACGCAATCATCAGCGGCATGGTGATGACGCACAGCAGCGTGGTGATGCCGTAAATTGCGCTGGCCTTACGGGCGTTCTGACCATAAACCATCGCCATTTGGGTAACAGTGGACGCGGCTGGGCTGACGGTGGCGAGGAAGCTGATAAGGACGACGGTATCGCTGTGCCCGCCGAGGTGCGCGATGCCCGAAATTTTGACAAACACCAGCAGAATCAGCGGGATAAGCATCAGACGCAGGAAGGCAACGAGGTAAATCCGTTTGGAGAGGACGATTTCTTTAAGCGGCAGCGAGGCAATCAACATTCCGGCAACGAGCATGGCGACCGGACCTATCATGCTGCCGACGGTGGCGAGCGTGTTGTCGATGATGTGCGGCAGTTTGATTTGGAAGGCAAACATGAACACGCCGATAAAGATGGAAAGGATGTTGATGTTGGTCAGTACGGTTTTCCACGCAAGATTGCCACGCCCGCAAAGCAGCAGGCGCAAGTGCGTCCAGAAAAGGAACATTTGGACGATGATGAAGCCGCTGGTGTAAATCACCCATTGCGGTCCGAAAATGGACATCACCAGCGGGATGATGAGGTTGCCGGAATTGGTGTAAACCGTGGCAGCGTGTTCGAGCGTATCGAGCTTGAACAGGATTTTGAAAAGCCTGCCCAGCGCGATCAGCAGGATGTGGAACTCGACCGCCAAGGCGACCGAGAGTTTCAACCCGTCAACGATGTCGGGCGTGTTCTCGATTTGGAAAGCGTGAATCATCACCGACGGGCTGATGAGGTAGAGCGCGATGACGGAGAGCGTGCGGCTGTGTTCGGAGGTCAGAAGCTTGAATTTCACCAACGCCATGCCCATCAGGACGATCAGGGTCAGCTCGGTGATTTTGCCGGCGAGGAGCAGGGCGGTTTCCATAGCTTATCCGTATCCGTATCTGAATATAGAAAAGGAATTTTATAGCAAATCGCAGCTTTCGTTATCCATAAAGCCCCGGTTTTCCAAGCTATATCGCCATCACTATGCAGACCCCTATAAATAAAAGGCAAAAGGGTCGTCTGAAACCTATTTAAGCCTTATGCCAGAATACCAGAACCTTGCCGACAACAAGTACATCATCCTCATACGCAAGAGAAATTCTTTACAAAAATTAAAACATTTACTTGTAGTAGTAAAATGCCAAATGCATCCTAATAGTCAAATAAAAATACCGTTCGTCGCTTTTTCCCCACAAATTGATAAAAATAGAAATTTAAAATATTTTCTACCAAACAAGGTAATACCCATCAAAAAACCCAAAAATCAAATTAAAATATCATATATTTCATATACTTATTATTCTATTGCAATTTATTGCATCAAAATACATTTCAAAAAAATCGAAGAATACAGACCTATGCGCCCCTGTTCCCACTATAAAAAATGACACAAGCCTTGATTTTTAATTTCGTACTTTTACAATATGCATTGAAACTTTTCTTGGCGATTATTAAGTTCCAGCCCGAAACGGCATAATCCTTTTACAGTTTACGGGGAGCCGCCGGAAAAGCATCAACGTCCCTACACCCACCATACAAAGGTAAAAAACATGAAAAAATTCAATGTAAAAGTATTGAGCATGGCTGTTACAGCAGCCGTAGCAAGCGGCGCAGCGGGAGCGGCTGAACAAAACTTTGCAGCAGCGGTTGGCGGCAAAGACGATCAAGGTCAAGCAGCGTTTTTTACTGTCTTCGGCGAAGGCACAACATATGATAAAGGTACCGGTAAGCTGACTTTCAAAAAAGATAGCGATGCCCTGCTTTTGAAAACCTTAGAGTTAGAACAAACCATTAATGGTTTTGCATCTGGTTCAAATTTCATCACAACTGATGCTAATGGCAACAAAACCGTCCGCGAAGCCACTAATGAAGATGTTGAAGCCGATGAGTTTAAAGGACTGGGCTTGAAAGAAGTTGTCGCAGCACACGATGAAGCATTGGGTGACTTGACTGAAACCGTCAACGAAAACAGCGAAGCATTGGTGAAAACTGCAGAAGTCGTTAATACCATCAGCGCAGATGTAAATGCCAATAAAGCAGCATTGGAAGAGCAAAAAGAAGCTAACGAAGGCTTCAACAATGCTATTGCCAGCTTGGACAAAGACATCGGTGATCTTGCCTCGGCAGGTAAAGCTGCGATGGAAGCTTTAGAAGTTAACCGCCAAGACATTGATGCCAACAAAACAGCAATCGAAACTAAAGCTGATAAAGCTGACTTCGAAGAATTGGCAAAATACACTGCCGACATGGGCAAAAAAGTTAACGACATCGGTGATGAAGTAACTGCCCTGAGCGATGCAACTAACGCAGCCATCACTCGTCACGATAAAGACATCATTGACTTGGCACAAGCAGGTCTAAAAGCAACTGAGGCTTTGGAAGCCAACCGTAAAGATATTGATGCCAATAAACAAGGCATCGTTGACTTGGCGAAGGGCTTGCAGCTTGCTGCAGAAGCTGTAGAAGACAATCGTAAAGAAATTGATGCCAATAAAGCGGCAATTGAAACTAAAGCCGACAAAGCTGACTTCGAAGAATTGGCAAAATACACTGACAATATGGGCAAAAAAGTTAACGACATCGGTGATGAAGTAACTGCCCTGAGCGACGCAACTAGCGCGGCTATTACTCGTCACGATAAAGACATCGTTGACTTGGCACAAGCAGGTCTGAAAGCAACAGAGGCTTTGGAAGCCAACCGTAAAGATATTGATGCCAATAAACAAGGCATCGTTGACTTGGCGAAGGGCTTGCAGCTTGCTGCAGAGGCTGTAGAAGACAATCGTAAAGAAATTGATGCCAATAAAGCGGCAATTGAAACTAAAGCCGACAAAGCTGACTTCGAAGAATTGGCAAAATACACTGACAATATGGGCAAAAAAGTTAACGACATCGGTGATGAAGTAACTGCCCTGAGCGATGCAACTAACGCAGCCATCACTCGTCACGATAAAGATATCGTTGACTTGGCACAAGCAGGTCTAAAAGCAACTGAGGCTTTGGAAGCCAACCGTAAAGATATTGATGCCAATAAAGCGGCAATCGCTGAAAATACTGCCAAACTTGAAGAGCAAAAAGAAGCTAACGAAGGCTTCAACAATGCTATTGCCAGCTTGGATGAAGACATCATTACTTTGAAAAAAGCAGATTTGGCTGCAGCTGATGCTTTGAAGGCTCACCGCACAGATATCGATGCCAACAAAGCAGCAATTGAGACCAAAGCTGATAAGACTGCTGTAGAAAGCGTAAGAACAATAGCTGTTGAAGCTCAAAAATCAGCTCAAGCGGCAAAAGGTGCTGTTGAAGTTGCCCAAAAATCTGCCGAAACTGCTGACAGCCACGCCAAAGCTGCACAAACCGCTGCTGCCAAAGCTCAAGAAAGTGCCGATACCAATGCGGTACAAATTGCAGCCAATACTAAGCAAATCGATACTAACAAAACCGATATTGCTGCATTGCAAACTGCAAATGGTCAACACGCTGCAGGTATTGCTAAAAACTCAGCACGCATCGATAGCCTGGATAAAAACGTAGCGAACCTGCGTAAAGAGACCCGCCAAGGTCTGGCAGCACAAGCAGCCCTCAGCGGCCTGTTCCAACCTTACAGCGTCGGTAAATTCAATGTTACTGCTGCTTTGGGTGGTTTCAAATCTGATACCGCAGTTGCTGTGGGTGCAGGTTATCGCTTCAATGAAAACTTTGCAGCTAAAGCCGGTCTTGCAGTGGGTACCTCTTCAGGCGGCTCTGCATCTTACAACGTAGGTTTGAACTACGAATGGTAATATTCTTCGTAGAACTGACCTAAATTGACCCGCAGCTTCGGCTGCGGGTTTTTTATGCATTTAATCTTTGAAAGAAAAAATGCCCAAAGGTCGTCTGAAAACCCAACTCTGATTTTCAGACGACCTTGGATTCGGATTTCAAGTGCAACACTAGGGTACCAGTGGTTGGAACAGATTTAAGAATAAAACACTTGGCGTTTCGTAGCCAAGTGTTTTTCTCGGCCGGTGGTTCAACTCATCTTGAACCCTGCGTATCTCCCGATCGCTGATGTTTCGGAAATCGGTTTGTTTGGGGAAATATTGCCGGATGAGTCCATTGGTGTTCTCATTCAGCCCTTTCTCCCAAGAATGGTAAGGGCGACAAAAATAGGTTTCCGCCTTCAATGCTTTGGCTATTTTGGTGTGTTGGTAGAACTCTTTGCCGTTATCCATGGTAATGGTGTGGACTCTGGCTTTATATGCCTTTAATACCCTAATGGCCGCCCGGGCAGTGTCTTCGGCTTTTAAGTTCTTCAATTTGCAGATGATGGTGTAGCGGGTAGTGCGTTCGACCAAGGTCAATAACGCGCTTTTCTGATTTTTGCCGACGATGGTGTCGGCCTCCCAATCGCCGATGCGGGTTTTCTGGTCGACGATAGCAGGTCGGTTTTCTATGCCGACGCGGTCGGGCACTTTGCCTCTGGTCCATGTGCTGCCGTAGCGTTTGCGGTAGGGTTTGCTGCATATTCTGAGATGTTGCCACAAAGTGCCGCCGTTGCTTTTGTCTTGGCGGAGGTAGCGGTAAACGGTGCTGTGATGGAGTGTGATCCCGTGGTGTTTATGCAGGTAGGCACATACTTGTTCGGGACTGAGTTTGCGGCGGATAAGGGTGTCGATGTGTTGAATCAGCTGCGAATCGAGTTTATAGGGTTTTCGCCGGTGCTGTTTGGTCAGCCGGCTTTGCCGTTGGGCTTTATCGGCGCTGTATTGCTGCCCTTGGATGCAGTACCGCTTGATTTCTCGGCTGATGGTGCTTTTGTGGCGGTTGAGCTGTTTGGCGATTTCGGCGATGGTGCAGTGGCGGGACAGGTATTGGATATGGTATCGTTCGTCTTGGGTCAGTTGTGTGTAGCCCATGGCAATCTTTCTTGCAGGAAAGGCCGTATGCTACCGCATACTGGCCTTTTTCTGTTATGGAAAGTTGCACTTCAAATGCGAATCCGCCGACCTTTTCTCAAACCATTTCAACCGAAATGTTGACAATTTTTCACCCGATAACAAAGCGTTTTCAGTATAATACCGCCCGCAAATTTCCTTTTTTTTGAAAAGCATAAATCATGACTACTTCAAATCAAAATGTGCTGGAGCGTATATTCAATTTACGCGCAAACGGCACGAATGTACGCACGGAGCTGATGGCAGGTCTGACCACCTTCCTCGCCATGTGTTACATCATCATCGTCAATCCGCTGATTCTCGGCGAAACAGGCATGGACATGGGCGCGGTATTCGTCGCCACCTGCATCGCTTCCGCCATCGGCTGCTTCGTGATGGGCTTCGTCGGTAACTATCCGATTGCGCTCGCACCGGGCATGGGTTTGAACGCGTACTTTACTTTCGCCGTCGTCAAAGGCATGGGCGTGCCTTGGCAGGTGGCTTTGGGTGCGGTATTCGTTTCCGGCATCATTTTCATTTTATTCAGCTTTTTCAAAGTGCGCGAAATGCTGGTAAACGCGCTGCCTATGGGGTTGAAAATGTCGATTGCCGCCGGTATCGGGCTGTTTCTGTCGCTGATTGCGCTCAAAGGTTCCGGCATCATCGTCGCCAGCGACGCGACTTTGGTGAAGCTGGGCGACATCCACCAACCTGCTGCACTTTTGGTATTGGCAGGCTTCGCTATGGTGGTGGCTTTGGGGCATTTCCGCGTCAAAGGGGCGATTATCCTGACCATTCTGACGATTACCGCCATTTCCACCCTGCTGGGTTTGAGCGAGTTTAAAGGCGTGGTCGGCGAAATTCCGAGCATCGCGCCGACTTTCATGCAGATGGATTTCAACGGCTTGTTTACCCTCAGCATGGTCAGCGTGATTTTCGTCTTTTTCCTAGTTGATTTGTTTGACTCCACCGGCACGTTGGTCGGCGTTTCCCACCGAGCAGGCCTGCTGGAAGACGGCAAACTGCCTCGTCTGAAACGCGCCCTGTTCGCCGACTCAACCGCCATCGTCGCCGGCGCCGCGCTGGGTACGTCTTCAACCACGCCGTATGTCGAAAGTGCGGCGGGTGTTGCCGCAGGCGGCCGCACCGGTCTGACTGCCGTAACCGTCGGCGTATTGATGCTGGCGTGTCTGATTTTCTCACCGCTGGTGCAGAGCATTCCCGGTTTCGCCACCGCGCCTGCCCTGCTCTACGTCGGCGCGCAAATGCTGCGCAGCGCGCGTGAAATTGACTGGGAAGACATGACCGAAGCCGCCCCCGCTTTCCTGACCATCGTGTTCATGCCGTTTACCTATTCGATTGCAGACGGCATCGCCTTCGGCTTTATCAGCTATGCAGTGATTAAACTTTTGTGCAACCGCGTGAAAGACGTACCACCTATGGTGTGGATAGTTGCCGTATTATGGGCGTTGAAATTTTGGTATTTAGGGGGCTAATTGCTCCATCTGCAGAAAGGTCGTCTGAAAACAAGTTTTCAGACGACCTTTTATATATAATGAGACCTTTGCAAAAAAACCCTTCCCCCGACAGCCGAAACCCAAACACAGGTTTTCGTCTATTTCCGCTCCTAATTGCTCCTGATTTTACCCAAATATCCCCTTAATCCTCCCCGAATACCCGATAATCAGGCATCCGGGCCGCCTTTTAGGCAGCAACAGGCACACTTAGCCTGTTAGCCGCTTTCAACAGGTGGCGGATTCGCATTTGAAGTGCAACTTTCCATAACAGAAAAAGGCCAGTATGCGGTAGCATACGGCCTTTCCTGCAAGAAAGATTGCCATGAGCTACACACAACTGACCCAAGACGAACGATACCATATCCAATACCTGTCCCGCCACTGCACCATCGCCGAAATCGCCAAACAGCTCAACCGCCACAAAAGCACCATCAGCCGAGAAATCAAGCGGCACTGCATCCAAGGACAGCAATACAGCGCCGATAAAGCCCAACGGCAAAACCGGCTGACCAAACAGCACCGGCGAAAACCCTATAAGCTCGATTCGCAGCTGGTTCAACACATCGACACCCTTATCCGCCGCAAACTCAGTCCCGAACAAGTATGTGCCTACCTGCATAAACACCACGGGATCACACTCCATCACAGCACCGTTTACCGCTACCTCCGCCAAGACAAAAGCAACGGCGGCACTTTGTGGCAACACCTCAGAATATGCAGCAAACCCTACCGCAAACGCTACGGCAGCACATGGACCAGAGGCAAAGTGCCCAACCGCGTCGGCATAGAGAACCGACCTGCTATCGTCGACCAGAAAACCCGCATCGGCGATTGGGAGGCCGACACCATCGTCGGCAAAAATCAGAAAAGCGCGTTATTGACCTTGGTCGAACGCACTACCCGCTACACCATCATCTGCAAATTAAAGAACTTAAAAGCCGAAGACACTGCCCGGGCGGCCATTAGGGTATTAAAGGCATATAAAGCCAGAGTCCACACCATCACCATGGATAACGGCAAAGAGTTCTACCAACACACCAAAATAGCCAAAGCCTTGAAGGCGAAAACCTATTTTTGCCGCCCTTACCATTCTTGGGAGAAAGGGCTGAATGAGAACACCAATGGACTCATCCGGCAATATTTCCCCAAACAAACCGATTTCCGAAACATCAGCGATCGGGAGATACGCAGGGTTCAAGATGAGTTGAACCACCGGCCGAGAAAAACACTTGGCTACGAAACGCCAAGTGTTTTATTCTTAAATCTGTTCCAACCACTGGTACCCTAGTGTTGCACTTGAAATCCGAATCCAAGGGTTTAAACACATCGCCTTCAGATGGCTTTGCGCACTCACTTTACACAGACCAAAATAGGCTGCCCGGGCGTAGCGGAATTTACGGTGCAGCGTACCGAAGCTTTGTTCGACCACATAACGGGTCTTCGACAAATATCGGTTGCGCTTCGTTTGCGCTTCCGTCAACGGACGGTTGCGGTGGGCTTTGCGCATAATGCCGTCTAACAACTGATGCTCTTTCAGATGTTGCCGGTTTTCCTTGCTGTCGTAGCCTTTGTCGGCATAGACGGTCGTACCTTCGGCAATGCCTTCCAACAAAGGGGACAGATGGTTGCACTCATGGGTATTGGCAGGAGTGATGTGCAGTTTCTCGATATAGCCTTCCTCATCGGTACGGGTATGTTGTTTGTAACCGAGTTTGTAGAGGCCGTTTTTCTTTGTCCAACGGGCATCTTTGTCCTTACTCGGTGTGGTTTGGCCGCTGACTTGTCCTTCCTCGTCGACTTCTATGGCCTGACGCTGTTTGCTGCCGGCAGTCTGAATAATGGTGGCGTCAATGACGGCGGCGGATGCTTTCTCTACTTTTAGGTTTTTTTCGGCCAGTTGGCAGTTAATCAGTTCCAGCAATTCGGACAGGGTGTCGTCTTGCGCCAGCCAGTTACGGTAGCGGCATAAGGTGCTGTAATCGGGGATGCTCAGTTCGTCAAAACGGCAAAACAGGTTGAAATCGATGCGGGTGATGAGGCTGTGTTCGAGTTCGGGATCGGAGAGGCTGTGCCATTGTCCGAGCAGGACGGCTTTGAACATGGACAACAGGGGATAGGCGGGACGGCCGCGGTGGTCTCTAAGGTAACGGGTTCTTTGACGGTTCAGGTATTGTTCGATCGGTTGCCAATCAATCACCTGATCCAACTTCAATAATGGGAAGCGGTCGATGTGTTTGGCGATCATGGCTTGTGCGGTTTGCTGGAAGAAGGTGCTCATAGGAAATCCCCTAAATGTCTTGGTGGGAATTTAGGGGATTTTGGGGAATTTTGCAAAGGTCTCATAATAAGTAGTGGCTCAGACTCTACTTAATTAATATTAGTTTAAATAGATGTACAAACCATTCAGTAATAACTGCACAAACCCTCTTAAAGCCGATATACGGAACAGTTTTTATCTGCACCAGAAAAATAGTTTTTCTTAACATCATCACAAGAACTAGCAGTACTCTCACAAATAAAAGTCGTTAGAGATTCATTAATCTTTATTACCCTAGGTTCTTTATTTTTATCCAATGCAACTGCCTTTAAAGTAAATTTCCCATCTAACGCGCCCCTTGCAAGCCCATGAGGATAAATACAAAAGTTTTCTAAACTCCGAGAGTTAGGCAAATCAGGCCACGCTGTAGAAGTTTTCTTGAAACTACCATTCTGCTGATAAAATCGTTCCATAAACTGAGCACTCTCAACAAGCGCTGCCAGAGCCTGACGTATTTCAGAGTCTCTAATATATTTTTGATAGCTTGGATAAGCTATTGAAGTTAAAATCCCAATTATTGCAATTACAAAGATTAATTGAGTAAGAGAATACCCTTTACAATTTTCTTTATTCATCATTTATTACCTATTAATAATTTCATCACCCAATTTTAATATATATCCTTTCATAATAAGATCTTTTGGGTTTACAACACTTACTTTCAGACTAACTAAAGCCGCCCATATTTTCTTCCGAGCAGAATAGAAGCCTACATCTCAAACTCCTTGTCCTAATGCTTCCGGTTAATTTACTTTTGAATAGTGTTTTTAGCTTTTGGGTTGGCAGGTGCGGGAGCGACGGTTGCTTCGGTCTTCAGTTTGGAGAAGATACCCTCGCCGATGCCTTTGACGTTTTTGAGCTCCTCAACCGATTTAAAGGCACCGTGCTGCTGACGGTAGTCCGCAATGGCTTTGGCTTTGGCCGGACCGATGCCGGGCAGGGCTTCCAATTCGGACGGGGAGGCGGTATTGATGTTGACGGCGGCCAGCGACAGCGAGGCGGTCAGAACGGAGAGTGCGGCAAAGAGGAATTTTTTCATAAGGGCGTTTTCCTATCATTTCGTTAATATGGACGGCATCGCCGTGGAGGCGTTACCACTAAATATTTTATTATCATATGCTTTTCATCATTTTAACTCAAACAATTTTAAATATTTCCAACTTCACTATCCCCAAATGTATTTATTCTGCAACATTCCCCAACTTACTTCAATTCCGGAGCGGCCTCCTCCCACATCAATAAAGCCCATCCTTCTGCAACCGGATCATCCGGAATATAGTGGATTAAATTTAAATCAGGACAAGGCGACGAAGCCGCAGACAGTACAGATAGTACGGCAAGGCGAGGCAACGCCGTACTGGTTTAAAGTTAATCCACTATATTACCCCACTCCACCTCACCGCCGCCATACAGGGTAATGATGTTCGCCAAACCGAAACGATACAAAGTAAAAGCCCCCGACATCTGTCGGGGGCTTAGAATAGGTGTTTGGCAGTGACCTACTTTCGCATGGAAGAACCACACTATCATCGGCGCTGAGTCGTTTCACGGTCCTGTTCGGGATGGGAAGGCGTGGGACCAACTCGCTATGGCCGCCAAACTTAAACTGTACAAATCGGCAAAGCCTTAATCAATATATTCGGTGATGACTGAATCAGTCAGTAAGCTTTTTATTTGAAGTTCTTCAAATGATAGAGTCAAGCCTCACGAGCAATTAGTATGGGTTAGCTTCACGCGTTACCGCGCTTCCACACCCCACCTATCAACGTCCTGGTCTCGAACGACTCTTTAGTGCGGTTAAACCGCAAGGGAAGTCTCATCTTCAGGCGAGTTTCGCGCTTAGATGCTTTCAGCGCTTATCTCTTCCGAACTTAGCTACCCGGCTATGCAACTGGCGTTACAACCGGTACACCAGAGGTTCGTCCACTCCGGTCCTCTCGTACTAGGAGCAGCCCCCGTCAAACTTCCAACGCCCACTGCAGATAGGGACCAAACTGTCTCACGACGTTTTAAACCCAGCTCACGTACCACTTTAAATGGCGAACAGCCATACCCTTGGGACCGACTACAGCCCCAGGATGTGATGAGCCGACATCGAGGTGCCAAACTCCGCCGTCGATATGAACTCTTGGGCGGAATCAGCCTGTTATCCCCGGAGTACCTTTTATCCGTTGAGCGATGGCCCTTCCATACAGAACCACCGGATCACTATGTCCTGCTTTCGCACCTGCTCGACTTGTCGGTCTCGCAGTTAAGCTACCTTTTGCCATTGCACTATCAGTCCGATTTCCGACCGGACCTAGGTAACCTTCGAACTCCTCCGTTACTCTTTGGGAGGAGACCGCCCCAGTCAAACTGCCTACCATGCACGGTCCCCGACCCGGATTACGGGTCTGGGTTAGAACCTCAAAGACACCAGGGTGGTATTTCAAGGACGGCTCCACAGAGACTGGCGTCTCTGCTTCTAAGCCTCCCACCTATCCTACACAAGTGACTTCAAAGTCCAATGCAAAGCTACAGTAAAGGTTCACGGGGTCTTTCCGTCTAGCAGCGGGTAGATTGCATCTTCACAACCACTTCAACTTCGCTGAGTCTCGGGAGGAGACAGTGTGGCCATCGTTACGCCATTCGTGCGGGTCGGAACTTACCCGACAAGGAATTTCGCTACCTTAGGACCGTTATAGTTACGGCCGCCGTTTACTGGGGCTTCGATCCGATGCTCTCACATCTTCAATTAACCTTCCAGCACCGGGCAGGCGTCACACCCTATACGTCCACTTTCGTGTTAGCAGAGTGCTGTGTTTTTAATAAACAGTCGCAGCCACCTATTCTCTGCGACCCTCCGAGGCTTACGGAGCAAGTCCTTAACCTTAGAGGGCATACCTTCTCCCGAAGTTACGGTATCAATTTGCCGAGTTCCTTCTCCCGAGTTCTCTCAAGCGCCTTAGAATTCTCATCCTGCCCACCTGTGTCGGTTTGCGGTACGGTTCGATTCAAACTGAAGCTTAGTGGCTTTTCCTGGAAGCGTGGTATCGGTTACTTCATGTCCGTAGACACTCGTCGTCACTTCTCGGTGTTAAGAAGACCCGGATTTGCCTAAGTCTTCCACCTACCGGCTTAAACAAGCTATTCCAACAGCTTGCTAACCTAACCTTCTCCGTCCCCACATCGCATTTGAATCAAGTACAGGAATATTAACCTGTTTCCCATCGACTACGCATTTCTGCCTCGCCTTAGGGGCCGACTCACCCTACGCCGATGAACGTTGCGTAGGAAACCTTGGGCTTTCGGCGAGCGGGCTTTTCACCCGCTTTATCGCTACTCATGTCAACATTCGCACTTCTGATACCTCCAGCACACTTTACAATGCACCTTCATCGGCCTACAGAACGCTCCCCTACCATGCCAGTAAACTGGCATCCGCAGCTTCGGTTATAGATTTGAGCCCCGTTACATCTTCCGCGCAGGACGACTCGACCAGTGAGCTATTACGCTTTCTTTAAATGATGGCTGCTTCTAAGCCAACATCCTGGCTGTCTGGGCCTTCCCACTTCGTTTACCACTTAATCTATCATTTGGGACCTTAGCTGGCGGTCTGGGTTGTTTCCCTCTTGACAACGGACGTTAGCACCCGCTGTCTGTCTCCCGAGGAACCACTTGATGGTATTCTTAGTTTGCCATGGGTTGGTAAGTTGCAATAACCCCCTAGCCATAACAGTGCTTTACCCCCATCAGTGTCTTGCTCGAGGCACTACCTAAATAGTTTTCGGGGAGAACCAGCTATCTCCGAGTTTGTTTAGCCTTTCACCCCTATCCACAGCTCATCCCCGCATTTTGCAACATGCGTGGGTTCGGTCCTCCAGTACCTGTTACGGCACCTTCAACCTGGCCATGGATAGATCACTCGGTTTCGGGTCTACACCCAGCAACTGTTCGCCCTATTAAGACTCGGTTTCCCTACGCCTCCCCTATTCGGTTAAGCTCGCTACTGAATGTAAGTCGTTGACCCATTATACAAAAGGTACGCAGTCACACCACATGGGTGCTCCCACTGTTTGTATGCATCAGGTTTCAGGTTCTATTTCACTCCCCTCCCGGGGTTCTTTTCGCCTTTCCCTCACGGTACTGGTTCACTATCGGTCGATGATGAGTATTTAGCCTTGGAGGATGGTCCCCCCATATTCAGACAGGATTTCACGTGTCCCGCCCTACTTTTCGTACGCTTAGTACCACTGTTGAGATTTCGAATACGGGACTATCACCCACTATGGTCAAGCTTCCCAGCTTGTTCTTCTATCTCGACAGTTATTACGTACAGGCTCCTCCGCGTTCGCTCGCCACTACTTGCGGAATCTCGGTTGATTTCTTTTCCTCCGGGTACTTAGATGGTTCAGTTCTCCGGGTTCGCTTCTCTAAGTCTATGTATTCAACTTAGGATACTGCACAGAATGCAGTGGGTTTCCCCATTCGGACACCGCGGGATCATAGCTTTATTGCCAGCTCCCCCACGCTTTTCGCAGGCTTACACGTCCTTCATCGCCTATCATCGCCAAGGCATCCACCTGATGCACTTATTCACTTGACTCTATCATTTCAAGAACTTCTCTGACTTTGCCTGATATTCCGTTGACTAGAACATCAAACTTGAATTTCCTACTCTGATAAAGCTTACTGCTTGTTGTGTCTTAATCCCGCCTTTTGTCTTTCGGGATTAAGTCGATACAATCATCACCCAAATACTGTACCTGTTTTTCTTTTCCTGTTCAGGAGACAACTGACCGTTTGCAATCGGTCAATCATCAAAAACAGACACATTGTCTTTGTTTGTTGATTTCGGCTTTCCAATTTGTTAAAGATCGATGCGTTCAATATTGCTATTTACTTCGCAAATCAAAATGAGCTGATTATTATAGCAGCCTTTCTTTTTCCGTCAAACTGATTCGTCAGCAGACTTCTCTTTAGAAAAAAAGAAAGCAGTTACACTGCCTTTTAACTCGCTTTGATTTGGAAAGTATTGGTGGAGGCAAACGGGATCGAACCGATGACCCCCTGCTTGCAAAGCAGGTGCTCTACCAACTGAGCTATGCCCCCGTTCTTGGTGGGTCTGGGAGGACTTGAACCTCCGACCCCACGCTTATCAAGCGTGTGCTCTAACCAGCTGAGCTACAAACCCGGATTCTCTTCTTAAGCGAATCTTGTCTTCACTCAAGCATTTTTCCGCATCTTCTACAGTTTACCGATAAGTGTGAATACGACAGCCTCTTCTTTCTCTAGAAAGGAGGTGATCCAGCCGCAGGTTCCCCTACGGCTACCTTGTTACGACTTCACCCCAGTCATGAAGCATACCGTGGTAAGCGGGCTCCTTGCGGTTACCCTACCTACTTCTGGTATCCCCCACTCCCATGGTGTGACGGGCGGTGTGTACAAGACCCGGGAACGTATTCACCGCAGTATGCTGACCTGCGATTACTAGCGATTCCGACTTCATGCACTCGAGTTGCAGAGTGCAATCCGGACTACGATCGGTTTTGTGAGATTGGCTCCACCTCGCGGCTTGGCTACCCTCTGTACCGACCATTGTATGACGTGTGAAGCCCTGGTCATAAGGGCCATGAGGACTTGACGTCATCCCCACCTTCCTCCGGCTTGTCACCGGCAGTCTCATTAGAGTGCCCAACTTAATGATGGCAACTAATGACAAGGGTTGCGCTCGTTGCGGGACTTAACCCAACATCTCACGACACGAGCTGACGACAGCCATGCAGCACCTGTGTTACGGCTCCCGAAGGCACTCCTCCGTCTCTGGAGGATTCCGTACATGTCAAGACCAGGTAAGGTTCTTCGCGTTGCATCGAATTAATCCACATCATCCACCGCTTGTGCGGGTCCCCGTCAATTCCTTTGAGTTTTAATCTTGCGACCGTACTCCCCAGGCGGTCGATTTCACGCGTTAGCTTCGCTACTAAGCAGTCATGCTGCCCAACAGCTAATCGACATCGTTTAGGGCGTGGACTACCAGGGTATCTAATCCTGTTTGCTACCCACGCTTTCGGGCATGAACGTCAGTGTTATCCCAGGAGGCTGCCTTCGCCATCGGTATTCCTCCACATCTCTACGCATTTCACTGCTACACGTGGAATTCTACCTCCCTCTGACACACTCTAGTCACCCAGTTCAGAACGCAGTTCCCAGGTTGAGCCCGGGGATTTCACATCCTGCTTAAGTAACCGTCTGCGCCCGCTTTACGCCCAGTAATTCCGATTAACGCTCGCACCCTACGTATTACCGCGGCTGCTGGCACGTAGTTAGCCGGTGCTTATTCTTCAGGTACCGTCATCAGACAGGGGTATTAACCCCGCCCTTTTCTTCCCTGACAAAAGTCCTTTACAACCCGAAGGCCTTCTTCAGACACGCGGCATGGCTGGATCAGGCTTTCGCCCATTGTCCAAAATTCCCCACTGCTGCCTCCCGTAGGAGTCTGGGCCGTGTCTCAGTCCCAGTGTGGCGGATCATCCTCTCAGACCCGCTACTGATCGTCGCCTTGGTAGGCCTTTACCCCACCAACTAGCTAATCAGATATCGGCCGCTCAAACAGCGCAAGGCCAAATGGTCCCCTGCTTTCTTCCTCAGAATATATGCGGTATTAGCTAATCTTTCGATTAGTTATCCCCCACTGCTCGGTACGTTCCGATATGTTACTCACCCGTTCGCCACTCGCCACCCAAGAAGCAAGCTTCTCTGTGCTGCCGTCCGACTTGCATGTGTAAAGCATGCCGCCAGCGTTCAATCTGAGCCAGGATCAAACTCTTATGTTCAATCTCTAACTTTTTAACTTCTGGTCTGCTTCAAAGAAACCAACAGGACAATGTCTAAAACATCATCTTGTCTGTCTTTCAAACAGTGTGAGGCTGTCGCACTCACACTTATCGGTAATCTGTTTTGTTAAAGAGCAAAAACGAATTATAAAGCATTTCATCTCGTTGTCAATCAAAACTTTTCTCGAAACCTCGAAAAATCAGACCAACTGTGATATACTTACCTGTTCGTTACAATCACCGCCAAAGCAGCGAAGAACCGAACTATACCCCTACCCTCAAAAACCGTCAACTCCCAAATAACAAAAAATTCCACAAAACCTAACAACAACCTGAAATACAAAGACTTTTATTTCAAATCAAAAACACCAAAGGTCGTCTGAAATCCCTTTCAGACGACCTTTATTAATCCAAATGCACTATTACCCGAATAACTCTCATCTTAACGCTGCAGCAAGATTTCCAATACAAACTTGCTTCCTACATAAGCGAACATTAGGCTGACAAACCCGATGATTGTCCAAACGGCTGCTTTTTTTCCCCGCCATGCCGTCATACTGTGCTTAAGCAGCAACGAACCATAAATTATCCATGAGAGGATGCCGAATACGGTTTTATGGGTAAATGTAACAGGTTTACCAAATACAGCCTCTGCAAAAAATGTCCCGCTGACAACCGAATAGGTTAATAAGATAAAACCTACCCACATCCCCTGGAACATGAGCTTTTCCAAACTCAGTAAAGACGGCAGAAAACCGGACAAACTGGAAACACGTCGCCTATGCAGGTTACGGTTGAGCAGCAAAATCAAAACGGCAAACAAGGTCACAATACCGAATAAACCGTATGCCAGCAACGATGTACCAATGTGCGACATAAACGGCAAATCATTGATTTGGTAACCAACATATTTACCCGGAAACAGCGCACCCAATAATAAGGTAAACGCTGCGCAAGGATATAAAAGCAGCTGCAATCCGCGCAGACGATAGAAAAAACTACCAACGAAATACACCAGTAGCATTAACCATACAATTAAACTGACGGAATAACCGAAGCCCATAATCAATACTTTGTCTTGAATGACGGGCATGAGCAATACGGCACCGTGCATAGTTAACGCGGCACCCAAAACTGCCAGTTCGGCTTTTAGGGGATAATCTTTAATATCTCGGGTCTTGTGGTTGAACCAAACGAATATACCCAATCCGGCATACACCAGTATCAGGCAAATCAGGATAGTCGGCATAACAAACTTTCTTGGCGCGCATACATAACCGCACGCGATAGTGTAAAATAATCTCAATTTTATTTTAGCAAAGAATGCCCCGAACAGGGCAGCTATTATCATTACCAAGGACAAGCATGTTAGACAACTTAACCAACCGCTTTAGTAAAGTTTTCAAAAATATCCGCGGTCAAGCAAAACTGAGAGAAGACAACATCAAAGAGGCGCTGCGGGAAGTCCGCCTTGCCCTGCTCGAAGCGGACGTAGCCCTGCCCGTCGTAAAAGAATTTGTCAACAACGTCAAAGAAAAAGCCCTCGGGCAGGAAGTTGCCGGCAGCCTGACCCCTGATCAAGCCTTTATCGGCGTCGTCAACCAAGCCCTGATCGAATTGATGGGCAAGGAAAATTCCTCTTTGGACTTGGCAGCTGTACCGCCTGCTGTCGTTTTAATGGCAGGTCTGCAAGGTGCCGGTAAAACCACCACCGTCGGCAAACTCGCCCGCCTGCTGAAAAATGAACAGAAGAAAAAAGTCTTGGTCGTTTCAGCCGACGTGTACCGCCCTGCCGCTATCGAACAGTTGCGCCTTTTGGCTGAGCAAGTCGGCATTGACTTCTTCCCTTCCGACTCCAATCAGAAACCTGTCGAAATTGCCACTGCTGCGATTGATTATGCAAAAAAACACTTTTACGACGTCTTGATGGTCGATACCGCCGGACGCTTGGCAATTGACGAAGAAATGATGAATGAAATCAAAGCACTGCACGCAGCCGTCAATCCCGTAGAAACTTTATTCGTCGTCGATGCCATGTTGGGTCAAGACGCTGTAAACACCGCCCAAGCATTTAACGAAGCCTTGCCGCTGACCGGCGTCATCCTGACCAAAATGGACGGCGATTCACGCGGCGGCGCGGCATTGTCTGTGCGCCACGTCACCGGAAAACCTATCAAATTTATCGGTATCGGTGAAAAAATCACAGGACTCGAGCCCTTCTACCCAGACCGCATCGCCAGCCGTATCCTCGGTATGGGCGACGTATTAAGCCTGATTGAAGATGTCCAAAAAGGCATAGACGAAGAAGCTGCCGCCAAAATGGCGAAAAAGCTGCAAAAAGGCAAAGGCTTCGACCTCAATGATTTTAAAGAACAAATCCAGCAAATGCGCAATATGGGCGGGCTGGAAAGCCTGATGTCAAAAATGCCGGGCGAACTGGGTCAGATTTCCAAACAAATTCCCGAAGGCACGGCAGAAAAAGCCATGGGTAAAGTCGAAGCCATCATCAACTCCATGACACCCAAAGAACGCGCCAACCCAGCCCTGCTCAAAGCCAGCCGCAAACGCCGCATTGCTGCAGGTGCCGGCACCAGCGTAGAGGAAGTCAACAAAATGCTTAAACAGTTCGAACAATCACA
Organism: Morococcus cerebrosus; assembly: GCF_022749515.1. Classification (NCBI taxonomy): domain Bacteria; kingdom Pseudomonadati; phylum Pseudomonadota; class Betaproteobacteria; order Neisseriales; family Neisseriaceae; genus Morococcus; species Morococcus cerebrosus. The sequence goes on from NZ_CP094242.1 coordinate 2,194,241, forward strand.
ACAAGTCATGAAAATGTTCAGCGGGAAAGGACTGGGCAAACTGATGCGTATGGCAAAAGGCATGAAGGGCATGAAAGGAATGTTCCCCGGAATGTAATCGGCAGGAAATATAAGGGAGGTCGTCTGAAAACTGAAATTGGGTTTTCAGACGACCTCTTCATATTGAGATTCTAGTCAGTCAAAAGCATGGCCATCTACTATTATAAAAAATAATAGTCAGCCCCTAACTGTAAAGTGCAACCGCCTTTACCCATGCAAGCACCTCCCGAGACAGTTTGCGCAAATAATTTACCGTCGAATCACCGCACGCCCCTGAAGCATACAATTCAACAGTTTTACCCTGCCAATAACGCTTGGCAAGCCAAGAGGCACGCGCAAGATGAAAAGCATCGCTGACAATGATGATTTCGTTCGCATCCCGTAGCTTCGGTACACTCAGCACAATATTTTCATATGTACTTTCCGAATGTTCTTCCAATCGTATTTTTTCGGACGGTACGCCCATTTCCACGGCCATATCGCGCATAGTTTGAGCTTCATTGCTGCCGTCCCCGTCCGTTCCTCCGCTCATCAGCAATTCACCCACCTTACCTTGCCGATACAGCCTGACACCAGCTTCAACCCGCGAGCGCAAACAAGGATTCGGTTTTCCTCTGCGGTTAACAGCATTACCCAAGACAACAGCAATATCGGCAGAAGACAGGGTTTCAGACGACCTTTTTTCCACATTGACTGCACATAGATGCAGCCAGCTCAAAACAGCACACCATACCAAAAGACAAACGATGCACAATATCCAATACTTTTGCATTAATACTCCGGTGGATTTTGACCTTTGGGCATCATAGCATAATCTCTTTCACCATCTTCCAAGGTTTCAGACGACCCCCTTAGCCGCCAATTACTTATTGCATCCCTCCCCTTCCATCTTTATAATGCGCACACTCTTACGGGAGTAGCCATCTGATTTTCACTGACAATCAGAGCCGTTATCAACATAATTGACCGAGTTCGACAAAGATCGGTCATGGTGGCGGCATCTTCCTGACAACAGGAAGACAGGCAAGACGTAAGCGTTGTCCATACCCTTGCGGGCGGTATGTGCAACGCTTTTTGTTTTTGCCCGCTTCGGTTGAGTATCTTATGGAAGCATTTTTCTCTTCAATGTTGGGCGTTGCCATTGCCGAAATCGGCGATAAAACGCAACTGCTCGCCCTTTTCCTTGCCGCTCGTTTCGCCCAGAAAAACGCGGTAGTCTCCGGCATCTTCATTGCCACTTTACTGAATCATTTGGTCTCCGCATTTATCGGCGTATGGCTGGCGGAAACCGTTTCCCCAGATACCGTCAAATGGACGGTCGGCATCAGTTTCATCGCGGTCGGTTTGTGGCTGCTCCTACCCGATAAAGATGAAAATCCCGACAGCCGTTGGCTCAAATACGGCGCGTTCGGGGCGACGGTTTTTCTGTTTTTCATGGCGGAAATCGGCGACAAAACCCAAATCACCACGGTCTTGCTGGCGGCAAAATACCAATCCTTATCCATGGTCGTACTCGGCAGCGTTACCGGATTGATGTTGGCAACTGTCCCAGTGGTTTATCTGGGCGATATGCTCATGAAAAAAATCCCCGCCAAAGCCGTGCGGATTTCCGCCTGCGTACTGTTTTGCGTATTGGGCGCCATCACTTTGTCCGGTGGCGGCATTATGTTGAAATAGGTCGTCTGAAATGTGGGAAATCTTATTTAGGCATCCGGATTTTGTCGCCATCAACAAACCTTGCGGCGTATCCGTACATCAGGAAGAGGGCGAAGTCAGCCTGACGCAGACGCTGGCGGCGCAGCTCGGTCTTGAGCAGGTTTGGCTGCTGCACCGCTTGGACAAACTGACCAGCGGCGTGCTGCTGTTTGCCCTGAACCCGCAAAGCGCGTCGGCGCTGGCGCAGCAATTTGCCGCCAAAACCATGCGTAAAACTTATTTGGCGCTGGGAACGGACAAGCCGTCTAAGAAACAGGGTTGGATCAAAGGTGATATGGAAAAATCGCGGCGCGGCACATGGAAACTGATGCGCAGTATGGAAAATCCCGCCGTGACCGAGTTTAACAGCCATAGTTTAGAACCCGGCTTGCGTTTGTTCGTCCTACATCCACATACGGGCAAAACCCACCAGCTTCGTGTCGCCATGAAAAGTTTGGGTAGTCCGATTTTGGGCGATACGCTCTACGGCGGGAAGCCTGCATCGAGGATGTTCCTTCATGCGTGGAAAATAAAATTTGATTATCAGGATCAGACGTTTGAAATCGTCGCGCCCTTGAGTGAGGAATGGCCGCCATTGGATCTCATTTATGAATAAATCCAAAATATCTGACAAGGTTTCGTGTATCGCATCAGATAATCGAAAATAAAAAACCGCTAAGAAAGCGGGTAGTTAGGGCAACACCTTTCAAAGTCGAAAATAATACCGGCGGCGTGGTTTTCTTTTCAACGGTGTAGATTGTCGGTATGCCAGCGGCGGGCGATTGATTCAAAGGTATTTAAAGCGGCGGCTTGCCGTTCGCGTTTTTCCTGTTGCTTGGCTTCGCTGGGGTCTTGCCCCGATACAAGCAAACGGCGGGCGTTTTCAGCGGCTTGGCGGGCTTCTACCAGTGATATGGTCGGATATTTGCCGATAGTAAATGTTTTCTCTTTTGCCGTTATGCGAAAAGTCAAACCGCCATAACTTCCCGCCGCTCGTATTGATATACAGATACAAGCCCTTGCCGTCATTCAGCTTGAACGGTTTTTCGGCAGGCTTGGCGTTTTTGATTTATCGGTCGTTCAGCTTCATTTTTACGGTATTTTTTCGAGGTATTTTTCAGATACCGCAAAAGATACCGTAAATTTTAGGTTGCTTCAATTAGGCTGAATTAGACGAAATTATACAATCAGGAAGAAGACAATAGGATAGCAATCAGCCTGAAAGCCTTGTATTTATTGAGATTGGTTGATGGCATTAGACAGGATTAAACGAAAAAAAACGCCTAGAATTTCTAAGCGTTTTTGTATGTTGGTGCCGACAGCGAGATTTGAACTCGCACAGCCTACGGCCACTACCCCCTCAAGATAGCGTGTCTACCAATTTCACCATGTCGGCATTTTGAAAACTTTTATTTCTGCTGCTGAGGAGCGGGTGCAGCAGGTGTGGGTTGGTTTTCAGCGGGAGCGGCAGGTTTCGGAGCCTGCTGGGTTTGTTTCACATTGCTGAAATCCAAACCGTGTTTGTTTGTATGGGTATGGATATAAACCATTGCCATGCAGGTTGCGAAGAAGAAAGTCGCTGCGATGGCGGTTGCGCGGCTCAGGAAGTTTGCGTTGCCTGCGGAACCGAATACGCCCTGTGCGCTGCCGCTGCCTGACCCGAAGGTCGCGCCTGCGTCCGCGCCTTTGCCGTGTTGCAGCAATACTAACACAACCACCGACAAAGCGGAAATAATATTAATAATCCAGATAAGGGTTTTAAAGGCTTCCATATGTTTTCTACGAGGCTTGTGCTGCGTTGATGATGGCGGTAAATGAGTCATATGATAATGACGCGCCGCCAACCAATGCGCCGTCTACATGAGGTACTGCGAAGATGTCGGCTGCATTGTCTGCTTTCACACTTCCGCCGTAAAGAACGCGGATTTTAACATCGCTTCCGCACAAAGACAAGATTTCTTTGTAGATGAATGCGTGCATGTCGGCAATTTGTTCTACGGTGGCGACTTTGCCGGTGCCGATTGCCCATACCGGTTCGTAGGCGACGGCGATGTTTTTGGTGTTCAGTCCATGCAATACGGAGAGTTGGTGGGCGATGACTTCGTGTTCTTTGCCGGCTTCGCGCTCCTCAAGGCTTTCGCCGACGCACAATAGGGGAATCAGACCTACGTTGAGGACGTTTTCCATTTTGCGGCGTTGGATTTCGTTTTTCTCACCGAAATAGAGGCTTCGTTCGGAGTGTCCGATGAGGACGATGTCTGTGCCGATGTCGGCGAGCATTTCTGCGGAAACTTCGCCTGTGTAGGCGCCGTTGTTGGGGAAGCGGCTGACGTCTTGGGCGCAGGTGAGGATGCGGTTGTTGAGGACAATCTGCATGGCGTTGTGCAGTTGCAACAGGTAAACGGTCGGGGCGGCGAGGCCGATTAGGACGCGTTCGGCGGTGGGCATGATGCGGAAGCGGTGCATGAGTGCGTTGTTGTTTTGGAGTCGGCCGTTCATTTTCCAGTTGCCGATGACCCATTTTTGATCCCACATTCCGATTTGGTGATACATCTTTTTTGCTCCGTGTTGTGTTTCTTTGGCTGTACGCTGCGTGTAGCGCGATGTAACGTGAAGTTTAGTGGATATGCGACGGGTTAGCAACTTGAAACGGGATGCCCGGGGTCGTCTGAAATGCTGTTTCAGACGACCTGTTTTATAATAACTGCTTGATATACACATATATAGGACATGGCTATGCACGCGCTTCATTTTTCGGCTTCGGACAAGGCTGCGCTTTATCGGGAGGTATTGCCGCAGATTGAGTCTGTGGTGGCGGACGAGACGGATTGGGTGGCGAATTTGGCGAACACGGCGGCGGTTTTGAAGGAAGCGTTCGGCTGGTTTTGGGTGGGTTTTTATTTGGTCGATACGCGTACGGACGAATTGGTTTTGGCGCCGTTTCAGGGGCCTTTGGCGTGTACGCGGATTTCGTTCGGACGCGGGGTGTGCGGTCAGGCTTGGGCGAAGGGCGAGACGATGGTCGTCAAAGATGTCAATGCGCATCCCGACCATATTGCCTGCTCGTCTTTGTCGCGTTCGGAAATTGTGGTTCCGCTGTTTTCAGACGACCTCTGTATTGGTGTGTTGGATGTGGACAGCAAGCATTTGGCACAGTTTGATGAAACGGATGCTTTGTATTTGGGCGAACTGGCGAAGATTTTGGAGAAGCGGTTTAAGGCTTCGCGTCAGGCGGCTTGAGACCGAAAAAACGGGCGGGCGGCGCGCGCTGAAGTTGGCGCGGCGGGAGTGTGGTTTTATAATGTCTGCCATTGCTAAAACAATTATTTAACGGAGCACAAAATGGATTTTGAAAAAGCGCGGTTCAATATGGTCGAACAGCAAATCCGTCCGTGGGATGTATTGGATTTTGACGTTTTGGACGCGTTGGAGGAAATTCCGCGCGAGCGTTTCGTGAGCGAGTCTTTGCAGGGTTTGGCGTATGCCGACATGGAGCTGCCGCTTGCCAACGGACATAAGATGCTCGAGCCGAAAATCGTAGCGCGGTTGGCTCAGGGCTTGAAGCTGACGCAAACCGATACGGTTTTGGAAATCGGTACGGGTTCGGGCTATGCGACCGCGCTTTTGGCGAAACTGGCGGGTAAAGTGGTTTCAGACGACCTCGATGCCGAGCAGCAAAACCGCGCCAAAGCAGTGTTGGACGGCTTGGCTTTGAACAATATCGATTATGTGCAAAACAACGGGCTGACCGAGCCTTCCGCGGGCGCGCCGTTTGATGCGGTTTACGTCGGCGGCGCAGTGGACCGCGTGCCTGAAGTGTTGAAAGAGCAGTTGAAAGACGGCGGCCGCATGGCAGTCATCGTCGGCCGCCGGCCGGTACAGCGCGCGCTGTTGATTACGCGCAAGGGCGACGAATTTGAAGAAAAAGTCCTGTTCGACACGCTGGTCGCGCATTTGGACGACAAAGAAAACCGTCCTTTCGGCGATTTCGATTTTTAATCTTTTGAAATCAAAGGTCGTCTGAAAACCAGCCGGACATGGCGAAACGTTTTCAGACGACCTTTCATCGTTTCCATCATTTCACACACACAACATCATGACGATCCCGCAACTCACCCCGCTGCAACTGCAACAATGGCAGGAAGAAGGCCGCGCGTTCCATCTGCTGGACGTGCGCACCGACGAGGAAACCGCCGTCTGCGCCCTGCCTGACGCCATCCATATCCCGATGAACCTGATTCCGCTGCGCCAAAACGAGCTGCCCGACGACGATTTGCCGATTGTCGTTTACTGCCACCACGGCATCCGCAGCCTGCATACGGCAATGTATCTGGCGGACGCGGGTTTTGAAAATCTGTTTAACCTGCAAGGCGGGATTGATGCTTGGGCTTTACAGGTGGATGGGGCGATGGCGAGATATTGATAACGCTAAAAGGTCGCCTAAAAACCTTGATTCAGGTTTTTCAGACGACCTTCTTTCATATTTCCGCTTCAATAATGCGGCGGAATTTCATCACGCAGGCTGTAAGGTTCGCGCTCTCCGTTTGCGCCTTTGTCCTGCATTTTCTGATAAAGCAGCCTTAACTGCGCCTGCTGTAAATCCAGAGTCTGCTGCATTTTCGCCACCGTATCGTTCAGGCTGCCGATTAAGTCTTCCTGAAGCGCGGTTTGGATTTCCAGCTCGGTGATGCGGTGTTCCAATTCGTCCATTTCGCTCATTTACAGCACCATCGCGGCAATCCAGCCCGCAATCATCAGCGGGATATTGTAGTGGATAAAGGTTGGGATGACAGAGTCGCGGATGTGGTCGTGTTGCCCGTCGGCGTTCAAACCCATGGTCGGGCCGAGCGTCGAGTCGGACGCTGGCGAACCGGCGTCGCCCAATGCACCTGCCGTACCGACGATGGCGACGGTTGCCAGCGGCGAGAAGCCGAGGCTGATACACAGCGGCACATAAATCGCGGTAATAATCGGCAAAGTGGAGAAAGAAGAGCCGATACCCATAGTAACCAATAATCCGACAAACAACATGGCAAATGCCGCCATGCCTTTATTGCCGCCGAAAAGTTGCATACTGTGTTCGACCAGCGGTTTGATTTCGCCTGTCGCGGTCATGACTGCCGCAAAGCCTTGCGCCGCAATCATGATGAAACCGACCATCGCCATCATTTTGATGCCTTCGCCGAACACATCGCTGGCGGCATCTCGGTTCATCACGCCGAGCATCATAAAGACGGCAAACCCCAGCATCGCGCCCAACACCAGCGAATCTTCATACATCAACTGAATCGCAAAGCACACGCCGATTGCCACCGCCGCCACCAGACTGCGGTAAGCCGAAGGCTGGGGCTGTTCGGATGCTTCGCGGTTGTCTTCCGTATCGACGGTATTGGTTTGATAAATGCGTGATTTGCGGTAGTGGACAAACGCCGCCAGCAGCCCCGTCACCATACCCAGCGCAGGAATCGCCATCGCATGCATGACGCTGATGCCTTTTACGTCCATACCCGCAGATTTGATGTTGCCCAAGAGGATGTCGTTCAAGAAAATCGCGCCGAAGCCGTAAGGCAGGAACATATAAGTCGTCACCAAACCGAACGTAATCACACACGCCACCAGGCGGCGGTCGACTTTCAGACGGTTAAACACCAGCAAAAGCGGCGGAATAATCATCGGAATAAACGCGATATGGATAGGCACGACGTTTTGACTCATGATGCCCATCGCCAAAATAATCAGCAACAGCGTCCATTTCACCGAACTTTCGCCTTTCGCGGCATCCTGACTGTTGTTGAGTTTGCGGATAATGCCGCCCGCAAGCTGCTGCGGCAGCCCCGAATAGGTAATCGCCATCGCGAACGCACCGAGCATCGCATAAGACAAAGAAATCCGCGCGCCGCCCTTCAAACCTTCGTTAAACACGGGAATAATCCCCGACTGCGTAACATTGCCTGCCGCATCCACGACGTTTTCCAGCGGCATTCCCGCCACCAGTCCGCCGACGAACGCACCGACAGTCAGGCTCAATACGACGTGTACCCGCGACAGCGACAATACGAGCATCACGATTACTGCAATCACTACGGCATTCATGCCTTGTTCTCCGTTTCAGACGACCTGTCGTCATCTATTCATATATTAAAAGAAACATCATAACCTAACATGATTTAACGGGCTAGGGCAAGCCGCCTTTCAGACGCCCCTACCCCGCTGCCCAAAATAAAGGTCGGCGGATTCGCATTTGAAGTGCAACTTTCCATAACAGAAAAAGGCCAGTATGCGGTAGCATACGGCCTTTCCTGCAAGAAAGATTGCCATGAGCTACACACAACTGACCCAAGACGAACGATACCATATCCAATACCTGTCCCGCCACTGCACCATCGCCGAAATCGCCAAACAGCTCAACCGCCACAAAAGCACCATCAGCCGCGAAATCAAGCGGCACTGCATCCAAGGACAGCAATACAGCGCCGAAAAAGCACAGAAGCAAAGCCGGCTGACCAAACAGCACCGGCGAAAACCCTATAAGCTCGATTCGCAGCTGGTTCAACACATCGACACCCTTATCCGCCGCAAACTCAGTCCCGAACAAGTATGTGCCTACCTGCATAAACACCACGGGATCACACTCCATCACAGCACCGTTTACCGCTACCTTCGCCAAGACAAAAGCAACGGCGGCACTTTGTGGCAACATCTCAGAATATGCAGCAAACCCTACCGCAAACGCTACGGCAGCACATGGACCAGAGGCAAAGTGCCCAACCGCGTCGGCATAGAGAACCGACCTGCTATCGTCGACCAGAAAACCCGCATCGGCGATTGGGAGGCCGACACCATCGTCGGCAAAAATCAGAAAAGCGCGTTATTGACCTTGGTCGAACGCGTTACCCGCTACACCATCATCTGCAAATTAAAGAACTTAAAAGCCGAAGACACTGCCCGGGCGGCCATTAGGGTATTAAAGGCATATAAAGCCAGAGTCCACACCATCACCATGGATAACGGCAAAGAGTTCTACCAACACACCAAAATAGCCAAAGCATTGAAGGCGAAAACCTATTTTTGCCGCCCTTACCATTCTTGGGAGAAAGGGCTGAATGAGAACACCAATGGACTCATCCGGCAATATTTCCCCAAACAAACCGATTTCCGAAACATCAGCGATCGGGAGATACGCAGGGTTCAAGATGAGTTGAACCACCGGCCGAGAAAAACACTTGGCTACGAAACGCCAAGTGTTTTATTCTTAAATCTGTTCCAACCACTGGTACCCTAGTGTTGCACTTGAAATCCGAATCCAAGGTCGTCTGAAAACAAGTGAAACAAGTTTTCAGACGACCTTGGATGGGTTTTGGGTTGCAAGCACCGCGTGCATGCGTACCGTACACACCTACACCCGATGCCCAGTTTCAGTAGGTCAGATTCTCGAATCTGACGGTTTTTGAGATGGCAGGCTTTTGTCGGATACAAGTATCCGACCTACTGCTGGCTAATCCTTCTTAATCGGCGGATTGGCATTAATCGGCAACGACGAGCGGGAAACTTTAACTTTTGGATAATGCTTCCGCATCAAGTGCTGAAAAACTTCCGCCTTGCGCTCTTTTCCGCTCTTTTCGTAATTCGTCCCCAAAATCACTTCGTCCACAATATCGCGTATATCGGCATAAGGCAGATAGACGGATTTTGTGGTTTCACAATATTTGATTTTGTCCGAACCGATTTGTTCGATTTTCAGCAGTCGGAACTCTTCTTCGTCACGGAAAGCAAAATCTTTAAACAGATAGCGGATATATTCTAAAGCCTTTCCGTCTTCATTTTTGATTTTATTAGAGTTTTTAATTAACTTCGTTAACGCTGCTCTAAGCTCCTTAATACGGAACTTATGCCATTTTAGATTTTTCCCAACTGGCTTTAGTCGAATACCGAATTTTGGTCTTCTTGTATAGGGTAGCCATATTGTGCATTTTTCCTTAGCAATATATTCATCGTAATAAGCGATATAAGCTACCTGATAAAGCGGCAGGTTATCATCTTCAAAATCTGAATTAGGTATATCTGCTTCTACTAGCTGTTCATCTGAATATCCATCTCTCCCTTTTTTTACCATGCTACGGAATGAGGCGGAAACATCAGATTCCTTCAGCCAATTTCCCTCTTTATTAAATACCAAGCAGCAGCCTGATGCTTCCACGCCGTTTTCTTTGCCATACAGGCGGAACTGGTTCAGATCGTTGACGCGGCTGGAAAAACAGGTAAAGAAAGCATTATGGACAGGACAATCAGCCTTGTTTTCCAATTCCAAATCCTGCAGATTCAAAAACTCCAACAGTCCTTCCCCTTCGGTCGGATCGTTCATATAAGTGGAGCTGCCGATTCTCATCGGACTAACCTTGTTATTGTCAACAGGATAGTTATCATCAGCTTTACCATTAGCTTTATCACTGACAATGCCGAATAATCTTTCGCATACTGAAGGCGAAGTGTAATGGGCAAGAGGAATTGACCCTAATTCCATAGGTGGGATATTTAAAACTGCCAGAATGGTGGAGATAGCATCGGTTAAGTTGTCTTTTTTATTTTGGAATAATTTTTCCCGTATACTCTGCTTTTTCTGATCAAAATAACTTTGCCATTCTTCTTGAAGAAAACAAATTTCTCTTAAGTATTGGCGAATAATCTTATCAGCTCTATTTCTTTCTAACTTATCCTTTAATTGAGACAAATTATTGAAGGAAAATAAAAAATATTCAAAAGCCTTTTCAGTTAACTCTTTGACCTTAGAAGAATCTTCATCTTTAATCTTAACTGCCTGATCGAAATAACAGCGGCCTAACCAAGATTGGGCATAGACTTGTTGTTGAAGGCTGTTTTGCTTGTCTGCCAGCTGCTCGGCAAGACTCAATTGCTGTTGGAAATGTTCAACTGCCTGTCCAAATAATTGTTCCGACTCCTTGCCTTTGGCTTTCATCGCCTGCTCAAAAGAGCAGCGGCCTAAACAAGATTGGACATAGATTTGTTGTTGAAGGCTGTTTTGCTTGTCTGCCAGCTGCTCGGCAAGACTCAATTGCTGTTGGAAATGTTCAACTGCCTGTCCAAATAATTGTTCCGACTCCTTGCCTTTGGCTTTCATCGCCTGCTCAAAAGAGCAGCGGCCTAACCAAGATTGGGCATTGATTTGTTGTTGAAGGCTGTTTTGCTTGTCTGCCAGCTGCTCGGCAAGACTCAATTGCTGTTGGAAATGTTCAACTGCCTGTCCAAATAACTGTTCCGACTCCTTGCCTTTGGCTTTCATCGCCTGCTCAAAAGAGCAGCGGCCTAACCAAGATTGGACATAGATTTGTTGTTGAAGGCTGTTTTGCTTGTCTGCCAGCTGCTCGGCAAGACTCAATTGCTGTTGGAAATGTTCAACTGCCTGTCCAAATAATTGTTCCGACTCCTTGCCTTTGGCTTTCATCGCCTGCTCAAAAGAGCAGCGGCCTAACCAAGATTGGGCATTGATTTGTTGTTGAAGGCTGTTTTGCTTGTCTGCCAGCTGCTCGGCAAGACTCAATTGCTGTTGGAAATGTTCAACTGCCTGTCCAAATAACTGTTCCGACTCCTTGCCTTTGGCTTTCATCGCCTGCTCAAAAGAGCAGCGGCCTAACCAAGATTGGGCATTGGTTTGTTGTTGAAGGCTGTTTTGCTTGTCTGCCAGCTGCTCGGCAAGACTCAATTGCTGTTGGAAATGTTCAACTGCCTGTCCAAATAATTGTTCCGACTCCTTGCCTTTGGCTTTCATCGCCTGCTCAAAAGAGCAGTGGCCTAACCAAAATTGGGCATAGGTTTGTCGTTGAAGCCTGTTTTGCTTGTCTTCCAGCTGTTCGGCAAGCTTCAATTGCTGTTGGTGATGTTTAACTGCCTGCTCAAACAACTCAGCTGCATCCTTTCCTTCGGCTTGCTTCGCCTGCTCTAAATAGCAACGGCCAAGCCAAAACTGAATATCGTTTTGCTCTTGAATTTGGCTATTTTTATCTTCAATTCCATCTAAAGCCTGATTCAGCTTTTCAATCGCTTCGTCAAATTTTTTGTTATTGAATAACGCTGCACTTTCTTCAATTAAATCTTGAACATTCATTACTTTATCCCTTTCTCAAAACAATCTGTTAAACGCCATAACATCTCAATGCGCCTCTTCCCAATTCATCCCCACGCCCACTTCCGCCACCAGCGGCACTTTCAACATCCCATCATCCACTTTCGCCATAATCTGCGGCAGTTTTTCTTTCACTAAATCTAGTTCGGCTTCGGGGACTTCCAGCACCAATTCGTCATGCACCTGCATAATCAGCTTGCTCTTCAGGTCGTCTGAAACCAGCCAGTGGGACACGTCTATCATGGCGCGTTTGATGAGGTCGGAGGCGGTGCCCTGCATGGGGGCGTTGATGGCGGCGCGTTCGGCTCCGGCGCGGGCGTTGGCGTTTTTGTTATGGATGTCGGGCAGGTAGAGGCGGCGGCCGAACAGGGTTTCGACGAAGCCTTGGGCGGCGGCTTGTTCTTTGGTGCGCTGCATGTATTCGGCGACGCCGGGGTAGCGGGCGAAGTAGCGGTCGATGAAGGTTTTGGCGGACAGGTTGTCTATGCCCAGCGATTTGGCGAGGCCGTATTGGCCCATGCCGTAAATGAGGCCGAAGTTGATGGTTTTGGCGTAGCGGCGTTGTTCGGACGAGACGTTTTCGGGGGCGATGCCGAACACTTCGGCGGCGGTGCGGCGGTGTACGTCTTCGCCGTTTTGGAACGCGGCGATGAGGGTTTTGTCGCCGGAGAGGTGCGCCATGATGCGCAGCTCGATTTGGGAATAGTCGGCGGAAACGATGACGCTGCCTTGCGGTGCGGTGAAGGCGCGGCGCACGCGGCGGCCTTCGGCGGTGCGGATGGGGATGTTTTGCAGGTTGGGGTTGTTGCTGGCGAGGCGGCCGGTGATGGCGACGGCTTGGGCGTAGGTGGTATGCACGCGGCCGTCTTTGGGGGAAATCATTTCGGGCAGTTTGTCGGTGTAGGTGGATTTGAGTTTTGCCAGGCTGCGGTTTTGCAGGATGATTTTGGGCAGGGGGTAGTCGGGTGCGAGCTGTTCGAGCACGGCTTCGTTGGTGGAAATGCCGCCTTTGGCGGTTTTTTTCAGGCCTTTGGTGGGGATGCCCATTTTGTCGAACAGGATTTCTTGCAGCTGTTTCGGAGAGTTGAGGTTGAACGGCTGGCCTGCGGCGGCGTAGGCTTCTTGTTCGAGCTTCATCAGCTCTGCGCCGAGTTCTGCGCTTTGGCGGGCGAGCTCGGCGCGGTCGATTTGTACGCCGTTGCGTTCCATTTCAAACAATACCTGCGCGACGGGCAGCTCCATTTTTTCATACATTTCAAGCTGTTTGGCGTCCATCTGCGCGCGCAGGTGCGCTTCGAGGCGCAGGGCGAAATCTGCGTCTTGGGCGGCGTATTCGGTTGCCTGCTCGATGGCGACGTCGGCAAAACCGATTTGTTTCGCGCCTTTGCCGCATAGCGATTCGTAGGTAATGGTTTCCAAGCCGAGCCAGCGTTCGGACAATTCGTCCAAGCCGTGTCCGAGATGGCTCTCGATGATGTAGGAAGCGAGCATGGCGTCGCCGGCAATGCCGTTCAGGGCGATGCCGTAGTTGGCGAAAACGTGTTGGTCGTATTTGAGGTTTTGCCCGATTTTTTTCAGGGCGGGGTTTTCCAAATGCGGTTTCAGACGACCTAATACGTCTTGCAAATCAAGCTGTTCGGGCGCGGCAGTCAGGCTGTGTCCTACGGGGATGTAAACCGCCTCCCCTGCTTGGAACGCGATGCTGATGCCGACCAGCGCGGCGTTCATCGCGTCTAAGGATGTGGTTTCCGTGTCGATGCCGATTTTGTCCGTCTGAGACAGTTTGTCCAACAAGGCGGTAAACTGCGCTTCGGTGGTAACGGCTTGATAATCCAGCTTTTCGGGGGCAACGGCTTTTTCAGGTAGCCTTTCAGACGACGTTTCCATGTCCAACGCCGCCTGTTCGCCTATCGTATCGCTGCCGAACAAATCGCCGTCTGCCGCTTCGTGCATACGGCTTTCCGCTTCTTTCAGCCAAGTGCGGAAGCCCCAGCGTTTGAAATCGACCGCAAGCTGCGACCATTTCGGCGAAGTGCGGCGCAGGCTTTCGAGGCCGTCTGAAAGCTCGGTGTGTAAATCTACATCGGTTTTAATCGTCACCAAGTCATACGAAAGCGGCAGTTGGGGCAGTGCAGCTTGCAGGTTTTCGCCGACCTTGCCCTTGATTTCCGCAGCGTGTTCCATCACACCAGCCAGCGAGCCGTAGGCTTCCAACCACTTCACCGCCGTTTTCGGGCCGCATTTTTCCACGCCCGGCACGTTGTCCACCTTGTCGCCCATCAGCGCGAGATAATCGCGGATTTGGTCGGGGCGCACGCCGAATTTTTCCTTCACGCCTTCAATGTCCAGCGTTTCGCCGCTCATTGTGTTCACCAGCGTTACGCGCTCGTTCACCAGCTGCGCCATGTCCTTATCGCCGGTGGACACCACCACATTCCAACCCGCTTCGCCAGCCATCGCCGCCAGCGTGCCGATAACGTCGTCCGCTTCGACTTGCGGAATGACCAACACCGGCCAGCCCATCAACCGCACCAAATCCGGCAAGGCTTCCGCCTGCGGGCGCAAATCGTCCGGCATCGGCGGGCGCGTCGCCTTGTAGTCGGGGAACATCTCGTGGCGGAAATTCTTGCCCTTCGCATCAAACACCACCGCGCAATAATCATGCACATAATCCGCCCGCAGCCGGCGCAGCATGTTCAACACGCCGTAAAGCGCACCCGTCGGCGCACCGTCAGGCGCGGACAACTGCGCCATCGCGTGATAAGCGCGGTAGAGATAAGAAGAGCCGTCAACAAGGAGGAGAGTGGGTTTGGACATGGTGAACCTGCTTGAAATGAGTGAAAAATAGATGGACGGATTATAAAGGAAAAGACAAGAGGTCGTCTGAAAGCAAGTTTTCATGGCATAACACGTTCCACTCAAAACGCCCTCCCCTTTCTACATCCATACCGTTAGACATTGCCGTAAAAAAGGTCGTCTGAAATTTCAGCCGACCTTTTCATATACCCGCAACACGCTATTCGTCAATATTCCGCCGAATGCCAAAACGGCTGCCCTACGGTCGGCGTACTGGCTTGCGCTTTGGTGCGCGCTTCGACCGGTTCGGCTTCAAATGCCAGCCGTCCGGATTCGACGGCGAGTGCGAAGGCGCGCGCCATGTTGACGGGGTCGCCGCTGCGGGAAACGGCGGTGTTCAGCAATACGCCGTCAAACCCCCATTCCATCACTTGCGCAGCCTGCGAGGGCAAACCCAAGCCCGCATCGATAATCAGCGGCGTGTCGGGCAGGCGTTCGCGCAGGACCTTCAGCGCATAGGCGTGAACCGCGCCCAAACCCGTGCCGATCGGTGCCGCCCACGGCATCAGCGCCTGACAGCCCGCGTCGAGCAGGCGGCGGCAGGCAATCAGGTCTTCGGTGCAATAAGGCAGCACTTTGAAACCGTCTTTAATCAGGATTTCCGCCGCTTCGACGAGTTGGAACACGTCGGGCTGCAAGGTGTCGTCGTCGCCGATGAGCTCGAGTTTGATCCAATCGGTCTCAAACACTTCCCGCGCCATCTGCGCCGTCGTTACCGCTTCCTGCACGCTTTGGCAGCCTGCGGTGTTCGGCAGCACGGGGACGCCGCTTTCTTCCAACAGCGACCAAAACCCCTGACCGTGCGCCTCGCCTCCGCTTCCCGCACGACGCAGCGAGACGGTAATCATCGCGGGGCGGGCGGTTTGGACGGATTGTTTGAGGATTTCAGGAGTCGGGTAGGCGGCCGTGCCGAGCAGCAGCCGTGAAGGGAAAGTTTCTCCGTATAGGGTGAGCATGATGGGTTCCTTTGTAAGGTTGTTTTTGGGGACAGGGGTCGTCTGAAAAGGTAAAACAGCTTATCCGCCAACTACGGGGCGCACAATATCGACTTTGTCGTTTTCGTTCAAAACCGTTTCCGTATACGCACCTTTGGCGACGAATCCGGTATTTACCGCGACGGCAAAAGGCTTTTGCGGCGCGGTTTGGGCGATGAGGTCGGCAACGGTTGTGCCGTGAAGTTCGACGGGTTCGCCGTTTAAGATGATGTTCATGTTTTCTCGATGTTTCTGTATTTATAGCGGGCTAAGTTTTGCCTACACGGTAAATCGAATCTTTTTCGCTTTCTCAGGTCGTCTGAAATTTGGTTTTCAGACGACCTTATTCATTCCACAAAGCCTGAAACGCTTTAACCACCGCTTCGGGATTTTCCGCTTCGGTAACGGCGCGGACGACGGCGAGTGAGGAAACGCCGGTGGCAAGTACGGCTCGGGCGTTGTTCAAATCAATGCCACCGATGGCGACGACGGGCGTGCCGCCTGCCTGTTTCACATATTCGCGCAGTTTGTCCAAGCCTTGCGGGGCGGTGGGCATTTGCTTGGTTGTGGTCGGGAAAATCGCGCCGCTGGCGACGTAGCTGGGATGTACGGACAGGGCGCGGTCGAGTTCGGCGACGGAGTGCGTACTCAAACCCAAACGCAAACCGGCGGCGGCGATGGTGGCAAGGTCAGCGGTGTCCATGTCTTCCTGTCCGAGATGCACGCCGTATGCGCCCGCTTCTATCGCCTCGCGCCAATGGTCATTGATGAAAAGCTGTGTGCGGCTGCCCTGACAGGCGGCGACGCAGCGGTCGATTTCGCGTTTCAATTCATCGCCGTACAAGGTTTTGCAGCGCAGTTGCACCGTGTCGGCACCTGCTTTGACCATGCGCTCCACCCAATCGGTGGTGGGAACGACGGCGTAGAATTTAAGCGGGGATTTTAGGGGCGGGAAGGTCATGGGGTGTCCTTTTAAGTTATCGCTGATGGCGTTCCTGCAGGCGTTCGGTATGCGCCCGCAGTTTTTCGCCGTCGGCTTGGTATTCATTTGAAGACAGCACGGCAGTTGCCGCTTCTATTTCCTGAGGCAGCAATAAGGTCGTCTGAAAACGTCTGATATAGGATGCTGCCTGTCTGATACGGCAGACATTCGGCGGCATTTGCGTTTTCAGTTCACAATCGCCGAGGAAAACCACCATCGAATGAAATTTTTCTTCCGGCAGTTGCAGCAGTTCGGATAATGCCTTGATGTGTGCGTAATTCTGGCGCAACGGATTTTGAAAGTAGTGTTTCTGCTTATAGACGACTTGTGTCCATTTCGATTGCTTCTCGCTGCCGAAAATCCAACCTGTGTAATTCTTGGTTTCTATGACAAATATCCCGAAAACCGAAACATAAATATGGTCGATTTGCGTCGTGCCGCTACGGGATGGAATAATCAAATCATGAAATTCGATATAGGTTTCTTCATCCAAATCTTTTCCGATTACTGAACGGACTGCCCGTTCACCTATGCGTCCTTTCACTTTGGGGTTTTGGAGCAGCGCTTTCAAAAGAAGCAGGGGAATGACGAGCAGGAAAATCCAAAAGATACCTGACAGGTTTCCTATTGCTTGTTCAATCATGACGTTTTCCTTTTTGTTTTATTGTTTAATGAAAGTGAGCCTGGTATAGCCATCTGATGAGGTCGTCTGAAAACATCAAGTATTCACATTCATGCCGTAGAGTAGAAGACGGGTGATACTTGATTGGAAGCTCCCCCTTCTTATAACCAACGGCGAACGCGCCGACAGTAAGACTCGTATTCTGCGCCGAATTTCTGCGCCAAAACGCGTTCTTCGGGCATGATTTGAAAGCGTGTCATATAGGCAACAAATGCAGCCAAAAACAACCACGGCAGCGGGTGCGCCAAATAGCCCGCCCATGCAACCAGCCAGCAGCCCATGCCTGCATACATCGGGTTGCGGCTGAAACGGTACACGCCGTCTGAAACGAAGTGTTCGGTTTGTTCGGGGTTGAACGGGCTGACGGTCGTGCGCACACGGCGAAACGCCCACACACCTAATATGCCTAACAAAGTCCCAAACGCCATCAAAACAACCGACAGCAATATAGGAAAGCGCGGCATTATGTCAGCCAGCGCAGAAACTTGGGCAGAAATGTACATCAACAACGCACAAATAAAACATATCGCCGGCGGCGGAATTTTGGTTTCTAAATTCATATTGTTACCTTTATAAAACTGATAGCGCGACGTTTTCAGACGACCTCAAACTTATTTTTCAATATACGCCAAACCGCTTTCTTCATCACGTTCGG
Source organism: Morococcus cerebrosus (assembly GCF_022749515.1). Lineage (NCBI taxonomy): Bacteria > Pseudomonadati > Pseudomonadota > Betaproteobacteria > Neisseriales > Neisseriaceae > Morococcus > Morococcus cerebrosus. The sequence continues at coordinate 2,212,262 of NZ_CP094242.1, forward strand.
GCACGTCTTTTCCGTCAAACAGTGCCACTGCCAATCTGACGGCGGCGGCGGTTACGGCGGGGGAAATCATGAAGCCGTGACGGAAAAGGCCGTTGATTTCAATCAGGCGTCGGGCGCGGCTGTAACGGATTTCGGGGTTGTGGTGGTTGAGCGTGGGGCGCAGGCCGGTGGCGATTTCGAGGATGTCGGCTTCGCCGAAGGCGGGGTGGACAGCATAGAGCGCGGACAAGAGTTCCAGTCCGGAACGTACGCTGGCGGGAGCTTGGCTTTCGCTTTCGATTTGGGTCGCGCCGATAATGAAGACGTGGTTTTCTTTCGGGGCGATGTAGAGCGGGTAACGCGGATGGAGCAGGCGCACGGGGCGGTTGAGCGTGATTTCGGGTGTATAAACCCGCGCCACTTCGCCGCGTATGCCGCGCAAGGTGCTGGTGTGTTCGGGGGCTTGGTTCCAGGCAGTTTTTGCGCCGTAGCCGCGGCAGTCGATCAGCCAGTCGTATTGGGCTTGCAGGTCTTCGGGGGCACATTCGTGTTCCCAATGGCAAGGGACGTTCAGCCCGTCCAAAGCGTCGGCAAGTGCAGACAAGATTTGCTGTCCGTCGAGCTGGCCTTCGGTCGGCAGGTAGATGCCGTCTGAAAAACGTCCGCCGAGTTGCGGTTCGCGTTTGGCGATGTCGTCGGCGCGCCAACGGACGATTTCGTCATCCGCTACGCCGCCGCGTTTGAGATGGCGGACGAACTCGCTGGATAATGGCTTGTCCTGCCCGTGCCACACAATCAGGCTGCCGTTTTCCTGCATCATGGTCGGCGTTTTCAGACGACCTCGTATGTTGCGCCACAGCGGAATGCTCTGCCTGCCCAGTTTGATGACTTCGGGCGTAGCCTCGACCGCCTCCGCAGCAGGCGCGAGCATGGCGGCGGCAACATAAGCGGCGGCGTGTTCGCCTTTGCGCCCGCCCTTGTCAAAGAGGGCAATGGATAAACCTTGTTCTGCAAGTTGTAAAGCAGTCAGACGGCCGCAGAGGCCGCCGCCGAGAATGGCGATACGGGGCATGGTGGATTCCTTTGTAGTATTGTGCAATTGGGAAGTCGAAAGATAAGACGGAAGCGGAATCCACCGAATGGCGGGAAAATGCGGGAAAGGGAACGGAAGCCTTTTCAGGCGTTTGACAGCTTGTTTCCTACGCAGGCATTACCCCGACAGGTTCTACGGATTCCGCTGGCGCGGTCTCAGCTGTTTGCAGGAACAAGCAGCACTCCGACAAGAAAATATGAAGTTTATACAGATTTATTTATTTTGGCAAAAGATTGTCTGAAAATACAAATTTTCATGAGACAAAATACTTTAAAAGGGATAATTTTTCCAAATCAATCTTGGCACTTAATCCAAATGAAACGCACTATTAAAGTAAAGGAATTTGTTCCAAAACACAAAATGGAAACATTAAATACAAACAAATAACGACAAATAGATAATTACCTAACTGCCTAATCTAAAATATATGGTGGATTAAATTTAAATCAGGACAAGGCGACGAAGCCGCAGACAGTACAGATAGTACGGCAAGGCGAGGCAACGCCGTACTGGTTTAAAGTTAATCCACTATAGTTTATAGTGTGCAATTCAAAATATTGATTTACCAATAAAAAAATGTCATCCGCAATGCGGATGACACTTAATTTTAAAGCAATTATTCGCTAACTGTATTAGCAGCTTTATCAACTAATTCAACGAGTGCTAATGGGGCATTATCGCCTTTTCGGAAACCATACTTCAGCACACGAACATAGCCACCATTTCGGGTAGCAAAGCGAGGACCCAATTCATCAAACAATTTAACCACAACATCACGATCACGAGTGCGGTCAAATGCCAAACGACGGTTTGCCAAGGAAGGTTTTTTACCCAATGTAATCAAGGGTTCTACTACGCGGCGCAATTCTTTAGCTTTAGGCAAAGTTGTCACAATAGTCTCGTGAGCCAACAATGAGTTCGCCATATTACGCAGCATTGCAGCACGATGGCTGCTTGTACGGTTTAATTTGCGGTTACCATTACGATGACGCATGTCATTATCCTTTAATCTTCAAACTTACGGCTTTTCTAAGCCTACAGGCGGCCAAGCTTCCAATTTAGAACCTAGTGTCAAGCCTTTAGATGCCAACACTTCTTTGATTTCATTCAAAGATTTACGACCCAAATTCGGAGTTTTAAGAAGCTCTGTTTCAGTACGTTGAATCAAATCGCCGATATAATAAATATCTTCAGCTTTCAGACAATTAGCTGAACGTACAGTTAATTCCAAATCATCTACCGGACGCAGCAGGATAGGATCAATAGGAGGAGCTTTTTCTTCAACTTCTTCTACTGGAGTACCTTGCAAATCAGCAAAGATAGACATTTGATCAATTAAAATACGAGCGGCACTACGTACAGCTTCTTCAGGATCAATAGAACCATCAGTTTCAATATCCAAAACCAATTTATCTAAATCCGTACGCTGCTCTACGCGTGCAGGTTCAACTTCAAAGCTAACACGACTGATGGGCGAAAAGCTCGCATCCAACTGAATTGCACCAATCTGGCGGTTTTCATCGCGCACAACACGACGACCGGAAACAGATTGATAACCACGCCCCTGCTCAACTTTGATTTCCATCTCAATTTGACCATTCTCGGCCAAATGACAAATAATATGCTCAGGATTTAAAATTTCCACATCATGTGGCAATTCGATATCGCCGGCAACTACTACACCGGCCCCTGACTTTCTCAAAGTTAACTGAACTTGGCCACGCCCATGCAGCTTAAATACAATACCTTTGACATTCAACAAAATATCGACGACATCTTCTTGAACGCCATCAACAGTAGAGTATTCGTGCAATACACCGGAAATGGCCACTTCAGTAGGAGCAAAACCATTCATGGATGACAGTAAGATACGACGCAAAGCATTACCTAAAGTATGACCAAAACCGCGCTCAAACGGCTGCATGGATACTTTTGCACGAGTGGTAGATAAAGTATCGACATCAATTTGACGAGGTTTCAAAAATTCGGTTGTGCTATTTTGCATTTAACTGTCCCTCACTGAGCTAGCGTTATTTAGAGTAGAATTCTACCACCAGCTGTTCATTAATATCGCCAGTTAATTCTGAACGATCTGGCATATTTTTAAATATGCCTTCCAATTTATCTGCATCAACAGAAACCCAGCTTGGTAAACCGATTTGAGTTGCCAGACTTAAAGCTTCCTGGATACGAACCTGTTTTTTAGCTTTCTCACGAACAGCTACAACATCACCAGCTTTAACTTGGAAAGAAGGAATATTTACAACCTGACCGTTAACGGTAATTGCTTTATGAGAAACCAGCTGACGCGCCTCAGCACGAGTCGAGCCAAATCCCATGCGATATACTACATTATCCAAACGAGACTCTAACAATTGCAGCAGCAATTCACCAGTAGAGCCTTTACGTCGATCTGCTTCTGCAAAATAGCGACGGAATTGACGTTCCAATACGCCATAAATACGACGAATCTTTTGCTTCTCACGTAATTGCAAACCATAGTCGGACAAACGCGGTTTTTTTGCGCCATGCTGACCAGGAGCGGAGTCCAGTTTACATTTAGAATCTAAAGAACGACGAGCGCTCTTCAAAAATAAATCAGTACCTTCACGGCGTGCTAATTTACATTTAGGGCCAATATAACGTGCCATGTTTCAATCACTCCTTTAAATACGACGTTTTTTAGGCGGACGGCAACCGTTATGAGGCAACGGAGTAACGTCGGTAATACTGGTAATTTTAAAACCAAGAGCGTTGAGTGCACGTACAGAAGACTCTCGACCAGGACCAGGGCCTTTTATACGAACTTCTAAATTTTTAACGCCATATTCTTGGGCAACTTTACCAGCTGCTTCTGCAGCCACTTGAGCTGCAAACGGTGTACTTTTACGAGAACCTTTAAAACCAGCGCCGCCAGAGGTAGCCCAAGACAATGCATTGCCTTGACGGTCAGTGATTGTAATGATGGTATTGTTGAAAGAAGCATGTACATGCACAATACCTTCGCTTACGGTTTTACGTACTTTTTTACGTACACGCGAAGCTGTGTTTGCTTTAGCCATTAATAAAATTCCTTAAAAATTATTTTTTACCAGCAATCGCTTTACGCGGACCTTTGCGGGTACGAGCGTTTGTGCGAGTGCGTTGACCACGACAAGGCAAACCTCGACGATGACGGAAACCACGGTAACAACCCATGTCCATCAATCGTTTGATGCTCATCGTTACCTCACGGCGCAAATCGCCTTCCACTTCATACTTGGCAACTTGTTCACGCAAAGCGTCTAATTGAGCCTCGTCCAAATCTTTTGCTTTTGTAGTGGGAGCAATATTTGCTGCCTCGCAAATTAATTTAGCACGAGTAGCACCGATACCATAAATAGCCTGCAAGCCAATTACGATATGTGCATTATTAGGGATATTTACCCCTGCAATACGAGCCATATTTTTTCCTTTAAACGGCAAAGTTCGTCACTATACCACAAAGTCTTGCTAAAAGAAAAGTTCCCTTAACCTTGACGCTGTTTGTGACGAGGATCAGTACAAATTACACGAACCACTCGATTACGACGGATAATCTTACAGTTGCGGCAAATTTTCTTTACAGACGGTTGTACACGCATTATCTTTCCTTATATCGTTTTATCTAGCTCGGAAGACAATCCGAGCTCGAGTTAAATCATAAGGTGTCAGTTCTACCGTCACCTTATCCCCAGGAGAGATCCGGATATAGTGCATACGCATTTTCCCGGAAATATGACCTAATACAATATGGTCATTCTCAAGCTTTACTTTAAAAGTTGCATTGGGCAAAGTCTCAAGGATTTCACCCTGCATCTGTATGGTATCTTCTTTAGCCATAAGCCTACTTACGTGATAAAGATTTCATATCTGGACGACTCATCAAATCTTCATACTGACTACTCATTACGTAGGAATTGATTTGCGTCCTAAAATCCATTGTAACGACAACCAAGATAAGCAAAGACGTTCCGCCTAAATAGAAAGGCACATTCAATGCTGTCGTTAAAAATTCAGGTATCAGACAGATTGTAGTGATATACAAAGCACCAAATAATGTCAGTCTCAGTACAACTTTTTCCAAATATCTAGAAGTTTGCTCACCTGGGCGAATACCAGGTACAAATGCACCACTTTTCTTCAAATTCTCAGCCATTTCTTTAGGGCTAAATACTAAAGCAGTATAGAAATAGCAGAAGAAGATAATAGTTGTTGCAAACAATGCAATATATAGAGGTTGCCCATGTTGTACCAGTGTCGATATTCTATGCAATATTGAATTAGTATCATTCAATCCAAACCAACCTAGAAGCGTTGATGGAAATAAAATAATACTAGATGCAAAAATAGGTGGAATGACACCCGCCATATTTAGCTTAAATGGCATATGAATACTTTGCCCTGACATCATACTAGAACCAAACTGCCTCTTAGCATAATGAATAGGAACCTTACGTTGAGCACTTTCAAAATATACTACAACATATATAAGCAATAATATTCCAAAAGTTATTAGAACAACAGTAAATGATTGAGACTTTGCCAATTCTAATAATCTAGCAATACCAGATGGAATACCCGATACAATACCTGCTGTAATAATTAAGGAAATACCATTACCAATACCTCGTTCGGTAATCTGCTCTCCTAACCACATTAGAAACATTGTACCTGTAACCAAACAAACAACTGTAGAAATATAAAACTCAAGCGTACTTGTTACAACTACACCTTGTTGATAAACAAATGTTGCAGCAGCAAAACTTTGAACTACAGCCAATAATACCGTCCCATACCTAGTATATTTCGTAATTATTTTCCTGCCAGCCTCTCCTTCTTTTTTTAAAGCTTTCAAAGAAGGGATAATCTCCGAAGCAAGCTGTACAATAATCGATGACGAAATATAAGGCATAATGCCAATTGCAAATATAGTAAAGCGCTCCAACGAACCACCCGAGAACATATTTAACATTCCGAATATGCCGTCACGAGCGCCTTGAAATAAATTAGCTAACGCAACAGCATCTACGCCCGGTACCGGTATATGAGCACCAATACGGAAAACGACTAAAGCTCCTAATAGAAACACTAGACGTTTTTTCAGATCTCCAAATTTGGATAATCCTGATAAAGATTGTTGATTAGCCACTATAGTGCAAGCCTTATTCTTCTACTTTGCCACCAGCAGCTTCAATTGCAGCTTTAGCACCTTTAGTAGCTTTTACACCTTTCAAGGTAACCGCTTTTGAAATTTCACCAGAAGCAATAACTTTTACATTAGAAGCAGTCGCAGGAATCAGACCAGCTTGTTTAAGAACCAAAACATCAATTTCGTTTACAGCAATCAGATTCAACTCACTCAAACGAACTTCAGCATTAGCGGCAGCAGTCAAAGATTTGAAACCACGCTTAGGTAGGCGACGTTGCAAAGGCATTTGACCACCTTCAAAACCTACCTTGTGGAAACCGCCAGCACGGCTTTTTTGACCTTTATGGCCACGACCACCTGTCTTACCCAGGCCACTACCAATACCACGGCCTACACGACGACTAGCGTGAGTAGCACCCTCAGCAGGTTGAATAGTATTCAAAAACATATTAAGACTCCACTTTCAACAAGTAGCTGATTTTATTAATCATACCACGGTTTTCAGGGGTATCTAAAACCTCTACTGTATGCTCACGATGACGCAAACCTAAACCACGAGCACATGCACGATGAGATTCAATTGTACCAATCAGGCTCTTCACCAATGTAACTTTAATCTTTTTTTGCTCAGTCATGGCTTGCTCCTAAAATGTCTTCTACTGTTAAGCCACGTTTAGCAGCAATATCTGCAGGTGTATACAACTTAGACAAGCCGTCTAATGTAGCTCGTACAATGTTATAAGGATTTGTAGAACCATGCACTTTAGCAGAAATGTTATGAATACCCATAGCATCAAAGACTAAGCGCATAGGACCACCTGCCTTTACACCACTACCTTCTTTAGCAGGTTGCATAAAGACTTTGGTAGCGCCATGACGTCCAATAACCTCATGATGAATCGTACCATTTTTTAGAGGTACTTTAATCATAGAGCGACGAGCCTGATCCATTGCTTTTTGAACAGCTACCGGCACTTCTTTTGACTTACCTTTGCCCATACCAATACGACCATCGCCATCACCAACAACTGTTAGCGCAGAGAAAGCCATGATACGGCCACCTTTAACTACTTTAGTTACGCGATTAACTGCGACCATTTTTTCAATCAGGCCGTCACCACGTTCTTCAATTTCATGTTTTGCCATCTGAAAGTCTCCAATTATTAGAAGCTTAAACCATTTTCACGTGCAGCTTCAGCCAAAGCTTTCACACGACCGTGATATTGGAAACCTGAACGATCAAAAGCAACTTTTTCTACACCTACTGCTTTAGCTTTCTCAGCAATGCGCTTTCCTACTACTGCAGCTGCCTCGACGTTGCTACCAGATTTCAGACTACCACGCACTTCAGCTTCCAATGTAGAGGCTTGAGCCAATACTTTATCACCTTCAGCACTAATTACTTGAGCATAAATATGATTATTGCTACGGAACACACATAATCTTACCATTTTCAAGTCCGCAATACGTGCACGGGTTTTGCGTGCACGACGGAGTCGGGTTGTATGTTTATCCATTAGTGAACCTCAATTATTTTTTCTTGGCTTCTTTCATCACTACTACTTCACCTACATAACGAACACCCTTACCTTTATAAGGTTCAGGAGAACGGAATGCACGAATTTCAGCAGCGACTTGACCAACTACTTGTTTATCTGCACCAGTCAAAACGATCTCTGTTTGGCTAGGAGTTTGAACAGAAACGCCTTCTGGCATTTCATATACGATTGGATGAGAAAAACCCAGAGACAAATTCAAAACTTTGCCTTGAGCTTGAGCGCGATAACCCACACCAATCAATTGTAGTTTTTTCTCAAAACCTTCTGAAACACCTTTGACCATATTATTAACTAATGCACGAGCAGTCCCTGACATAGCATTTGCCTGCTTACTGTCATTTTTTGCAGCAAAAGTCAATTTGCCATCGTTCAGTTCAATGGCTACATCAGAATGCAAAGGAAAGGACAACTCGCCATTCTTACCCTTGATAACCAATGCTTCTGTTCCAAATTTTACTTCTACACCAGCAGGAACAGTCACTGGGTTTTTTGCGACACGTGACATTTACTTTTCTCCACTAGGCTACGATGCACAACAACTCACCACCAACACCCTCAGAACGAGCCTTGCGGTCAGTCATCACACCTTTAGAAGTACTAACAATAGCGATACCCAAGCCATTCATAACATTAGGAATTTCGCTAGAAGCTTTGTAAATACGCAAACCTGGACGTGAAACACGTTTAATTTGCTCAATCACAGGGCGACCTGCATAGTATTTCAATTGAATTTCCAATACCGGCTTCGCATCAGCAGAAACCGAAAAATCCTCGATATAACCTTCTTCTTTCAAGACTTTTGCAATTGCACACTTTAATTTGGAAGAAGGCATGGCAACTACTACCTTATTGGCACGTTGCGCATTACGAATACGAGTCAACATATCGGAAATAGGATCATGCATACTCATTATTAATACTCCTATTACCAGCTAGCTTTAACAACACCCGGAATCTCGCCACGCATAGCGATTTCACGGATTTTAATACGACCCAAACCGAATTTACGGAAAGTACCACGAGGACGACCTGTCAAAGCACAACGACGACGTTGACGTACAGGAGCTGCATTACGTGGAATGGATTGGAATTTCAGACGAGCTTCAAAACGCTCTTCTTCAGTTGCATTCGCATCATTAATAACAGCAAAAATTGCCTCACGTTTGGCTGCAAACTTTTTCGCCAAAGCTTGACGTTTTAGCTCACGATTAATAAGTGCTTTCTTAGCCATGATTATCCTTTAAACGGAAACTTGAACAGTGACAATAAAGCTTTAGCTTCTTCATCAGTTTTTGCAGTAGTTGTAATAGTAATATTCAAACCACGCAAAGCATCAATTTTATCGTATTCAATTTCCGGGAAAATGATTTGCTCGCGAACACCCATATTGTAATTACCACGGCCATCAAAAGATTTGCCACTTACACCACGGAAGTCACGCACTCGAGGTAATGCAATAGTAATCAAACGATCCAAAAATTCGAACATTTGATCACGACGCAGTGTTACTTTGCAACCCACAGGATAATTATCACGAATTTTAAAGCCAGCGATAGATTTACGAGCAACAGTAACTACTGGTTTTTGACCAGCAATTTTTTCCAAATCAGATACAGCATGCTCCATAACTTTTTTATCAGCAACAGCCTCTCCAACCCCCATATTTAAAGTGATTTTTTCAATACGAGGAACTTCCATTACTGACTTGTAACCAAACTGTTTAACCAATTCAGGAACAACTGTATCTTTATAAAACTCTCTCAAACGAGCCATGTTATCTCCTTATGCTCCAATAACAGAGCCATTTGATTTGAAGAAACGAACGCGCTTCACTTTGCCTTCATTTTCAATCAGTTTAATACCAACACGGTCTGCTTTATTAGTTTCAGGATTCAGGATTGCAACATTAGAAATATCCAACGGCATTTCTTTCGAAACAATACCACCCTCAATACCACGCATCGGATTAGGTTTTTGGTGACGTTTAACAACGTTAACACCTTCAACAACAACTTTACCATCCAATACGCGAACTACTTGACCTTGCTTACCTTTATCCTTACCAGTGATCACAACAACTTGGTCACCTTTAATGATTTTATTCATCGCGCTATTCCTTATAACACTTCAGGCGCCAATGAAACGATTTTCATAAATCGCTCAGTACGCAACTCACGGGTTACCGGACCAAAAATACGGGTACCCAGAGGTTCAAGTTTATTGTTTAACAACACGGCGGCGTTGTTATCGAATTTAATCAACGCACCATCAGGACGACGCACACCTTTAGCAGTACGAACAACAACTGCATTGTACACATCACCTTTTTTGACACGACCACGCGGGGCCGCATCTTTAACTGCGACTTTAATAATATCGCCAACAGAAGCGTAGCGACGCTTAGATCCGCCCAATACCTTGATACACATCACGCGACGCGCACCAGAGTTATCAGCCACATCTAAGATGGTCTGCATTTGAATCATATTAGTACCTTTAAATTAACCAACTTAATTTACCATTTTCATATAGCTCGCTCACCTATTTGAATTAAGCTAACTAAATGAAACCATCACGGTTCTAGTAAACCAGTCTTGGATCCCGAAGGGAAGAAACTTCCAGAAGAAACTGAAAGATAAGAAACGAAGTTTACACGCAAATTCACTTTGGCGCAACACTTCGTTTCTTATTGAAGCCAACTGTCTTAAATTTTAAACAGTACGTGCTTTTTCAACCAGTTCTTTAACAACCCAAGATTTGGTTTTTGACAGTGGACGTGATTCCGCAATTACTACTACATCACCAATTCCATATTGATTATTTTCATCATGGGCATGGATTTTAGTTGATAAACGGATGATTTTACCGTACAGAGGGTGTTTCACTTTACGCTCAACCAGCACTGTAACAGTTTTGTCCATTTTGTCGCTTACCACTTTGCCTTGCAAAGTACGAACATTTTTATTTTCGCTCATTACTTAGCACCTTTTTCAGTTAAAATGGTTTTAATACGAGCAATATCGCGACGTACACGTTTTAATTCGCTTGGTTTACCCAATTGACCAGTTGCGTTTTGCATACGTAAGCCAAACTGAGCTTTCAACAAGTCCAACAAATCTGCATTTAATTGCTCAATAGATTTGTCTTTCAATTCATTTGCTTTCATTATTGACCTACCTGTCTTACTACAAAGGTCGTAGGAATAGGCAATTTGGCAGCAGCCAATTCAAATGCTTCACGAGCCAAAGCCTCTGGAACACCGTCCATTTCATACAACACTTTGCCTGGTTTGATTTCGGCAATGTAATATTCCACGTTACCTTTACCGCCACCCATACGAACTTGAATAGGTTTTTCAGTAATTGGTTTATCAGGGAATACACGAATCCAAATACGACCACCACGTTTAATGTGGCGAGTCATTGTACGACGAGCAGCTTCGATTTGGCGGGCAGTCAAACGACCACGACCAACGGCTTTCAAACCGAACTCACCGAAACTTACTTTGTTACCGCGAGTAGCAATACCAGTATTGCGACCTTTTTGTTGCTTGCGGTATTTCAGTCTAGTTGGCTGCAGCATTACGTCCACCTGCCTTTCTTTGTTTCTTTTCATGCTCAGGCTTAGCCGAAGTCTTTACATTGCCTTCAGTATAGACCCAAACTTTCAAACCCAGCACGCCATAAGTAGTATGAGCTTCGCTAGTTGCATAATCTACGTTTGCACGCAAAGTATGCAGCGGTACACGACCTTCGCGATACCATTCGCTACGGGCAATATCTGCACCGTTCAGACGACCAGAGGTCATAATCTTGATGCCTTTTGCACCTGAACGCATAGCATTTTGCATTGCGCGCTTCATAGCACGGCGGAATTGAACACGTTTTTCTAATTGCTGTGCAATACCATCAGCAATAATTTGCGCATCCAATTCAGGTTTACGGATTTCTTCAATATTAACATGAACGGGCACACCCATCAGGGCTTGCAAATCACGTTTCAGAACTTCGATATCCTCACCTTTTTTACCAATTACAACACCCGGACGGGCAGAGTGGATGGTAATACGTGCAGATTTTGCAGGACGTTCAATAACTACGCGACCAACAGAAGCATTCGCCAATTTTTTACGCAGGTAGTTACGAACATCAATGTCTTGTTTCAAAACAGCAGAAAAGTCGGTGCTTTTAGCAAACCATTTTGAAGCCCAGTCTTTAGTTACCGCCAGGCGAAAGCCTGTAGGGTTAATCTTTTGTCCCATAGCTTTTCCTTAGTTGCCCACTGTCACGTTGATATGACAAGTTTGTTTTTCAATGCGGTTACCGCGACCTTTGGCACGAGCTTGGAAACGTTTCAAGCTTGGACCTTTGTCAACAAAGATAGTTACCACTTTCAACTCATCAATGTCGGCACCGTTATTGTGCTCGGCATTAGCAATAGCTGATTCCAATACTTTTTTAATCAACTCAGCACCTTTTTTAGGGCTGAAAGTCAAAATATTCAAAGCTTGGGCAACGTCTTTACCACGAATCAAATCAGCTACCAAACGAGCTTTTTGAGCTGAAATACGGGCATTTTTATGTTGTGCATTTACTCTCATGATTCACCTTATTTCTTTTTAGCCTTTTTATCAGCCAAGTGGCCTTTAAAGGTACGGGTCAATGAGAATTCACCTAATTTATGACCAACCATGTTATCGCTGATAAACACAGGCACATGGGTGCGGCCGTTGTGCACAGCAATGGTCAGACCGATAAAATCAGGCAGAATGGTAGAACGACGAGACCAAGTTTTAATCGGGCGCTTGTCGTTGCTTGCACGAGCAGCATCTACTTTTTTCAGCAAATGCAGGTCTACATATGGGCCTTTTTTCAATGAACGAGCCATACTAATTAACCTTTATTTGAGTAACGACGACGAACAATCATGTTATCCGTGCGTTTGTTATTACGAGTGCGGTAGCCTTTAGCAGGAGTACCCCATGGGCTAACCGGTTCGCGAGCTTCACCGGTACGACCTTCACCACCACCATGCGGGTGATCGACAGGGTTCATGACAACACCACGAACGGTCGGACGAATACCGCGCCAACGATTGGCACCGGCTTTACCGATTTTCTTCAGGCTTTGCTCTTCGTTACCGACTTCACCGATGGTTGCACGGCAATCTACGTTGATTTTACGAACTTCGCCAGAGCGCAGACGGACTTGAGCGTATGCACCTTCTTTAGCCAACAATACCGCAGAAGCACCGGCAGAACGTGCAATTTGAGCACCTTTGCCAGGTTTCATTTCGATACAGTGGATAGTTGTACCAACGGGGATGTTGCGGATCGGCAGGGTGTTACCTACTTTGATGGCAGCTTCAGCACCGGAAACCAATACAGCACCGGCTTGAATACCGCGAGGAGCGATGATGTAGCGACGCTCACCGTCTGCATAGCACAACAGTGCAATGAAGGCAGTACGGTTAGGATCGTATTCAATACGCTCTACTTTTGCAGGGATACCGTCTTTGTTACGTTTAAAGTCTACAACACGGTAATGGTGTTTATGACCGCCCCCTTTGTGACGGGTGGTGATATGACCATTATTGTTACGACCGGCAGTAGAATTTTTCTTTTCGAGCAAAGGTGCATAAGGCGCACCTTTGTGCAAACCTTCTGTTACCACGCGAACCATGCCGCGACGGCCTGCAGAAGTTGGCTTCATTTTAACAATTGCCATTTTGTTTATTCCTTATCTGCAGCTGCAGCAGCGGCTTCCAAATCCAACTCTTGACCGGCAGCCAAGCTTACATAAGCTTTTTTAACATCGCTGCGGCGGCCCAAAGTACGACCAAAACGCTTAGTTTTACCTTTAGTGGTAACGGTAGTTACAGAAGCAACTTGAACACCGAACAGCAGCTCAACAGCCGCTTTGATTTCAGGTTTGGTTGCATTTGCCAAAACTTTAAACGTCATTTGGTTGCGTTTTTCAGCCAATACGTTGCTTTTTTCAGAAACGATAGGTGCCAAAATCACTTGAGTCAAACGTTGTTGATTCATACCCATTGCTCCTCTAATTGTGCAACTGCATCTTTAGTGATGATTACTTTTTTGTAACGCAGCAAGCTGTAAGGATCAACTTGTTGAGCTTCCAAAACCAACACGTTTGGCAAGTTGCGTGAAGCCAAGTAAACATTCTCATCGAGCTGTTTGGTTACAAACAGCACTTGCTCCAGACCCAGATTTTTCACTTGTTCAGCAAAAACTTTGGTTTTAGGAGTTTCAGCAGTCAACGCTTCGATCGCAAACAAACGCTCGTCACGGGCCAATTGGGACAGGATAGTCGCCATACCGGCACGGTACATTTTACGGTTTACTTTTTGAGTGAAGTTTTCGTCGGGTTTGTTCGGGAACGCACGACCACCTTTACGCCACAGCGGAGAAGAAGTCATACCGGAACGGGCACGGCCGGTACCTTTTTGGCGCCATGGTTTTTTGGTTGAGTGTTTTACTTCGGCACGGGTTTTTTGAGCACGGTTGCCAGAGCGGGCGTTTGCCAAGTAGGCATTTACCAGCTGATGAACCAACGCTTCATTGTATTCGCGAGCGAACAAAGCATCAGAAACAGACAGACTGCCTGAAACTTGTCCTTTAGCGTCAATTACTTTCAATTCCATTACGCACCTACTTTCACGCTAGGACGAACTACAACATCGCTGTTGACCGCACCCGGAACAGCACCCTTAACCAACAGCAGTTGGCGTTCTGCATCAACACGGACAACTTCCAGTTTTTGGACAGTTGCTTTGGTGTTGCCGTATTGACCGGCCATGCGTTTACCGGGGAACACGCGACCTGGGTCTTGCGCCATACCGATAGAGCCTGGAACACGGTGAGAACGGGAGTTACCGTGGGAAGTGCGTTGGGCACCGAAGTTATGACGTTTGATCGTACCGGAGAAACCTTTACCTTTAGAGGTACCGGTTACATCAACCAGTTGACCGACTTCAAACATAGAAACGGTGATTTCGTCACCGGCTTTCAATTCAGCCAGTTTTTCTTCAGTCAAAGCAAACTCGATCAAACCGCGACCGGCTTCAACACCTGCTTTTGCAAAGTGTCCGGCTTCGGCTTTGTTGACACGGTTAGCTTTTTTCTGACCAAAGGTAACTTGAACGGCGGTATAGCCGTCAGCATCTTTGGATTTTACTTGTGTAACGCGGTTGGCAGACATATCCAAAACGGTTACCGGAACAGAAACACCCTGTTCGTCGAACACGCGGGTCATACCAACTTTGCGTCCAACCAGACCTAAAGTCATGATTATTTTCCTTTTAAAGTAAAGGGGCGGGCTACGATTGGCCTGCCTTCGGACAATGATAAAACTTGGCACAAATGTACCAAGTCCGCCATTATAATCGACAAATCAAGCAAATACCAATATTTTTTTAACACAGGGGCTTACTCGTGCTTTTTATCTCTATAAATCTATATTTCGCCGTCTATATATCCGAGGGAAGCGGTGTGTTGTTTACACACAAATCACCTTCCATATTTAACAAAAGGCCGTCTGAAAACCACAATCAATGGTTTTCAGACGACCTTTTATCCTACCGATACATTCAAACAACGGTCTATTTCGCTTTATCTCCGTTCCAAGGTGCAACTTTAAACAGCAACAACATGCCTGGAATCCCCAATATGAAACACAGCCAGAAGAAATTGACGTAGCCCATCGCTTCAATCAGAAACCCTGCTGTCGCATTCATAAACGTACGCGGTACGGCGGATAGGCTGGACAGCAGCGCAAACTGCGTGGCGGTAAATGCGGTATTGGTTTGTTGCGCCATATACGACACAAATGCCACCGTACCCAAGCCGACACCTACTGCCTCGGCAGCAATGACGACTGCCAACATGGTTCGTTCTGATGCACCCACATGCTCGAAATGTCCGAAACTTGCCAGCCACGCAAAACCTAAAATCGTCACCCATTGCACCAAACCCAAAAGCCACAATGCACGGTTCACGCCTAATTTGTTTACCCAAATGCCGCCGATAATCCCGAAAATCACCGCCGGCCACAATCCCGCGTTTTTCGCAATCAGTCCGATGTCGGTCTTGGAGAAACCCATGTCGATATAAAACGGTGTTGCTAAGGCGGTTGCCATGCTGTCACCCAGTTTATACAGCAAGATAAACGCCAAAATAATCAGTGCCTGCGTAACGCTTTGACGGGTAAAGAAATCGCGGAACGGCTCGATAACGGTATCTTTCAATCCTTTTGCACCGACGGGTTGTTGTGCTGGTTCTCGCGCGACAAATAAAGTAGCCAATAAACCCGGAATCATGAATAGCGCGGTAATGACGAATACAGATGACCAAGGCATCCTATCGGCTAAAATCAGACTTAATGAAGCCGGAATCAGAGAGGAAATACGATAAGCATTTACATACAGCGAGTTACCCAAAACCAACTCTTCATCGGACAACACTTCTCGGCGGAAAGCATCGATCACAATATCCTGACTGGCGGAAAAAAACGCCACTACCAAAGACAGCCCCAAAATAATCGACAAATGTTCTTGCGGGCGGACAAACGCGTAGGCAGCCAAAAGCAACAAAAGCGCGATCTGCATCACCAACATCCAACCGCGCCGCAAACCTAAAAACGGCAGGCGTACAGAGTCCATGAGCGGAGACCAGATAAATTTCCAAGTGTAGGGAAAACCGATCAGGGCAAACAGGCCAATGGTTTTCAAATCAACATGTTCGCTGCGCAGCCATGCCGGAATCAGGCTGTATAGGAAATAAAGCGGCAGTCCCGATGTGAAGCCCGTAAAAATACAGATCAGCATATTGCGCGAAAAAGTCTGCTGCATAGTGCTTGGTTGGGAATCAGTCATAATGGATGAGCAACATCAAAAAGAAAGGCGCATTGTAACAAATCCTGTTCAAACAAACTTTAAACTATGCATAATAATCAAAAAGGTCGTCTGAAAACCCGAAATCCGATTTTCAGACGACCTGTCTTGGTTGCGTCAGCGGTTTACGCCGCTTTCTTTTCGCGTATCGGCAGGTTCAGCAAAGCCGCCGTCCCCGCCAACACCGCGTCGGCATACCACATCCAGCCGTAATCGTTGAACCGGTAAATCACGATGCCGCCGATATACGAGCCTAAAAAGCCGCCGATTTGGTGGCTCAACATCGTCAGTCCGAACAGCGTCGCCAGATAGCGCGTGCCGAACAGTTTGCCCGTAATCGCAGCGGTCGGGGCGACGGTAGCGAGCCAAGTGAAGCCCAGCGCGGCGGCGAAAATGTAGAAATTGACGTCGGTTCTCGGGGCGGCAAGGTATATCAGCACCATCGCCACACGCGAGGCGTAGAGTCCGAACAAAACATATTTGCCCAAAAACCGCCCCGTACACCAGCCCGAAAAAATGCAGCCCGCAATGTTCGCCAAGCCGATAATCGCAATCGAAGTCGAAGCGACCGAAGCAGGCAAGCCGCAGAGCGCGATTTCGTTGGGCAGGTGGGTCACTAAAAACGCGATGTGGAAACCGCAGGTAAAAAAGCCCAAGTGCAGCAGGATGTAGCTGCGGTCTTTAAACGCCGCTTTGACTGCCTGCCCCAGCGATTGCCCGTTTTCAGACGACGTGTGGTGCGTGGCGACAGCGTTTTTGCCGCCCGCCAGCCACCACGAAATCGGCAGGATTAAAAGCGCAATCCCGCCCCAAACATAAAACGTCCCCGTCCAGCCGACGGCGGGCAACACCAGCAAACCCTGCACCAGCGGCGCAAACAGAAACTGCCCCGCCGAACCGCCTGCGTTGACCAGACCCGAAGCCAAACCGCGTTTGTGCGGCGGCACTTTCGCCGCGACCTGCCCCATGATGATGGAGAAACCACCCGCGCCCGTTCCGAATGCAAAAAGCAGCCCGATTGCCAGCATCAGCCCCCAATAAGTCGGCATCTGCGGCACCATCAGGCAGGCACAGACCAACAGCAACGCGCCGCCGCCCAAAACCTTAAACGCGCCGAAGCGGTCGGCAAGCGCGCCGGAAAGCGGCTGGGACACGCCCCACATCAACTGGAAAACGGCAATAATCAGGCTGAACTCTTGGATACTCAGCTCGGTAGAGTCGACGACGGGGCGGACAAACAGTCCCATAGTCATGCGCATACCGATGGTAATCAGCAGGATGGCGGCGGCAGCGGCGGTCACCAGCCAAAGGTTGGGGGATTTTTGCTGTGTGTGGGTCATGGTTATGGTTTGTTTCTATTGGAAAATGCCGTTCAATCAACCGGCAAAACGACGGATTTTAACAAACGGGCTGACGCAGGCTAAATAACTCCTGATGCTTTGGATATAGCCAAAACCTCTATCCGCGCCGCATTGACCGTTCTCCTTTACCTGCAAGGCAGGACATGGAACATGGACGGAAATTCAGTGCGTAAAGAACGGCAAAGGTCGTCTGAAAACCCGAAATCCGATTTTCAGACGACCTTCAACCGAGAATCCCCCAACCAACCCGTACCCGCGGCTTGAAATGACACTCTCGGACAGTTGATTAAGGAGAAGTAGCATGAAAATAATCAGGGATATTGCGATATGGATAGCGATAACGGTTTGGATTAATTTTTATCCCGACCGTTACCGCTACGATACCGTTCCGCAAGGACGGCACGGATACTGGCACATCAATCATCCTTGGTATCCCTATGCCCGTTTTTTGTTGCCGCTGCTTCTTGCTGTCTGGATTGCCTATAAACATTGTCAAAAAAGAAAATAGGTTGGACTGCATACAAAAGGTCGTCTGAAACCGGATTTAGGGTTTCAGACGACCTTTTTGTCGATTCGGGCATCTTAACGATGCCCTCTTCTTTCAGCCTTCAGTCTTTACGCGTTTCCACCAAGACCATTTCGGTGGCAGCAACGGGTTCGGCTTCGACTTTCGGCACGTCCGCGCGGCGCAGGCCGGATTCGGGTTCGGGCTGCACCTGTTTGGCAAAGGCGGCGACGGCTTCGGGATTGGTTTCGACAAACACCAAACCGCCTAAGTCGGGCATCGCGGCAACGGCAGGGACAGTTTCTTCCGGCTCGGTCGCTTCCGCTTGGCCTGCTTCCGGCGCAGTTTGCGGTTCGGATTCTGCTGCTTGGGAGGCTGCGGCGGCCGCTGCTGCTGCGGCAAGGGCTTCGATGGCGGCGGCGGCTTCGCGTTCGGCTTTCCAAACGACCAGCTCTTCCTCCATTTCAACGACGGCTTCGGCTTCACCTTCGGCAGGGACGGCGGTCATCGGTTGGTAGCCGTCTTCGGTTTCGATGGCGAACACGGAAGTCGGGGTTTCTTCAACGCTGCCGATGGCGGAGTCGATGATGCTGCATTCGTCGTCGGTGCTGTCTTCGATCAGGATGCCGCTGTCCGCTTCTTCGCCTTCGATGGAGAACACGAAGGCTTCTTCAGTGGCCGCAACGGGTTCGGAAACGACGACAACCAAAGGCTCGCCGCTATCCTCGGGAGCGGGGATGGTTACGGCAAACGGTTCTTCTTCGACAGGCTCACCCATGACGTGCGCGGCGGCAAAGCGGACTTTGTCGGCGGTATCGTGAATATTCAGGTACTGCTCGATTTTGGCGGCAGACGGAATATTGCGTTTTTTACCGTTTTGACGGCGGTCGCGCTGATTGTTGCGTTCGCGGCGGTCGCGTTGGTTGTTGCGCTCGCGTTGGCGGCGTTCGTTGCCTTTCGGTGCATCGTTATCGGCGGTTTGCACGCCCTCTTCCGCTACGCTGTCCACTGCTTTGGACAAGGTTTCTTCCGCGCGGATGTCCGCTTGTTCGCGGTTGCGTTCGTTACGGTTGTTGTTGCGGCGGCGTTTGCTGCCTTGTGCCTGCTCGCCCGAACGGGATTCGTTTTCAGACGACGTTGCGGCGGCGAGTGCTTGGACTTCGAGGTTTTCGGCTTCCGCGGCGGCGTTGCGCTCGTTTTGGCGGTTGCGGCTGCGGCGGTTGTCTTTGGCGTTGCGGGTTTCGTTTTCCGCTGCCTGATTGTCCGCTGCTTTGTCTTTGAAGTCCGCCACTTCGCGCACTTCTACCTTGCTGCCGTCGTGCCTATTGTTGCGGCGCGGGTTTTGGCGGCGGTTGTTTGCGCGGCGGTTGCCGGAATTACCGTTGCGGTTGTTGCCGTTTGAAGTGCGTTTTTCCGCCACTTCGGCAACAGGCGCGGTTTCGGTTGCGGTATTGCCGCCGAAAATGCGTTTGAGCCATGCTTTGAAGGTATCCCACCATGAACCGCTTTTCTGCTCGGATACGGTCGGGGCAGGCTGGGTATGGCGCACGCCTTTGACGGCGGGTTCGGGACGGGCGGCTTTGGCTCTTTCGCTGCCGAAAGGTTTGGCGGATTCGTCTTCTTCCGGCTCGACAACGCGTTTGTAGCTCGGTTCGCCGTCTTCTTCTACGTCGTCGATGCGGATGCGGTTGATTTCGTAGTGCGGGTTTTCCAAGTGGATATTCGGAATCAGGACGACGTTGACGTCCAAACGCTCTTCCATCGCAAACAGCTCGGCGCGTTTTTCGTTCAGCAGGAAGGTGGCGACATCGACGGGCACTTGCGCATGCACTTCGCCGGTGTTGTCTTTCATCGCTTCTTCTTGAATGATGCGCAAAACGTGCAGGGCGGTCGATTCGATGCCTCGGATCACACCGGTACCGGCGCAGCGCGGGCAGGCGACATGGCTGCTTTCGCCCAAGGCGGGTTTCAGGCGTTGGCGGCTCAATTCCAAGAGGCCGAAGCGGGAAAGTTTGCCCATTTGCACACGGGCGCGGTCTTTTTTGAGCGCGTCGCGCAGGACGTTTTCAACATCGCGCTGGTGCTTGGGGTTTTCCATGTCGATGAAGTCGATGACGACCAAACCGCCCAAGTCGCGCAAACGCATTTGGCGGGCGACTTCTTCGGCGGCTTCCATATTGGTTTTGAAGGCGGTGTCTTCAATGTCCGCGCCGCGTGTCGCGCGGGCGGAGTTGACATCGATGGAAACGAGGGCTTCGGTGTGGTCGATCACAATCGCGCCGCCGGAAGGCAGGCTGACGCTGCGGGCAAACGCGCTTTCGATTTGGTGTTCGATTTGGAAGCGGGAGAACAGCGGCGTGTGGTCTTCATAGAGTTTCAGACGACCTACGTTGCTCGGCATGACGTAGCTCATAAACTCGGCAACTTGGTCATAAACCTCTTGATTGTCCACCAGAATTTCGCCGATGTCGGGGCGGAAATAGTCGCGGATGGCGCGGATGAGCAGCGAGCTTTCCATGAAGAGGAGGTAGGGTTCGTGGTGCGCCTTGCCGGCTTCTTCGATGGCCTGCCAAAGCTGTTTGAGGTAGTTCAAATCCCATTCCAACTCTTCCGCGCTGCGGCCGATGCCGGCGGTGCGGGCGATGATGCTCATGCCGTTCGGAATGTCGAGTTCTGCCATAGCGGCTTTGAGTTCTTGACGCTCTTCACCTTCGATACGGCGGGATACGCCGCCGCCGCGCGGGTTGTTGGGCATCAATACCAAATAGCGTCCGGCAAGGCTGATGAAGGTGGTCAGCGCCGCGCCTTTGTTGCCGCGTTCGTCTTTTTCGACTTGGACGATGACTTCCATGCCTTCTTTGAGCACGTCTTGAATGCGCGCCCTGCCGCCTTCGTAATCTTGGAAATACGAACGCGATACTTCCTTAAACGGCAAAAAGCCGTGGCGGTCGGTTCCGTAATCTACGAAACACGCTTCCAGCGACGGCTCGATGCGGGTGATGATACCCTTATAAATATTACCTTTGCGCTGCTCTTTACCCAGCGTTTCGATGTCCAAATCCAAAAGGTTTTGCCCATCGACAATGGCAACGCGCAGCTCTTCGGCCTGCGTTGCATTGAACAACATTCTTTTCATAATCATTACCTCGCACAGGCGGGCAGCCTTTTCAGACGACCTGCCTGCTCTTTGTCAGACACTCTGCGAGGCGGGCGGGATTGGGCATAGCCCGCGCCCCTTTTCGGCGCGGAATGCAGAAACCCGGATGAGCAATCAGTTTTTGAATTGAAGTCCGCAAGGTTGCACGCCGCCCAAAACAATGCGGCCGTGTGCGGAAGGATACGGATAAAGAAGGCAATAAAGAACAATGCGGCGGAACGCTCCGTCCGCCGCCGAAGTCCGGACGGTACAGGTCCGGCTTGGAAAACAGGTAGCCGACATCTTCTTATTATCGTTATGCCGGAAGTTTCGAACGGTGCGGCGCGGCAGGTTTGTCAAACACCCGCCCCTCGTCTTATGCCCGGTCAAATCGGCAAAATCAAATCAAACTTAATCACGTTCCTGCGTTTACGGGCTTTGGCATAAACGCAGGGAAAATGCTTTGCAGAGTGCGTTTTTAATATAAAATCTCGTTTTAACAATACCATCCGTCCCATACGGCCTGTTTGTACAGGTTTCTGCCGAAACGGATGTTCGGGATTATAGATGAAAACGCACGCAATAAGCAAAGATTCAGTCAGCCTGATTACCGTCGCCGAACACGAAGCCGGACAACGCCTTGATAACTATCTGATAAAAATCCTCAAAGGCGTACCCAAAAGCCATATCCACCGCATTATCCGCGCCGGAGAAGTGCGCCTGAACAAAAAACGCTGCAAGCCCGACAGCCGCATCCAGACAGGCGACCTGCTCCGCATCCCGCCCGTGCGCACCGCCGAAAAACAAAGGTCGTCTGAAAACCGCGCCCAAGCCGTACCCGCGCGCGAATTTACCATCATCTACGAAGACGACGCATTGCTCGTCATCGACAAACCCGCAGGCACCGCCGTCCACGGCGGCAGCGGCGTGAGCTTCGGCGTCATCGAACAAATCCGCCGCGCCCGACCCGAAGCCCGCTATCTCGAACTCGTCCACCGCCTCGACAAAGACACCAGCGGTCTCCTGATGATCGCCAAAAAACGCAGCGCGCTCGTCAAACTGCACGAAGCCATCCGCAACGACCACCCCAAAAAAATCTACCTCGCACTGGGCGTAGGCAAACTGCCGAACGACAGCTTCCACGTCAAACTGCCCCTGTTCAAATACACTGGCGCACAAGGCGAAAAAATGGTGCGCGTCAGCGAAGACGGACAATCTGCACACACCATCTTCCGCGTGCTCAACCGTTTTTCAGACGACCTCCTGCACCAAGTCGGCCTCTCGCACCTGACCTTGGTCGAAGCTACCCTGAAAACGGGGCGCACCCACCAAATCCGCGTCCACCTCCAGTCGCAGCACTGCCCCATCGCCGGCGACGAACGCTACGGCGACTACCAAGCCAACAAACGCCTTCAGAAGCTCGGTTTGAAACGGATGTTCCTGCACGCCGCCGAGCTGCACCTCGACCACCCGCTGACAGGCGAAAAACTCATCTTAAAAGCCCCGCTGCCACAAGATTTGGCACAATTCGTCCTGATGCTGGAAAACGCAGGAAAGGTCGTCTGAAACCCGTAGCGTGGGCTCTGCCCGCGACATGAGTGTAAAAACGACGGACAAATTCGAATCATCAGGCAGCAAGTTTCGTGGGTGTAGCCCACGTTACAACTCGCTCAAAAAATTAAATACCAACCGCTCCTCGAAAACACCCAAAGGTCGTCTGAAACCCGTAGCGTGGGCTTTGCCCGCGACATGAGTGCAAAGACACGGATGGATTCAGATTATCAGGCGGCAAGTTTCGCGGGCGTAGCCCACGCTACAACTCCCCATTCCGACAACCTTATCCCCGCCCGCCCACGCCTTTCAGACGACCTTTTTTTCCGCTACCATAACGCCCGACACAAACACGGACAAACACCATGACCCCGACACAGCAACTCCAATTAGGCATACAGGCATTAGGTTTGGACCTATCCGCAGAACAGCAAACCCTGCTGCTCGCCTATACCGGCTTGCTCAAAAAGTGGAACAAGACCTACAACCTCACCGCCCTACGCGACGAAGCGCAAATGGTCAGCCACCACCTGCTCGACAGCCTGACCCTGCTCCCCTACCTCCAAGGCGCGCACACTATGCTGGATGTCGGCTCCGGCGGCGGACAGCCCGGCATTCCCGCCGCCATCTGCCGTCCCGACCTCAACATCACCCTTCTGGACGCCAACACCAAAAAAACCGCCTTCCTGCAACAAGCCATCATCGAACTCGGACTAAGTAACGTCCGCGTCGTCAGCGGCCGCGTCGAAGCCGTTCAAGACTTCCAAGCCGACATCATCACCAGCCGCGCCTTCGCCGAACTCGCCGACTTCGTCAACTGGACGGCACACCTGCTGAAAGACGGCGGCCGCTGGGTCGCCATGAAAGGCGTGTACCCCGAAGAAGAAATCGCCAAACTCCCCGACACCGTCGCCGTCGAACGCGTCGAAGCCCTCCACGTCCCCTGCTTGGATGCAGAACGGCATATGGTGGTTTTGAAGAAGGTTTGAGCCTTCCGAACGTTGAGTCTGAATATTGCAAAGGTCGTCTGAAAACCCGAAACAGGGCTTTTCAGACGACCTTGGATTCGGATTTCAAGTGCAACACTAGGGTACCAGTGGTTGGAACAGATTTAAGAATAAAACACTTGGCGTTTCGTAGCCAAGTGTTTTTCTCGGCCGGTGGTTCAACTCATCTTGAACCCTGCGTATCTCCCGATCGCTGATGTTTCGGAAATCGGTTTGTTTGGGGAAATATTGCCGGATGAGTCCATTGGTGTTCTCATTCAGCCCTTTTTCCCAAGAATGGTAAGGGCGGCAAAAATAGGTTTCCGCCTTCAATGCTTTGGCTATTTTGGTGTGTTGGTAGAACTCTTTGCCGTTATCCATGGTGATGGTGTGGACTCTGGCTTTATATGCCTTTAATACCCTAATGGCCGCCCGGGCAGTGTCTTCGGCTTTTAAGTTCTTTAATTTGCAGATGATGGTGTAGCGGGTAGTGCGTTCGACCAAGGTCAATAACGCGCTTTTCTGATTTTTGCCGACGATGGTGTCGGCCTCCCAATCGCCGATGCGGGTTTTCCGGTCGACGATAGCAGGTCGGTTCTCTATGCCGACGCGGTCGGGCACTTTGCCTCTGGTCCATGTGCTGCCGTAGCGTTTGCGGTAGGGTTTGCTGCATATTCTGAGGTGTTGCCACAAAGTGCCGCCGTTGTTTTTGTCTTGGCGAAGGTAGCGGTAAACGGTGCTGTGATGGAGTGTGATCCCGTGGTGTTTATGCAGGTAGGCACATACTTGTTCGGGACTGAGTTTGCGGCGGATAAGGGTGTCGATGTGTTGAATCAGCTGCGAATCGAGTTTATAGGGTTTTCGCCGGTGCTGTTTGGTCAGCCGGCTTTGCCGTTGGGCTTTATCGGCGCTGTATTGCTGCCCTTGGATGCAGTACCGCTTGATTTCTCGGCTGATGGTGCTTTTGTGGCGGTTGAGCTGTTTGGCGATTTCGGCGATGGTGCAGTGGCGGGACAGGTATTGGATATGGTATCGTTCGTCTTGGGTCAGTTGTGTGTAGCTCATGGCAATCTTTCTTGCAGGAAAGGCCGTATGCTACCGCATACTGGCCTTTTTCTGTTATGGAAAGTTGCACTTCAAATGCGAATCCGCCGACCTTTTTATGTGTTCGAAAGCATAAGCACAGGCGTTTTGCCATTTCAGTCCGCTATAAAAAACCGCCCCATTACAGGGCGGTTTTTTGATTTACCAAATATCGGATTTGATTTTGCGTTTCAAACCCGGATGTTCGGAAAGTTTGAAGACGGGGTCTTTGCCCATTTTCAGTTTCGACGTGTAGTCCCTCAACAGCAGGAAGGCAAGCGGAGAGAGGAGCAGGATGGCGACCAGGTTAATCCATGCCATCGTACCCATCGCCATATCCGCCATATCCCAAACCAGCGGCACGTTGGCGACTGCGCCGAAATATACCCAGCCCAATACCATCATACGGAACAAGGCGGTCAGCAGCCAATGGCTTTTGATGAACTGCACGTTTGATTCGGCATAGGCATAGTTGCCGATGACGGTAGAGAAGGCAAACATAAACAGGATGATTGCCAAGAAGTCTGCGCCCCATGCGCCGACTTGGCTGATAATCGCTGCTTGGGTGAGCTCTGCGCCGCTCAAATCGCCATAAGGTTGTTGATAAACCAAAACGATAAACGCCGTGCAGGAACATACGATAATCGTATCGACGAATACGCCCAGCATTTGAATCATGCCTTGGGAAACAGGGTGTTTGACTTCGGCTGCCGCAGCGGCGTTAGGTGCAGAACCTTGACCTGCTTCATTGGAATACAGGCCGCGTTTGATACCGATCATCATGGTTTGCGAAATCAAGCCGCCGAGCAGGCCGCCGCCGGCTGCTTCAAAGTTGAACGCGCTGTCAAAAATCTGACCGAAGACGTGGGGAATCAGGCTGATGTTTGTGATGATGATGTAGAGCGCCATCAGCAGATATAAAGTCGCCATCAGCGGAACAAGCATTTCGGCAAAGCGGGAAACGCGGCGGATACCGCCGAAAATAATCGGCGCAGTCATGATGACCAATGCGACGCCGACCGCATGTTCGTCCCAGCCCCACGCGGCTTTGGCGGTTACGGCGATGGTGTTGGTTTGAACGGCTTCATAAACGAATCCGAAGCAGAAAATCAGGCTCAATGCAAATACGATGCCCAACCATTTTTGACCCAAACCTTGGGTAATATAGTAAGCAGGACCGCCGCGGAAATGATGGTTGTCGTAATCGCGGATTTTGAACAACTGCGCCAGCGAAGATTCGACAAACGCCGAACTCATACCGATCAATGCGGTGATCCACATCCAAAATACCGCGCCCGGCCCGCCGCTACTGATGGCAATCGCCACGCCCGCGATGTTGCCCACGCCTACGCGACTGGCAAGTCCGGTAACGAAAGCCTGAAACGGCGTAATACCGTGCGGATCATCGCCTTGTTTGCGGCCGCCGAGCATTTCTTTGATACTGCGTCCGAGCAGACGGAATTGTACGAAACCGGTGGCAAGTGTGAAGAACAGACCTGCACCCAACAATACATACACCAGCCCTGCCCACATCGGATCGTTGATTTTCTGAACCCATTGGTGCAGTGATTCGGTAAAATTATCCATAAAAAGCCTTTCTAGATACGGCTCTCCGAAGGGATAATCCTGTCAAAGTGCCGCAAAGCTGTTTTCAGACGACATCGGGACAACACCCAACGCCAAAACGCGCTATTCTAGCAGACTGTTGACAAACTGAAAAAACTTTACAGTTTCAGCATTGGCATAATCTTGATAAATATCATAGAGTTTCTTTGCATTACACTACACAGGCTCCGATTTGGGCAAGCAAAAAAGGTCGTCTGAAAGCATATTGCAGCTTTCAGACGACCTTGCTGTTTTACGGTCCATAAAAAACGGCATGGCAAAAGCCATACCGTTGTAGGGAATATATTGTCGACTAAGCTTTCCGATATGGGTTTTCCACACCTTCAATCAAGGCTTGCAGGTATTCGCGCAACTGTTTTTCACTGCAGCCCATCAGAAGCGCGTCTTCAAATGCGTCTTGTGCTGCTTGATAAAGCTCGGTCATGTTTTCCGTCATGACTTTCACTTTTTCAGTGCAGGATACGATTTGCCCGTCGTCGTCGTACCATTTTGGCATTTCAGGCATACTCACGTTGTTGCTTTCCTAGACTTAATTGAGAAAACGGGACGGATCGTTTTTCTTCACGCGGCGTGCAAAGGCGTATTTAGCGTTCCAGTATTTGTTGCTGAGGCTGGTGATTTCAATGCGTTTGCCGGTACGCGGAGCGTGGATGAAACGATCGTTGCCGATGTAGAGTCCGACATGGGAAATCCTGCCGCGTCCCATCGTGCGGAAAAATACCATATCGCCCGGCTGTAATTCACCGCGGGATACGCCGACGCCCATTTTTGCCTGTTCGGCGGAGGTGCGGGGGAGATTCAACCCCATTGAGCGTCTGAAGATATGCTGCATGAAGCCGCTGCAATCGAAACCGGTAGATGCTGATGTGCCGCCGTAACGGTAGGCAACACCTAAAAGCCCCATTGCGCTACCGATGAGTTCGTCGGCACTGTCTGAACTTCTCGATGCACGGACGGGTGCTGCCGAAGCTGAAGGAATGGAATGTACAACGGGAGTTGCCGCGCGCGCGGGTTGGAAATTTATCTGCGGAGCCTGTGCGGGGGCAGGCTGTTTTGCATCTTCAAATTGGTTTAAAACCTGCTGCCTGTTTTTAACGAACACGTCCAGTTCGTCGGCGTTTGCAAAATGAATGCCGGACAGCATACAGGCCGAAACCAATAGTGCCGCCAGCCTGGATAAGGCTTTCATGTTTGACTGATTCCATTTTCAGACGACCTGTCTGCCGCCTGCTATTATGTTATTCTGTATCTGGGATATGCAGGCGATTGTATATAAAAAACAGGATGTTTGGCAAAAAAGCGTCTGTTATATTGCGTTAAAGCGTTGTTTATAAAAAAATTTGCGAAGACACTCAACCGATGATGATACCCACTCTGCTCGCTATGCGCGACTTTTCCAGAATGCGCGAAATTATTACCGTACTGACGAAATACGGCTTGGGCGGCTTTGTTCAGCGTATCCGTTTGAGCGCGGCGGGCGGGGACGAAGTGCATCCCGACAGCCGTTATATGAGTACGCCGCGACGCTTTCGCAAAGCGTTTGAAGAGCTGGGGCCGACCTTCGTCAAACTCGGTCAGGTATTGTCCACGCGGGTCGATATTTTCGGGGCGGAGTGGATTGAAGAGTTTGAACAACTGCAAAGCAACGTCGCGCCGATACCGTCGTCTGAAATCTATACTTTGGTCGAAGCCTATCTGGGCAAACCCGTTTCCGAAGTGTTCCGCAGCATAGACCCGAAACCCGCAGGCAGCGCGTCGGTAGCGCAGGTACACCGTGCCGAACTTTTAGACGGAACCGCCGTCGCCGTCAAAGTCAAACGTCCCGACATCGAGCCGGTCATTCAGGCGGATTTGCGGATTTTGAACCATCTTGCCAGACTGATGGAATCCGAAATCCCCGAAGTGCGCCGTTACCAGCCGGTATTGATGGTCGCCTATTTTGCCAAAAGTCTGGCGAAGGAAACCGATTTATCAGTAGAGCTGCGCTATATGCAGCGCTTCGGTCAGACCTTTTCAGACGACCCCTTGGTCCGCATTCCCGCCGTCTATCCCGACATTTCCAACCGGCACATCCTCGTACAAGACTACATCGGCGGCACGCTCCTGAAAGACGCCGACCTCGAAACCATGCCCCACACCTTGCGCAGCGCTCTTGCCGGACGGATTACCGACACCCTCTTCACCATGATGCTGCGGCAAGGCTTTTTTCATGCCGACCCCCATCCGGGCAACATCTTCATCAACGACAACGGCGGCATCACCTTCATCGACTTCGGGCTGGTCGGACACCTCGGCAACACCCGCCGCCGCGAAATCCTCAACCTCATTAACGCCCTGACCAACAACGACGCACTGCTCATCCAATACGTCCTCAGCGACTGGGCGCAGGGCGATTTGCCCGATGAAAACCTGCTCGGCGCAGACGTTTTGGAAATGCTGCTCAACTACGAACACACCGCCGTCCGCGACCTGCGCGTCAGCCAAGTCATCAACGACATCACCTCCATCATGCGCCGTCACGGACTGACCCTGCCCGGCGACCTCGTGATGCTTTTCAAAACCCTCATCACCCTCGAAGGCGTCGTCAAACGGCTAGACGGCAGTGTCGAACTGCTCGAACGCGCCAAGCCCATCACCGAAGCCGCCGTCAAAGAACAAGCCTCCGCCGCCCACATCGCCCGCAATGCCAAAACGCAACTGCGCACCCTGTTGCAAATGGCAGGGGCGCTGCCGCAAGACTTCTTCAGACTGACCAGAATGCTGCAAAAAGGCAAGCTCGGCGTTACCCTGGACCTCAAGCACTCAGACCGCATCAGCCATCAAATCGACAGCGCCGCCAACCGCCTGACCATGGGCATCGTAACCGCCGCCTTGATTATCGGCTCGTCCATCGTCATGAGCATAGAAACCGGCCCCAAGTTTATCGGCTTCGTCGGCTACCTGATCGCCTTCGCCAACAGTCTGTGGATTATCTGGTCGGTGTGGCGGTCGGGGAAACACTAGCCTCACGTTTTCTCAAATCATCAATCAGCTCAAGAACAAAAAGGTCGTCTGAAAACCAAGGGCGCAGGTTTCGCCAAAACGTTTTCAGACGACCTTGATTTCCCTGCGGACGCAACCATATAGCCGTCAACCCGTCATCCAGATATAACAGAGGAATTTATGCCGCAAACCCAGATCAACCACGCAGACATCCGCACCCGCTTCATCTTCGACGATATGCCCGTTCGCGGCCTGCACGTCCGCCTTGAAAACGTATGGACACACATCGTCGGACAAAAACACTATCCCGCCGCCATCCGCCGCGCCTTAGGCGAACTCCTTGCCGCAGGCGCGCTTCTGTCCGGCAACCTCAAAACCGACGGCACGCTCATCGTTCAAGTTCAAGGACAAGGTCGTCTGAAAATGCTCGTCGTCGAGGCTACTTCCGACCAAACTGTCCGCGCCACCGCACGCTGGGACGAAACCGCCGACATCAACGACGACGAAAGCCTGACCGACCTTCTCGGCAGCAACAGCGTCTTCGTCCTCACCCTTCAGCCCAAAGACGCAGAACCTTGGCAGGGTGTCGTCCCGCTCGAAGGCAGCAGCATCGCCCAAATGCTTATCAACTACACCAAACGCTCCGAACAGCTCGATACCCAAATCGTCCTTGCCTCATCGGACGATGCCTGCGGCGGACTTTTGGTGCAACGCCTGCCTGAGACAGAACCTGACGCGGCATCATGGGAACACGTCAGCACACTGGTTCAAACCCTGACTCCCGAAGAACTGACCGGACTGGACGCACAACACGTCCTCTACCGTCTCTTCCACGAAACCCCTCCGCGCGTCTTCGATCCCGAAAATATCGAATTCGCCTGCACCTGTTCGCGCGGAAAAGTCAGCGATATGCTGCTTATGCTGGGCGGCGAAGAAGTCGGCGGCGTGGTCGCCGAACAAGGCAGCATCCAAATCGACTGCGACTTCTGCCATGCCAAATACGTCTTTGACGAAACCGATGTCAACGCCCTCTTCGGTGCCGATGTCGTCAACGCCGTCCTAGACGAAGCCAAGCGTCTGCAATAAACATCAACACTTAATATTAATTAAGCAAAGGTCGTCTGAAACCGATTTTAGGTTTCAGACGACCTTTTATTTCAAATCTTCAAAAGATTATTTTTTGTTCAGAGAGTCGCGGATTTCGCGCAACAGCAATACTTCTTCGCTAGGCTCTGCAGGTGCTTCTTCTGCTGCAGCAGTAGCTTCGGCTTTTTTCATAGCGTTCAGTGCTTTGATAACGGTGAAAATCGCAGCAGCAATGATCAGGAAGCTGATGATGGCGTTGATGAACAGACCGATGTTCAGAGTAACGGCACCGGCTGCTTGAGCGGCTGCCAAGCTGGCATAGCCGCCTTCCGGAGCGGCTTGTGCGCCGTCTTTCAGGGTGATGAACAGGTTGGAGAAGTCAACGCCGCCGATCAACAGACCGATAGGGGGCATGATTACGTCGTCAACCAAAGATTTAACGATGCCGCTAAACGCAGTACCGACGACCATACCGACTGCCAAGTCGATAACGTTGCCGCGCATAATAAATTGTTTGAATTCTGAAGCAATAGACATAAATGTCCTCCTGTATGTTTGTGGATAATTTTGTGGATAATAGAGTGAAATTTTTAAAAAAGCGCATCCGAAGCGACGGACGGGCTTTTCCAAACCGGCAGGCATGGTATCGTGTTATTTGTTAAACAAATGTTATAAAAGTTAAAATTTGTTTTTATGACAAAATTCCCGAAATATGCCGCCTTTTATATGAAAAAAGAACCGTCTGAAATCAGAGTGTAACTTTTTTACACCACTTATTCAGACGGATTTTTGCGTAATAAGTTGTCGTTTTCTACGAAATATTACAAATAATTACGCCTCTTCATCGTTCAGGGCGTTGATGCTGTAACCGCCGTCAACATAAGTGATTTCGCCGGTAATGCCTGAAGAGAGTTCGGAGAGCAGGAAGGCGGCGGTGTTGCCGACTTCGTCGATGGTTACATTGCGACCGAGCGGGTTGTGGGAAGCGACGTGTCCCAAAAGTTTGCTGAAATCGGCAATGCCGGAGGCAGCGAGGGTTTTGATCGGACCGGCGGAAATGCCGTTGCAACGGATGCCTTCTTTGCCCAAGCAGGCGGCGGTAAAGCGGATGCCTGCTTCGAGGCTGGCTTTTGCCATGCCCATGACGTTGTAGTTGGGAATCGCACGAACCGCGCCCAAGTAGCTCAGGGCGACGATGGCGGAGTTTCTGCCGCGCATCATCGGACGGGCGGCTTTTGCCAATGCGGGCAGGCTGTATGCGGAAATTTCGTGTGCGGTGTTAAACGCTTCGCGGCTGATGCTGTCGAGGAAGTCGCCGCTCAAGGCTTCTTTCGGTGCGAAGCCGATGGAGTGGACGAGGCCGTCCAAGCCGTCCCAATGTTTGCCCAAATCGGCGAAAACTTGGTTGATTTCGTCGTCGCTGGCGACATCGCAGCGGAACACGAGTTCGGAACCCAATTCGGCGGCCATTTTGCGGACGCGCTCTTCCAGTTTGTCAACAACGTAAGTAAACGCCAAATCCGCGCCTTGTTCGCGGCAGGCTTTGGCAATGCCGTAAGCGATGGAACGCTCGGAAATCATGCCGGTGATCAGGATTTTTTTACCTTGCAGAAAACCCATTTTTTGTCCTTTAAAGTGTGGTATTGCGGTTTGATGAAACTGGGCATTATAGCAAACTGGGGCGGTTTCGGTATAGAAAACAAGAGATAACCTGTCGTCCTGACGGAAAACGAAGGTCGTCTGAAACTTTTTCAGACGACCTTTGCACGTCAAATCCCTTATAATGCCGCCCATTGTTTTCAACGAAAAAGGTCGTCTGAAATGACTCAAAACGCAAGCAACCTCTGCTGGCTCGATATGGAAATGACCGGGCTTGACCCCGAACGCGAACGCATTATCGAAGTCGCCATGATTATCACCGACTCCGATTTGAACGTCTTGGCGCAGTCCGAAGTTTATGTCGTCCACCAAAGCGACGAACTGCTCGACGGCATGGACGAATGGAACACCGCCACCCACGGTCGTACAGGATTAACCCGGCGCGTGCGCGAATCGCAACTCACCGAAGCGGAAGTGGAGCAGAAACTGCTGGACTTTATCGCGCAATGGATTCCCGAAAAAGCCACGCCTATGTGCGGCAATTCCATCCATCAAGACCGCCGCTTCATGGTCAAATACATGCCGCGCCTCGAAGCGTATTTCCACTACCGCAATCTGGACGTATCCACCCTGAAAGAACTCGCCAAACGTTGGAATCCGCCCGTTGCCAAAGGCGTGATAAAACGCGGTTCGCATCAGGCTTTGGACGACATTCTCGAAAGCATCGAGGAAATGCGCTACTACCGCGAAACCTTCTTGAAACTGCCTTAAATCCTTGCCAATACAAGCAACAATACAAAAAGGTCGTCTGAAAGCCTTAAACCCATTCTTTCAGACGACCTTTTTACATTTTGAAAGTCTGTGTAGCGCGCTTACGTCAGTCATACACCCTCCCGAAATCTACGCATCTCCTGCCAAATGCTACCGTATCAATGCGGCAAACCGACAAAAATACCGGTTCCAAATTTCAAGATTCTGAACAAACGCTGACACACAATTACAGAAAACAGTATAATACACTACTCAAAATGCCTATTCCGATGCCATGACCATCATTCCCAAACGATTATCGCTGCAAGATATCGTCCCGACAGAACCCCCTTTCGAGGGCAATCTTCGGGACTTTTTGCCTTTGCAGCAAATCATGAAAGACGGGAACGAAGAAGCGGTATACCGTATGTGCGGCATGCTGCTTGGCGGCAAGGAAAACCGCAGGGCATTATCAGGCGTAGAATACATCGCATCCAGAGAGTTTCCGGATACGGCATACAGGTTGCTGCACTGGAGCGACCGTTTCGGACTGTCTGCCGACAAACTGCTGGATGCTTACGCAGATTTCGGTGAACGCGGGTTCTTAGCGGCGCAAACCGCGCTGATGCGTTATTACGCAGAACGCAACGACCTGCAATTTCTCTATTGGGCACAATGCGCCGCCCCGCAATCCCCTGAAGCGCAATACCTTATCGCGCGGCAGTATGCCCTGGCGGATAATTGGGAAAAGGCGCTAAATTGGTACAACCAGGCAGCCTCCCAGGGCTGGTCGCAGGCATGCCTGCAATTAGGGAAATCCTTCCTTTACGGCTGCGGCGTTTCTGCCGATTCTGCGCAGGCAGAAGTCTATTTGGAATATGCCGCCGAACACGGCTGGGTCGAAGCACAAATCCTGCTGGCAGATTTATTGGCTGCAAAAGGAAACCAAGACGCCCTGTCTTGGTACAGGCTTGCCGCCGTTCAGGGCAATGCGGCGGCACAAACCGCCCTGGCACGGCAATATCTGACCGGCAAGCTGACCGACCGCGACCCGTTACAGGCATTCAAATACGCCAGAACCGCCGCAGACAGGCAGTTTCCGGACGCGTTATGCCTGATGGGCGACCTCTGCCGCTACGGACTGGGCATACGCCCCGACTTATCCGCCGCGCAACAATACTACCGCCACGCCGCCGCATTGGGCAGCATGGCCGCCGTACAGAAGCTGCTCAGCGAGGCCGCCCTGCACCAACCCGAACATTACGAAAAACTCAAATCCGAAGCCTTGCAGCGTCAGGAAACCGAGCAGCTTTGCCGCTCTGCCGCCGCCTGCCTTGACGGCATCGGACAAAAAAAAGACTACGCGCGCGCACGACAGCTTTATCTGGAAGCCGCCGTCTGCAATCATGCCGATGCAGCAGCCGGTTTGGGCAAAATCTATTATCACGGTCTGGGCATTCCTGCCGATGCTGGTTCGGCGGCGTACTGGTTCGGCATAGCGGCGGAACAAAACCATCCTGAAGCGCAATATTATTCTGCATTCCTCCTCTACCACGGACAAGGTACCGCCATGAATGTTCCCGCCGCCTACGATTACCTTCAGGCGGCAGCAGACAACGGATATGGCAACCCGCAGGAACTCAGGGCAATATTGGAGCAATGGCAGTGCGAACGTTGAAGATAAGCCGCCGTTGATTTCCATCCGGGAATAATAAAAGGTCGTCTGAAAAAGTTTTCAGACGACCTTTTGTCTTTTGCCGAACTCTTTTAATCGGATAATTCCGCTTTCGATTCTTTATCTGCTTTCGCCGACCAATAAGATGCAAGCAGCGAGCCGGAAATGTTGTGCCACACGCTGAACAGCGCGCTAGGTACGGCGACGACAGGGGCAGCGGCAAAATGCGCGGCCGCCAATGCCGCACCCAAACCGGAATTCTGCATACCGACTTCGATAGCGAGCGTTTTTTGCGCATCGTACGGCAGCTTGCAGATTTTGGCTGCAAAGAAGCCGAGCAGGTAGCCGATGCCGTTGTGCAATACCACGACACCGAAAATCAACAGCCCGCTCTCAATAATTTTACCTTTGCTCGCGCCGACGACCGCACCGATAATCAACACAATGGCAACCACAGAAACCAAAGGCAAGGCAGCGGCAGCGCGTTCGGTCTGTTTGCGGAACACAGTATGTGCAACCACGCCGAGCGCGATGGGCAACAACACCATTTGAACAATGGAAACAAACATCGCCTGCGCATTGATGTCGAGCATTTTACCTGCCAAAAGCAGGAAAATAGCAGGCGTCAGCAGCGGAGCCAGCAAGGTGGAAGCCGATGTAACTGCGACGGACAAGGCAACGTTGCCGCGCGCCAAAAAAGTCATCACATTGGAGGCCGTACCACCCGGACAGCAGCCGACCAAAATCACGCCCACGGCAACTTCAGCAGGCAAATTTAACAACTTGACCAAAAAATAGGCAGTCAGCGGCATAATGATAAACTGCGCTGCCACGCCGATAAGGACGGCTTTTGGATGACTGGCGACAATTTTAAAATCTGACGGCGTCAGCGTCAGCCCCATGCCGAACATAATGATGCCCAAAAGCCAAGTGATGTAAGGCAGTACCCACTTGAACAATTCGGGATCGAAGAAAGCAACGGCGGCGCACAATGCCGCCCAAAATGAGAAGGTTTTGCCGACAAAGTGGCTGATTCGTGCAATAGTGTTCATAAATAGTATGTGCGGTACGGTTGATAAGATTATTGATAAGGAGAACAGTGAAATAAAGCAACACACAAACATCAAAATCTGTTTGGCCGTTGATATTTGTTTCACATCCGTCTAAACGCGAAGCATACACGGCTTTGTAACGGGATGTAAAGAAAAGGTCGTCTGAAACGTTTCAGACGACCTTTAATCCATTCTGCCTCACTCAAACAACCTGCCCTGCGCCAGCAACGCCTTCACGGGTGCGAAATCGCGTCGGTGTTCAGGCAATACGCCGTATCGCTGCAAGGCTTCGAGGTGTTGCGCCGTGCCGTAGCCTTTGTGTTTGTCGAAACCGTATTGCGGATAACGTTCCGCCAACGCATACATCTCGGCATCG
The DNA here is from genome assembly GCF_022749515.1 of Morococcus cerebrosus. Taxonomy (NCBI): domain Bacteria; kingdom Pseudomonadati; phylum Pseudomonadota; class Betaproteobacteria; order Neisseriales; family Neisseriaceae; genus Morococcus; species Morococcus cerebrosus. The sequence goes on from NZ_CP094242.1 coordinate 2,248,741, forward strand.
CGCGCGGTTTTGGCGAGGACGGAGGCGGCGGAGATTTCGATGATTTTGCTGTCGCCCTTGACGACGGCTTCGGCGGAAATGCCCAAATCTTTCGGAACGCGGTTGCCGTCTATCAATACCTTATCCGGCACGACCGCCAACCCGTGTACGGCACGGCTCATTGCCAGCATGGTGGCGTGCAGGATATTGAGTTCGGCGATTTCTTCGGGCGACGCGGAGGCGACGCTCCACGAAACGGCTTGTTCTTTGATCAACACCGCCAAAGCATCGCGCTTTTTCTCGCTGAGTTTTTTCGAATCGGTCAGGCCGGGCAAGTCGTAACGTTCGGGCAGGATGACGGCGGCGGCGAACACGCTGCCGACCAGCGGTCCGCGCCCTGCTTCGTCCACGCCCGCAAGGAGGATGGGAGACATATAGTTTCAGTGATACGGTTCGGTTAACGGGAGAGGTCGTCTGAAAAGGTTTTCAGACGACCTTTTAAATGATATGGCGGGTTCGAATAAAAAATAATGTCGGGTTTACTGCCATTATTTTTATCTGTACGGGAGCAGCGACAGTTTTGCATGGAACCAAAGCCCGCCCTGCCCTATTTTTATGCGGTGAAACGGTTTTCGTGGGCAAAGCCCACGCTACAAAAATGGGCCTGTCAGTTTCGGTCGGACAGACAAGCCATATAGCCAATTCACTTCATCTTTGATACGGCACCTATCGCCCGCCGTCATTCCCGCACAGGCGGGAATCCAGTCCTCAACTATTCAGAACTATTTAAAGATTGTCATCATTTCAAACTTCTAGATTCCCGCCTGTGCGGGAATGACGGCGCGTGGTTTTCTGATTTGAATTTACTGCAAAACCATCAGATTCAGCCCGCAGGTCGGACATGCTCTTTATCAGGCAATAAGTATCAGAGGTCGTCTGAAAGCGTAGCTTCAACGAAGTGAAAACGAGTGCAGCGGGTTTCGCTAAAAGCCTGCTTCGGACAATACGGCTTCTGCCGCCAACGCATCGGTATCCTTGCGCAGCAGCAAATGCAGTTCGCGAAAATCCTGTTTCAGGGCGGCGGCGGCTTCGGGGTGGTCGTACCAATAGGCAACGGCGGCGGCGAGTTTTTCCGGCTCAGCATCGTGTTGCAAAAGTTCCGGCACGGCGGCTTTGTCCAACAGGATATTGGGCAGGCCGACATGCGGCACTTTGACTTTACGTTTCACATAAAAATAGGTCAGCGGCGAAATTTTGTAGCTGATGACCATCGGCCGTTTGCACAAGGCGACTTCGAGGGTGGCGGTACCGCTGGTTACCAACACGACATCGGCGGCGGTGCAGACGGTATCGGACTGTTTGTCGGTGATGTTAACGGGAATGGCGGAAAATTCGGGCTGCGCCAAAATTTCACCGATGCGCCTGCGAGTAGCGGCGGTGGCGGCGGGAAGCAGGAATTGCGCCTGCGGATAGCGTTTGAGCAGCAATAAGGCCGTCTGAAAAAACAAAGGAGCCATATAGTCGATTTCGCTGACACGGCTGCCCGGCAGCAAGGCGAACACGACAGCTTCGGTTGCAACGCCCAACTTGGCGCGCGCGGCGGCACGGTCGTCGTCCAGCGGCATGGTTTGCGCCATCGGATGACCGACAAACTCGGCTCTGCCGCCCGCATCAAGGTAAAGCTGCGGCTCCATTGGGAACAGACACAGCACGCGGTTGACCTGATGCACGATTTTATTTACCCGTTCGCGCCGCCACGCCCACACCGACGGGCTGACATAATGGACGGTGGGGATGCCCGCCTTTTTGAGTTTTTCCGCCACGCCCAGATTGAAATCGGGCGCGTCGATGCCGACAAAGACATCAGGTTTGATGCGGATAAGGTCGTTCACCAGCCCTTTGCGGATTTTCAGGATTTCAGGCAGGCGTTTGACCACTTCGACAAAGCCGCGCACCGCCAGTTTTTCCTGGTCGTACAGGCTCTCAAATCCTTCCGCCTTCATGCGTTCGCCGCCGATGCCGATGAATTTCGCATCGGGGCGGCGTTGTTTGATAGCGCGGATAAGGTGCGCGCCGAGCAGGTCGCCGGATGCTTCGCCGACGCTAATGGCGATAAGTGGGGAATGGTTCATCATCGTTACAGGAAAATAGATTGAGGTCGTCTGAAAGGTTTTCAGACGACCTTATGGAGATTATTCGGCAGGAATCGGCTCAAATTCGGCAGCGGATTGCGGGAACGGTTCGGCAAAATCGGTTGCCGCGGGCGCATCGCTGTCCACCAGTTCGTCGATGTCGATATTGTCATCTTCGCCTTGCGGTAATGTCCCGCCGGTTTGGCGGCTGCGCACTTTCATGTAGAGGTCGCGGGTGTAGCTGTATTTGTCGATGGCGGCGTCTTCCAAACCGTCGGTCAGGTCAAGCAGGGCTTCGCGGGTGTTGACGATGTTCAAGCCGGTGGTGCTCCAGCGGCCTGCAGGGGTGTGGAACACGGCGCTTTTGACGGGATAGACGGTGGTAATGGCGTTGCCTGCGGTGTCGCGGACGGTGGAGGGGTCGAGCAGCGGGACGACGAAGTAGTTGCTGTTTTTCCAACCCCATGTAGCGAAGGTGTCGCCGAGGGTGTTTTTGTTGTCGGGAACGCCGCCTGCGCCTGCGACGTCAATCAGGCCGCCGAGTCCGAAGGTGGTGTTGATGCCGACGCGGACGAGGTCTTCGCTGGCGCGTTTGACATCGAGGCGCAAGACGTTGCTGCCGAAGCTGACGACGTCGCGCAGGTTGTTGAAGAAGTTGCTCACGCCGGTGCGGACGGGCTTGGGCGTTATTTTGCGGTAGCCGCGTGCGACGGGGGCGAGGACGTATTGGTCGGCCTTGTCGTTGAATTTGAAGACGGCGCGGTTGTAGCCTTCGTAGGGGTCGGCGGGGTTGTTCTCGGCAAATGCGGGGGGTGAGGTCAGGCCGATGAGGAATAGGAGTGAAGCGGTGGTTTTTTTCATGGGTTCAACCAGTCTTTGATTTCGTAAAGCTCGGACAGGGTGCGCACGGATTCGGGTATGCCTTGCAGGGTGACTTTCCCGTCCGGGCGGCGAAGTGCGTCAAGCAGCAGGGACACGCAGGCGGAATCGGCGCGTCCGACGCCGCTCAAATCGACCGCGCGGGTGTCTTTCAGACGACATTGCTGTCTGAAGCGGGTAAAGGCGGCGGCGGTCAGGGTTTTGACGGTTACGTCGCCGCTGATGTGCAGCGTACCGTCGCGGAGTTCGGTTTGCATGGCTGTCTTGTCAACTTAATCTTGGATGATAAAACCTGAAGGTCATGGTGTGCGAAAGCCATGTCGTCTGAAAACGGACGGCATGGCTTGTCTTTGCATTATTTGCTGCCGTTTTTGGCTTTCAGCTCGGCAATCAGTCCGTCTATGCCTTTGGCTTTGATGGTTTCGCCGAATTGGTTGCGGTACACGGTTACCAGGCTCGCGCCTTCGATGGCGACGTTGTAGGCACGGTATTTGTTGCCGCTTTGGTAGGTGGTGAAGTCCATGTTGACGGGTTTTTGACCGGGTACGCTAACTTCGGCGCGGACGATGATTTCTTTGCCGCCTTTATTGACAACGGGGTTGTCTTTGACGTTGACGCTGGCGTTTTTGAATTTCAACATAGTGCCGGAGTAGGTGCGGATCAGCAGTGTTTGAAATTCTTTGGTCAACGCTTGTTTTTGCGCGTCAGACGCGATACGCCAAGGGTTGCCGACTGCCAGCGCGGTCATGCGTTGGAAATCGAAATAGGGAATCGCGTAGGCTTCGGCTTTGTGGCGGGCGGTGTTGGCATCGCCGCTTTTTAAGATGCTCAATACTTGAGTGGCGTTTTGACGGATTTGGTTCACTGCGTCGGCAGGGGCGGCAACCGCCATGCTGATGCTCAAGATGCCGATGCTCAGTGCGCTGATGAAAGAGGTTTTTTTCATGATTAAGTGTCCTAGTATCAATATGATGGTGTACGTTTATTCGGTGGTTTTTGCTGCATCGTTGCCGCCCGCCGCGTTTTTCTCGGCGAAGCTGGTCATGAATTTACCGATCAGGTTTTCCAGAACCATGGCGGAGCTGGTAACGGAAATGGTATCGCCTGCGGCGAGGGGTTCAGTATCGCCGCCTTGTTGCAGGCCGATATATTGTTCGCCCAACAGGCCGGAAGTCAGGATTTGCGCGGAAACGTCGCTGCTGAACTGATATTTGCTGTCCAAATCGAGGCGGACTTTCGCCTGATAGGATTTCGGATCAAGCTCGATGGAACCGACGCGTCCGACCAATACGCCCGCGGATTTGATCGGCGCGTCGGCCTTCAAACCGCCGATGTCGCTGAAATCAGCATATACGGTATAAGTCTTGCCGGAATTGCCGAACGCCGCGCCGCCCGCCACGCGGAAAGCGAGAAAGCCGACCGCTGCCACGCCGAGCAGGACAAACAGTCCGACCCAAAATTCCAATACATTCTTTTTCATTAAAGTTCCTTGAATATCCAATGTTCTTTGTTTCGTTTTCAGACGACCTGTCAATCCGTAAACATCAATGCGGTCAACACAAAGTCAATCGCCAAAATCGTCAGGGCGGACGAAACCACCGTACGCGTGCTGGCGCGCAAAATACCTTCCGAGGTCGGTACGCAGTGGAAGCCCTGATGTACGGCAATCAGCGTTACCGCCACGCCGAACGCGGCGGATTTGATCAGACCGTTGATTACATCGTAATGGATCGTGATGTTGTTCTGCATTTGCGACCAGAAAATGCCGCTGTCCAAGCCCAGCCAGGTTACGCCGACCAAATACGCGCCGTAAATCCCCGCCACGTTGAAAATCGAAGCCAAAAGCGGCATGGAAAACACGCCTGCCCAAAAGCGCGGCGCAACCACGCGGGCGACAGGATTTACCGCCATCACGTTCATCGCTTCGAGCTGTTCGGTCGTTTTCATCAAACCGATTTCGCTGGTCATCGCACCGCCCGCGCTACTGGCAAACAGAATCGCCGCCAATACCGGACCCAGTTCGCGCAACAGCGAAGCCGCAACCATATAGCCCAAAATATCGGCGGATTTGAATTTCGACAACTGCGTATAGCCCTGCAAACCCAAAACCATGCCGACGAACAGCCCTGAAACGGCAACAATCAACACCGACAGCACGCCGGCAAAATACACTTGGCGCACGCTCAGGCGCGGACGGACGAAAGCCGTACCGGATTTCGCCAGAATGTTCAGCAGAAACAGCGTAATACTGCCGAGAGATTGAATAAAGCCGAGGGTTTTCGCCCCGACGGAACGGATAAAATTCATAGGTTTCCATTACGGATTAACGGGTTTCAGACGACCTTGTAGGATGATAGTGATGGGTCGTCTGAAAAATGATTTCGGCTTCAGGCAACAACGGTTCAAACGTTTCAGACGACGTCTGCAAACCGAGGTCGTCTGAAAACTACCCAAGCAAATCTTGCTGCAACGACGTTTGCGCGGGATAACGGTATGCGACGGGGCCGTCTGCCAAGCCGCCGACAAACTGGCGTACCCAAGGTGAATCCAGTTCGCGCATTTCCTGCGGCGAGCCGGAGAACATAATTTCGCCGTGTGCCAAGAAAATCACTTGATCGACGATTTCCAAAGATTTTTCAATGTCGTGTGTCACCATAATGCTGGTCGAACGCAAAGCCTTATTGACGCGGCTGATCAAGTGGGCAATCACGCCCAAGGAAATCGGATCGAGGCCGGTAAACGGCTCGTCATACAACATGATTTCAGGGTCGAGCGCAATCGTGCGGGCAAGCGCGACGCGGCGCGACATCCCGCCGGAGAGTTCGGACGGCATCAGGTTTTCCACACCGCGCAGACCGACTGCGTTCAATTTCAACAAAACCAAATCGCGGATAACTGCTTCCGGCAGGCGCGTCAGTTCTCGCATCGGAAAAGCGATATTGTCGAATACTGACAAATCGGTAAACAGCGCGCCATGCTGGAACAACACGCCCATGCGGCGGCGGTGTTCGTACAGTTCGTCAGCCGAAAAGCCCGCCAAATCACGTCCTTCAATCAAAACCCTACCCGACTGCGGATGAATCTGACCCGTAATCAGCCGCATCAGCGTGGTTTTGCCGCTGCCCGAACCGCCCATCACGGCGGCGAAGTTTCCTTGGGGAATGCTGAAATTGATATTGTTCAGAATCGGACGGTCGCCATACGCGAAGGCAACGTCTTTTATTTCGATGAAGGGTACGGAACTCATGAAAGGGAAGATAAGGCGGGATGTATTTTAATTACTTGCATTGTAAAGCTTATCAAGGTGTCGGGCAATTTTCAGACGACCTTATCAAGAAAACGTCTGTTAAGAAGCGTGAAAATCATGTGTTTGGCAGAAATTTTAAGACCATTGGAATGGTTAAGATTGAAGTCTTGCAACCTGTTGTCTTCATTTCAGAACGGGGCGCGTTACAGAACTTAATAATCCTAAACATACCGTTTTTCGCCAGCGCGTGAAATTTTAAATTTATGGCAAGATTTTGTAGGCAAAGACACAACATTCTACAAACAAAACTTACATTTCAAATAATTTTGTGAAAGTCCTCCCATTTAAAACAAACCGGTCTGCCTGCAAAACAAAGTTTGTTTCACAGGCAGACCGATAATTGACTGCGTCAATTAAGCAGCGATTTTTTCGCACTCTTTGATGCAGGCAAGGCAAGACTCATAGCATTGTTTGCATTCTGCGTGGTGGCCTGCGTGTTGTTTGCACGCTGCGGCACATTGTTTGCACGCCTCAACACAGACTTTTGCCAAAGATGGGGTCAGCGGAGAGTTTTGGGCGGCAAGGTTTTGCAGCGCGCCGCACAATGCCAGCATTTGGTTGACACCTGTTGCGCAATCTTTCATGGAAGTATCGCCTTGGCTCAGCAGTCTGATGCAGTGTGCCAAACAGATTTGACCTGCTTCAACACAGTGGGCAGCCGCTTTTCTGGCTGCTTCATAGGTTTTGGACGCAGCAGCAGGGGCAGCGTGGGAATGGCCTTTATGGTCATGATGTCCGTGGGCGCGGGCGAATGAAGCGGCGGCTGCCAAAGAAACGGCTGTACCACCCAAGAATTGACGACGGTTCATACTGTATTTCCTTATGTAATCATTGATATGAAGTGAAACATAACGAATCGCTAAAAATTGGATACGGCAGTTTTCTATACATCATTGATGTCGTCTGAAATCAGCCGTTTATGAAATTTTAAGCGATTGCACTACACTTACCGCCGCAATCCTATCACTCAACGGTTCGACAGACAATAAATCGAAAGTCGAGAATATACTTAATGAAGTATAGTGGATTAACTTTAAACCAGTACGGCGTTGCCTCGCCTTGCCGTACTATCTGAGACCTTTGCAAAAAAGCCCTTCCCCCCGACAGCCGAAACCCAAACACAGGTTTTCGTCTATTTCCGCCCCTAATTGCTCCTGATTTTACCCAAATATCCCCTTAATCCTCCCCGAATACCCGATAATCAGGCATCCGGGCCGCCTTTTAGGCGGCAACAGGCACACTTAGCCTGTTAGCCGCTTTCAACAGGTTTAAACACATCGCCTTCAGATGGCTTTGCGCACTCACTTTGAGCAGACCAAAATAGGCTGCCCGGGCGTAGCGGAATTTACGGTGCAGCGTACCAAAGCTTTGCTCGACCACATAACGGGTCTTCGACAAATATCGGTTGCGTTTGGTTTGCGCTTCCGTCAGCGGACGGTTGCGGTGGGCTTTGCGCATAATGCCGTCCAGCAACCGATGTTCTTTCAGATGTTGCCGGTTTTCCGCACTGTCGTAGCCTTTATCGGCATAGACGGTCGTACCTTCGGCAATGCCTTCCAGCAAAGGCGACAGGTGGTTGCACTCATGGGTATTGGCGGGGGTGATGTGCAGTTTCTCGATATAGCCTTCCTCATCGGTACGGGTATGTTGTTTGTAACCGAGTTTGTAGAGACCGTTTTTCTTTGTCCAGCGGGCATCTTTGTCTTTACTCGGTGTGGTTTGGCCGCTGACTTGTCCTTCTTCATCGACTTCTATGGCCTGACGCTGTTTGCTGCCGGCGGTCTGAATAATGGTGGCGTCAATGACGGCGGCGGATGCTTTCTCTACTTTTAGGTTTTTTTCGGTCAGTTGGCGGTTAATCAGTTCCAGCAATTCGGACAGGGTGTCGTCTTGCGCCAGCCAGTTGCGGTAGCGGCATAAGGTGCTGTAATCGGGGATGCTCAGTTCGTCAAAACGGCAAAATAGGTTGAAATCGATGCGGGTGATGAGACTGTGTTCGAGTTCGGGATCGGAGAGGCTGTGCCATTGTCCGAGCAGGACGGCTTTGAACATGGACAACAGTGGATAGGCGGGACGGCCGCGGTGGTCTCGAAGGTAACGGGCTCTTTGACGATTCAGGTATTGTTCGATCGGTTGCCAATCAATCACCTGATCCAACTTCAATAATGGGAAGCGGTCGATGTGTTTGGCGATCATGGCTTGTGCGGTTTGCCGGAAGAAGGTGCTCATGGAAAATCCCCTAAATGTCTTGGTGTGAATTTAGGGGATTTTGGGGAATTTTGCAAAGGTCTCTATCTGTACTGTCTGCGGCTTCGTCGCCTTGTCCTGATTTAAATTTAATCCACTATATAAAAATGTGAAGCCTCCATATATTCCAAACTATAAAAAAACCCGCCAACGATGTGGCAGGCTTTTTTAATAGAATGAATTATTTGTCCGAATTATTTTGACGACGTAAAATAGCCGGAATTTCAAAATCGTCCAAAACAGATTGATTACTGAAATCTGCGGCAGTCAAATTCATTGAGCGGATGCCTCTGTTGGTACGAACCAAGCCATCCACATTACCAGCTTGCGCAGACTGAACGGCTTCGGTATTTCCGCTAACCAATTTTTGTGTACGGACTGCCGCACGCATTTGGTTTTCGCTGCCGTTTTCTTTCAAACCGGTCGCAATAATGGTTACGCGGATAGCGTCTTCGCCCATATTGTCGTCTTCGGCAGTACCGTATTTGCATTCTGCTTCAGGATGCGCATTCTCGTTAACCACTTTCATGATTTCACGATATTCGGACATTTTCAGGCAATCCGGAGCGGTAGTGATGTTCACCAATACGCCGCGCGCGCCATCCAAAGTCACATTATCCAGCAATGGGCTGGAAATCGCTTGTTCGGTTGCCAAACGGGCGCGGTCGATGCCTTGAGCAAAACCGGAACCCATCATGGCGATACCTTTGATACCCATTACGTTTTTAACGTCGGCGAAGTCAAGGTTGATGAACCCGGGACGGGTAACTACTTCGGAAATACCGGCTACGGCATCGCGCAGGACGTTGTCCGCCGCACGGAACGCTTCACGCATAGTGACGTCTTCGCCCAATGCAGTCATCAGCTTGTCGTTCGGGATGATGATCAATGAATCGACCTGGCCTTTGAGCTGTTCCAAACCTTCTTGGGCGATGTGTACGCGTTTGCCTTCGTAGCCGAACGGACGGGTAACGACCGCAACGGTCAGGATACCCATTTCTTTGGCAATCTCGGCAACCACAGGAGCCGCACCGGTACCGGTACCGCCACCCATACCGGTGGTGATGAACAACATATTCGCGCCGCGAATAGCATCTTCGATGGCTTCGCGATCTTCTTGTGCCGCAGCACGGCCGATTTCAGGATTGGCACCCGCGCCCAAACCACGGGTCAGATTAGTACCCAATTGGATGCGTTTGGCCGCATTATTTTTACCTAAAGATTGCGCATCAGTATTGGCACTAATAAATTCAACACCTTGGATGATGTTGGCAATCATGTTATTGATAGCGTTGCAACCGCCGCCACCCAAGCCGATTACTTTAATGACCGCAGGGCTTGCGGCTGATTCAGCTACGTCGTAAACAAATTCCATTCAAATGACTCCTGCGCGCCCTGCATCGAGGACGGTCCAAAAATTAAATATTATCCGTATTATATAAGAAGTCTTCAGACACTGGCAAAATACTTCTTATTCATTCACCATTACCGTTATTTTTTTACTACATTTTTTAACGAAAGCATACAGGTTCTTAATTGTTGCAAGTAGTTTCATTCCGACCCAACAGCAACTCATTTTCCCTGTAAGCAAGTAACGGAACAATCAGAAATTGTCTTTAACGAATTTCATCAATCTTGCCCACAAACTGATTTTTTCAGCCTGGTCATGAACTACGATAGCGCCGGTCACCGGTGCGCCGTCTTCCTCTCCCCTTGCCGCCTGCAAAAGACCGATGGCGGTTGAGTAGCGCGGATTGCGGATCCGTTCGGATACGCCGCCCATTTCCTGAGGTACGCCGATGCGTGCAGGCAGGCCGAACACTTCTTCGGCAAGCTCAACAATGCCGGTCAGCATAGATGCGCCGCCAGTCAGAACGATACCTGATGTGAGGACTTCTTCAGGGAAGCCGGAACGGCGCAATTCGTTAAGGGTCAGCTCTAAGATTTCTTCGACGCGCGGACCGATGACGCTTGCCAAAACACGGCGGGAAATCTGACGGGGCTGGCGGTCGCCGACGCTGGGAACTTCAACCATTTCGTCCAAGCCGTCCATATCGGGAATCGCTACGCCGTAGTGGATTTTGATGTATTCGGCAGCGCTGTGCGGGGTGCGCAGTGCTTGTGCCAAGTCTTTGGTAATCAAATCGCCCGCCACGGGAATCACGGCAGTATGGCGGATGGCGCCGTTGGTATAAACGGCAATATCGGTCGTACCGCCGCCGATGTCGATGACGCATACGCCCAAATCTTTTTCGTCTTCAGTCAAAACGGCCTGACCGCTCGCTAAAGGCTGAAGCATGATTTGGTCCATTTGCAAACCGCAACGATGGATACATTTTTGGATGTTTTGCAGGGCGGTATTGGCACCGGTAATAATATGTACGCGGGTATCGAGTCGGACGCCGCTCATACCGATAGGTTCTTTGACGCCGGGCTGGTTGTCGATGATGTATTCTTGCACCACGGTATGCAGGATATTGTGATCCGGCGGGATGTTGATGGCTTTGGCGGTTTCGATGGCGCGGTCGATGTCGGCTTGCGAAACTTCGCCGTCTTTGATTTTGACAACCCCTTGCGAATTCAAGCTGCGGATATGGTTACCCGCGATACCGGTCGTAACGTGGCTGATTTTGGTGTCCGCCATCAATTCGGCTTCATTGACTGCCTGCTGAATGGCTTGGGCCGTCGCGTCAATGTTGGTTACCATGCCTGCTTTAAGGCCGCGAGACGGTGCCTGTCCGAGTCCGACGATGTGGATTTCGTTGTCGTCTTGTACTTCGCCAATCAGGGCGATGACTTTGGATGTGCCGATATCGAGGGCACTGATATATTTACCTTGTTGTTCCATTATATTTGCTCGTTATTTCGCTGGAGTTATAACTATTTGTCTGTATTGGCAATAGTTTGCTTCACGCCGTTTGCTTGGCTTTAGTCGTCTGAAACATTTTCAGATGGCGTCTCTGATGTGTAACGCACGGAAAATCCGTCTTTATACCGCATATCAACGTAGGATAACCGATTTTGATTTTTACGCAACAGCGTCGGCCAAATTTCGGCGAAAAGTTGTAAGCGTTTGATTTCGTTTTCCCTTCCCAGTCTGACGGTAATCCCGTTATCCAAGACCACCAACCAGGCGGAGCGCGGCGTATAAATCAGTTCTTTAATCGCCAGATTTTGCCGGCGGAGGATGCCGGAAAATTCTTCGTAGTGTTTGACCATGTCTTTGCCCGTACCCGGCTGTCCTTCAAAGACGGGCAGCTTGGCTTTGAGCTGGGCGTCAAACACATTGCCTTTGGAATCGACCAAACCGCCGCTGCGCCAATGGGCAACAGGCACGCGCTCGGTCAAATGGATTTCGACGGTATCGGGGAAGCGGCGGCGCACCATGGCAGAATCCACCCACGGCAGCTTTTGAAAGGCTGCCTGAATACCGTCCAAATCGGCACGGAAAATATTGCTGTGCGTGTGCTGTTGAGCGGCGCGCTGAAGTTCCTTCCCGTCCGAATAGGTCAGTTTGCCCTGTATGGACACTTGTTTGACGGGAAAATGATTGGAGTTGTATAGCCAGGCTATGCAGGTGCCGATGAGCAGCAATGCCATCAGCAGCAACAGCCAGCGGGTCAGCCGACCCAATGCGCTTGCGTCATCCCACATGTGCGGTTTTCAGAATTTCAATGCATAAATCGGCAAAATCCACGCCGGTATGGGCGGCGGATTTCGGTACTAAACTGTGGCTCGTCATGCCGGGCAGCGTGTTGATTTCCAAGAGGTACAGCTTACCGTCGGTATCTTTGAGGAAATCGACGCGCACACACCCATCTGCCCCAATTGCCTGCGCCCCGCGGACTGCCAGAAAGCGCATCAGGTTTTCTTCAGCCTCACTCAAGTCTTCGGACGGACATTGATAAACAGTGTCGTCGCGGTTGTATTTGGCTTCGTAGTCGTAAAACTCGGTCGCGGGGATGATGTGTATGCTGGGCAGGCCTTTGCCGTTCAACACGGGGCAGGAATATTCGCCGCCACCGATGAATCGCTCGGCAATGATTTCGCCTTGAAGGTGTTTCAATTCTTCGTAAACGCTTTTCAGACGACCTTTTTCTTTCACTTTTACAACACCGACGCTGCTGCCCTCCGCTGCCGGTTTGACGAACATGGGCAAGCCGAGTTGCTGTTCGACGGCATCGAAATCGGAATCTTCGTGCAAAACGGTAAACTCGGGAACGGGCAACCCCAAGGCTTGCCAAATCAGTTTGCAGCGGTATTTGTCCATGCCGATGGCTGAAGCGGCGACACCGCTGCCGGTATAAGGAATGCCCAACAATTCCAACGCGCCCTGAACGGCACCGTCTTCGCCGTAAGTACCGTGGAGGATATTAAAAGCAGTTTGGAAACCTTGGGTTTTCAATTCCGCCAAGGGCGTTTCTTTAGGATCGAAGGCGTGTGCGTCTATGCCTTTGCTTTTTAAGGCATTCAAAATGGCAGCACCGCTATCCAGCGAAATTTCGCGTTCGCTGGAAAAACCGCCCATCAATACGGCTACTTTGCCAAAATTCTGCATTGTTTTTGTGCTTTCTTGATTACTTCATTTTTTGATACAGGTCGTCTGAAAACGAATCGGGTTTTCAGACGACCTTAATCTTGCTTGCCCACCCGATGGGACATCGCTTCATCGGGCAGCTATCGCGGCATCACGATAAAATTTCCGCCTCAGGCTTTTTTCGACAACTCCAGCATCGCGGCAGGAACGCGGTTGATGCTGCCTGCGCCCATATTCAACACGATGTCGCCGTCCTGTAAAACGTTCAACAGCATTTCAGGCAAGTCGGCGACGTTTTCGCAGTAAATCGGCTCGAGTTTGCCCAATACGCGGATAGCGCGGGCAAGGGCGCGGGAGTCGGCGGCGGCAATCGGCTCTTCGCCGGCGGCATAAACTTCGGTCAACACCAGCGCGTCAACAGTATTGAGGACTTTGGTGAAGTCTTCGAACAAATCGCGCGTGCGGGTATATCGGTGCGGCTGGAAGGCGAGCACCAAACGTTTTTCCGGATACGCGCCGCGTGCGGCGGAGAGGGTCGCCGCCATTTCGACAGGATGGTGTCCGTAGTCGTCCACCAACAGCGCGGTTCCGCCGTTGGGCAGCTTGATGTCGCCGTATTTTTGGAAGCGGCGACCGACACCTTCAAAACCGAGCAAGCCGCGCTGAATCGCTTCGACGGATGCGCCGACTTCCAGCGCCACACCGATGGCTGCCAAGGCATTAAGGACGTTGTGTCTGCCGGGCATGTTCAACACGACTTCAAACGGCGCCTGCTCATGTCCTTTCATTTGGACATGAACGGTAAACTTCATTTGCGCGCCGACGCTTTCGATGTCGGTCGCGTAAATATCGGCGGCATCGTCCAAGCCGTAAGTCGCGTAGGGTTTGCTCACTTTGGGCAAAATCGCGCGGACGTGTTCGCTGTCGATACACAAAAACGCTTTGCCGTAGAACGGCATACGGTGGATAAAATCGACAAACGCCTGATGCAGTTTTTCGACGCTGTGTCCGTAAGTATCCATGTGGTCTTCGTCGATATTGGTGACGACGGACATAATCGGGGTCAAATGTAGGAAGGACGCATCGGACTCGTCGGCTTCGGCGACGATGTATTCGCCTTTGCCCAAGCGGGCGTTGGTACCTGCGGCATTGAGTTTGCCGCCGATAACGAAAGTGGGGTCTAGACCTGCCGCGCCGAGGATAGAGGCGGTCAGACTGGTGGTCGTGGTTTTGCCGTGCGTACCGGCAATGGCGATGCCGTCACGGAAGCGCATTAGTTCCGCCAGCATCAGGGCGCGCGGAATGACGGGGATTTGCTGCTCCAGCGCAGCGACGACTTCGGGATTGTCTTTTTTGACGGCGGTAGAGGTAACGACGACATCCGCGCCGTTGACGTGTTCGGCGGTATGGCCGGGATAAACTTGAATACCCAAGCTGCTCAAATGCTCGGTAACCGCATTTCGTGCCTGATCCGAACCGGAAACTTTAAAGCCCAAATTGTGTAAGACTTCGGCGATACCGCTCATGCCGACGCCGCCGATACCGACAAAATGGATGTTGGTAACTCGATTTTTCATCATGATGTTGCGTTCCGGTGGATTTTCGATGCGTAAAGGCGTTATTTTAAAGGGCTATCCGCTTCTGCGCCATAGTTTTCTTGTAAATTAAAGATGTTTCGGCATACAGGATTTCACATTGGTGGCAATACGGGTGAAAAAGAGGTTTCGTTCAGCGGCGAATTACCCATTTTTAAACTCGACTTCAGCTACCAAAATACCAGCAAAAACATAATATAAGGTCGTCTGAAAACCGTTTTCAGACGACCTCTCGTTTATCAACTTGACGGCACTTGTATCCTCATCAAGCGCATATCCAATTTGCACCGTCCCCACGCGGTCGCATATACAAGGCGCAAGAGCCACGGATAACGCGGTTTGCAGACGCTGCTCAAGCCCGCTTCTTCAATGATTTCCACACCCGATATCAGGCGTCGGATGTCGTCCGTTCCGCTTATCGCCCAGCGGAACTCGGGCGGCTTGTCCATTTTGCCGAGCGCGTCGTGGCGTTTGCTTTGTCCGATGTAGACTTTGGGAATGGTGTCGAAGGCAAGTTGGACGTTCGGCAGACGGCGGGCAACCTGTTTGAAAAAGTCCTGCACCTGCGCTTCTTCAAAATACATCAACACGCCTTCGATCACGAGCAACACGGGTTTGCCGTGCGCGGCAACGGTGTTCATCCACGCTTCGTCGAACATGGACGCGCCCAGATAATGATTGTTCGACTCGGGCAGCAGCATACGCCGCACTTCAATCACTTCCGGCAAATCCAAATCATACCAAGCGGTAATGCGCGGCTTGCCCAAGCGTTCGTAACGCGCATCCAGCCCCGCGCCGATTTGCACGACGACGGCATCGGGATGTTCGGCGATAAAGTGCCGGGTCATATCGTCCAACAGCTTCGCCCGCCCGCAACAGCCGACCTGCGATGCTTTGGCTTTGGCAAACTTGCCGAAGTCGTAGTCAATCTTGTCCAACATCCGCACGGCTTCGTCATCGCGCAAAAGCGGCTGCGCCCTACTCTGCTCCACCGCCTTCGCCCACAGGGGAATCAGCATGGTACTGGACAAGACGGAAACGGTTTCGGGAGAGATTTTTTCGGACATGGCAGCCTCCATTGAGAGAGATTCCTATTTACATCATACTCCCGCACAATACGGCTGCCAAGTTGCAAAAAGGTCGTCTGAAACCTGTTTCTTGGTTTTCAGACGACCTCTGTTTCATTCATCACATCATGTCATCATGCCGTACACGCAATGGCGGCTTCTGCCACATCGTCCGCGCTGTGCGGCAGTGCCAATGTGCGGGCGTTTTCCGCCCATTTGAGGCATTTTTCGCGGTTTAAGCCGCCGAGGATTTCGGCGAGCTTTTCCGCTGTCAACTGGGTTTGCGGCAACAGCAGCCCTGCCTCCGCCTGCACCATAAAACGCGCGTTGGCAGTTTGGTGGTCATCGACGGCGTAAGGATACGGCACCAGCAGCGCGCCCAGCCCCGCTGCCGTCAACTCGGCAATTGTCAGCGCGCCGGCACGGCAAATCACCAAGTCGGCATCGCGGTAAGCGGACACCATGTCGGTAATAAATTCCACGCATTCGGCTTTCACGCCCAGCGCGTCGTAATCCGCCTGCAAGCTGCCCAGCTTGCCCCGACCCGATTGGTGATACATCTGCGGGCGCGTATCGTCAGGCAGCAAAGCCAATGCCTGCGGAACGGTTTTGTTCAATACGTCCGCCCCCAAACTGCCGCCGACCACCAAGATTTTCAGATGGCCTTCGCGCTCTGCAAAACGTTCGGCAGGCGCGGGCAGGTTGGCAATATCGGCGCGGACGGGGTTGCCGACCAAACCGCCTTCGTGGCTGAACGCTTTCGGAAAAGCGTACAACACCCGCTTCGCCCAGCGCGACAGTTGGCGGTTGGACAAACCAGCCACGGCGTTTTGTTCGTGAATCACAATCGGCACGCCCAAGAGCTTCGCCGCCAAGCCGCCGGGGAAGGTAACGAAGCCGCCGAAACCGATGACACACTCGACGCGGTGTTTCCGGATAATCCGCTGCGCTTCGCGGACGGTTTTATACAAAGTAAACGGCAGCATCAGCTTGCGTTTGATACCGTTGCCGCGCACGCCTTTAATCGCCAGCGTTTCGAGCAGGATGTCGTATTGCGGCACGATGCGTTCTTCCATCGAGCCTTCGCTGCCCAGCCAAATCACATGATGGCCGCGCGCGCGCAATGAGTCCGCCACCGCCAGCGCAGGGAAAATATGGCCGCCGGTACCGCCCGCCATCAACATGAAAGTTTTACCGCCCATGATTTACTCCACTTGGTAACCGCGCATTTTTTTGCGGTTTTCATAATCGACGCGCAACAACAAAGTAATGCACACCAGCATGACCACAACCGCCGAACCGCCGTAAGACATCAACGGCAACGGCAGCCCCTTGGTCGGCAAAATACCGATGTTGACGCCGATATTGAAGAAACTTTGAATACCTATCCAAACACCGATGCCGTTGGCGACATACGCGCCGAACGTCAAATCCAAATCGCGCGCCTGCCGTCCGATGGAAAAGGCGCGGACGACCAGCCAAACATAGCACGCAACCAAAATACACATACCCAAAAAACCGAATTCCTCGCCGATGACGGCAAAGATAAAGTCGGTATGCGCCTCGGGCAGGTAGAAGCGTTTTTCCAAACTCGCGCCCAAACCCTGACCGAACCATTCGCCGCGCGCAATCGCCATCAACGAATGCGTCAACTGGTAGCCTTTGCCCAAAGGGTCCGCCCACGGATTCAAAAACGCCGACACGCGCGCCATGCGGTAAGGCGCGAGCATAATCGCCGCCGTCATGAATGAAGCCAGAATCATCCCCATCATGATGAAATACTTGGCAGGGAAACCCGCCAAAAACACCATAGCCATCGTAACGCCGACAATGACGACGAACGAACCGAAGTCAGGCTGGAACATAATCAACACCAAACCCGCGGCAATCAGCCCGCCCGGGAACATAATCTTCTTCACGCTCTGCAACACTTCCGCCTTGCGCGTGAACAGGCTGGACAAATACAAAACGACGGCAAGCTTGAACAACTCCGTCGGCTGGATATTGACCGGTCCCGCGTGAATCCAGCGGGTTGCCCCGTTAATCTCCCGCCCCAAAAACAAAACCAGCAGCAGCAAAAGCCCCGAGAAGCCGAAATACCAGGGCATAAGCTTTTTCCAAGTGTTCATACTGATAAAAGACAGGCCGATGCACACAGAAACGCCGACCGCGACAAACAAAGCCTGCTTGCCGACAAAAGAAAACTGCGTACCGCCCTCCGCCGCCGCGTACGCAATCGAAGCGGAATAAATCATCACCAGGCTGAACACGGTCATCAACACCGTCATCCACAAAAGCGATGTATCGAATTTCTGACCGCTGCGGGAAATCGGGCGGTCGAGAATCTTGGAAAGACTAATCATGAACAAACATCCGTTACGGAACAAACGTTTCAGACGACCTTTTGGATATACGGGTCGTCTGAAAATATCGAAAATCAGAAAAACGTCATTCTAAAGGTTTCTTGGCAAAGCAACAATTCAGATTCTTTAAAGACAGTCGGATTCCGGCGTTCTTTGCGCCCTCCCCTACCCATCACACACGCAAAAAAGGTCGTCTGAAACGTTTTGATGTTTTCAGACGACCTTATCTCAATCTTTTCTTCGGGCAAACAGACCGCTTCTTATCCAATGCAAACCCTAAGCCAACTGCGGTATTTCCGCCCACGGCTGTATCTGTTCCAACTGCGCGGCGAGGCGGAGCAGCGTGTCTTCGCGCCCGTGTGCGGCGGCGAACTGGGTGCCGACAGGCAGCCCGTGATGCCGGTAAAGCGGCACACTCATGGCGGGGTTGCCGCTCATGTTCAGCGGCGACGTATAGCCGACATATTGCAGCGCGGCAACGGCTTCTTTTTCCAAAAACGGGTTGTTTTTCAACAGGAAACCCAAGCGCAGCGTGCCGCACAGCAGGCGCATGGCTTTTTGTGCGGCGGGTGGCGGCATCATCTCGCCGATTTTCGGCGTGGTGCGCGGGCAGACGGGCGTCATCAGCACATCGTAGCGCGTAAAAAATGCTTTGGCGGCACGTTCCTGCGCCAGCATCACGTCGCGCGCCCAAGCCATTTCACCCGCGCTGATTTGCCGCCCCTGCACAATCATTGCCCACGTTGTCGGCTCAAGCAGGCGGTGCGGCAGTTTTTGTCCGGTTTCGTATTGATATTGGTAGAACAGTTTTGCCGTTTCGCCCATAACGATGACGCGGGCGGCGCGTTTGAGCTGTTCGGGCGGTGCAAAATCGGGCGTGGCTTCTTCCAATTCGTGTCCCGCGTCTTGCATCAGTTTCAAACTATGGGCGAACGCGCCTTCCGTGCCTTCGTCGTTGCCGCCGCCAAACCATGTCTGTTTCCAAAAAGCGATTTTCAGACGACCTGTTTCTTGTTTCAGGCTGTCTGCAAAACCGTTTTCGGGCGGCGGCGGGCAGGCATACAGGGCGCGCTCTTGGGTTTGGGCGGCGATGTCCAGCAAAACCGCGCTGTCGCGTACGCTGCGGGTCAACACATGATCGCATACCAAGCCTTGCCACGCTTCCGATGCGTTCGGCGCGTAACTGCTGCGGCCGCGCGTGGGTTTCAGCCCGAACACGCCGCAGTTGTGCGCGGGTAAGCGGATAGAGCCGCCGCCGTCGCTGCCGTGCGCTGCGGGGACGACGCCCGAAGCCACTGCCGCCGCCGCACCTCCGCTGCTGCCGCCTGCGGTGTAATCCAAATGCCACGGATTGCGCGTGATGCCGTAAATTTCGGTTTCGGTAACGGCATACGCGCCCCATTCGGGCGTGGTGGTTTTGCCGAATACGCGCAGCCCCGCATCGAGATAGGCTTGAGTCAAATCGCTGTTTTGCTTGGCAATGTAATGCTGCATCATGCGCGAACCCGACCATGTCGGCGCGCCTTCCCAATCCGCCAGCAGGTCTTTGAGCAAAAACGGCACGCCCGCCAGCGGCGTATCGGCATTTTCAGACGACCCCTGCCACGCCGCCGCACATTCGCGCAAATCGTGCGCCAACAGATTGAGCTTGGGGTTGACTTCGTCCAAGCGGTTTAAAGCAGCCTGCAACACTTCATCGGCGGAGACTTCTTTTTTGCGGATCAACTCTGCCAAACCGACGGCATCGTAACGGATGTAGTCTTGAAAATTCATGGGTTTTCCTTTCGGATTGATGAACACACGTTTTTTCGGTCAGGCATGGCTGCCCGCGCCCGCCGCCTCGCCGTTTGCCCGCATAGGCAAATTTTAAGAAACAGTCACACCGGATAAAGGCAAAGAACAAGTTTGCCGCTGCTGCAAAAAGGTCGTCTGAAACCGCCTTGACGTTTTCAGACGACCTTTGAGGCGATGGCGCACAAGGCTTACGGCAAAAACAACCCTCTTTTCATGTTTCAGACGACCTCACAAAGCCTTAAACGCTTCGATAAATACTTCCGAACGGTGCGCATAGCCTTTGAACATGTCGAAGCTCGCGCAGGCGGGGCTGAGCAGTATGATATCGCCCGCTTCGGCTTGGGCGTATGCCGTCTGAACCGCTTCTTCCAAAGTGGCGCAGTCGGTCATATTCAGACCGCAGCCGTCCAAATCGCGGCGGATTTGCGGCGCATCGACGCCGATCAGGAACACGCCTTTTGCCTTGCCGGCAAGCGCGTCGCGCAGGGGCGTGAAGTCCTGCCCTTTGCCCATGCCGCCCAAAATCACGAAGAGCGGATTTTGCAAACCGGCAATTGCGGCGGCGGTCGCGCCGACGTTCGTGCCTTTGCTGTCGTCGATAAACACCACGCCGTTTTTCTCGCCGATTTTTTCCACGCGGTGCGGCAGGCCTTGGAAGGTTTTGACGTGTTCGAGCAATGCTTCGCGCGGCAAACCGACGGCTTCGCATAAGGCGACAGCAGCCATGACGTTGGCGGCGTTGTGCAGGCCTTGCAGCGGGATGTCTTGAGTGGCAATCAAATCTTCATTGCCTTGTTTCAGACGACCCGTCTCGCGTTCCAACCAAAAATCGGCCTCGTGTTCCAACGAAAACCATTTCACCTCGCGCCCGGCCCGTTTCATGGCGCGGCAGAACACGTCGTCTGAATTCAAAACCTGCACGCCATCGCCACGGAAAATCTTGGCTTTGGTATGCGCATAGTCGAGCAAATCGTCGTAGCGGTCGAGATGGTCTTCGGAAATGTTCAGCACCGTCGCCGCAGTCGGGCGCAGGCTTTCGGTGTTTTCCAGTTGGAAGCTGGAAAGCTCCAACACCCACACATCTGCCTTCTTGCCTTCACGCTGCAATTCCGCCTCCAAAACCGGCGTGCCGATATTGCCCGCGATAACGGTATCCAGCCCGCACTTGATGCAGAGATAGCCGACTAGGCTCGTTACCGTGGTTTTACCGTTGCTGCCGGTAATCGCAATCACCTTGTCGCCGCGGCGGTTCACAATGTCCGCCAGCAATTCGATGTCGCCCAACACGCATCCGCCGTTTTGCTTGAACGCCTCGATATCCGGCTGCCGCTCGCTGATGCCGGGACTGAGCGCCAAAATATCGAAACCGTTGTCCAGCGCATCTTTCAGACGACCCGTGTAAAACACCAGCCCGTCAAACATCTTACCGATTTGCGACACGCGCTCCGGTTTCAGCTCCGCATCATAAGCGGCCACCTCCGCGCCGTTTTTGCGCAGATAGGCAATCATGGAAATACCCGTGCCGCCGAGTCCGGCGACGAGGATTTTTTTGTTTTGGAAAGTCATTTTGGTTTTGTCCTAAGTTTTTTCAGACGACGTTTTATTTCTTTCTCGGTTTTGCCTGACGATAGCCGTTACCGACATTTTTACCCGCATTGATACAAATGCGCCCTTCACATATGTAGGCATCCGACTCAGCAAATGCTTTGGCAGTTTCAATGGCATGTTCATAACTCTCCAATTCCTCACGCCTATCAGCCAAATCAACAACCGTATATCGCACCACCACAAACAATATAATGGCAGCAATAGCTAATACTACACCAATGCCGATATACCAGCTTTTGATGATTTTATTGAATTTCCCCACTTCACGATTTAATTCATCAACCGCCCTTCTATACCCCTCGCTTGCCGAATCCAGCGACTGTACGGTTTCTTGGCGGATGGTTTTCCCTGCATTGTCAACTATATTGCCGACCTGTCGTCTGAACCGTTCTGACTCCTCCGACAAAGCACGCTGTTGCTCGTTGATTCGGTCATCGATTTTTCGCCCGTGTTCAATAACGTCCGCCCGCAACATTATCAACACCTTTATAGCCTCATCAAATTTCTTATCGTCCATTTAAACCTTCCCGAATATACGGATTTCAAAGCGTTCTGACCATTGCACGGCTTGAATGTGCCAACTCCTGTTGCCGCTCCAATTCCTGCTGCTCTTTATATTCAGTATATTCAGTCAACAGGTTTTCTCCCTGCCTCAGGATACGCTGACCTTCTTCCGACTGCGCCAGACTTTTACCCAACGCATCCAACTGACTGCTGTCCGCAGACAAAACTGCAGCGTATAAATCACTGCTGTTCAAATTGTTCCAGTCAGGCAAATTATAGTTGAAAGAGGACTTATCTTGAATTTGTTTGACAGGCTCTCCATTTATATCAGTGACCGTCTCACTTTCCACTGGCAAACCACGCTCATCTTGACGCAAATAATCAGTATTTACCGTCTTGATAGTTTCAGTTTTTTCATCGTAAGTTTTGACAGTTTTACCTATAAGGTTGCCAGCTTTGTCGTAATGATTGGTTTGAGAATTGATAGGATTGGGTACAGAAACATCACCTGGTGTGGTAATGTAATCAGGTCTTATTGGTTCATTATGAAACTTACTGACCATTTCGTTGGACATTGTTACAGCCAAATGTTCGGGAGCATTATAAAATTTATATTTCAAGTCATTTAATGCAAAAAGCTTGCTATAACTGTCTATTTCAATATCAGATTTTGCCAAATTAGGATCAGTCGCATGAACCAACTCATGAAACAGAACATTAGCAGCAGATTGGATACCCAATGAAACTTTTTTCCCATTAATTTCAGAAAAAATCTCTGCCGATTGATTAGGGTTCCAAAAGATAATCCCATCAGTATTATTGGGTCTTAGTGGATGAAAAGAGTTATCTCCCTCTTTAAGGATTACGATATGAATACCCATAGCAGAAGCCTTTTGAAGCAGGGAATCAGCTTTTGTATTTTGCTGCAAATATTGCAAAGCCAAGTCTAATTTTTTAACATCATCCGAATCCGCAGGCATTAAAGCATTGACTTTTATTTTATCAAACTCTTTCAATTCATTACTGTAAGCGCTATTTGCTATTAAAACTCTCCCAAAAGTTTCCTTATTTTGCACACTGGCAACAAAACCTTTTTTATTAAAATCCACACTGCTTGTCATAAATAGCTCCAACCTAAATTAATCATTTCAGGATATTTTGATTTGGATCGATCGTATCAAATAACTCTTTTAATTCTTTTGAATCCAATAAAATCAAAAAACTCTCATTATTTTTAATAATTTTACTGAATAAAAAAGCTTCTCCCTCTGCTGCCTCTCGAGTAAGTATTTGAACAGAATGGGTGTTATACTTAACTTCAATCAATATCAAATACACTGAATTAACTTTATCATTAGGATTTAATGTACTTTTAATTCTATTAAAATTAGAGAAAAAACGAGAAAAGTCTTTTGGCTCTAAACGATAATGAACAGATTTCGTACCAAATAAGTCTTTATGACCCAAACTTTCCCCTACTCTTTGTTTAATTTGTTCAGCAGTAGAAATTGGCGAAAATGACTCAACAAATCCATAAAGGGCATATACATCAATGGATTTAATGCCTTCACTAGGAATCTGTATTACCTCATTTAATTTTTTTGCATTTTCAGCAAAATAAGTATTCATATTCATATTATGTAGCTCCTGTTTTTTCGAAATATTCACATCTTTTACCAAAGTTTCTGTTTGGCAGGCTGATAATGTTATACAAAAACTAATTCCAAGTAGGAATCTCAACATAACTATCCTTTCTCATATCTTTTCCAAAATCTTAAAAATATAAATAACTGTAGCTTTAAAAATTTACCATTTTACCTACTAAAAATTCTTAGACAACAATGATTTCACTTTCATTTTCACAGTATTAATAACGATATTAATAAAGAATAATTTCACCTTTATACAAAGTAGGTATTGAAAGAATAGAAAGTCTGAAATATTAGATATTTATTTAATTGAATGCAAATATTCAGACTACATCGCAGATACTTTCCAGACGACCTCAAGCTTCAAAATACCCGTCCACACCATATTGCTTCAAGACGTTTTTCAGCTCGGGAATTCGGATTGCGGGATCGACTGCCATCGGCGGCATGGGCGGGTCTACGCCTTCTTCGTTTTGGTTGCGCATCCAGTCCGCCATCGCAAAAATGCGGATAAGGACGGGCTCGGCAAGGTCTTTGCCGATTTCCAATTCGTTCATGGCTTGGGCGAAGCAGGCGACCCATTCGTCGCGCACCTGCATATTCACGGCAAAGGGCATGTGCCGCGCGCGCAGCATGGGATGGCCGTATTTCTGCTCGAACAAGGGCGGGCCGCCGAGCCAGCCGCTGAAAAATTCGTAGAGTTTTTCGCGAATCAGCGTCATGTCTTCGCCGTGCATCTGGCGCAGGGCGCGGTATGGCGGCTCGAGTTCCATCAAGTCGTAAAAGCGGTCGGTCAGGTTGCGTACGCCTGCCGCGCCGCCGAATGCGTGATACATGTAATTCTTTCTTTAAAGGTCGTCTGAAACGAGGATTTTAATATACTGCGCCGATTGTGTCATACAGGATAAAGAGAGGTCGTCTGAAAACGCGGCTTGGGTAAAATCAAACCGGCGGACGGGTTTTCAGACGACCCCAAGGGCGTTATGATTCAATTATTAACAAAGATTCATAAACCGCCCGTCTACAAAGCGGCAAACCATAGAGGAAACCCGACCCATGCACACCATCCGCGCCTTGCTCGTCCTGCTCGGCTGCCTTGCGCTCGGCGAAACCGCCGCCTACCTTACGGGCATCAAATTGCCCGGCAGCATCATCGGCATGGGCATTCTGTTTGCCCTGCTTCAGGCGGGGTGGGTGAAAGCCGAGTGGTTGCAGCAGCTTACCGACGCACTGATGGCAAACCTGACGCTTTTCCTCGTGCCGCCTTGCGTCGCCGTCATCAGTTATTTGGATTTGATTGCCGACAGTTGGCTGTCGATACTCGTCTCCGCCGCCGCCAGCACTGTGTGCGTCCTGTTGGTTACGGGTAAGGTGCACCAATGGATACGGGAGAAAATCTGATGGACGGCATCCTTTCCCTGTGGCAGCAGCCCAGCGTCCTGCTTTTCCTGACGCTGGCGGTTTACGCACTGGCACTCATCCTCCGCGCGCGGACGGGCTATCTGCTGCTCAACCCCGTCTTAATCAGCACCGTTACCCTGATTGCCTACCTCAAAATCCTCGACATCGATTATTCCGTGTACCACGATGCCGCGCAGTTTATCGACTTCTGGCTCAAGCCCGCCGTCGTCGCACTTGCCGTCCCACTCTATCAAAACCGTCAAAAAATCTTCAGCCAGTGGCTGCCCGTCATCGTCTCGCAGCTCGCCGGCAGCGTGACCGGCATCATCACAGGCATGTATTTCGCCAAATGGCTGGGCGCGGAACGCGAAGTCGTCCTCTCGCTCGCCGCCAAATCCGTGACCAACCCCATTGCCATCGAAATCACCCGCACCATAGGCGGCATCCCCGCCATCACCGCCGCCACCGTCATCGTTGCCGGACTGGTCGGGCAGATAGCCGGTTATACCGTGCTTAAAAACACCGTCGGCATGCCCTCGTCAGTCGGCATGTCGCTCGGCACCGCCTCACACGCCATGGGCATCGCCGCCTCACTCGAGCGCAGCCGGCGCATGGCGGCATACGCAGGGCTGGGACTGACCCTCAACGGCGTACTGACCGCCGCCATCGCCCCGATTATCATCCCCGTATTAGGATTCTGAACACTTTTCAGACGACCCCGATGAACCAAAAGGTCGTCTGAAAACCAAATCAACAACAACCCCAAACAAAGGAGCAGCAAAATGGCAGTCAACCTCACAGAAAAAACCGCAGACCAACTGCTGAACATCGACGGCATCCAACTCTTCACCGCCCGCGCAGGCATCAAACAAACCGACCGCGCCGACCTCACCCTGATGGTACTTTCCGGCGGCAACACCGTCGGTGCCGTGTTTACCACCAACCGCTTCTGCGCCGCCCCCGTCCACATCGCCAAATCACACCTCTTCGACGAAGACGGCGTGCGCGCCATCATCATCAACACTGGCAACGCCAACGCCGGCACAGGCGCGCAAGGCAGAATCGACGCCATCGAAACCTGCGCCGCCACCGCCGAACAAACCGGCTGCAAACCCTCCCAAGTCCTCCCGTTCTCCACAGGTGTCATCCTCGAGCCCCTGCCCGTCGGCAAAATCGTCGCCGCCCTGCCAAAAATGCAGCCCGCCGACTGGGCGGATGCCGCACGCGCCATCATGACCACCGACACCGTGCCCAAATCCGCCTCGCGCGAAGGCAGCGTCGGCGAAAAACACACCGTCCGCGCCACCGGCATCGCCAAAGGCTCCGGCATGATCCATCCCAACATGGCGACCATGCTCTCCTTCATCGCCACCGATGCCAAAGTTTCCCAACCCGTCCTCCAACTGATGACCCAAGAAATCGCCGACGAAACCTTCAACACCATCACCGTTGACGGCGACACCAGCACCAACGACAGCTTCGTCATCATCGCCACCGGCAAAAACAGCCAAAGCGAAATCGACAACATCGCCGACCCGCGCTACAAACAGCTCAAAGACCTGCTCGGCAGCCTCGCCCTCGAACTCGCCCAAGCCATCGTCCGCGACGGCGAAGGCGCGACCAAATTCATCACCGTCCGCGTCGAAAACGCCAAAACCCGCGACGAAGCCCGCCAAGTCGCCTACGCCGTCGCCCACTCGCCCCTTGTTAAAACCGCCTTCTTCGCCTCCGACCCCAACCTCGGCAGACTGCTCGCCGCCATCGGCTACGCCGGCATCGCCGATTTGGACGCCGACATCCTCGAAATGTATCTGGACGACGTATTGGTTGCCGAAAACGGCGGCCGCGCCGCAAGCTACACCGAAGAACAAGGACAGGCAGTGATGGCGAAAGACGAAATCACCGTCCGCATCAAACTCCACCGCGGACAAGCCGCCGCCACCGTCTATACCTGCGACCTGTCGCACGACTACGTCTCCATCAACGCAGACTACCGCTCGTAAGGACAGATTGTATAGTGGATTAAATTTAAATCAGGACAAGGCGACGAAGCCGCAGACAGTACAGATAGTACGGAACCGATTCACTTGGTGCTTCAGCACCTTAGAGAATCGTTCTCTTTGAGCTAAGGCGAGGCAACGCCGTACTGGTTTAAAGTTAATCCACTATAAGTTTTGGGTTTTCAGACGACGTCTGAGGTCGTCTGAAAGTTTGAAACAATGGTTTGAGAACGGCAAAAAACGCGTGCGCGCATACTGCATACACCCTACACCTCGGTTTTAAAGTTTGTGCCGTCCGCAGGTAGGGTGAGTGGCGTAGCCATGCACGCGGTTAGTAGAGATTCAGGCTACGGCTTACTCCCCATGCCGTCATTCCCGCGCAGGCGGAAATCCATTTTTGAATCTCGGCAACCGTTTTGCAAACATTTGATCTCAGACTTATAGTCAATTAAAAATAAAATAGTACAATACTCAACTTTGAAGGTCTAACCATGGCATACTCTGCGGACTTGAGAAACAAAGCTTTAAACTTTTACGAACAATGCAAAAACATCAGCCAAACCGCAGCAACATTTAACTTGTCAAGAAACACGCTTTACCTGTGGATTCACCTTAAAAAACAAACAGGCAGCCTAAAACATCAAGTTACCGGTCTAAATGCCGTCAAATTGGATAGGCAAAAACTGGCTCAATATGTTGGGCAACACCCGGATGCCTATCTGCATGAAATCGCCAAACATTTTGATTGTACGGCCGCCGCCGTTTGCTATGCACTCAAACAGATGGGAATGACGCGCAAAAAAAGACCACCACTTACAAAGAACAAGATCCGGCCAAAGTAACGCATTATTTGACACAGCTGGCCGAATTTTCCGACTACCAACGCGTTTATTTGGATGAAACAGGATTTGACCGCTACCTGTTCCGTCCCTATGCCCGCAGCCCGAAAGGGCAAATAGTGAAAGCGCAGATAAGTGGAAAAAGATACCGACGCTTATCTCTGGTGTCCGCATAAGTCGGCAACCGGCTGATTGCTCCGATGGTTTATCAAAATACGATGACCGGAGTCTTTTTTGAAGCGTGGTTTCAGCAATGCCTACTGCCTGCATTGACTCAAAAATCGGTGATTATTTTAGATAATGCACGATTTCACCGTATGGGTGTCTTACGGGAAATGGCGGAAAAATGGGGACATAAGGTATTGCCTCTTGCACCTTATTCACCTGAGCTCAACCCGATTGAGAAGGTTTGGGCGAATATTAAGCGGTATCTGCGAACCGTATTGTCTGATTACGCCCGATTTGACGATGCGCTACTGTCCTATTTTGATTTTAATTGACTATACAACGTAGCGTGGGCTTTGCCCGCGGATGAAGATAGCGAAAAAACACCCTTTAGAGCAGGCTCTATGTTTCACTACCGCCCGTAAAAACAAGGTTTTCAGACGACCTTTGTGATGCAAATAAAGCGGTTATTTTTACACCGGCGTGTCGTCAAACCCTGTTCGTGGGCAAAGCCCACGCTACGGCCGGCTGTTTTGCAAACACCCGTTGCATAGGGTTTCCAGTGGATTCCCGCCTGCGCGGGAATGACGGAATTGTAATCTTTACCATCATCTCGGCGCGTGTGTTGTCCGCAAACGCCTTCGCTGAAAAAATGCAAAAAGGTCGTCTGAAACTCTATTTGCAAGTTTCAGACGACCTTTGTTCCAATCAACCCTACAACACAGCCGCCGCTTTCTTCAACACCTGCCAGGCATATGCCTTCAGGCGCGGTTGGCGCAGCAGGCGGGCGGGGTGCGGGATAGTGAAATACGGTATGCCGCCGCACAATTCTTCCATGACCGCCATCATTTCTTTCTGTTCGAAAACCTGCCCTAAAAACAATACCGCACGGGCTTGGGACGATTCCAATTCATGCTTCAGTGCAGGCAATTCGGCGTGGATTTGCGCTTCCGAAGGATGCGGGCTGAACACGGGGGCGGCTTTCACCCAACTGGTTTTGTGCGCCTGCTGCGGGCTGAGGCGGATGGCGGCGAGCATATTGTCCAGCAGGATGCCGGTTTCGCCGTGGAACAATTCGCCATGCAGCGTATCTTCGGTCGACGGGCAGATGCTGACCACCATCAGGCGCGCGGTTTTGACTGTGGCGAACAGGCGCGGGAGGTCGTCTGAAAGGTGCGTGGCGGCAGGCAAATCTGCCGTGTTTCGGATGCTGCGGGCTTGTTTGTCCGCAGGCGTTTCCTGTTTGGGTTTCGCCTCGGGCTGACGGGCCGCTTCGACAGCCGCGGTTTGCAGGGATAGCATTTCGCGCTCGGGTACGTCCTGTCGGTTTCCGCCGTGTACAGCTGCCATTGCCGACAGACGCGCCTGATGCGCCCCTGCCGACAGGGTGCGTTCCTGACGGGGGATGGTCGTCTGAACCGGCGCTGCCGCGGGTTTGGGCATACCGGCTTTGGGAGCGGCCAAAGCAGCGGGAACGGTTTTTGCCCCGCGCTTGAGCCACATCGGCCCCAGTCCCAAGGCTTCGTGCAAATGGAGGTAACGGCTGCTTAACATGGTTTTTCCATCAAAATTGCGTCTTCATATCCGCCCTCGGGCAGGGGGTAATAATTTTTCCGCCGGCCTGTTTCGATAAAACCGTATTTGCGGTAGAGGCCGATGGCGGCGGCATTGCCTGCGCGGACTTCCAACAACAGGCGAGATACGCCTTGGCTTGAGGTCGTCTGAAACCAATATGCCAAAAGTTTTGAAGCGATGCCTTGTCGGCGGTACTCGGGAATAGTGGCAATCAGGTGCAACTCGGACTCTCCGCAGATTTCACGCCAGACGGCAAAACCGCAGATTTCGCCTCCACATTCGCAGACGCAAACGGTATCTGCAGGATTTGCCACCGCTTCGAGAAACTGCCGTTCCGACCAAGGCGAGGGATTGCCCGCCGCATCGATTGCGGTCAGTGCGGCACAGTCATCAGAGCTTGCACGGCGGATGTTCATGGTTTCGCCTTCCTTTCCGCCTGCTCTTTCGCCGTCAGGGCGATCTTGTCGCGGACGTATAACAATTCGGCATGCGCGGCGTCTGCCGCCGGATAACGCCCGCTCAGTGCCAGCTCGAGAAAATAGGCAGCAGTCGGCATGGACGGTATGCCGTCGAAAGGCGGCTTGTCAGCCAAAGCAAAGGCGTTGCCCACACCCGCTCCGAAGGTTTGCCCTTGCGGCAAAACGATTTCCGAAGCCTTGCCGACATGATAATCGCCCAAACGCGTATGGGATTGCGTATCAAACCACGCATAAAACACTTCGCCCATACGCGCATCGGTCGCCGCCAATACGCAAGGGCAGTCGGGAACCAGATAAGCCGCCGCGTCCAGACTCGGCACGCCGATAACGGGCGTGTCGAAAGGGGTTGCCAAACCCTGCACGACACCCGCCCCGATACGCAATCCGGTGAACGCGCCCGGCCCTTGCGCATAAACGATGCCGCCCAAATCCGACGCTCCTATGCCCGCCTGTTCGAACAACACGCGAATCTGCGGCAGGATGAGTTCTGACTGGCGCGTACCGACGTTTTCATGATACAGGCGCACCTCTCCGTCCGCACGCAAAGCGAGTGAAAGAAAAGACGTACCGGTATCGACGGCAAGGATGGGACGTGAAGTATCAATGAGCATGGAATCTGTCCGTAATGTGTTGAAACGGCATTATAACATTGCCCGCAGAAGCAGTTGCTTGATATAGTTTGCCCGTTTTCAGACGACCTTTCCCCAAAGGTCGTCTGAAAACCCTGCCGCAACGCAGTTAAAACGGACACGAAAAGTCCCGCCCAAACCGATTTCCATCAACCCGCTCCAATCCCAAAACCATGACGGCAACCCTACCAACAGACTACATCGGACGCTTCGCCCCCAGCCCCACCGGCCTGCTCCACATCGGCTCGCTGCTGACCGCGCTTGCATCCTACGCCGATGCACGCGCAAACCGGGGCAAATGGCTGGTCCGCATGGAAGATCTCGACCCGCCACGCGAAATGCCCGGTGCCGCCGCGCATATCCTGCACACGCTCGAAGCCTTCGGTTTCGAATGGGACGGCGAAGTCGTTTGGCAGAGCCGCCGCCATTCGCTGTACAGGGACGCCTTGGGTCGTCTGAAAGAAAAAGGCCTGCTCTATCCCTGCTATTGCAGCCGCAAAGACTGGCAGGCGGCAGCCGCCCAAGGTGCCGACGGATTCGTTTACAACGGACGCTGCCTCCGACCCGAAGACCGCCCGCACACCGACAAACCGCCCGCATGGCGCATCCGCGTCAACGACGAAACCATCGGTTTTGACGACGGTATCGTCGGGCATTACGCCCAAAACCTCGCCCGCGACATCGGCGACTTCGTCCTCTTGCGTGCCGACGGATTTTGGGCGTACCAGCTTGCCGTCGTCGCCGACGATGCCGACCAAGGCATCACACACATCGTACGCGGGCAAGACCTGCTCGTTTCCACCCCGCGCCAAATCTACCTGCAACGCTGCCTCGGCTTCGCTACCCCGCATTACGCCCACCTCCCGCTTTTAGTCAACAAACACGGGCAGAAATGGTCAAAGCAGACGCTTGCCCCCGCCTTGGACGAAAACCATAAAGAACAATTACTCCGCCAAGTCCTGCAATACCTCAACCTTCCGCCCGCACCCGAAGTTTCCCGCCCGCAGGCACTTTTATCTTGGGCGATAGAACACTGGCAGCCGCATAAAATACCGATACGTGATATAGTTACGGAGTAGATTGGCGAGATTGCAACAAATTACTCGAGATATTATTCGAATGTAATTATTTTTTACATAACCCGCACATTAATACTTCATATTTACTATAATCGCCGTAACCAAATACATAACGGGAAGACGGCTATCCGTGCCGACTTTTCACCCGACTGTCAAAAACTTAAAAATAACAAAAGTAAATCATTATGTTAAGTGTCATTATTGTTGAAGACGAAGTGCTCGCCGCAGAACGCCTGCGCATCTTGCTGGAAGAGTGCAACGTCGTGATTCTCAACGTATTCCACCACGCACAACCCGCTTTGGACTGGTTGAGTATGCACGAAGTCGATATCGTATTTGCCGACATCGGGCTGCCCGAAATTACCGGACTCGAGCTGGTCGAACGCATCAAACGCGTCGCCAAACGCCAACCTGAAATCATCTTCACCACCGCCTACGAAGAACATGCCTTGCGCGCCTTCGAACTGGCGGCAGCCGACTATCTGCTCAAACCCATCCGCTCAACCCGCCTACAGGCGGCATTGGACCGGGTCAGCGAAAAATACCGCGAAAAAGCCGACGACTTTACCCATTTCCAAGTCTTCAGCCGCGACCGCATGATCGAAATCCCGTGGCAGCAGGCGCGTTATCTGATGGCGGAACACAAAACCGTCTTTCTGGTTACCGGCGACAGACAAAGCTACGAACTGCCCAAAACCCTAGTCTATTGGGAAGAATTGTTGGGCGAAAAAATCATCCGCCTCCACCGCAACGCCCTTGCCTTCCGCCACACATTAGACTACCTGATACGGTTGGACGACGACGATGACAGCGATTCCGCCTGGGGCGCGCAGATATTGGACATCCCCAAACCCCTGCCCGTCAGCCGCCGCCAGCTTTCCGCCATCCGCAAAATCCTCAAAAGCAAGGTGTAGATTTGCCGATAAAGCCCGAACCCTGCCTTTCATACGCAGGGTTTTGTTTTTCGGGTTCAACCTGCTGTTCATCAGGTGCATTAAAGTAAAAAAAATCGCAAGCCAAAATGAAAACAGGACATTTGTCAGCCACCTTTGCCGACTGCGCAGGAATGACGGCATTATCAGATCATCCTTTAGAGCGTGTTCATAGTCTTCGTAGCAGGACTCCCAAGAAAGCCAAAGCTACCATTTGCAGACTGGTACTCAACTTACGCTCGCAGTTTTTCCAAAGCCGCCTGTTCTTTTCCAACCAGGAAAAGCTGCGCTCTACTACCCATCGCTTCGGCAATACTGCAAAACGGTGAAATTCGTTTCGTTTGGCAATCTCTACCTCCGCACCAATCAACTCCTGTACCGACGAAGCAAATGCCTTACCCGTGTAACCACCGTCAGCAAGGATTTTTTGTATCGCACCAAGATTATCCCGCCCACGTTCCAATGCCACCAGGCAGCCTTTTCTATCCGTAACATCCGCCGTCGTTACCGCAAGGGCATGCGGCAAACCTTGCGTGTCAACCGCTATATGTCGCTTGATACCGCTAACCTTCTTGCCCGCATCGTAGCCTTTTTCCATGGCGGTATCCGTGTTCTTCACACTCTGCGCATCAATAATCAGGAAAGTAGTTGCTTCATGGCGCCCCTGCTTGCGGTGCTCCGCAACTACCTGATTTTTTTAATGCTTCCTCAAGGATGCTGATGCCACTCTCGCGTGGTTCGGTCCATCTCTGGAAGTAGGAATGCACGGTGCGCCATTTGGGGAAGTCGCCCGGCAAAGCGCGCCAGGAGCAGCCAGTGCGTTGCAGGTAGAGAATGGCACAAAAGACATCGTACAAGTCCACCTGGCGTGGCGCTGTGCGTTTACGGGCACTTTCCAGCAGGGGAAGGAGAGGCGCAAATTGCTCGCGACTGATATCGCTTGGGTAGGTTTTTCTGTTCATGCCGATAGTTTACAGCAGAGGCTGAGACAATGAACACGTTCTTAGGACTTGGCGACAAATAATCGCCGCCCGTCATCGAATCCCACGCTAGTCAGGGAATAGGAAAAGTTCGCCTCTTCGGCAAACAAGGTCGTCTGAAAACAAACGCCGCAGGTTGTGTTCAACCTGAAGCCGTTTTCAGACGACCTTTTGTCTGGTTTGGAAAGTCGGCGGGTTGAATTTAAATCAGGACTGGCAGTGCCGTGCCGTATGGATTTGAACTTAACCCATACCCTTCAAAACAAAACAGGCGGCTTGGATGGCCGCCCGTTGGATTGTCCCGTTGTTTATTTGATGATTTGGTTCAGCTCGCCTTTGGCGTAGCGGTTTGCCATTTTTTCAAGGGAAACGGGTTTGATTTTGCCTGCCTGCCCTTCGCAGCCGAATGCGAGGTAACGGTCGAGACAGATTTGTTTCATGGCTTCGACGGTTTTGCTCAGGTATTTGCGCGGGTCGAATTCGGACGGGTTTTCTGCCATGAAGCGGCGGATGGCGCCGGTGGAGGCGAGGCGCAGGTCGGTGTCGATATTGACTTTGCGCACGCCGTGTTTGATGCCTTCGACGATTTCTTCTACGGGTACGCCGTAGGTTTCGCCGATTTTGCCGCCGTATTCGTTGATGACTTTCAGCCATTCTTGCGGAACGGAGCTGGAGCCGTGCATGACGATGTGGGTGTTGGGCAGGGCTTGGTGGATTTCTTTGATGCGGTCGATGCGCAATACGTCGCCGGTGGGCGGACGGGTGAATTTGTACGCGCCGTGGCTGGTGCCGACGGCGATGGCGAGCGCGTCCACGCCGGTGTCTTTGACGAAGCGTACGGCATCTTCGACGCTGGTCAGCATTTGATCGTGGGAGAGTTTGCCTGCCGCGCCTACGCCGTCTTCTTCGCCGGCTTCGCCGGTTTCGAGGTTGCCCAAGACGCCGATTTCGCCTTCGACGGATACGCCGCAGGCGTGGGAGAAGTTAACGACGGTACGGGTGGCGTTGACGTTGTATTCATAGGTGGACGGGGTTTTGCCGTCTTCGAGCAGCGAGCCGTCCATCATGACGGAGGAGAAGCCCAGTTGGATGGAGCGTTGGCACACGTCGGGCGATGCGCCGTGGTCTTGGTGCATGACGACGGGGATGTGCGGGAATTCTTCAACGGCTGCCAAAATCAGGTGGCGTAAAAACGGCGCGCCTGCATATTTACGCGCGCCGGCGGATGCTTGAACGATAACGGGGGCGTTGACTTGGTCTGCGGCTTCCATGATGGCGCGCATTTGTTCGAGGTTGTTGACGTTGAATGCGGGCAGGCCGTAGCTGTTTTCGGCGGCATGGTCGAGCAGTTGGCGCATGGATACGAGTGCCATTTAAATCTCCTTGGTGAGGTAGCGGGATGGTGATGTGGGAAATTATAATGTTTTTCTTATTAAAAAACTACACAGGGCTACATCAGTTTTATATATTAATGAGATTTTGGGCGGCGGCGGCGGGCAAACGGTGCGGTCGGCATTTATCTGACATGGTTTATAATAACGGTTTGTTTTCGGGGTCGTCTGAAACGGCGGTGGGAGGTGTGTGATGGCTAAGTTGGCAGTGGCGGATGTGGATGCGGTGTTGTTTCAGACGACCTTGCGCGTGCAGGTGGGCGATGTGAATTACGGCGGCCATCTGGCGAACGATGCCGTTTTGCGCTTGTGCCATGAGGTGCGGATGCGTTGGCTGGCAGGTTTGGGCTGGAGTGAAACGGACGCGGGCGGCGCGGGGCTGATTATGGCGGACGCGGCGGTGCAATATTTGGCACAAGGCTTTTACGGCGATGAATTGTCGGCGGAAATGGGCGTCGAGGACATCGGCAAGGGCGGGTTCGCGCTGCTGTTCCGCCTGACGCGCATCGCGGACGGCAAGGTGCTGGCGCGGGCGCGCACGGGCATGGTGTGTTTCGATTATGCGTGCCAAAAGGTTTGCCGGTTGCCGCAGGCTTTGAAAACCGTGTTGGAGGTCGTCTGAAAATGTTGGCACGCGATTTCGGACTGTCTTTGGACGGCTATTTGAAAATGTTGGGGCAACAGGGCAAGTCGGCACACACGCTGTCTGCCTACGGGCGCGATTTGACCGAACTCGTGCGGCTTTTGACGGAAGGGTCGTCTGAAACGGCGCAGGATTTGAAACGGCGCGATTTCGTGGCGGCGTTGAAACGGTTGTCGCAACAAGGCTTGAGCGAACGGACGCTGGCGCGCAAATTGTCGGCGTGGCGGCAATATTGCGGCTGGCTCGTGCAGTCGGGCATGATGGACAACGATCCGACCTTCAACCTGAAAGCCCCGCGCCTGCCCGAACGCCTGCCCAAGGCCTTGCCGCAGGAAGAGTTGAACCATATGCTCGACAGCGCGCCTGCCGACGACGGTTTGGCAGTGCGTGACCACGCCTTGTTTGAACTGATGTACGGCAGCGGCCTGCGCCTGAGCGAGATACACGGCTTGGATTTGGGCGATGTGTTGCTGGACGAAGGCTGGGTGAGCGTAACCGGCAAAGGCAGGAAAGAGCGGCAAGTCCCGTTGTCGGGCAAAAGCGTCGAAGCCTTGCGCGCCTACCTGTCCGAACGCGTGGCGGCAGACGGAGAAACCGCGCTCTTTACCGGCAAAAACGGCACGCGGCTCGGGCAGCGGCAAATCCAAAAACGCCTTCAGGCATGGGCGGTGCAGCAGGGCAGCGGGCAACACATTTCCCCGCACATGATGCGCCACAGCTACGCCAGCCACCTTTTGCAATCCTCACGCGACATCCGCGCTGTGCAAGAACTGTTGGGACACAGCAACCTCTCAACCACGCAGATTTACACCAAGCTGGATTTCGACCATCTGGCCAAGGTTTACGACGAGGGGCATCCGCGGGCGAAACGGAAAAAGTAATTCAATAAAATCAACGGAAAACATCATGATCAGCATTTTCGACATTTTCAAAATCGGCATCGGCCCTTCCAGCTCCCACACCGTCGGCCCCATGAAAGCCGCCGCCTTTTCAGACGACCTCAAACAATCGGGGCTGGACGCGCAAACCGAGCGCATCGTCATCGACATTTACGGCTCTCTGGCGCTGACAGGACGCGGACACGGCACATTCGACGCCCTTCTGCTTGGCTTGGAAGGCAGCCTGCCGCACGACATCCCCCTCGCCGATATCCCCGACCGCCTCGAACGCATCCGCATGCAACACATCCTCCGCCTCAACGGACGCGAAATCAGCTTCAACCCCGACAGCGACCTGAATATACGCGGCGACCAAGTGTTGCCCAAACACCCGAACGGACTGAATTTCACCGCCTACGGCAAAGACGGCGGCAAACTCAAAGAACAAATTTACTACTCCGTCGGCGGCGGCTTTATCGTTACCGATCAAGAGTTTGACAAACAAGCCGAACAAACGCGCCCAGTCCCCTACCCTTATACCAGCTGCGCCGAACTGCTCGCCCAATGCCGCATGAACCAGCTCGACATCTCCGAAGCCGTATTGGCAAACGAAGCCGCGCTTGCCGGTTGCAGCGAAGCCGAAATCCGCCGCCGCGTCGCCGGCGTTGCCGACGTTATGGAAGGCTGCATCAAACGCGGGCTGGCGGCAGACGGCGAACTGCCCGGCGGCTTGAACGTCCGCCGCCGCGCCCCGCAGCTCGCCGCCAAACTCAAAGCCCTGCGCGAAACCGAAATCGTCAACACCCAACTTTGGCCTATGGTTTACGCCATGGCGGTCAACGAAGAAAACGCCGCCGGCGGACGCGTCGTGACCGCCCCGACCAACGGCGCCGCCGGCATCATCCCCGCCGTCCTGCACTACTTCCGCAAGTTCAACCCGCACGCCACACAAGGGCGCGTCGAAAACTTCCTGCTCACCGCAGGCGCCATCGGCATCCTCTACAAAACCAACGCCTCCATCTCCGGCGCGGACGTCGGCTGCCAAGGCGAAGTCGGCGTCGCCTGCTCCATGGCGGCGGGCGCATACGCCGAAGTCATCGGCGGCACGCCCAAACAAGTGGAAAACGCCGCCGAAATGGCAATGGAACACCATTTGGGCCTGACCTGCGATCCCGTCGGCGGATTGGTGCAAATCCCCTGCATCGAACGCAACGGCATCGCCGCCGAAAAAGCCCTCAAACTCGGCACCCTCGCCCTGCTGGAAGACGGCACGGACAAAAAAGTCTCGCTCGACGAAGTCATCCAAACCATGCTGCAAACAGGGCGCGACATGAAGTCCACCTACAAAGAAACCTCGCTTGCCGGACTCGCCATCACCCTCCAGAAAAAAGCCGTCCCCGTATCCGTCCGCGTTGTGGAATGTTGAAAACGGAAAAATATGAAAAAGGTCGTCTGAAACCGAGTACGAACAGGTTTCAGACGACCTTTCCGCCCACCCGAAACGCTGAATTTTCCAGCAAAATCAGGTATAATAACGGTCTATTTCCGTCCGTCGGACAGCTTGACCGTCCGGGTGGCGCGCCCAACTGTCGTTCAGACGACCTCAGCAGAAATTCTTTTAAAAAATCTTACAGATAAAGACCATGACTGACCAAAAACACGAAGAATACGGCGCCGACAGCATACAAGTGCTGGAAGGCTTGGAAGCGGTACGCAAACGCCCCGGTATGTATATCGGCGACACGCAGGACGGCAGCGGCCTGCACCACATGGTGTTCGAAGTATTGGACAACGCCATCGACGAAGCACTGGCGGGACATTGCGACAAAATCACCGTAACCATCCATGCCGACAATTCCGTCAGCGTGGCCGACAACGGGCGCGGTATGCCCACCGGCATCCACCCGAAAGAAGGACGCTCCGCCGCCGAAGTCATCATGACCGTGTTGCACGCGGGCGGCAAGTTCGACAACAACAGCTACAAAATCTCCGGCGGTCTTCACGGCGTGGGCGTGTCCGTCGTCAACGCGCTGTCCGACTGGGTAACGCTGACCATCTACCGCGACGGCAAAGAACACTTCGTCCGCTTCGTGCGCGGCGAAACCGAAGAGCCGTTGAAAGTTGTCGGCGATTCCGACAAAAAAGGTACGACCGTGCGCTTCCTCGCCAGCGCGGAAACCTTCGGCAACGTCGAATACA
Organism: Morococcus cerebrosus; assembly: GCF_022749515.1. Classification (NCBI taxonomy): domain Bacteria; kingdom Pseudomonadati; phylum Pseudomonadota; class Betaproteobacteria; order Neisseriales; family Neisseriaceae; genus Morococcus; species Morococcus cerebrosus. The sequence goes on from NZ_CP094242.1 coordinate 2,287,592, forward strand.
GCTTCGACATCCTCGCCAAACGCATCCGCGAACTTTCCTTCCTGAACAACGGCGTGGACATCGAATTGATTGACGAGCGCGACGGCAAACACGAAAGCTTCGCTCTTTCCGGCGGCGTGGCAGGTTTCGTGCAATACATGAACCGCAAAAAAACGCCGTTGCACGAAAAAATCTTCTATGCGTTCGGCGAGAAAGACGGCATGAGCGTCGAATGCGCGATGCAGTGGAACGACAGCTATCAGGAAAGCGTGCAGTGCTTCACCAACAACATCCCGCAGCGCGACGGCGGTACGCATTTGACCGCATTGCGCCAAGTGATGACGCGCACCATCAACAGCTACATCGAAGCCAACGAAGTCGCCAAAAAAGCCAAAGTTGAAACCGCCGGCGACGATATGCGCGAAGGTTTGACCTGCGTGTTGTCCGTCAAACTGCCCGACCCCAAATTCTCGTCCCAAACCAAAGACAAACTGGTTTCCAGCGAAATCGGCCCCGTCGTCAATGAAGTCATCAACCAAGCCCTGACCGACTTCCTCGAAGAAAATCCGAACGAAGCCAAAATCATTACCAGCAAAATCGTCGATGCCGCCCGTGCGCGCGAAGCCGCCCGCAAAGCCCGCGAAATCACCCGCCGCAAAGGCGTGATGGACGGCTTGGGACTGCCCGGCAAACTCGCCGACTGCCAAGAAAAAGACCCCGCCTTGTCAGAACTTTATCTGGTCGAGGGCGATTCCGCAGGCGGTTCTGCCAAACAAGGCCGCGACCGTAAATTCCAAGCCATTTTGCCGCTCAAAGGCAAAATCTTGAACGTCGAAAAAGCCCGTTTTGAAAAAATGCTCGCCAGCCAAGAGGTCGCCACCCTGATTACCGCACTGGGCGCAGGCATCGGCAAAGAAGAGTTCAACCCCGAAAAACTGCGTTACCACCGCATCATCATCATGACCGATGCCGACGTGGACGGTGCGCACATCCGCACCCTGCTCCTGACCTTCTTCTACCGCCAAATGCCCGAACTGGTCGAACGCGGCTACATCTACATCGCCCAACCGCCGCTCTACAAAGCCAAATATGGCAAGCAAGAGCGTTACCTCAAAGACGAACTTGAAAAAGACCAATGGCTGCTCGGTCTTGCCTTGGAAAAAGCCAAAATCGTTTCAGACGGCCGCACCATCGAAGGCGCAGAACTTGCCGACACCGCCAAACAATTCCTGTTGGCGAAAACCGTCATCGAACAGGAAAGCCGCTTCGTGGACGAACTCGTCCTGCGCGCCATGCTGCACGCGTCACCCGTCGATTTGACGTCGTCTGAAAACGCCGATAAAGCCGTTGCCGAACTTTCCGGTTTGCTCGACGAAAAAGAAGTCGCCCTCGAACGCATCGAAGGACACGAAGGCAACCGCTTCATCAAAATCACCCGTAAGCTGCACGGCAACGTCATGGTCAGCTACATCGAACCCAAGTTCCTCAACAGCAAAGCCTACCAAACCCTCACCCAAACCGCCGCCGCGCTCAAAGGCTTGGTCGGCGAGGGCGCCAAGCTTTACAAAGGCGAGAACGAATATGATGTGGACAGCTTTGAAACCGCGCTGAACATCCTGCTCCAAAACGCCCAAAAAGGCATGTCCATCCAGCGATACAAAGGTTTGGGCGAGATGAATCCCGAGCAGCTTTGGGAAACCACGATGGATCCCGCCGTGCGCCGTCTGTTGAAAGTGCGTATCGAAGACGCCATCGCCGCCGACGAAGTATTCGTTACCCTGATGGGCGATGAAGTCGAACCGCGCCGCGCCTTCATCGAAAACAACGCCCTGATTGCGCAAAATATTGACGCTTGATAGGGGCTGAAACATGAAAAGGTCGTTTGAAAATGGGGATTTCCGGTTTTCAGACGACCTTTTTTGATTGGTGGGAACCAAGACAGATAAAACAAATACGGCAGATTCATTTATTTTTTGATACGACACCTGCCGTCATTCCCTGTGCGGACAAGAAATGACGACAATAAGCATTTCAGACGACCTTCAGACAGGTTTGGCGGCAATACCGTAGGGGCAAATCAAGACCCAACGAATTCTTTTCGCCCCAATGCCTTGTCGGGTTTACCAACCCGCCCTGCTCCACCCGTAAGCCGAAAATTCCTGCCCGACACCCCCAACAAAAAACAAACCCTGTTGCAATATCATAAATTACGGTAAATTCGCAAAGGAAACCCCTTACCTTCCAACCATCAAGGAGTAAGCCATGCGTTTGATTATCGCCGCCCCCGCCAACGGGACAACATTAAAAAACACGCTCAAGGCGCATTTGCAAAACGATCCGCGAGTTGACAGCCTAACCGATTTATCCTCATCGGATGGCACCTATCCGCAGCTTTCGTTTGCTGCGGCGCAAGAGGTAGCGGCAGGGAGAGCCGACCGCGCTATTTTAATTTGCGGCACAGGAGTCGGGACGGCGATCGCCGCAAATAAAGTCCGCGGCATACGGGCAGCAACGGCGCATGATTTAATCACATTGCGCGGCTCGGTAGAAAACTACGATGCACAGGTATTGTGCATGGGACAAAACGTCATCGCCGCCCCCGCTGCCTGGGCATTGGTGGACATTTGGCTGAATTTGCGCCACAACACGGCTAGCGGATACGCACCGAAAGTCGGAGAAATCGAAGCCTACGAATGCGGTAAATAGTACGGTTTTTGCAAAAGGTTAGTCTAGACTCGCCATTCCCGTCCCGCTTGTATGAGGATGGCCCGTCGTAGCATGAGCTTTACCCGCAGATTATTTTTGAGGTGAGGTCGCCTGAAATTCCCTCCTACCGCCGTCATTCCCGCGCAGGCGGGAATCTAGAAATGTGAAGTTGCGGCATCCTTGAAATCTTCCCAAAATACCGAGGCCTGGATTCCCGCCTGCGCAGGAATGACAAAATTGCAGCCCTATTTTTTTGATCTGCCATATTTCGCGGGCAAAGCCCACGCTACGGTTGCCTGCCTGAAAGTTTGCAGCCTGGGCTTTTCCCATGGATTAAGTTTTATCCCAAAAACGGTCGTCTGAAAAGCCTGCCTGCGTACACAGGGATTCAGACGACCTTTTATTTAACGGATTAAAATAAACAGGATATTTTCAACAGCTACTTCCGTGCAGAGAGAAGCAAAAATGGCAGCATGGACGGAGCTTTTTGTCAGACATAAATGAGAACCGGCCTGAAACCAGCATACTGACGTATCCTGCATTTTATCCAAACAGACAAAAAGAGCCTGCATAAAGCAGGCTCTTTATTTAGACTAATCGTATCAGATTAGAATTTGTGACGCAGACCAACTGTACCAGCAGTTTTCTCGTATTTGTTGTCGCCTTTGCCTTCTCTCAACCAACCGGCAGAAATCAGGGCAGAAGTGCGTTTAGAGAAGTCGTAATCAGCACCAACGATAACTTGGTTGTATTGGCTGTTAGCTTGTTTCTCACCGTTTTCTTTAGCTTTGAAGCCGTGAGCATAAGAAACGCGAGGCATTACGTTACCCATACGGTAGCCACCAGTTACAGCAACTTCAGTACGTTCGTTTTTCTTAGCATTAGCTTTGTCAGCTTTGAAACCTTCGTATTGACCTGCAACAGAAACCAATACATTGTTTGCATCGTAACCAGCTACCAAACGGTGTACTTGGTGATCTTTATAAGTATCAGCAACCAAAGTAGTATTTCTGTTGAACGAATTCAAGTAATCTTTGTCCAGAACAGAATGTTTAGCAAAAGAACCAGCATAGCGACCGAAGAAGCCGGCATTCTCATAGTTCAGACCCAAACCGTAAGAGTCACGGCTTTTCACATCGTGAGTATACTTGTCATCAGGATTAGCATTGTCACGTGGTTGGTATTGTACGCTTGCGCTGAAACCGGACAATACAGGTGAATCGTAGCGTGCAGACACTTTACGATCTTCTACACGTTCTAATTTGCCTAATGCCAAAACATCTGAGTTTGCCTCGCTGGCTTCCCAAGGATCGATGCTGTCGCTGCTGTCTTTCAGAGGAGTATTGAGTTTACCTGCACGGATTTTACCGAAGCCGCCTTCCAAACCGATGAAGGACTCGCGAGTTCCCCAACCTTTGTCAGTACCGGCAACAGAAGTATTTTGCTCTACTTGCCAAATAGCGTTCAGGTTATTGCTCAGGTGCTCATGGCCTTTGAAACCGATGCGTGAACCGTAGTCAGCAATTTCAGTAGCAGTTTTGGTTGTATCCTTGGTAGTTACACCGTTAACTGTAGTTTTTTCTTTAACTCGGGAAATGTCAACACCGGCTTTAACTTGACCGTACAAGGTAACGTCAGCCATAGCTGCAACAGGCAAAGCTGCCAAAGTCAGAGCAATCAGAGATTTTTTCATTGCTGTATTCCTTTTTCTATCGTGAAGAAATAACTTAAGCAGACCCGGACAGAGTCCGCTTAGGCTTTACATTATCGCTGGAATCAGCGATTCCATGACTCTCACTATAATTGTTCCTTTCTAAAAAAACAAACTTTATTCACTTCCCCTTCTTCCCCCCTTACGCCACACCACCCTATCAACAACATAAGATTCTAAATATTTCCTTTATAAATCATATGGTAATACCGATTTTCCTATTGTTTGCATTTTTACAACACAGATTTCCCGAACGGTAGTTTTTTAGGACTGGCTGAGACCTTTGCAAAATTCCCCAAAATCCCCTAAATTCACACCAAGACATTTAGGGGATTTTCCATGAGCACCTTCTTCCGGCAAACCGCACAAGCCATGATCGCCAAACACATCGACCGCTTCCCATTATTGAAGTTGGATCAGGTGATTGATTGGCAACCGATCGAACAATACCTGAATCGTCAAAGAGCCCGTTACCTTCGAGACCACCGCGGCCGTCCCGCCTATCCACTGTTGTCCATGTTCAAAGCCGTCCTGCTCGGACAATGGCACAGCCTCTCCGATCCCGAACTCGAACACAGTCTCATCACCCGCATCGATTTCAACCTATTTTGCCGTTTTGACGAACTGAGCATCCCCGATTACAGCACCTTATGCCGCTACCGCAACTGGCTGGCGCAAGACGACACCCTGTCCGAATTGCTGGAACTGATTAACCGCCAACTGACCGAAAAAAACCTAAAAGTAGAGAAAGCATCCGCCGCCGTCATTGACGCCACCATTATTCAGACCGCCGGCAGCAAACAGCGTCAGGCCATAGAAGTCGATGAAGAAGGACAAGTCAGCGGCCAAACCACACCGAGTAAAGACAAAGATGCCCGCTGGACAAAGAAAAACGGTCTCTACAAACTCGGTTACAAACAACATACCCGTACCGATGAGGAAGGCTATATCGAGAAACTGCACATCACCCCCGCCAATACCCATGAGTGCAACCACCTGTCGCCTTTGCTGGAAGGCATTGCCGAAGGTACGACCGTCTATGCCGATAAAGGCTACGACAGTGCGGAAAACCGGCAACATCTGAAAGAACATCGGTTGCTGGACGGCATTATGCGCAAAGCCCACCGCAACCGTCCGCTGACGGAAGCGCAAACCAAACGCAACCGATATTTGTCGAAGACCCGTTATGTGGTCGAGCAAAGCTTTGGTACGCTGCACCGTAAATTCCGCTACGCCCGGGCAGCCTATTTTGGTCTGCTCAAAGTGAGTGCGCAAAGCCATCTGAAGGCGATGTGTTTAAACCTGTTGAAAGCGGCTAACAGGCTAAGTGTGCCTGTTGCCGCCTAAAAGGCGGCCCGGATGCCTGATTATCGGGTATTCGGGGAGGATTAAGGGGATATTTGGGTAAAATCAGGAGCAATTAGGGGCGGAAATAGACGAAAACCTGTGTTTGGGTTTCGGCTGTCGGGGGGAAGGGCTTTTTTGCAAAGGTCTCTGGCTGTTGTTTTTTGGCTAATTCAGGCAAGCGAGGAAACTGGAAACATCGTTCAGGTATTCATGCCTGTTTGACCCTGATAGGGCTTGCCGAGCATAAATATCTCCTGATCTGAGGTGGCTCTTATTCCAGCTCCGTAGTACAGGCTTTATCTGTGGGTTGGTTTATCGAAAAGAGAAAGGGTCGTCTGAAAAGAATGCGTACAGATTTCAAACAATTTTTTATAGTGTATGAAAATAAAAACAGGATATTTCAAATCTTCATTCCTGATTCGAAAGAAATATAAAAGCTTGAGTACGGTAATTTTTGAATATTTCTAAAAATCAATGCTTGGATTCCTGTTGGCGCGGGAATAGCCAGGCCTTTCTTTATTGAAGGGGAAAATAAGGCTTGACAGTATTTCAGACGACCTCACAGCCATTCGGGCATTTCGGGACGGATGATGCCAAACTCGGGCGGATAATCCACGCCGGTTAAGTACAATCCGTCAGGCATAAAGGTCGGCGGGGCTTTGAGGCGGCTGCGTTCTCCAATTAAGGTTTGAAATCCGGAAACACTAAGCCTGCCGCTGCCGACATAAACCAATGCGCCCATAATATTACGCACCATATGGTGCAGAAAGGCATTGCCGTGCAAATCCAGTTTGAGGAATTGCGGCGTACCGCTGATTTTTGCACTGTATAGGGTTTTGATGGGGGATTTTGCTTGGCATCCGGCAGCGCGAAAGCTGGAGAAATCATGTTCGCCTTCTAATAATAAGGCCGCCTGCTGCATTTTGTCAGGATCGAGCTTGAGATGCGTCCACCCTACCCTGCCTTGCAATATCGGGGAACGGACGGGAGATGATTCTAAAAGGTAACGATACCTTCTACCGTATGCGTCAAAGCGGGCGTTAAAATGGGAGGCCACTTGCTGTGCGAACAATACAGCCACACCTTCGGGAAGATGGGCATTGACGCCCCGCACCCATGCCTGCTCGGGACGGACTACTGTGGTATCGAAATGGACGACTTGTGCAGTGGCGTGTACGCCTGTGTCGGTACGCCCGGCAACTATGGTTCGGATGTTTTCACTCGCAATTTGACTGAGTGCATATTCTAAGGTCGTCTGAACAGTAGGCAAGTCGCCGGCTTGTTTTTGCCAGCCGTAAAATCGGCTGCCATCATAAGACAGGATTAATGCCCAACGGCAAACTGCGGGCTGCTTTGAAGAAGGAAACATCATAATCGGTGAAGGCTCGATATTCGAACAAAATCATACGAAAATTGCTTATCCGACAGTATAGCAATAAAAAAGATGCCGCTTTTAGAAACGGCATCTTTATTTTTCTTTCCCCAAAGGGATTGTCAGATTAATCAGCCTAACTCTGCCAACAAGGCTTTGGTTTTATCCAAGATATCGCCGGTAGCCTCTTCCATCAGCTCTTGCAAAGTTTCACGGGCTGCACCGGGGTCTCCAATTTCGACATACATTTTTGCCAATTCGTATTTGGCTTCTAAAGGAGCGGTCATTCCGACGGATTCGGAAATAAAGCCTGAGTCAAATGCCGACTTGCTTACTTCTTCATCAACTGTTAGGTTTTCCCATTCGATGGTCTCTTCTACTCCGTTACCTTGGGAATCAGCCAATCCGAAATCTTCGTCGCTTTCTTGGAAGGTAATGCCTTCATCTTGTTTGATTTCAAAAGGCTCTTCGGCTACGGCTTCATCGGCTGAGGTATCAACGGAAGCAAACTCTAAAGCCTCGTCCCCATTTAATTTTTCAGACGATGTTTGCTCAGATGTTGTGAACTCAGGCAGCGGCTCGATAGGCTGGGATTCGGTTTTTTCCGAGAAGAAGTCCCATCCTTCTTCTACTTCTTCAAAGTCTTTGACATTTTCTGCGCCAACAGTCTGCTCCTGCTGTTGAACCTCAGAAGCGTCGGAGGCTTCGTAGTCAAACTCCAAATCAGAAACTTCTTCCTCAACGGCGGATTCGGTATAAGAATACTCTTCCTCACCTACTGAGGCATCCGCCTCTTTGGTTTCTTCACTAGCGTCATGGAAAGACGTGTCAAAGTTTGATTGAACCTCATCAAATTGCTGAATATGAGCTGTATTATCAGGCTCTTCTACTGATTCCTCTTGATGTCTGCTTTCTATAACTACTGAAACCGGTTGATACGGATTCTCCGGCTCGGGCTCATAGACACTTTCTGTCGATTCAACAGAGTCCCAATCCAAATCACGGCGTTTTTCCGTTTCCTCATCCACGGTAACTGCGCTGGATACGATACCGACGTGCTTATCGTCAATATCATCGATATTGATATTGATCTCATCTTCAGCGGCTTCTTTGGCTGCATTGGGCTGTACAAAAAAAGCCTCGTCGTCAAAATCATCCTCGATAGACAGTCCGTCAGGCTCTTCTGTCGGAACAGCTTTCGCTTGAACAAACTGTTCGGGCTTCGCCTCGTCAGCTATCACGGTTTCTGCAAAGCTAATGTCGTCATCTTCTTCGTCATATCCTGCAGAAGGAACAGGTACGACAGGCGCGACAGCAGCTGCTTTTCGTTTGCCCAAAGCTTTCAGCAACAGCAACAATGCCAGCAGAGCACCGCCGCCGATTAACAGCCAGCACCACAATCCGCCATCTTCAGACGACTCTTCTACTGCTTCGTTTTGAGTATCGGAATTTTGCTGGGCAGCCAAAGCTTCTTCAACTTGGGCTTCCTGCGTAGATTTTGCCGTTTCACTTGCAGCGGTTTGTTCTGCGATGCCGGGTTGCAATACTTCCTCAGTGCCTACGGATGAAGCAGCTTGTTCTTGTGTTGCACCCTGTGGGGCGGAAGTGGCTGCTTGCGCCGGCTGTTGTTCAAGCTTGGCTTCTTTATTTGATTTGACCCCTTCGCCAGCCTTATCTTCACCTGCCTTATTTTCCGCAGATGCATTAGTTTTGGCGGCTTCTGGTTTTTCAGACGATGCCTTAGATGCTGCTGCGGTTTGCGGCTGCTGGTTGTCAGAAACAAGAGGTTTCTCGGCAGCCTGTTTGGCGGCTGCCTGTTTCATGTCGAATTGGGTCGGGATATTCAATACTTTTCCAGCCAACATATGGTCGGCATTTTTATTGATGAACACACCGGGGTTGGCTTTTACCAATGCCTGTATTGCCTGCTCGACCGTCATACCTTGAGGACGGATACGGGTCGCAATTTCAGTTAGGGTTTCACCTTGTTTGACTAAATGTCGTTTGCCATAGCGCGGCTCGCCCTGTACAGAAGGGGCTGCATTTTGCGTCTGTTTAGGCTGCACTTGGACATTTTTTGTTTTTTTATTGTCGATTCCTTCTTTACGCGTATTATTCGCAACATCTGCAGATGCATTTCCACTACGCAGCGCACGGTTAATCCGTTCGCGCGCGGCTTGACGGTCTATCTGCTGGGAAGCATATGCGGGAGGCGGCTCCTGACGAACGCGGGGCGTACTGTCGCCCTTGACCGAGTAATCAGCCGGATCGATGATTGCGGTATATTCTCGAGATTGAGAGCCGGTACTGACTTGGAAAATCAGCACAGGGTCTTTGATGGCTTTAGCCGAACGGATATTGATGACGGCACGATCGCCCGCTCTGTGGACGCTGGTTCTGAGGTTGGCATTGGATACGGAAGCTTTGCCGCCGTTAAACAATGCCTGTGCTTCTTCTCCAGTTACGGTGATGTTGCCGGAAAACGGCTCACCTAAATGCGATTGAACATTTAAACCGCCCAATCCTGCGTTTGCACCCACCGAAACCGCCAAGGCAACGGAGGCTGCGATAAGTTTGATTTTGTAATGTTTTTTCAAAACTTGTCCCCTATGAAATGAATCCTGCAGTACTGCCGAGTACTTAACCGTCTATTACGATATATTACGTTATGATATAGTCTAAGTCCCTAATCTGCCAAGTAACACTGTCATTTATGTTATCAAAAATGTCATAAACCGTTACTGTTTGCATCGGTGTGTTTCTTTTTTGCAAATCTATCGGGAACTTATTTTATCATTCCGTTTGCATTTTTAAAACCCTACAACAAACTGATGGCATATCAAACAAACCAAAGTTTCAGATTTGCGGTAATGCAAAAAACCGCAGCTGCCTGTATGATTGCCGTTTGATTGTTTGGTTTCCTCATTTTTGTTTTTTATATATGAAAATTCTGAGTGATTTATTGGCGGTAATTTTGTTTTTTCTGACTTATACGGTTACGAAAGACATGATTGCCGCGACAGCCGTAGCTTTGGTAGTCGGTGTTTTGCAGGCGGCCTTTACCTATTGGAAATTTAAAAAGCTGGATACGATGCAGTGGGTCGGATTGGTTTTAATCGTGGTATTCGGTGGGGCGACCATCCTGCTGAAAGATCCGCGATTCATCATGTGGAAACCGACCGTATTGTTTTGGATAGGTGCACTGGTCTTGCTTTTCAGCCACCTTGCCGGAAAAAACGGACTTAAGGCTACAATGGGCAAAGAACTCGAATTGTCCGATACCGTCTGGAATAATCTGACCTATGCTTGGATAGCGTTTCTCGTATTTATGGGCATAGCCAACTGGTTTGTATTCACTCATTTTGAAAGTCATTGGGTGAATTACAAGATGTTCGGTTCGACCGGACTGATGTTCGCTTTTTTTATCGCTCAAGGTATTTATTTGGGCAAACATTTACCGAAGGAGAATTAAGCAATGGAATTTTATATGCTTTTGGCCACTGATGCAGACGACGTGCATGAAGCCCGTATGGCTGCACGTCCTGATCATCTGAAACGTTTGGAAGCCCTGCAAGCCGAAGGGCGCCTTCTGACAGCCGGACCGAATCCTCTGCCCGACAATCCCGAACGCGTCTCCGGCAGCCTTATCGTCGCCAAATTCGCATCGCTTGACGAAGCCCAAGAATGGGCGGAACAAGATCCTTATGTCGCTGCGGGCGTATATGAGGAAGTTTTGATTAAGCCCTACAAAGCTGTTTTTAAATAATGGATATGCGTTCAGCAATAGAAGGTCGTCTGAAAACTCTAAACCCTCAGATATTCGAGTTTCAAGACGACAGCCATTTGCACAAAGGACACGCAGGCAATAAAGGCGGGGGGCATTATGCTGTAACCGTCGTCAGCGAGGCTTTCACCGGGATGAAACGTATCGAACGCCAACGCATGGTTCAAAACCTGCTCCAAGACCTGTTTGCCGGCGGTTTCATCCATGCCTTGAGCATTAAGGCGGCAACGCCCGACGAATATTTCCATTGAATTATCCGCAGTGTTTCAAATTAAAGAGAAGATTATGAGAAAAACCCATTTTACAGCCGCATTGGTTATGGCCGCCCTATCCGGCAGCCTGTTTGCCCAAACCCTGGTTACCGTCAACGGACAAGCCATCGACAGCAGCGTGATTGACGGACAAGTTGCCGCCTTGCGTGCTGAAAACAAACAAATCCAGGATTTGCCACAACTGCGACAAGAATTGACCAACCGCCAAGTTATCAGCACGGTTATCGCGCAAGAAGCCAGACGCCGCAAACTGGACCAAAGTGCGGAATTCAAAAAAGCCCTCGAACAAGCCCGTGCAGATGCGAAGAAACAAGGTGCGGACAAAAAACCGTCCTTCAAAACAGAATGGGCGGCATTTGAAGACGACCTGCTCGGACAAGCTCTGGCCATCGACGTATTGCGCAAAAATCCTGTCAACGAACAAGAAATTAAAAAATCCTACGATGAATTTGCCAAATTCTACCAAGGCAGTCAGGAAGTACGCCTAGGGGAAATCGTTACCCGAACTAAAGCCGACGGACAAAAAGCTGCTGCCGATTTGAAGGCGAAGAAGGCTTTTGCCGCAGTATTGAAACAATATTCGATTGATGAAGAAGCCAAAAAAGCAGGCGGTATTCCTCAAGCTTATGTTCCGCTGAAAGACTTGCAAGAAGCCGCACCGCCTCTGTACGCAGCAGTCAAAGACCTGAAAAAAGGTGAAGCGACATCCGAACCGCTGCAAGACGGTAATTCTTACGCCGTGTTTTACGTTGACGACCGCCGCGATGTCAAAGTTCCTGCCTTTAACGAAATCAAAGGCAACATAGCCCGCGACCTGAGTACTGCCCGCATTGACGACACTATGCGTGCGCTCTTGCAAAAAGCCGACATCAAACCTGCCAAATAACCTTTAAGCTTCCTATAACGGATAAGTAAAGGAAATTAAGCCGGATTCTTTTTGCGGCATTGATGCAATCCACCTAAAGGTCGTCTGAAACTATAACGTTTTTCAGACGACCTTTTCTACCTGCATTGCTGTCGAAACACTTTTGTATTTGAATCTGCCGTCAACCAATCTTTTGAAATAGAGATAAAGAACCGCTATGCGAGCCGTCATTCAAAAAGTGAGTTGTTCCCGTGTCGATGTATTGGACGGAAATCATAAGGAAACCTGCGCCGAAATCGATAACGGATTGATGATATTGCTCGGCGTTACCCACGACGATACCGAATTAGATGCGCGCTACATTGCCGACAAAGCCGCCAATCTGCGTATTTTCGAAGACGATGCCGGCAAATTGAACCTGTCCGTCAAAGATGTCGGCGGCTCAATCCTGCTGGTCTCCCAATTCACATTGTATGCCGATGCACGAAATGGCCGCCGCCCGTCTTTCTCGGCAGCCGCCCCTGCCGAACAGGCGCAAACGCTCTATCTGCATACCGCAGAACTATTGCGCGGACATGGTTTGAACGTACAAACCGGCCGCTTCCAAATGCATATGCAGGTCAGCCTGTGCAACGACGGCCCCGTTACCCTGCTGCTGGACTCGCAAAAACTGTTTTGACGAAAATCCTGCTGCAAGATATAGTGGATTAAAATAAAAATGAGACAAAGCGCCAACGTCCGCCGTGTACAAGGTAGTACATAAGGGCGTTGGCAACGCCGTATCATTGCAATTTTAATCCACTATAAAACAAGTATTGCCCTTGCCTAATATAATCCAAAGGTCGTCTGAAAAACCAAAAATTGGGTTTTCAGACGACCTTTTTCTATTCGCTTCTGACTCGAAGCCGACTCTATATCTTGCCGCTATTCCAACGTTCCACCCACTACCCGCGCGCCCAACGCTTCCTTCAAAGGCAAAGCGTTCAAGCGTTGCAAGGTCGTCTGAAATTCGGCGAACGGTATCGGTTCCGAACCGAAACGATGCATATGCAGGGTATCTTGCTGACAGTCAATCAACTCGATGCCCAATCCGGCAAGAAACGGGACGGCTCGCGCGAAGGCGATTTTGGAGGCATCCGGCTCAAGGGCGAACATGGATTCTCCGTAAAACACCCGTCCGATTTGTACGCCGTAAAAGCCGCCCGCCAGTTTCAGACGACCTGTTTCATCGGGATAGAAACATTCAAACGAATGCGCGTGCCCCAAGCGGTGCAGCTCGGTATAAGCGGCTTGGAATTCGGGAACAATCCATGTGCCGTCCTGACCGGGGCGCGGAAAGGCGGCGCAATGCGCAATGACGGTTTCGAAACATTGGTTGACCGTTACCCGATAGGGTTTGTTGCGCAAGGTTTTCGCCAACGAACGCCCGATATGCAGATTTTCAGGCACGATGACGGCGCGCGGATCTATGGTATGCCAAAAAAACCAGCCGTCTTCGCTGAACCACGGGAAAATCCCCTGCCGATACGCCGACAGCAGCCGTCCCGTGTCCAAATCGCGGCTGATACCGACCACGCCGTCGCATTCTTCCAGCGCGTAAAACGGGTCAGGAAAAGTGTAATCATTAGGGTAAAGCAAGGGGATACTCATTAAAAATCCTAAGGTATAGTGGATTAACTTTAAACCGGTACGGCGTTGCCTCGCTTTGTCCTGATTCAAATTTAATCCACTATATTATTCTGATTTGCAGCGGCATGATGTTCATGTTCCGCAAAAAATTTCAGACGACCCCAAATTTTCATCCGAGGTCGTCTGAACATCAAACATCTTTTAAAACGGGAATCAGCGTTTGCTCTTCGCTTGGCATTCGCCGCACACGCCGTACATATAAAGCGCGTGGTCAACGATGCGGTAGCCGTTTTCTTCCGCGATTTTGTCTTGCAAGGCTTCGATTTCAGGATTGTGGAATTCCGTTACCTCGCCGCATTTCACACAGACGATATGGTCGTGGTGGTCGCCTTTGTCCAATTCGTAAACCGCCTTGCCGGTTTCAAAATGGTGGCGCTGCAAAATGCCTGCCTGCTCGAACTGGGTCAACACGCGGTAAATCGTCGCTACGCCGATTTCCACACCCTCTTCCAGCAAAATACGGTACACATCTTCGGCACTCAAATGCTCTTCAGCATGCGACTCAAACAAATCCAAGATTTTCAAACGCGGACCGGTAACCTTCAAACCGCTGTCTTTCAATTGCGCAATATTGCTGAATTTTTCCATAATATTCAATATCCCTGTGAAGTAATAGACGTTATAATACGCAATTTCAGCCCGCTTGCCCACTATTACGCCATAGCGGTTTGCAATAAAACCTCAAGTTTTGTTTGCATACAAACGATAGCCGGCTGAAATTATAATCAAAGAGATGATTATCGTTTGCTTTTTCAAAAAATTCAAGCAATGATACCCTTCCACCCGAATTCGAACAGAAAGGCATATCCGTGAACAAACCCCTCTGTCTTGCCCTCGCCGCCCTCATCGGACTTTCCGCATGCAGCGCCGAACGCGTTTCCCTGTTCCCCTCCTACAAACTCAAAGTCATCCAAGGCAACGAACTTGATCCCCGCGCCGTCGTCTCCCTCCAAGCAGGCATGAGCCGCGACCAAGTCCAACTCCTGCTTGGCACCCCGCTGCTGCGCGACGCATTCCATGCCGACCGCTGGGACTACACCTTCAATACCAGCCGCAACGGCATCATCAAAGACCGCAGCAACCTCACCGTTTATTTTGAAAACGACGTCCTTGTCCGCGCAGAAGGCGATGCCATCCAAAAATCCATCGAAACCCTCCAAGCCGAACAAAAAGCAGCCCAAACTGCACAATAATCATAAGGAAAACGCATGAGCGCATTGAAAATCGCCATCGCCGGCGTCAACGGCCGCATGGGGCGCGTATTGGTTGAAGCCGTCAACAACCATCCCGACACCGTCCTCTCCGGCGCACTCGAACATTCAGGTTCCGAAGTCTTAGGCTTGGACGCAGGTTTCGCCTCCGGCATCAAAACCGGCATCGCCATTTCAGACGACGTTGATACCGTCCTCGCCCAAAGCGACGTACTCATCGACTTCACCCGCCCCGAGCCGACCCTCAAACATCTGCAAAAATGCGTTGAAAAAGGCGTCAACATCATCATCGGCACCACCGGTTTCGACGACGCAGGCAAAGCCGCCATCCGAGCCGCAGGCGAAAAAACAGGCGTCGTCTTCGCCGCCAACTTCAGCGTCGGCGTCAACCTCACCTTCCACATCCTCGACACCGTCGCCCGCGTCCTCAACGAAGGCTACGACATCGAAATCATCGAAGGCCACCACCGCCACAAAGTCGACGCCCCCAGCGGCACCGCCCTGCGCATGGGCGAAGTCATCGCCGACGCACTCGGCCGCGACCTCAAACAATGCGCCGTTTACGGCCGCGAAGGCCACACCGGCCCACGCGATCCCTCTACCATCGGCTTCGCCACCGTCCGCGCAGGCGACATCGTCGGCGACCACACCGTCCTCTTTGCCACCGACGGCGAACGCGTCGAAATCACCCACAAAGCCAGCAGCCGCATGACCTTCGCCGCCGGCGCCGTCCGCGCCGCAGTTTGGGTCAACGGCAAAACAGGTTTGTACGATATGCAGGACGTTTTGGGATTGAAAAACCGCTAAAGCCGTTTTCATCCGCATGACACAAAAAGGTCGTCTGAAAAATGTTTTTCAGACGACCCTTTTGATTATTTACAGCAATCAGTTTACACCGATACGTCAACCTTTTTATTCCTTCACAAAACTTACGCCGTGAAGATGGGAATTGAGGATGGCAGTCCGTAAGGCAGTCAATGCTTTGGGGCGGACGAAGTTCCGACGGTATGCCAAAACGACGCGACGGTGCGGTACGGAGCCTGAAAACGGGATGATGCTGAAGAGCAAATGGTCGTTTTCGGTCAGTGCGGTAGCGGGCATGACGCTGATGGCGAGACCGCTGGCAACCATGTGTCGGATGGTGTTGATGGAGCTGCCTTGCAGGGTGTTGGTCAGACCTTGGATTTTCTGCTTGGCGGCAAGCTCGGAACAGCTTGATAAAACTTGGTCGCGCATACAGTTGCCTTCCGTCAGCAACAAGACCTGCTCTTCGCCCAACATCTGCGGGGTAACGGCATCGAGTTCTTCGAAATGGTGTCCTTTGGGGACGATGACGAAGAAAGGCTCGTCATACAGCGGCTCGGTGACGATACCCGGCTCTTGGAAGGGTTCTGCGACTACGATGGCATCGACGTCGCCGCGTTTGAGCGATTCGGTCAGGATGTGCGTGTAGTTCTCTTCAAGCATCAGGGGCATTTTCGGCGCGGTTTCGCGCAGGGAAATGATGAGCTTGGGCAGAAGGTAGGGGGCGACGGTAAAAATCAGACCGAGTTTGAATGCGCCTTCCAATTCGTTTTGCTCTTCGCTGGCAAGGTGCTTGATCAGCTCGGCTTCTTCCAGCACGCGGCGGGCTTGGGCAACGATGCGCTCGCCCGCTTCGGTGGTGATGATGTCGTTGCTGCTGCGGTCAAACAGGGATACCGACAGCTCTTCCTCCAGCTTTTTGATGGCAATGGAAAGGGTGGGCTGGCTGACAAAGCAGCGGCGTGCGGCACGTCCGAAATGACGCTCCTGCGCGACGGCTACGATGTAACGCAATTCGGTCAAGGTCATGTGTTAAGCCTTTTTCTGTTCCGTTTTTTGTTCAGGCAGGGTGATGTTCAATTCGAGAACATCCATACCGTCCTGCTTTTCTTGGGAAATGCGGATGTCGTCCAAAGAAACGTTGACGTATTTGGACAATACTTCCAGCAATTCTTTGCGCAGGGTCGGCAGATAGTCGGGGGCTTTCCCTTCTTGCGCGCGTTCTTGAGCAATGATGATTTGCAGGCGGTCACGCGCGACGGCGGCGGTTTTCGGCTTTCTGCCGAACAACATATCTATTAATGACATGGCTTAGCCTCCGAACAGTCGTTTGAAGAAGCCTTTTTTCTCAGCTTCAAGGAAACGCATTTCGCGGTTTTCACCCAAGAGGCGCGCGATGACGTCTTTGTAGGCTTCGGCAGCGGAAACGCTGTTTTGGTGGATGACGGGTTCGCCGGCATTGGATGCTTGCAGGACGTTTTGCGATTCGGGAATGACACCGATGAGCGGGATGCGCAGGATGTCGCAAATATCTTGTACGGACAGCATTTCGCCTTTGTTGACGCGTTCGGGAGAATAGCGGGTAATCAGCAGGTGTTCTTTGACCGTACCGCCTTGTTCGGCTTTGCGGGATTTGCTTTGCAGGATGCCCAAGATACGGTCGGAGTCGCGGACGCTGGATACTTCGGGGTTGGTTGTAACGATGGCTTCGTCGGCGAAGTAGAGTGCCATCAATGCGCCCTGTTCAATACCGGCGGGAGAGTCGCAGATGATGTATTCGAATCCCATTTTGTCACTGCTCAATTCCTGCATGACTTTCTCAACGCCTTCACGGGTCAGTGCGTCTTTGTCGCGGGTTTGCGATGCAGGCAGAATGAAGAGGTTTTCGCAGTTTTTGTCTTTAATCAGTGCCTGGGTGAGCGTGGCTTCACCCTGGATGACGTTAATCAGGTCATACACAACGCGTCGTTCGCAACCCATAATCAGATCGAGGTTACGCAAACCGACGTCAAAGTCGATAACGGCAGTCTTGTGGCCTCGCAATGCCAATCCGGCTGCAATACTGGCGCTGGTCGTGGTTTTACCTACGCCGCCTTTACCTGATGTTACTACGATGATTTTTGTCACGATATTTCCTTTCAAATTTTGGAACGGTTAATCTGTGTCGATTGCGCTGATAACCAAACGGTTGTCTTGCAATGAAACCTGTACGGCTTTTTTGTGCAGGTGGTCGGGCAGGTCTTGTTCGAAATTGCGGTAGATGCCCGCTACGGAGACCAGCTCCGCCTGCATGGAGTGAATAAAGATGCGCGCGTTGGTGTTGCCTTTCGCGCCTGCCAGCGCCCTGCCGCGCATGGGTGCATAGACGTGAATGTTTCCGTCGGCAATGAGTTCCGCACCTTCACTGACGATGCCGGTTACGATAAGGTCGCCGTTTTCCGCATAAACCTGCTGTCCGGTGCGGACGGGGGTGCTGATGAGGACGGTCGGGTTATTGATGACGGTTGCCTGAACGGGGGCAGGCTCTTGGTTGATTTTGGGTTGTTGCGGCTCGGATTTGTCGCTGCGGCTGAAAACCAAATGATAACGTGCAGCAAAAGACGACCAACTTTCACTTTCATGGCGCAGCCCTAAAATCTGCATGCCATAACGGGCAAAAAGGGTCAGCATGGCTCCGATGTCCAATGACTCGGGATGATCGAAATCCTGTACGTCTAAAACAAAAGGAACAATATCCAATTCTTGATACTGACCGGCGCGCTGGCGCAAAAATTCTTCCAGTTCGGTCAAGTCTGCGGTATGCAGGTGAATAGCCAGTACGTCAAGCCGGGCTGACTTTATGTCGAAGGCGGGTTTCATAGTGAGTAAATCATAAAATTTTTTAATTGTATAAGTTTACCGTGTAAATCTTGGCTATTCAATCCGTTTGGGTCGTCTGAAGTGAAATTTCCCATTCTCTTCTGAATTTCATGAGAAATCGATATAGGTTAATCAAAGTTACAAAGTGGTACAAAAACGACAAAGGTCGTCTGAAAACCAATTTTCCGGTTTTCAGACGACCTTTTCTTTATTATCTGCCTACCTTATTCGGGACGCATCTGCGGGAACAAAATCACGTCGCGGATGGTTTGCGAATCGGTCAGCAGCATCACCAGGCGGTCGATGCCGATGCCGCAACCGCCTGTCGGCGGCAGGCCGAATTCCATCGCGCGGATGTAGTCGGCATCGTAGTGCATGGCTTCGTCGTCGCCCGCGTCTTTTTGCGCCACTTGCGCTTTGAAGCGTTCGGCTTGGTCTTCGGGGTCGTTCAACTCGGAATAGCCGTTTGCCAGCTCGCGGCCGACAACGAACAATTCGAAACGCTCAGTCAGACCTTGTTTCGTATCCGAAGCGCGTGCCAACGGGGAAACTTCGACCGGGTAATCGACGATGAAGGTCGGGTTCCACAGTTTGCCCTCGGCACAACCTTCAAACAGGGCAAGCTGCAGGCTGCCGATGCCGGGGGACGGCGGCAGGCTTTCGCCGTGTTTGACGATTTCTTTTTTCAGCCACTCCGCATCGTTCAACTGCTCGTCGGTGTAGTGCGGATTGTATTTTTTGATGGCTTCGAGAATGGTCAGGCGTTCGAACGGGCTTTCCAAATCGACTTCTTTGCCGTTGTAGCTGATTTTCGCCGTGCCGTTGACCGTGCGCGATGCGTTGCGGATGATGTCTTCCGCCATCTGCATCATGCGTTCGTAGTCGGAGAAAGCTTCGTAGAATTCAATCATGGTGAATTCGGGGTTGTGGCGCACGGACATGCCTTCGTTGCGGAAGCTGCGGTTGATCTCGAACACGCGCTCCAAACCGCCAACCACCAAGCGTTTCAGATACAACTCGGGGGCAATGCGCAGGTAGAGCGGGATGTCCAAAGCGTTGTGGTGGGTCACGAACGGTTTCGCCGTCGCGCCGCCGGGAATCGGGTGCATCATCGGAGTTTCGACTTCGAGATAATGCTCGTTCACCATGAAATTACGCACGGATTGGATGATTTGGCTGCGTTTGATAAACGTATTGCGCGATTCTTCGTTGGCAATCAAATCGACGTAGCGTTGGCGGTATTTGGTTTCCTGATCGCTCAAGCCTTTGTGTTTGTCGGGCAGCGGGCGCAGGGATTTGGACAGCAGGCGGATGTCGGACACGCGCACGGTCAATTCGCCGTGGTTGGTTTTGAACAAAGTGCCTTCCGCGCCGACGATGTCGCCCAAGTCCCAATGGTTGAAATCGTCCAAAACTTCCTGACTCACGCCTTTGTTGTTCAGATAAAGCTGGATTTGGCCGGTCACGTCTTGGATGGTGGCAAAGCTCGCCTTGCCCATTTGACGCTTCAGCATCATGCGGCCGGCAATTTTGACGGGAACGGCTTGCGGGTCGAGTTCTTCTTTGCTGATTTCGCCGTATTGGGCGTGCAAATCGGCGGCAAAGCTGTCTCGCTTGAAGTCGTTGGGATAGGCAATGCGCTGTTGGCGGATGTTGTGCAGTTTTTCACGGCGCAGGGCGATGATTTGGTTTTCGTCCAACTGCGGCTCGGTTTGCGGATTGTTTTGTTCGCTCATGGTGTTTTCCGGAAAAATAAATCAGGCGCAATCTGTTTCAGACGACCTGATTGAATCACAAAATTTGCGCATATTTTACGCGATGTCGGTGTTTTTTTCTATAAAGGCAAAAATGCCGCCCGAAACCCGAAAATCGGTTGCAGGCGGCATTTCGTTTAACTGAGGCTAATATCGGCAGTTAAATATTGGTTTCCAGATAAACGACTTGGGTTTGCAGATATTCTTCCAAACCGTGTTTGCCGTCCGCGCCGCCGATACCGGATTTTTTCCAGCCCGCATGGAAGCCCTGCATGGCTTCGAAGTTTTCGCGGTTGATGTAGGTTTCGCCGAATTGCAGGCGGCGGGTGACGTAGAAGGCTTCGTTCAGGTTGGTGGTGTACACGGAGCTGGTCAGACCGAATTCGCAGTCGTTTGCCAAGGCGATGACTTGGTCGAGCGTGTCGAAAGTGGCAACAGGCAGGACGGGGCCGAAGGTTTCTTCCTTCATGATGTCCATGTTGTTGTCGGTGTCGGTCAGCAGGGTCGGTTCGAAGAAGTAGCCGCGTCCTTTGGCGCGTTTGCCGCCGCAGACCAGCGTCGCCCCTTGTTTGATGGCGCGTTCCACTTTTTCGGCAACGGCTTTGACGGCGCGCTCTTCAATCAGCGGACCCATTTCCAGCGCGCCTGCTTCGGCTTCGGCAGGGTTGCCGTAGCGCACACCTTTCATGGCGGCGGTCATTTTTTCAATGAACGCGTCTTTCAGGCTGCTGTGGACATAGACGCGCTCGGCGCAGTTGCAGATTTGACCGGTGTTGCCGACGCGCGAAGCCAAGATGGATTTCACTGCCAAGTCCAAATCCGCGTCTTTCAAAACGATGGCAGGCGCTTTGCCGCCGAGTTCCAACGAGACTTTGGTGATGTTGGCGGAAGCGGCTTCCATCACTTGGCGGCCTGCTTCGACGGAGCCGGTCAGGCTGACCATATCGACTTGCGGATGGGCGGACAGGGCATTGCCGATTTCCGCGCCGGGGCCGTTCACGACGTTGAACACGCCTGCGGGCAGTCCGACCGCATCGACGATTTCGGCGAAGATGTGGCAGTTGATCGGGGTCACGCTGCTGGGTTTGACGACGATGGTGTTACCCGTGACCAAAGCAGGGCCCATTTTGCGGGCAATCAGGAAGAAGGGGAAGTTCCACGGCAGGATGCCTGCCACGACGCCCAACGGACGTTTGAACAATAAAATATTTTCGCGCGGGCGGTCGCTTTGGATGATTTCGCCTTCGTAACGGCGCGCCCATTCGGCTTGGTAATCGAGATAGTCGGCGGTGAACATGACTTCCACGCGCGCCAAGTCTTTGGTTTTGCCGCCTTCAGCAACGATGGTGTCGGTCAGCTTGTCGGCGCGTTCACGTATGCCTTGGGCGATTTTGCGCAAATACGCGCCGCGTTCGACCGCAGGCAGCCGCTCCCATGCCGGTTGCGCCGCACGCGCCGCCGCTACGGCGCGGTCAACGTCCGCTTTGCCGCCTTTAGGTTCGCGGGCGATGGCCTCTTCGGTGGACGGGTTCAATACATTGCGCCATTCGCCGTTGAAATCGTTTTCAAAGCGTCCGTTGATGTACATGGCCAATTGTTTCATTTTAAGTTCTCCTGTTGTTGTAGTCGCGTGTAGTTTTAGTCTATGCTTAAATTGCCTGGCATACAAGTATATTTAGCATATTTACAGGGGAAGTAGATTATTCCGGAGAACATAAAAAAAACCTGCTTTTTTCAAAGCAGGTTTTGATATTTGGTGGGTCGTGAGCGATTCGAACGCTCGACCAACGGATTAAAAGTCCGCTGCTCTACCGACTGAGCTAACGACCCGACAAGCTATGAATTATATTGGCCGACATCCTGCTCGTCAATAAGTTTTTTGAATTTTTTTTCAATAAAAGTAAACAGCCTGTTATTTACCGTTAAACTGCCCTATTTTACTGGTCCGTTATGTTATGATTCCCACGCCTGCCTGAAAAGGGGTAGGTGTTTTCCAGATTAAGAAAGGATAAAACATGAAAAAATTACTGATTGCTGCGATGATGATGGCCGGCTTGGCTGCATGCTCTCAAGAGGCCAAACAACAAACCCAAGAGGCTGCTTCTGCCGTAGCTTCTGATGCCAATGCTGCCGCTTCCGAGGCAAAAGATGCGGCTGATAAAGCAGTCTCCGACGTTAAAGATGCGGCTGCCGATGCCAAAGATGCTGCTGAAAAAGCTGTTTCCGATGTTAAAGATGCGGCTGCCGATGCTAAGGCAAGTGCAGATAAAGCTGTCTCCGACGCTAAGGAAACCGCAGATAAAGCCTTATCAAATGCAGCCGAAGCCACAGGAAAAGCAGTTGAAGAAGCTGCCAAAGATGCAAAAAATGCTGCTAAAGATGCTTTAAACAAAGCCGCCGATGCAACTCAAGATGCTGCGGACAAAATGAAAGACGCTGCCAAATAATTGTTTGGGTTTCGTATCAACAAGCCGTCGGAAAGATTCCGTACGGCTTGTTTTGTTTACCTCGTTTTATTTTTCAGGCGACCTCTTGTGTTAAGATGACGGCTTTGCCGTGCAGGAAACCTGTTATGACCGATATTCTGAATAAAATCCTTGCAACTAAAGCCCAGGAAGTCGTCGCCCAAAAAGCTTCTGTCTCTTTGGATGAAATGAAAAAACAGGCAGATGCTGCCTTGCCCGTGCGCGGGTTTTTTGACTCTATCCGTACCAAACACGAGCAAAACCGCCCTGCCGTCATTGCTGAAATTAAAAAAGCCAGCCCGAGCAAAGGACTGATCCGCCCAGATTTCCATCCTGCACAGATTGCCCGTGCCTATGAAAATGCCGGAGCTGCGTGCTTGTCGGTATTGACTGACGAACAATATTTCCAAGGCTCTCCCGAATATTTGAAAGCGGCACGTGTGGCAGTCGGGCTTCCCGTTCTACGAAAAGACTTCATCATCGATGAGTATCAGATTTATCAGGCGCGTGCCTGGGGGGCTGATGCCGTCTTACTGATTGCCGCCGCGCTGGAGCAAGAGCAATTAGGACATTTCGAAGCAGTAGCCCATCAATTAGGCATGAGCGTATTGTTGGAGCTGCATGATGCTTCAGAATTGGAAAAATGCCGAAACCTGACAACACCCCTATGGGGCGTAAACAACCGCAACCTGCGGACATTCGACGTATCTTTACAGAAGACTCTGGATTTACTGCCTGCGCTGACAGGTAAAACCGTCGTTACCGAAAGCGGCATCCGCGGCAAATCCGACGTGGATTTTATGCGCAGCCACGGCATACATACCTTCTTAATCGGCGAGACCTTTATGCGTGCCGACGATATTGAAGCAGAAGTGCGGAAGCTGTTTTAAGGTTTCATATTGCGGAATCATGTAAAAGGTCGTCTGAAAACAGATTTTGGTTTTCAGACGACTTTTTCTTCAAACTCAAATAACGGGCAAAACATTCCTTATATCCGAATAAAAACTCAGACGGCGTCATTCCAATCCACGCCATACCAATAATCCCGTTCCTCAAGAAACTTGCCGTATGGGTTCTGCCTGCAAGGATAATAAAAAAGAGGTCGTCTGAAAACCTGAAACCAAGGTTTTCAGACGACCTCTGTAATTGTTCACCCAACAATCAGTCTTTCAACTTCGCCAACTGATTTTGAACTTTCGCCATTTTGTCTTCCAACTCCGCCAAATCGGCTTTGTCTTTTTCCACCAGATGCGCGGGGGCTTTTTCGGTGTAGCCGGGTTTGGAGAGTTTGGCGTTGAGTTTGTCCAAGGCTTTTTGCAGCTTCTCGGCTTCTTTGCTCAAGCGGGCGGTTTCGGCGGCTTTGTCGATTTCGACTTTCAGCATCAGGCGCGCGCCGTTGCAGACGGCGAC
Organism: Morococcus cerebrosus; assembly: GCF_022749515.1. NCBI lineage: Bacteria > Pseudomonadati > Pseudomonadota > Betaproteobacteria > Neisseriales > Neisseriaceae > Morococcus > Morococcus cerebrosus. The sequence continues at coordinate 2,311,820 of NZ_CP094242.1, forward strand.
GGGGGCGTCTTCGCTTTCGGGCAGGGCGGCGACTTGCTGTGCTTCGGTCAGTCGGGTCATCATCGGCAGGTATTTGAGGTAGTCCGCCAGGTCGTCCGTGCTTTCGACAAACAGCGGGGCTTTTACGTTGGGCTGGATGCCCATTTCGCCGCGTAGGTTGCGGACGGCGCCGATCAAATCCTGCAACACGGTCATTTGCTCGAAGGTCGTCTGAACAATTTGTTCGCGGTCGGCTTCGGGGAAACGGGCGAGCATGATGCTGTCGGCGGTTTTCGCGTCGCACATGGGGGCGACGGTTTGCCAGAGTTCTTCGGTGATGAACGGGATAATCGGATGCAGCAGGCGCAGGGCGGCTTCGAGTACGCGCAATAAGGTATGGCGTGTGGCGCGTTGGCGGCTGGCGCAGCCGGTTTGGAGCTGTACTTTGGCGAGTTCCAGATACCAGTCGCAATAGTCGTTCCACACGAAGCTGTACAGGGTTTCCGCAGCCAAATCAAAGCGGTAGGTTTCATAGGCTTGCGTAACCTGTTCGATGGTCTGATTCAGACGACCTATGATCCACATATCGGGGAAGGAGTAGCCGCGCGGTTCGGTGGCGGTTGCGCCGTAACCGCAGTCTTGGTTTTCGGTGTTCATCAAGACAAAGTTGGTAGCGTTCCAGATTTTGTTGCAGAAGTTGCGGTAGCCTTCGGCGCGTTTGAAGTCGAAGTTGACGCTGCGCCCCAAGCTGGCGTAGCTCGCCATGGTGAAGCGCAATGCGTCCGCGCCCATGCTGGGGATGCCTTCGGGGAAGAGTTTTTTCGTGGCTTCTTCCACTTTCGGCGCGGTTTCGGGTTTGCGCAGGCCGGTCGTACGTTTTACCAGCAGCTTGTCCAAGTCGATGCCGTCAATCAAATCGACAGGGTCGATGACGTTGCCTTCGGATTTGGACATTTTTTTGCCTTCGTGGTCGCGCACGATGCCGTGGATGTACACGTCTTTAAACGGTACTTTGCCGGTGAAGTGGGTGGTCATCATAATCATGCGCGCCACCCAGAAGAAGATGATTTCGTAGCCGGTAACCAAGACGTTGGACGGCAGGAAGGCTTTGAGTTCGTCGGTTTCAGACGGCCAGCCGAGCGTGGAGAACGGCACGAGCGCGGAGGAGAACCATGTATCCAATACGTCTTCTTCGCGGGTCAAGCCTGTTTTGCCGGCTTGTTTTTCGGCTTCTTCCTGATTGCGGGCGACGTACACATTGCCTTCGTTGTCATACCACGCAGGGATTTGATGGCCCCACCACAGTTGGCGCGAAATACACCAGTCTTGGATGTTGTTCATCCATTGGTTGTAGGTATTGACCCAGTTTTCAGGGATAAAACATACCGCGCCGCTATCAACGGCTTTTTTGGCTTTGTCGGCCAGGCTCAAACCTTTGAACTCGCTGTCAGGCTCGCCTCCGTTTGGGGTGGCGGACATGGCGACAAACCATTGGCTGGTCAGCATCGGCTCAATCACTGAGCCGGTGCGGTCGCCTTTCGGCGTCATCAGCGTGTGCGCTTTGATTTCGACCAAGAAGCCTTGTTCCTGCAAATCGGCAACCATTTGTTTGCGCGCGGCAAAGCGGTCTAAGCTTGCGTATTTTTCAGGCAGGGCAAAGCCTTGTTGCGCTTCGCCTTTGAAGTTGAACACTTCGGCGTTTGCCAGCACTTTGGCTTCTAAATCGAACACATTAACCAAGCGCGTGTCGTGGCGTTTGCCGACTTCGTAGTCGTTGAAGTCGTGCGCAGGCGTGATTTTCACGCAGCCGGTGCCGAAGTCTTTTTCAACGTATTCGTCGGCAATCACGGGGATGGTGCGGCCGGTCAGCGGCAGGATCAATTCTTTGCCGATCAAATGGGTATAACGTTCGTCTTCAGGATTGACGGCAACGGCAACGTCGCCCAGCAGCGTTTCGGGACGGGTGGTCGCCACGATAACGGCTTCGGCGGGATTGTCCGCCAGCGGATAGCGGATGTGCCACATAGAGCCTTGTTCTTCCACGCTTTCCACTTCCAAATCCGATACCGCCGTACCCAAAACCGGATCCCAGTTTACCAAGCGTTTGCCGCGATAAATCAAGCCCTGTTCATACAGGCGTACGAACACTTCGGTCACGGTTTCGGCGCGCACGTCGTCCATCGTGAAATACTCGCGCGTCCAGTCGGCAGAGCAGCCCACGCGGCGCATTTGTTGGGTAATCGTGCCGCCGGAAACTTCTTTCCATTCCCACACTTTTTCCAAGAATTTTTCACGACCCAAGTCATGACGGGACACGTTTTGCGCGGCAAGCTGGCGCTCAACCACGATTTGCGTGGCGATGCCCGCGTGGTCGGTGCCCGGAATCCAGGCGGTGTTGCAGCCTTTCATGCGGTAGTAGCGGGTCAAACCGTCCATAATGGTTTGGTTGAAGGCATGGCCCATGTGCAGCGTGCCGGTTACGTTGGGCGGCGGCAGCTGGATGGAAAAAGACGGTTTGGTCAAATCCATATCGGGCTGGAAATAACCTTGGGTTTCCCAGTTTTGATAGTGTTTGGATTCGATTTCGGCGGGATTGTATTTGTCTAACATGGTAAAAAATGCTGTCTGTAAAAGGGTTTGCGGGCAAACGTCTGTTTAAAAAAATAATTGCGGATTATAGCGCAAAAAGGTCGTCTGAAACGGAATATCGTTTCAGACGACCTTTTTGAAACAAATCGAAACGGGCTTATTTGCCTTTGTCGGATTTGGCTTCTTTTTTCAGGGAAGCGTACAACTCAGGGTCGCGGTTTTTCAGCAGGGAGGCAATCGCCAAATCGTCGCGGTTTACTTTTGCCAAGTCAACGCGTTCGATGTGCACCAAGCGCAGCAGCTCGCGTACAGGTTCGGGCATATTGCGGCCGGATTCGTAACGTGAACCACCGGATTGGGTTACGCCGATACGGCTCCAAAAGTCCATTTGGTTCAAACCGAGTTTTTTGCGGATATCGCGGATGTTGTCAATTTTCTCAAACGACTTCATGAAAATTCCTTTTTCTTCTGTATTGTTTGTTGATAAGCAAGAATCTGCTTCTCAGCATCGGGATGCGGAAGCTTTCAACACAGACCAATCGTTACACGAATGACAATCGGCTGCGCGATAGAAAACTATCTATACTGAATGTTTAGACAGTATATTCGAAAGAAGTTTTGTCAGATTCTTGATAATTTGCAAAAATATTTCCAAGTCAAATAATTTCAACACATTTTTCTTTATAAATCAGAAATATATATTTTAAGCATCAGCAATATTTTACAAAAATAAACAATCCAAACAGGAATATTGCACCCGTAATTATCAATTTATCATAATATTTTGCACAAAAAATACGCAATAGAACCATATTCCAATGCGTATTTTTAGCTATTCGGTCCCAAAACGCTGCCTAGCGTTTTCTCGGATAAAAGGCAATCGGCTGGACGATGGCGCGTGTCAGCTGTTTCGGCAAGGTCATCATTGCAATCATCCACACGCCCACCGTGTAACACAATATCCCGCCGTTACGCATCCCTCCCAATGCGGTACTGCCTAAAACTGCCTCCAGCATCAAGCAAACGGCGGCAGCCGCACAAGCTGCCATGCCGGCGAGAAACAGCGCATGGCGGGCATATCTGCGCAACATTTTTTTCAAAGCCGCTTTGACCAAAACGGCAGCAATCAGGAGGTTAAAAAAGAAAAACACGCCTGCAACCAGCCACACTGCCGAATCGTTCCAGCCTTTCGCCACGGACCATCCGCCATCCTGCCGACCAAACAGCAATCCGCCGCCGCCCGCTATCATGGAGAAAACATCATGAATCAATAACGCCAGCGGCAATGCGGCAAAAATCAATGCCGTCAGCAAAGGCCGATAAGGTTTTTCCTGTTCGAGATACATCATGCCGTTCCAAAATCGAAAACAACGGCAATTATAGAACAATCGCTTCAAAGCATCAGCCTGAAGCGGAATCAAAAATGGAACAACACCAAACTCAAGGCAATCACTGCCATGCCGGACGTCAAGCCGTAAACGGTTTCGTGCCCGTCGGAATAACGCTTGGCAGCGGGCAGCAATTCGTCCAACGCAAGGAACACCATCACACCCGCAATTACGCCGAACACCGCGCCGAACACGAAAGGCGATAAAAACGGCTTGAGCATGGTGTAGCCCAAAACCGCGCCCAAGGGTTCGGCCAGTCCTGAAGCGAGACAGGCGAGGACGGTTTTTTTGCGGTTGCGGGTGGCGAAATAAACGGGCGCGGCAATGGAAATGCCTTCGGGAATATTGTGTATCGCAATCGCGAGCGCCAGCGGCATCCCGACGGCGGGATTTTCCAGCGTGGCGAAAAACGTTGCCAAACCTTCGGGAAAATTGTGCGCGGTAATCGCAAACGCCGCCATCATGCCGACGCGGGCGATGTGGCGGCGTTTGTTTTCCTGAAAGGCGGGGTCGTGCGGGTCGAGCGTTTCATGCGGGTTCGGCACAAGGCGGTCAATTAGCGCAATCGCCCCCATGCCTGCCAGAAAAGCCAGCGTCGCGGCGGCGAAGGCTTTGTCTTTATCGTAAACCTGCCCGAAGGCTTCGCTGGATTTGTTGAAAATCTCCGTCAGCGACACATACACCATCGCCCCGCCCGCGAACGCCAATCCGAACGACAATACGCGCGGGTTGGGCGTTTTAGAAAACATCACCAGCCCGCTGCCCAATACGGTAAACAATCCGGCGGCAAGGGCGATGCCGAAGGCGGTGATAAGGTTGGGCAAGGCAATATCAAGCATGAAAATCGGTTCTTCAGTGAATGTAATGCCATCAGGCTAACACATATTTCCACAAAAGAGAATAGTTATTATTTTCATAAATAAAGATTAAGATGGAAAAATATTGAAACTGTCATTCCCTACCCGCTTACGCAAAGGCGGCTGCGCAGGCATGACGGCACAGACTTTTCATTTCACTTTAACGTAACAAAAAGGTCGTCTGAAACCTGATTTCCGGTTTCAGACGACCTTTTCTTCTTTAATCCTTACAAGCGTTTTACTCAACTCAAGAGCATTTCCTGTATCAGCTTCATGCCCCATTGCCAGCCGCCGAGTGCGCCGTTGAGCGTGCCGGAGTGCGGCGACAGGAGGAGGCGGGCGTTCCACAGGTTTGCCCGCTCTTCCGCCCAGTTGCGCGGCGTGCCGTTTTGTTCGGCGATGACAAGCGCGGTGCGGCAGGGGCAACGGACGCGCCGGAGGGTGTGTATTTCATCGTCGGGGAATGCTTCGGGGCGCGGCGAGACGAGGATGATGTTGACGATTTTTTTCTGCGTCAGGATGTCGGTTTGGTAGAGCCAAGCCAAAAAGGCGGATACGCCTGCGCCGTGGGCGACGACGGCGATGTGTTCGCCGCTGATGCCTTCAAACGCTGTTTTAATATTTGCCTGCCATTGGGCGACGCTTTGGCTGGCGGAAGCGGCAGCGGTTTGGACGACGGGATAGCTGACCGCCCAGCGGTCTATCCACATTTCCGCTTCGTCCGCGTCGCGTATCAAGAAAAGCGTCAGGTCTTCGAGTTCGAAAGTTCGCATTTCAGACGACCTATTTGAGCAAATCTTTGAGCGTAAAGGTAATCAAGAGTGCGGCAGGGACGCTTAAGATGGCACAGGTGGCGAGGCAGATCAGGATGTTGGCAATCAACCGCCAGCCTTTCCAGCCGAAACACTTGGCGGCAATCATGAGGCAGGGCAGTGAAAACAGCAGCCACACCACCGCCCAAAGCGGATTGGCGCGGGTCATTTCAACCCAGCCGGACATCCGCGCCAGCATGAATATCGTCCACACCAGCATAGGCAGTACAAACGCGGCGACCACCCATGCCGCACCTATGCCGGTTTTACCGTTCACATTCCAATCGTATTTGCCGAAAACTTTATTGGGCAGCATAGTCGTACTCCACGACCAAAGGTGCATGGTCGGAAAATTTCTCGTCTTTATAAACATGTGCGGACACCGCTTTGGCGGCGAGTTCGGGCGTAACCATCTGATAGTCGATGCGCCACCCGACATCTTTCGCATACGCCTGCCCGCGGTTGCTCCACCAAGTGTAGCCCGGATCGTCGGGATAGAGCGTGCGCCACATATCCGTCCAGCCGAGCGTATGGATGACTTTGCCTATCCATTCGCGTTCTTCCGGCAGGAAGCCTGAGTTTTTCTGATTGCCTTTCCAGTTTTTCAGGTCGATGTTTTGGTGGGCGATGTTCCAGTCGCCGCAGACGACGATGTCGCGCCCCTCCGCCTTCATGGCTTCAAGCATGGGATAGAACGCGTCTAAAAAACGGTATTTCAATTCTTGCCGCTCCGGCGCGCTGGTGCCGCTGGGCAGATAAAGCGAAATCACCGACAGCTTGCTGAAATCGCAGCGCACAAACCGCCCTTCCCTGTCGAATTCTTCAATGCCCATACCGATTTGCACATTGTCAGGCGCGCGTTTGCTGTACACCGCCACGCCGCTGTAACCGCGTTTTTCGGCGCAATGCCAATGGCCGTGCATCCCGTGCGGATTTTTCATTTCGTCGGACAAATCGGCTTCCTGCGCTTTGAGTTCCTGCACGCAGACAATGTCCGCGCCCGATGCGGCGATGTATTCGTAAAATCCTTTTTTGTAGGCGGAGCGGATGCCGTTGACGTTGGCGGAGATGATTTTCAGCATAATTTTGTGCTTTGGAATATTGGTTTAAGGAAAAAAAAAACGGATTGTAACCGATAGCGGCAAAGGTCGTCTGAAAAACAGGTTCGGACAAATCCATCCTATTCCCGATACTCAAACGCCGCACCTAAAAACTGGGCCAACGCCGAAACATGGGAACGCTGCGGATTCTTGACGGCGGTCAGCAGCCATACCCTGCCGTTTTGCTTCTCCAACTCAAGCAGGCGGGACACGGCGCGCTGTTGCACCCCGCCCTGCAATTCTTCGTGATAGCGCGTAACGAAGCCGTCGAAATTCTGCTCCGGGTTTTCATGATACCAACGGCGCAGGGCGGCACTCGGCGTAATGTCTTTGAGCCAGAGGACGGAGGCAAACTTTTTCTTCGTCACCCCGCGCGGATAAAGGCGGTCGATAAAGACGGCGGTTTGTCCGTCTGCGGGGAGGTAACGATAAATGCGTTGTACGGTAAACATCGTTTTTCTGCTCCTATATCTTGGGTTCAATCAAACGGCACCGAGTCCTTTCAGACGACCCCCACCTTCAAACGTCGTCTGAAACCCGTTTCCACTCCAACGCCAAATCATACAAGGCTTTTTTGCCTTCGCCGGTAATTTTGGCGGCAAGTTCGGCGGCCTGTTTGGTAGGCAGTTCGGCAGCGAGGATTTTCATAACGTTTTGGGCGGCATCGGGCAAGGTATCGTGTTTTTCACGGGGCGCAGGATGGAGGATGAGAACCATTTCGCCGCGCGCCTGATTGCCGTCGTTTTTCAGGGTCGTCTGAATTTCAGTAACCGTGCCGCTGAGGAAGGTTTCGAAGGTTTTGGTGATTTCTCGGGCCAGGGTCAGGCTGCGTTCGGGGAAGAGAGCCGCCATGTCGGCAAGGGTGGCTTCGATGCGGTGCGGGGTTTCAAACATCACAACGGGGAAATCAGCCTGCGCCCATTTAGCAAGCAGCTTCTGCCGTTCGCCGGATTTTGGCGGCAGAAAGCCGTTGAAGTAGAAATTGGGTTCGATAACGCCTGCGACGCTCAATGCACCCATGACCGCGCTCGCGCCGACAACGGGGACGACCTTGAACCCTGCCTCGCGCACGCGGCGGGCAAGTTTCGCACCCGGATCGCAGACGGCGGGCGTACCTGCGTCGGAAACTTGTGCGACAGTGAGGTCGTCTGAAAGATGGTTGATGATTTTGTCCGCCATTTGCTGTTCGTTATGCTCGCGCACGCTGACGAGTTTGCCCTGTATGCCGTATGCGCTCAGAAGCTGTGCGGTAACGCGCGTATCTTCGGCGCAGATAATGTCGGCTTTTTGCAGGACGGCGAGTGCGCGCAGGGTGATATCCGCCAAATTGCCGATGGGCGTGGCGACAACGTATAATGTCCGTTTTTCAATACTGTCGGCGGCTTTTTGAAGGTGTTTTTGAAACATGGCTTTATCAGGTCGTCTGAAAACAATATAACGATATTATACGGGGTAAACTTCCATGCGTCTGAACCACAAACAAGGGGTGGCGGGCGAAGATGCCGCGCTGGCGTTTCTTCTTTCGCAAGGCTGCAAACTCGTGGCGCGCAACTGGCACTGCGCTTACGGCGAAATCGATTTGATTGTCAAAAACGGTAACATGATTCTGTTTGTTGAAGTAAAATACCGCAAAAATCAGGGTTTCGGCGGTGCCGCATACAGTATTTCGCCGTCTAAGTTATTGAAACTGCAACGGTCTGCGGAGTATTATCTGCAACAAAACGGCATGACGGATAGCGCGTGCCGCATCGATGCGGTGCTGATAGAAGGAAACCGCCCGCCCGAATGGATAAAGAATATTACAGGTTGACGATATGACGACATTACAAGAGCGCGTTGCCGCCCATTTCGCCGAAAGCATCCTTGCCAAACAGGAAGCCGAAAAAGTATTGGTCGAGCCGACTGCTCAAGCAGCGGAATTGATGCTGCAATGCCTGATGAACGACGGCAAAATTTTAGCCTGCGGCAACGGCGGTTCGGCTGCCGACGCGCAGCACTTCGCCGCCGAAATGACCGGACGCTTTGAAAAAGAGCGCATGGAACTTGCCGCCGTCGCGCTGACGACGGACACTTCCGCGCTGACCGCCATCGGCAACGACTACGGCTTTGATCATGTATTCAGCAAACAAGTGCGCGCGCTCGGACGTGCCGGCGACGTTTTGGTCGGCATTTCCACCTCCGGCAACTCCGCCAACGTTATCGAAGCCATCAAAGCGGCACACGAACGCGATATGCACGTCATCGCCATGACCGGCCGCGACGGCGGCAAAATCGCCGCCATGCTCAAAGACACCGACGTACTGCTCAACGTCCCCTACCCGCGCACCGCCCGCATTCAGGAAAACCATATCCTGCTGATACACGCCATGTGCGACTGCATCGACTCCATGTTGCTTGAAGGAATGTAAGCCTTTTTTCAGACGACCTCTTTTAAAGGTCGTCTGAAACATATCCGCCGAACTCATCATCAAGGAAAAAATATGAACATCAAACGCCATACCGCACCCGTTCTGACCGCCCTCCTCCTCAGCCTGACACTCAGCGGCTGTGTCGGCGTACTCCTCGGCGGCGCGGCAGTCGGCACCAAATCCGCCGTCGACCGCCGCACCACAGGCGCGCAAACCGACGACAACGTAATGGCGGTACGCGTCGAAACCACCGCCCGCTCCTACCTGCGCCAAAACAACCAAGCGCAGGGTTACACCCCCAAACTCAACGTCGTCGGCTACAACCGCCACCTGCTGCTGCTCGGACAAGTTGCCACTGAAGGCGAAAAACAATTCGTCGAACAAATCGCCCGCGCCGAGCAAGCCGCCGAAGGCGTGTACAACTACATCACCGTTGCCTCCCAAGAACGCACATTCGGCGACGTAACCAACGACACATGGGGTACATCCAAAGTCCGCACCGCCCTTTTAGGCCTCAAACCCGCCACACAGGCTCGTGTCAAAATCGTAACTTACGGCAACGTTACTTACGTCATGGGCGTACTGACACCTGAAGAGCAAGAGCAGGTAACCCGCCGCGTCAGCACCACCGTCGGCGTACAAAAAGTCGTTACCCTGTATCAAAACTACACCCAACCCGAATAACGCAGCCTTAATCCAAAGGGCGGGAACAACATCCCGCCCGTCCCCATCCACCTTTTCACACATCGATCTATGTCCAAAAAACAAAACGAATCTTTCCAACTCAAACCTAAACACCTTATCCGCGCCGCTTTCGTCATTTCCATCATTGCCGTCGGCGCACTGATTGTTGGCGTTATCGGTACGCTCAATACCAAACCCGACACCAGCAACACCCAATCCGCCCAAACCGCGCCCAAAGACGAAGGTGTGGAAGTTTGGCGTCCGAACGGCACCGTCGAACCGAAAAAAATCATAGTAGGCTCTGAAGACGAAACAAACGAACAAGAAAAAACCGCTTCTCAAAACCCCGTTATTCCGCCACAAAACCAATCCGAAAACCGTCGTGCCAAAGCACAGCCTGACAATAAGAAAAATAAAGATAAAAACAACGACCAGCACGACCAAATACCGCCCGCGCAGACAGAAACAGCGGAAACCAAAGCCAAACCTGCCCAAAGTACCCCTGCGGATCAGCCACAGGCCCAAGCCCCTGCCCAGCCTGCCAAAACCGAAGTTCACGAAACGAAGGGCGAATCCAAACCCGCACCGCAACCCGCTCCCAAGCCGGCTCAGCCTAAACCCGCTCAACCTAAACCGGTTCAGCCCAAACCTCAGTCCAAAGATGTCATGGACAATCTGTTTTAACCAGACAACCCGCCGGCCTGCGGCCGCCTTATCCGTAATCTGCATCCTCTTCCCTTTCAGACGACCTTTGTGCCGCAACAAGGTCGTCTGAAACCATCAAGGAAACAACATGAACGAAATCATCATCAAAACCCCCGAAGAAATCGAGAAAATGCGCGAACTGGGCAAACTCGTCGCCGAAGCCCTCGACTACATCGGACAATTCGTCAAACCCGGCGTAACCACCAACGAAATCGACAAACTCGTTTACGACTACCATGTCAACGTCCAAGGCGGCTATCCCGCTCCTTTGCACTACGGCAACCCGCCCTACCCCAAATCCTGCTGCACCTCCGTCAACCACGTCATCTGCCACGGCATTCCCGACGACAAGCCGCTCAAAGAAGGCGACATCATCAACATCGACCTGACCATCAAAAAAGACGGCTTCCACGGCGACTCAAGCCGTATGTTTACCGTCGGCAAAGTCTCCCCCATCGCCCAGCGCCTGATTGACATCACCCACGAATCCATGATGGCGGGCATCGCCGCCGTCAAACCCGGCGCGACCTTGGGCGACATCGGCTATGCTTGCCAACAAGTTGCCGAAAACGCAGGCTACTCCGTCGTACAAGAATTTTGCGGCCACGGCATCGGACGCGGTTTCCACGAAGCCCCGCAAGTTCTGCACTACGGCAGGAAAGGACAAGGCGTCGTCCTGAAGCCCGGCATGATTTTCACCATCGAGCCGATGATCAACCAAGGCAAACGCCACCTGCGCATCCTAAACGACGGCTGGACAGTTGTAACCAAAGACCGCTCCCTCTCCGCCCAATGGGAACATGAAGTTTTAGTGACAGAAACCGGCTACGAAATCCTGACCATCAGCCCTGCCACCGGCAAACCCTAATCTGTCAAACCATCCCGCTTTCAAAGCAAAAAGGTCGTCTGAAAACTTGGAAATCAAGTTTTCAGACGACCTTTTAGCGTTATAGTGGATTAAATTTAAATCAGGACAAGGCGACGAAGCCGCAGACAGTACAGATAGTACGGCAAGGCGAGGCAACGCCGTACTGGTTTAAAGTTAATCCACTATATCTTCCAGACTTTATCTTTCAGGCTAACTCAACCTTTAGTACGTTCCAACAGTTCTTCCGCCAAGGCGAGGTAGGCTTTGGTGCCTTTGGCGTTGGCGTCGTAGGCGAGTGCGGGCATGCCGTGGCTGGGGGCTTCGGCGAGGCGGACGTTGCGGGGGATGACGGTTTGGAACATCAGGTTGCCGAAATGTTGGAAAAGCTGTTCGCTGACTTCGACGACGAGGCGGCTGCGGCTGTCGTAGAGGGTGCGGACGATGCCGGTGATGTCGAGGCGCGGGTTAATTGCCTGACGGATTTTGCGCACGGTGGCGATGAGGTCGGAGATGCCTTCGAGGGCATAGTATTCGCACAACATGGGGACGATGACGCCGTTGGCGGCGACGAGTCCGTTGAGCGTGAGCAGGGTCAGCGAAGGGGGGCAGTCGATGAGGACGAAGTCGTAGTCGTTTTCGACGGTTTGCAGGGCGTTTTTGAGGCGGATTTCACGGGCGATTTCTTGCACCAGCTCGATTTCGGCACCGGCAAGCGCGCGGTTTGCGCCGAGTACGTCGTAGCTGCCGTCCCCGCTGCGGACGACGGCGGTTTTGATGTCGGTATCGCCCAATACGACTTGGTACACGCCTTCTTCGAGGCGGGCTTTGTCTATGCCGCTGCCTGTGGTGGCGTTGCCTTGCGGATCGAGGTCGATGACGAGGACGCGTTTGCCTTTGGAGGCGAGCGATGCCGCGAGGTTGACGGTGGTGGTGGTTTTGCCGACGCCGCCTTTTTGGTTGGCGACGGCGAGGATTTGTGCGCTCATGTTTTTGCTGCTGTCGGATGGATTAATGGCGGAATTTTAACGTTTTTTGCTTGAAATGGGTATAAGGTCATCTGAAAAGGAGGCGGTGGCGGGCAGGGACGTTTTATAGCGAATTTTCTTTAAATCAAGACAAAACAAGGTAATGCTGCGCCGATTTAAAGTGAACTTGCTATACAATATGCCGTTTTTTTAACTGCCCTAGAGATATACCATGAAAAAATCTTTCTTTGCCCTGTTGCTTGCCGTTGTTTTGCCTGCGGCCAATGCGGCTTCGGTTGCCGAATTGAAGGAAAGAATCGAGGTTTTGGAAGCCCGCGTCGCCAGTTTGGAACGCATTATCTTATCGGGTTCGCGCAACCCGAACCGTATTTATGTGTGCAGCGTCAAGCCGTTCCAAAAGTTGTTTGAGGCCTCGGGGAAAAACGAATGGGAAGCGCGCCGCGCCGTCCGCCGTGCCTGCAATGCGGAAACTTCAGCGATGTTCTGCGAAGATTCTGCCATCCGTTGCGAAAAATACGAATAACGGGATTTGAATAAAAAGGTCGTCTGAAACGGAATCGGGTTTCAGACGACCTTTTTAACGGCATTCCGTCTTGTTTAACGCTGTTTTTTGCGGATTTCTGCCGCCATTTCCAAAGCGGTGCGGACTGCTTCAATCAGGCTGCCGGAGGCGGCTTTGCCTGTTCCCGCCAAATCCAGCGCGGTACCGTGGTCAACGGAGGTACGGATAAATGGCAGTCCGAGCGTAATGTTGACGCCTTGTCCGAAACCAGCATATTTCAACGTCGGCAGACCTTGATCGTGATACATCGCCAAAACGGCATCGGCATCTTTCAGCAAAAACGGCTGAAACACCGTGTCTGCGGGATATGGGCCGCTGGCGTGTATGCCTTCGCTTTTGAGGCGGGCCAGCGCAGGGATGATGATGTCGGCTTCTTCGTGTCCCAAATGTCCGCCCTCGCCCGCGTGCGGATTCAATCCGGTAACCAGGATATGCGGTTGGGCAATGCCGAATTTGTCGCGCAAATCGGCGTTCAAAATACGGACGACAGACTCGACGAGCGGCTGTGTTACGGCATCGGCGACCGCGCGCAGCGGTAAATGGGTCGTAACCAAAGCGACGCGCAGCCCGTCGCCTGCCAACATCATGACGACTTGTTCCGTCTGACTTTTTTCGGCGAGGTATTCGGTATGTCCGCTAAAGAATCCTCCAGCCGCACCTGCATCATTAATGATGCCTTTGTGCAGCGGCGCGGTTACCATGCCGTCGAATATGCCTTCGGTAATGCCTTGATATGCCGTGTCCAGCAGTTGCAAGACATAACGCGCATTGGCGGGATTGAGCCTGCCTGCTTCGCAAGGAGCGGCAAGCGGAATATGCAAAACTTCCAATTCCCCATGGCACAACGGGACTTTATCGGCATTACCTGATACAAAATCCCGCAAGACAACGTTTTTACCCAACATCTCCGCCCGCTGCGCCAATAGGCCTTTGTCGCCCAAAACGACGGGGCGGCACAGCAACTCGGCAAACGCCAAATCCAAACAAATATCGGGACCGATACCGGCAGGCTCGCCGGAGGCAACTGCTAATACGGGAAGGGACATGATGTGATTCCTTAATCTGGATAAAGGTCGTCTGAAAGTGGTTGATGGGGATTTCAGACGACTTTTGTTTTCATCTTTGCAATGTAGGGCGGATTCCAATAAGACCCCGCCATCCCGTCATACCCACGCGCGGGAATGACGGCAGAGTCCGTATCAAAAAACGAGTAGATCAACCCTATTGTATAGTGGATTAAATTTAAATCAGGACAAGGCGACGAAGCCGCAGACAGTACAGATAGTACGGAACCGATTCACTTGGTGCTTCAGCACCTTAGAGAATCGTTCTCTTTGAGCTAAGGCGAGGCAACGCCGTACTGGTTTAAAGTTAATCCACTGAGACCTTTGCAATAACATAGGTTACTAAAATTTTATGCTCAATCTCATTTTCAAAATTCAAAACCTTTCTGATTTTTCCTACTTTTTGCTCAATATTAGGAAGGTTTTAGTCAATTGAAAATTTTTTTGGAGCATTTTTATGCGTAAAATTTCGTTAATAGACTATTTTTGCAAAGGTCTCCCACTATATTATTGGGTTTCAGACGACCTCCCCTCCCATCCAACCAAAGGAAACCCGCATGAAAAAATTCTTCTTCCTCACCACCGCTCTCCTGCTCCTCAACGCCTGCGCCGCCCAATCCGGACAAGGCAGCTCTGCACAAGTCTATGGTGAAATCAAAGGCGGCGTAGAAAGCAGCCACGTCCACTAAAGCGGGCGGAACAGCAGGCACTTGGTTCATTTAAAAAATGCCGCGCCCAAAATCATCTGTTCCTAAAATACGCATGATCAACATCGTGCCAACAAATCAAAAGGTCGTCTGAAACTTGGTTTCCCAGTTTTCAGACGACCTTTTCGATTAGATGGAAGACAGAATCTTGCGCCACCGCCATTCCCACGCCAAACGTGGAAAGGACAAGGCAAATGTTACGAAAACAACGTCGTCTGAAACGGCAAACCTGCAAACTTTTCAGACGATCTTGGTAAGGTTTGTCGGATCAAAAAACCGTCGTTAAAGCGGTCAGGTTTTCAGACGACCTTGGATTCGGATTTCAAGTGCAACACTAGGGTACCAGTGGTTGGAACAGATTCAAGAATAAAACACTTGGCGTTTCGTAGCCAAGTGTTTTTCTCGGCCGGTGGTTCAACTCATCTTGAACCCTGCGTATCTCCCGATCGCTGATGTTTCGGAAATCGGTTTGTTTGGGGAAATATTGCCGGATGAGTCCATTGGTGTTCTCATTCAGCCCTTTCTCCCAAGAATGGTAAGGGCGGCAAAAATAGGTTTTCGCCTTCAATGCTTTGGCTATTTTGGTGTGTTGGTAGAACTCTTTGCCGTTATCCATGGTGATGGTGTGGACTCTGGCTTTATATGCCTTTAATACCCTAATGGCCGCCCGGGCAGTGTCTTCGGCTTTTAAGTTCTTTAATTTGCAGATGATGGTGTAGCGGGTAGTGCGTTCGACCAAGGTCAATAACGCGCTTTTCTGATTTTTGCCGACGATGGTGTCGGCCTCCCAATCGCCGATGCGGGTTTTCCGGTCGACGATAGCAGGTCGGTTCTCTATGCCGACGCGGTCGGGCACTTTGCCTCTGGTCCATGTGCTGCCGTAGCGTTTGCGGTAGGGTTTGCTGCATATTCTGAGGTGTTGCCACAAAGTGCCGCCGTTGCTTTTGTCTTGGCGAAGGTAGCGGTAAATGGTGCTGTGATGGAGTGTGATCCCGTGGTGTTTGCGTAAGTAAGCGCATACTTGTTCGGGACTGAGTTTGCGGTGGATAAGGGTGTCGATGTGTTGAACCAGCTGCGAATCGAGCTTATAGGGTTTTCGCCGGTGCTGTTTGGTCAGCCGGCTTTGCTTCTGTGCTTTTTCGGCGCTGTATTGCTGTCCTTGGATGCAGTGCCGCTTGATTTCGCGGCTGATGGTGCTTTTGTGGCGGTTGAGCTGTTTGGCGATTTCGGCGATGGTGCAGTAGCGGGACAGGTATTGGATATGGTATCGTTCGTCTTGGGTCAGTTGTGTGTAGCCCATGGCAATCTTTCTTGCAGGAAAGGCCGTATGCTACCGCATACTGGCCTTTTTCTGTTATGGAAAGTTGCACTTCAAATGCGAATCCGCCGACCTTCAGGCAGATTCCGTCTTCAGCGGATAATCCCGCGCGTGGATTGGGCGAAGAAGTCTTTGAACACCGCCAACTCGGCCTGCGTTTCGGCGCGGCGGAGGATGTCGGCTTTGGCTTCTTCAAACGGGATGCCGCGGTGGTAGATGGTTTTATACACATCTTTGACGGCGGCGATCTGCTCGGCGGTGAAGCCGTTGCGGCGCATGCCTTCGCTGTTGATGCCTGCGGGTTCTGCGCGGTAGCCTGCCGCCATGAAGTACGGCGGTACGTCTTTGTGTACGCCTGCGGCAAAGGCGGTCATGGCGTAGTCGCCGATTTGGCAGAACTGGAACACCAGCGTGTAGCCGCCCAAGACGACGTAGTCGCCGATGGTAACGTGTCCGGCGAGGGAGGCGTTGTTGGCGAAGATGGTGTGGTTGCCAATGACGCAGTCGTGCGCGAGGTGGCAGTACGCCATAATCCAGTTGTCGTCGCCGACGCGGGTTTCACCGATGCCGGTTACCGTGCCGAGGTTGAAGGTGGTGAATTCGCGGATGGTGTTGCCGTTGCCGATAATCAGCTTGGTCGGCTCGTCGCGGTATTTTTTGTCCTGCGGAATTTCGCCGAGGCTGGCAAATTGGAAAATACGGTTGTTTTCGCCGATGGTGGTGTGTCCGTTGATGACGGTATGCGGACCGATTTCGGTGTTCGCGCCGATTTGGACGTTGGGGCCGATGACGGTGTACGCGCCGACTTTGACACTGGAGTCAAGTTCGGCTTTGGGGTCAATGACGGCGGTCGGGTGGATGAGGGTCATGTTTTTCCTTTCCTGTCGTGTTGCCGCGAAGATGCGCGACGGCAACAGGTCGTCTGAAACTTTCAGACGACCTTTTTCTGAACACTCAAACCACGCGTTTGGCACACATGATGATGGCTTCGACGGCGACTTGTCCGTCCACTTTGGCGACGGCGCTGAATTTGCCGATGCCGCGTTTGTTGGTCAGCAGCTCGACTTCGAAAACGAGTTGGTCGCCGGGGATGACTTGGCGTTTGAAGCGGGCTTCGTCTATGCCGGCGAAGAAGAAGAATTCGTTTTCTTTGCGGCCGCCTTCGCTGAGGATGGCGAGTGTGCCGCAGGCTTGCGCCATGGCTTCGATGATGAGTACGCCGGGCATGACGGGCAGGTCGGGGAAATGGCCTTGGAACTGCGGCTCGTTCATGGTGACGTTTTTAATCGCGGTCAGGGTTTTCATGGACTCGAAGGCGGTGATGCGGTCGAGTTGCAAAAACGGGTAACGGTGGGGAATGAGTTTTTGGATGTCTTTGGCTTCGATGGGGAGTTGTACGTCCATGTTCGTCGTATTCCTTGATATTTCGGGGTTGGCTGGGCGGTTTCATCGCGGGGGCTTTAAAACGGCAGGCTTTGCCGCTTTGTTGGGATTTAAAGCGCATCCGCCATGTAAACCGATTGTGGGGTTATTCGTCTTTTTCGCTGTCGCTCAGACGGTTTTCCAATGTTTTGAGGCGTTTGTTCATTTCGCTCAGGCGGTGGATGTAAACGGCGTTGCGCGCCCATTCTTTATGGGTGGACATCGGGAAGATG
Source organism: Morococcus cerebrosus (assembly GCF_022749515.1). Lineage (NCBI taxonomy): Bacteria > Pseudomonadati > Pseudomonadota > Betaproteobacteria > Neisseriales > Neisseriaceae > Morococcus > Morococcus cerebrosus. The sequence goes on from NZ_CP094242.1 coordinate 2,329,502, forward strand.
CCGGCGAGGTGTTTGCCGCTTTCGGTAATGCTGTGGGTCACGGACGTGCCGCCGCCGATGGTGGTTTTGTCGGCGATTTCGATGTGTCCGACCGTACCGACGCCACCGCCGATGATGCAGTAGCTGCCGATGGTAACGCTGCCTGAGATGCCGGTTTTGGCGGCGATGACGGTGTGCGAACCGATTTTGCAGTTGTGTCCGATTTGGACTTGGTTGTCGATTTTGGTGCCGTTGCCGACGGTGGTGTCGCTCATCGCGCCGCGGTCGATGTTGGTGTTCGAACCAATTTCTACGTCGTCGCCCAGCGTTACCGCGCCGGTTTGCGGGATTTTAAACCATAAATCGCCGGCGAAGGCGAGTCCGAATCCGTCCGCGCCGATGACTGCGCCGCTGTGGATTTCGACGCGGTTGCCCAGTGTGCAGCCGTAATAAACGACGGCGTTGGGATGCAGGACGACTTCGTCGCCCAGTTTGCAATCGTGTTGGACAACGGCATTTGCCAAGATGCGGCAGCCTTCACCAAGCACGGTGTTCGCGCCGATGTAGGCGTTTGCGCCGATTTCGCAGCTTGCAGGAACGGTCGCACTTTCCTCGACGACGGCGGTCGGATGGATGCCGCCGCGCGCTTTGACGATGGGCGAAAACAGGCGGGCGACTTTGGCGAAATAGAGATAGGGGTCGTCGGCGACAATCAGGTTGCGCCCTTCAAATTCGTCCACTGCTTTGGCAGAAACGATGACCGCACCCGCGCTGCTGTCGTGGACTTCGGCTTTGTATTTCGGATTGGCGAGGAAGCTGATGTGTTCCGCCTGCGCGTCTGCGAGCGGGCGCACGGCGGCGACGGAAATGTCCTTGCCGCGCCATTCGCCGCCAAGCTGCGCTGTGATTTGGGACAGGGTGTAGGTTTTTGAAGTCATGATGTTTCGTAAGCTTTGGGATGAGGTCGTCTGAAAGGGACGGCGGGAGCAGTCGGACAGAACGGTTTGCCTAAAACGTATGCCGGCAGGAGTGATAAGACAGGTAATTATATCGTTTATTGGATTTTCAGACGACCCTTCGCTTGAAAGAGGTCGTCTGAAAACAGGTTTGCTGTATCTCGTTCAGCCTTCCGATTAACGCGTATTCAGGGCTTTAATCACGCTGTCGGTAATGTCGTAACGCGCGTTGACGTAAATCACGTCCTGCAAAATGACATCGTAGCCTTCGCGTTTGGCAAGATCGACGATGATGCGGTTGGCGTTTTGCTGGAGGGCGGCAAATTCTTCGTTGCGGCGCAGGTTGTAGTCTTCTGCCAGCTCCGCCTGTTTCTTGCGGAACTGCTGAACCAGCTCGCCCCAGCGTTTTGCCGCAGCTTCACGCTCTTTGCCCTGCAATTTGCCTTCGGACAGGGATTTTTCGAGCTTCTCGCCCTCTTGCTGCAATTTCTGCAAAGCGTCCTGACGGCTGCGGAATTCTTTTTCCAAGGTCGTCTGAATGCGTTGCGCCTGCTTGGACTCAAGATAAACGCGCTCGGTATTGATAAAGCCGATTTTCTGTACGGCTTCCGCCGCCGCAGCTTGGTTCATCAACCCGAAGCCCAATAAAGCCGCGCCGCCGAGGCGGAAGGCGTTGGCAATGATGTTCATCTGGATTTCCTTGATTTTGTATCCCGCCAATCAGCGGGATGACGGTTTGTTTTTAAAAAGAGGCAGAATGCCCTGCCCCTTTTCCTTCAGGTCGTCTGAAAACGTTTGACCGCATAGGGATGTCAGTTTTCAGACGACCTTTTTCTGCCTACGTCAGAATGTGGTACCCAATTGGAACTGGAAGCGTTGGATTTCGTCGCTGTCTTTTTTCTTGATCGGGTAGGCGTAGCTGAACTTCATCGGACCCAGCGGCGAGAGCCAGGTTACTGCCGCACCGGCGGAGTAGCGCAACTCTTCCTTGAAGGTCGATTTGTGGGTCTTGCCTAAGCCGTATGGGTTTTGAGCGGCATTGTTGGTGTAGTAGGTATTGCTGCTGCTGTCGTTATAAGTTTTGCCATCCCATACGCTGCCCGCGTCGGCAAACAGACTCAGACGGACGGAGCGGGAGTCTTTGATGCCCGGCATCGGGAACAGCAACTCGGCGGAAACGTTGGCTTTTTTGTTGCCGCCGTAGCTGATTTTCTCGCCGTATTCGTCATAAACTTTCGGACCCAGCGTGCCGCTCTCGTAACCGCGTACGGAGCCTAAGCCGCCGCCGTAGAAGTTTTCAAAGAACGGCATAGTTTTGGTTTTGCCGTAACCGTTGCCGACGCCGACTTCGCCGCCGAGCATCAGGGTAAAGTCTTTGGTCAGCGGGAAGAACCAAGTTTGATTGTGGGTCAGTGTGTAGTATTGCAGGTCGCTGCCCGGCAGGGCGATTTCACCGTTGATGCCGGTCATGTAACCGCGGGTCGGCCACAAGGCGCTGTCGGTTTTATTGCGTCCCCAGCCGATCGTACCTTTGTACAGCCAGCCTTTGAAGCTGCCCACGCCGTCCGTGCCTTTACCATATTGGTTGATAAAGTCGGCATAACGTTTAGGCGCGCCTTTGTAGGTATTCACGGTCAGGTGTTCCGCCGCCAGACCCAAATTGACGCGGTCGTATTCGGTAACGGGGATGCCCATGCGCACGCCCGCGCCTGCGGTGGTGGTTTTATATTGTTTCGCGCTGGAAGAGGCTTTACGCGGGTCGTAAGACTTGCCGTAAATATCGTAACCGAGGCTCACGCCGTCGGGTGTGAAATACGGATCGGTAAACGACAGCGAGCCGTTCAGCGTGGTTTTACTGCGTGAGGCGCGCAGGGAAACGGATTTGCCCGTACCGAACAGGTTGTCTTGGGAAACGCCCACAGACATGACCAAGCCGGTATCCTGAACCCAGCCCGCGCTCATATCCAGCGAACCGGTAGAACGCTCGTTCACGCTCATGTTCAAATCGACTTGGTCGGGCGTATTGGCAACCGGTACGGCATCGAATTGTACGTTGTCAAAGTAGCCCAGCAGCTCGACACGCTCTTTGGAACGTTGCAGCTTGGAAGTGTCGTAAGGCGCGGATTCCATCTGACGCAATTCGCGGCGCACGACTTCATCACGGGTTTTGTTGTTGCCGGTAATGTTGATTTCGTTCACATAAATTTTGCGGCCGGGTTCGACATTCAGGACGAAATCGACAGTTTGAGTCTCGGCATTAGGCACTGGCTGAACGTTGACTTCGCTGAACGCGTAGCCTGCCGTACCCATGCGGTTTTGAATGGCTTCGAGCGATTTGACCATTTGGGCGCGTTCGTACCATTTGCCCTTCTTCATGGTCAGCAGTTTTTGCAGCTCTTCTTTCGGCACTTCGCGGGTGTCGCCTTCTATGCGCACGTCGCCCCAACGGAAGCGTTCGCCCTCGTCAACCGTGATTTTGATGGTTTGTTTGGTTTTGTCTTCGTTGGTCTGGATGTCGGTATCCAGAATGCGGAAATTGAAATAGCCGTTGTTTTGGTAGAACTCGCTGACGCGCTCCATGTCTTGCGAGAATTTCTGCTCGTTAAACTGGTTGCTCTTGGTCAGCCAAGTCCACATGCCGCCTTCGCTCAAAGACATTTGTTTCATGAGCTTGCGGTCGGAATAGACTTTGTTGCCTTCAAATTCGATGTCGGTAATCTTGGTGGTTTTACCCTCATCAATGGCGATGTCGATGGAAACGCGGTTACGCGCGAGTTTGGTAACGGTCGGCGTGATTTGGACCGACTGTTTGCCGCGGCTTTTGTATTCTTCCTTCAGGCTGGCGACAGACTGGCTCAGCGTGGCCGGATTGAAGTATTGGGATTGCGCCAAACCGAAGGATTCAAGGTTTTTCTTGATTACATCGTTTTGCAGCATTTTCGCGCCGGTGATGTTCAGCGTGCTGATGGTCGGGCGTTCGATAACAGTCAGCAAGACCTGATTGCCCATGGTCTCTACGCGGACATCGTCAAAAAAACCGGTCGCATACAGACTTTTGATGATTTCTTCGCTGCGTGCGTCGCTGAATTGGTCGCCGACTTTGACGGGCAGGTAGTTGAAGACCGTACTCGGTTCGGTGCGCTGCAAACCTTCGACGCGGATGTCTTGAATGGTGAAGTCGGCAAACGCCAAAGGCGACATGCCCAATACCATCAAAGCAGAAGCAATCTGTTTCAATTTCATAAAATTATCCAAACAAACGGTTGATGTCATTAAAGAAAGCCAGTGCCATCATGAACAGCATGGCAGCCAGTCCGAGGCGCAGGCCGATTGCCTGTATGCGCTCGCTCAAGGGCTTTCCGCGTATCCATTCGGCAGTGTAGAACACCAAATGCCCGCCGTCCAATACGGGGATGGGCAACAAGTTCAACACGCCTAAACTAATGCTGACCAACGCGAGGAATTCCAAATAGCTTTGAAATCCCAGCTGCGCCGTTTTTCCGGCGACGTCGGCAATGGTCAGCGGGCCTGAAATATGGTTCAGGGAGGCATTGCCTGTAATCAGTTTTCCGAAGAATTTTACCGTCATCCAAGCGTTGTTGACGGTTTTGTCCCAGCCCATCGCAAATGCTTCTGCGACAGACGGCTTATATTCGCGCTTGATTTCTTTTGTCCACGCTTCGTCGCCCTGAGGACCGAAGCCTACCCTGCCGACCAGCGTTCTGTCGGGTTGCTGGATACTGTCGGGGCGGATGGTCGTCTGAAAAGTTTTACCGTCGCGCTCATAAATCAATTCGATTTTCTTGCCCGGGCTTTGGCGTACGATTTCCACCCATTGCTGCCAAGTCTCGATGTCTTGTCCGTCGGCACTGATCAGCTTGTCGCCTTTTTTCAAACCGGCTTTTTCAGCCGGGCTGTTTTCTGTCACTTCGCCGACATGGGTGGTGATTTTAAAAGGCGACAACCCGATATAGCCTTGGTTTTTCGCAATTTTACCTGCTTCAGGCGTACCGGCGGCATCGATAATCCGCATGGTTTCTTGCCCCGAGGTCGTCTGAACGGCAACATTTACCTTGCCTGACTCGATGTTCAACACGATTTCTTGCTGGGCTTTTTCCCACTCGCCGACGTTAACGCCGTTAACCGAAATAATTTTGTCTCCGGGCTGAAAACCGGCTTTGGCGGCAATGGTATTTTGCTCGACCATGCCGACGTAAGGGCGGATTTCGGTAACGCCGAAGGAAAAACTCAAGCCGTAAAGCAGAACCGCCAGCGCGAGATTGGTCAGCGGGCCTGCGGCGACGATGGCGATGCGTTTGGCGGGATGCTGCTTGTCGAAGGCGTAAGGAAGGTCTGCCTGCGCCACTTCCCCCTCGCGCGTATCAACCATTTTGACATAGCCGCCCAACGGGATGGGTGCCAAACACCATTCGGTATCGCCGCGCTTTCTGCTGAAAAACGGTTTGCCGAAGCCGACGGAAAAGCGCACAACCTTGACGCCGCATAAGCGGGCGACGATGTAGTGTCCGAACTCGTGCAGGCTGACCAAAATCAGGATGGCGAAAATAAAAGCTAGAAGGGTTTGCAAAAGAATCTCTCTGGTTGGGTATGGGTTGACGTTGCCGATGTTTCAGACGACGTATCAAGGCAGGGGTCGTCTGAAAAGCATTCGCAATGTGTAGAAAATATTATTGGCGTTATTTTGCCGATTATAAAGTCAGTCTGCCGTTTTGTCCGCCACACATGACGGATGGGCGGGTTTTCAGACGACCTGTCATTTTTTATCGTTGCGGCACGTTTTATCCCAATGCGGCGATAAACTCCTGCGCCTGTCTGCGGGTAACGGCGTCTTGCGCCAGCAGGTTTTCGATGTTGCCGAGGTCGTCTGAAAAGTTTTGTGCGAGACAGTGGGCGACGGTTTTGGCAATGTCGGTAAACTTAATCTGTCCGTCTAAGAAGGCGGCGACGGCGGCTTCGTTGGCGGCGTTCAAGACGCAGGGTGCGGCTCCGCCCGCGTTCATGGCTTCATAGGCAAGCTTCAGACAAGGGAAGCGGTCAAAGTCGGGCTTTTGGAAGGTCAACGCAGACAATGCGTCGAAATCCAGATCGCCGACACCCGAATCGATGCGCTCGGGCAAGCCCAAACAATAAGCGATGGGCGTACGCATATCGGGATTGCCCAGTTGCGCCAGCACGGAGCCGTCGCGGTAGCGCACCATGCTGTGTATCACGGACTGCGGATGGATGACGACTTCGAGTTTATCAGGCGGGCAGTTGAACAGCCAATGCGCTTCAATCAGCTCCAAACCTTTGTTCATCATGGTGGCGGAATCGACGGAGATTTTGCGCCCCATGCTCCAATTAGGGTGTTTGACCGCTTGCGCGGGCGTAATGCTGTCGAACGTGCCTAAATCGGCCGTCAGAAACGGGCCGCCGGAAGCGGTCAGGATAATCGAACGGATGCCGTGTTCGTTCAGACGACCTGTGTAATCGCGCGGCAAAACTTGGAAAATGGCGTTGTGTTCGCTGTCGATGGGCAACACTGCCGCGCCGTTTGCGCGGGCGGTTTCCATAAACAACGCGCCGGAAACCACCAGCGTCTCTTTGTTCGCCAGATAAATAGTTTTGCCTTTTTGCGCCGCCGCCAGCGCGGAAGGCAGCCCCGCCGCACCGACGATGGCGCACATGACACCGCTGACTTCGTCGGCAGACGCCACATCAACCAATGCCTGCGCGCCGTGTAAAACCTGCGTCGCCGCACCGTCGCGTTTCAACAGGGCTTCAAGCCGGGCGGCGTGTTCGGCATCGGCAACGACGGCATATTCGGGGCTGAACGTCCGGCATTGAACCGCCAGTTTCTCAACCTGCTTATGCCCCGCCAGCGCAAATACGCGGAATTTTTCGGGGTGGCGGGAGACAACGTCCAGCGTGCTTTCGCCTATGCTGCCGGTACTGCCTAATATGGTCAGGACTTGTGGTGTCATGGTGCGTTCTTTATGTACTGCTTTCGGATTTCAGACGACCTTTGGGCTTGAGGTCGGAAAGGTCGTCTGAAAACGCTTATTCGATATTGTGTTTGATGTGTTCCAACGATTTTTAACCGCTTCAGAACAAGCTTTCAAAGGCGGCATAGACGCTGATGACGGCAATCAGGCTGTCCACGCGGTCAAACACGCCGCCGTGTCCGGGCAGCAGATTGCTGCTGTCTTTGATGCCCGCCGCGCGTTTGAGCCAGCTTTCCAACAGGTCGCCGCATACGCTGACAACAGTCAACACCAAACCGATTAACACGGTATTGAACCAGCCTGCGTCAAACGTGAGCCAACCAGCCCACCACACCACAGTCATGTACACTGCCACGCAAATCGCGCCGCCGATTGCGCCTTCCCAGCTCTTGCTGGGGCTGACGGTCGGTGCGATTTTGTGTTTGCCGAACGCTTTGCCGCTGAAATAAGCGCAAACATCGGCAACCCACACCAAACCCATCACGGCGAGCAGCGACAAGGCGTAATCGGGATGAGGACGCAGGGACATGAGTGCGAACCAAAACGGCATGACCAAAAGCCAGCCGACGGTATAAGCCTGCCAGCCGCCGTTCAATTTCCATTTGAATTTCAGCCACAAAGGCATAACGACCAGCCAAAACGCCAAAACGGCGTACCAGACGATATCCGGCAGCGTCCAACCGCCTGCGTAGGCGATGACGCCGAACACCAGCGTCGCGGCGAGATAATGATTGGTTTTCAGTTTTTCCAATCCGCTCATGCGGGCGTATTCCCACAGCGTAACCAGGGAAATCAATCCGCAAAATGCCGCCCACAGCCATTGCGGCGCGTAAAACAGCATACCGAGCATCAACGGCAGCATCCACAGCGCCGTGATAATCCGTTGTTTCAACATTTTTAACCCCTTTGCTGCTCTACCGGCAGCTGTTCCGAAGTGCGGCCGAAGCGCCGTTCGCGTTTTTGGAACGAGGCGACAGCATCGTCCAAGGCTTTGCTGTCAAAATCGGGCCACAGGGTATCGGTAAAATAAAGTTCGGCATACGCCATCTGCCAAAGCAGGAAATTGCTGATGCGCGTTTCGCCGCCGGTGCGGATGAACAAATCCGGCTCCGGCGCATCGCCCAGCATCAAGTGTTTCGCCAGCGCATCTTCCGTAATCTCGGATACGCCTTCGGCAATCAGTTTGTTTGCCGCCTGCAAAATATCCCAGCGGCCGCCGTAATCCGCGGCGATGCTCAGGGTCAGGCCGGTATTGTTCGCCGTCAACGCTTCCGCTTCTTCGATGCCTTGCAGAATCTGCCGGTTGAAGCGTTCGCGGCTGCCCAACACCTTCAGGCGCATATTGTTTTCGTGCAGACGGCGCACCTGTTTTTGCAAAGCCTGCAAAAACAGCCCCATCAGGAACGACACTTCGTCTTCGGGGCGGCGCCAGTTTTCAGTCGAAAAGGCAAACACGGTCAGATATTGCACACCCAGTTTGGCGCAATGCTTCACCATATTTTCCAACGCGTCCAAGCCGCGTTTGTGCCCCATCACGCGGGGAAGGAAACGCTTTTTCGCCCAACGGCCGTTGCCGTCCATAATCACGGCGATATGCTTCGGAACCGAAGTATGTTCCAAAATGGTCTGCGTGCTGCTCTTCATATCTGCCTTTCGCAGCGCGGCGGTTCAAAGGTCGTCTGAAACGCCGCGGACAAGGGTTTAAATCGCCATCAAATCTTCTTCTTTGGCAGCCAGCGTTTTGTCGGCTTCGGCGATGTATTTGTCGGTCAGTTTTTGAACCGCCTCTTCGCCGCGACGTGCTTCATCTTCGGAAATTTCTTTGTCTTTCAAGAGTTTTTTGATGTGATCGTTTGCATCGCGGCGCACGTTGCGGATGGACACGCGTCCTTCTTCCGCTTCGCTGCGTACGACTTTAATCAAATCTTTACGGCGCTCTTCGGTCAACATAGGCATAGGCACGCGGATCAAATCGCCGACGGCTGCCGGGTTCAGACCCAAGTTTGAATCGCGGATGGCTTTCTCGACTTTGGCCGCCATATTGCTTTCAAAAGGTTTCACGCCGATGGTACGCGCGTCCAGAAGCGTCACGTTGGCAACTTGGCTGACCGGAACCATGCTGCCCCAGTATTCGACTTCCACTTGGTCCAACAGACCGGTATGCGCACGGCCGGTACGCACTTTCGCCAAATTCTCTTTCAGCACTTCTACCGAGCGCTGCATTTTGCTTTCCGCTGTTTTTTGAATATCGTTAATCATTTTCTGCTTTCAAATAAGATACTGAATTTAAAACCTCGCTCGGACGCATGACCATCCGAACGGCAAATCAAGCTGTTAACTGCGCATAGTACCGTCATTCGGCGATTCCGACAAGGCAGGGGCGGTTTTGGGCCTTGTTTCTTAACTGATATTTAAATGCCGTTACAAATAGGATGTATAGAGGGCTGCATCAGCAAAAAAGGTCGTCTGAAAACGGTTTTTCCGCTTTCAGACGACCTTCCTTTATCCGCCAAACTTATTTCTGCTGCTGACGCGTGTACACCAGCGATGTAAGGATGGATGCGCCCAGTGCGCCGAAGACGACGGAGAGGGAAATGGAGATGGGGATGTGCACCCAGTGCATAATCAGCATTTTGATGCCGATGAAGCTCAAGACGAAGGCGAGGCCGTATTTGAGGAAGATGAAACGGTCGGCGACATCGGCAAGCAGGAAATACATGGCACGCAGCCCGAGTATGGCGAAGATGTTGGAGGTGAGGACGATGAAGGGGTCGGTGGTTACGGCGAAGACGGCGGGAATGCTGTCCACGGCGAAGATGACGTCGCTCAACTCTATCATGATGAGGACGAGCAAAAGCGGGGTGGCGATGCGCTTGCCGTTTTCGACAGTAAAGAATTTTTCGCCTTCAAACTGATGGCTGACGGGGATGACTTTTTTAAGCCAGCCCAAAATCTTGTTTTGCGAGAGGTCCTCTTCTTCGGATTCCGGTTTCATCATATGGATGCCGGTATAGACGAGGAATGCGCCGAAAATGTAGAGAATCCATTCGAACCGCTGCACCAGTGCCGCGCCGATAAAAATCATGAGGGCGCGCAGGACGATGGCGCCGAACACGCCGTAAAGGAGGACGCGGTGCTGGTATTTCGGGGAAACTTTGAAGTAACCGAAAATCATCAGGAAAACAAAGATGTTGTCAACGGCAAGGGATTTTTCGAGGATGTAGCCGGTGAAAAATTCGAGGGTTTTTTCTTTGGCAACGACGGCGCCGTAAAGGGGGTTGCCTGCCAGCTCGAAATAGAGCCAGCCTGCGAAGGCACAGGATACGGCGATCCAGACGCAACTCCAGGCGACGGCTTCTTTGACACTGACTTTATGCGCGCCGCTTTTTTTAAGCGAGAGCATGTCGATGATGATCATGATGAAAACGGCGGCGAAGAACACGCCGTAGAAAAGGGGGGAGCCGACGGAAGGGTGTTCGGTCATGTATTCGGATTCCTTGTGATGAGGTGGTTGGATGGTGGCTTTTCAGACGACCCGTCGGGGAAAGGTCGTCTGAAAACAGCTTACCAAGACAAGTAAAACATGGCTTTAGCGAAAAATACGATAAACAGCATATGGGAAAATACGACGGCGTGGATGTATTTGGACCAGCCGACGGTCAGGGTGTGCCGTGCCATTTTGACGACGGCGATAGCGAAATGGACGAGGACGCTGACTGCCAACAGGATTTTGAGGGTAAGGAGCGTACCGAATGAGGTGGCGAAGGGTTGGCTCAAAAAGGGCAGGTATCGGTTGAATACCATGACGATGCCGCTGATGAAAAGCGTAATGACGACGGGCGGCATAACGCGGACGGCGCGGTAGGACATGGCGCGTTCGACTTCTCGGCGCGATTCGCGTGAGACGCGGCCGGTGTGCATGACGGACAAAACCAGCATTTCGAAAAATACGCCGCCGACAAAGGCGATGGCGCAATAGAGGTGGATGATGTGGGCGATGGCGTAGAGACTCATGACCGTGTTCCAAGTGGGATATTCGGGTGAAATTGTATCATCAGTCGGACGTTTTCAGACGACCTCTTCTTCCAAATCGCCTTCGCGGGTTTCGCGCAGGTGTTCACGCAGGCGTTGGAGTTCGTGTTTGTCCAGCCACTTGCGGCGGCTGCGTTGCAGGAGGATGACGAGTGCGGAGATTTCGTTGCGCATATTGGTGCTGAGCCAGAGGAAGCCTTGCCATTCGTAATGGAGGCGGGCAGCGAGTTTGCCCAGCTCGGGATTGATGGAGGTGTCGATGCGGATGCGGCGGGCGTAGTGGCCTTTGATGAGGCGGACGGTCAGGCGCAGGTCGCGTTGGAGGCGGTTGAAATGGCGGTCGAGCAGGCGGATTTCGTGTTCGTTGAGGGTAGGGGCTTGCAGCTTGGCGGCGGTGGTGAGGAGCAGCTCGGTGGTGTTGACGATTTTGCGGTGGGCGTGCTGCATGGCTTCCATCATGGCGGGGCTGATGTGGCTTTCGCCTGATGTAGCAGCGAGGTGGCTGCGGCTTTTGACCATGCGGGCGTTGATTTGGCGCATTTTGACCATGTTTTGCTCCAGCCGCTCGCGGGTCATGCGTTTGCCGTTGCTGATTTCGGCAATCATTTTGCCGCATTCGGTCAGGTTGTCGGCAAGCATAAACCGCCACATGAGCGTGGAGCGCAGGGGAAGGAGTTTGGCGGCGACAATGGCGATGGCGGCGCCGATCAGGACGTTCATGGCGCGCATAAGCCCGCTGTCGAGCCAGTTGTTGCTGTTGTCGCCGATGAGCATGCACATGGTCAGTCCGGCAAGCATGGGGACGTAGCCGTTTTTGCCGACCGCCGCCCAACCTGCGGCTGCGCTGGCGGTGCCAACGGTCAGGTAAAAGAGAATGCCGCCGTGGAAGTAGTGCTGGTTGAGCCACAACAGGGTCAAACCCGCGCCCAAGCCGATGACGGTGCCGAGCATACGTTCGACGGCTTTGGAGTAAATCGCGCCTTGAAATTGGAGCATGCCGAGTACGACGAATACGGTCATGCCTATCCATTCGCCGTGTTGGAGGTGGAGGAGTTTGGCGAGCAGGGTGGCAAACAGTACGGCCAGTCCGAGCCGGACGGCGTGTATGAGGCGGCGGTAGCGGTAGCGTTCGTAGGAGTTGAGCCAGCGTTTGACGAAGCGTTCGCGTTGTGAGGCGTTCATGATTGGGCTATCTTGTTGAGATTTTTGGGTTTATCGGGCGGTATTGTAACGGGAATCAGGCAATACGGACAGGATGGAAGGCAAGGTCGTCTGAAACCCCCAATACTGCTTTTAGACGACCTTTAAGGCGCGACGACGGGCAGCGGATAGCCGTGTGCGTCAATTTCAGACGAGGCGAGCCACGGGGTATGGACGAGGTTGACAGGCAGGTGCGCCAATTCGGGGATGTGGCGGCGGACGAATGTGCCGTCCGGATCAAGCCGGCGGGCGGTTTGGATAATGTCGATAGAATGCCGGCAGGCGTTGCGGGCAGCGGTTTGCCAGTTGCCCACGTTCAGCGCGGGGTCGAAATCGGTTTGTTGCTCGGCAAACCAAACAATGCCGTGTTCAGATGGTTGATGCAGGATGCCGCACAAAAATTCTGCCGTCAGGGAGCGCAGGGCGGGATGCAGCCAGCCGCTCGATTTCAGGCTGCGCATGGCGGCATCGATGAGCGGGAAACCTGTTTTCCCTTGCCTCCAGCATTCCGTCAGGTCGTCTGAAAACGTTGCAGACACGGCAGCAGATTCAGGCTCGATGCGGGCGCGGTGGTAAGCAAGCTGCTGATAGAAATCGCGCCGTATCAAATTGTCCAACCAAGCATCTGCGCCCTGCCCTGCGGCTTCAGTCGCCAACACGCGCGGCGAAATGCAACCTGCGCTCAAATACGCGCTCAAGCGGCTGGTGCCTTTTCTGGCAGGGAAATCCTTCATAATCGGATAAAACCCGATATTTTCTTCAAACTGCCGCCATTGTTTGTCCGCTTCATCTTCTCCGCCGCGCTGCGCAGAAACCATATCCTGCTGCCCGTTCCACGCAGGAAATGACGGCATTTCAACAGAGGCCGTCTGAAAAATTTCAACGCATCCGCCTCCCGCATCCTGCCCGCCGAACCGCTGCCGAAACAAAGCCAGCCACGCTTCTTTATAATGCGGGAAGTCGGTGTAAGGCGCGCCGTGACTGCCCATGATTTCTGCCTTGGCGAATATGGCACGGTCGTTAACACGCTCGAACGCAACGCCTTGTTCATCCAAAATCCGCCAAATGCGGTTATCTTGCCCGATTTCAGGCGACGTATAGGCTTCGTCTGCAATTACGGTCTGAACATTCAACCGCGTCGCCAAAGCAGGCAATTCTTCCACACGGTTCACCACATACAAAGCCACGCCGCGCGCCGCCAGCGATCTATGCAAAGCCGCTGCCGCCTGATAATGAAACCAATCCTGACGCGGATTGGGGATTTCAGACGACCCCTGAGCCACCCACACGCCTGCCACAGGCAATCCCCGCTTCACGGCGGCGGACAACGCGGCGTTGTCGCGTATGCGCAGGTTGCGGCGGAACCAGACCAATGTATGTGCTTGCATGGCGATGTCGTCTGAAAGGGATAAGGCGTTTGATTTTAGCAGAAATTTTGCGAGGACAAGGCGGACGGTTTTCAGACGGCCTTTAGGCAGATAACAGATAAAGTGGATTCGGAATAACGCAGCTATAGCAAACATACTTAACTTTAAATCCGGCATGCCATCAAATTCTGTCATTCCCGTGCAGGCGGGAATCCATCGTGAAACTTGAGAAACCTTGATTTGAAAAACAGTTTCTGGGTTTCAAAAATGGATTCTCGCCTGCGCGGGAATGACGAAAACCGATAATTTGCGTATCGAAAATAAAGTCATTTAGCTAAATGTTCATCCACTATCGTTTTAACCGGGTTCGAAGCGGCAAATCGAATTTCCAAAGCCGACATTTCATCGTCGTGAAGAAGCAGGGAAAACCTCAACCTCTCCACCGAATACGGATATCCGGCCTGCAATCTGAATTTGTCTGCCCAAACAAACCAAAGGTCGTCTGAAACCGCATTTTTGAGTTTCAGACGACCTTATATATTTACTTTTCCCCTTCCCTACCAATGCGACGCCATATTGTCGCGGTGGATGAGTTCGTCTTCGTGGGCGTAGCCTAATTTTTCGGCGATGCGCTCGGACGGGGTTTGCAGGATTTTGGCGGTTTCGCCGCTGCTGTAATTGGTGAGGCCGCGGGCGATTTCTTTGCCGTCGGTATCGAGGATGGCGACGAGTTCGCCGCGGTGGAAATGTCCGTCCGTGCGGATGCAGCCGACGGGCAGCAGGCTGGCGTGCTGTTCGGTCAGGGCTTTTGCCGCGCCGCTATCGACGGTCAGGCTGCCGGCGGTTTGGACGTGTCCGAGCAGCCATTGTTTGCGGGCGGCGACGCGGCTGTGTGCGCTGGTAAAGAGCGTGCCTATGCTTTCGCCTTGTTTGAGGCGGACGAGGACGTCGGGTTCGCCGCCCCATGCGACGACGGTGGCGGCTCCGCTGAGTGCGGCGCGTTTGGCGGCGGTGACTTTGGTGTACATGCCGCCGGTGCCGACGCTGCTGCCCGCACCGCCCGCCATGCTTTCGAGGTCGGGATGGTCGGCTGCGATGGTCGGAATCAGTTTGGCTTGCGGATTTTTGCGCGGGTCGCTGTCGTACAGGCCTTTTTGGTCGGTCAGAAGGACGAGTGCGTCGGCTTCGATGAGGTTGGTCACGAGCGCACCGAGGGTGTCGTTGTCGCCGAGTTTGATTTCGTCGGTGGTAACGGTGTCGTTTTCATTGATGACGGGGACGATGCCTTTGGACAACAGGGTTTGCAAGGTGCTGCGGGCGTTGAGGTAGCGGGTGCGGTTGCTCAAATCGTCGTGGGTGAGCAGGATTTGGGCGGTGCGGATGCCGTGCGGTGCGAACGCGTTTTCGTAGGCTTGGGCGATGCCGGTTTGCCCGACGGCGGCGGCGGCTTGCAGCTCGTTGATGGCGGTGGGGCGTTTGCTCCAGCCCAGCCGTTTGATGCCTTCGGCGATGGCGCCGCTGGAAACGAGGACGGTTTGCACGCCTTGTTTGCCCAGTTCGGCGATTTGTGCCGCCCAACGGTCGAGTGCGGCTTGGTCTATGCCTTTGCCGCCCGCGGTAACGAGGCTGGAGCCGACTTTGACGACAAGGGTGCGGATGTTGGAGAGATTTTGCAGGGACATGGTTTTTCTCGTTTGTTCGGGGTGGCGGGATAGGCGGGAGGTCGTCTGAAAAGCTTATTCGCGGTTGCGCGCGTGCCAGAAATAACGCCATACGAAACAAGGGAAGGCGAATATCAGGTAGAGGCAGACTACGGTGGCGTAAAATTCCCAGTCTTGATGCTGAACCGCGCCAGCGCGGGATTCGAGAATGTAGGCGAGGACCGCGGTCAGGATGAAGCCTGCCGCCAATTCGACGAGGTGATGCCCGATATGTTTGCGCTTGAGCTGGAATACACCGAAAAATTTGGTGGTAACGAAGGGGGCATTGGCGAAGATGAGTGCCAATACCAAAAGGATGTACATGGATGCGGTCATGATGTATGTGTCTTTCTGTTTTCAGACGGCCTCTTTGATTCAAAAGGTCGTCTGAAAAAACAATCTTGGGCTGCGTATCTTAACAAAAACGGCAGCCTCTGACACGGCTGCCGTTTCGGTTCATCACTTTACAAGGTGTTTTCCAAAGCCCTAGCACACCAGTCAATCACCGTTTGCGGCATGATGCCCCACAAAATCAGCAGGAACGCGTTGACGCTTAGGAAGAATTTGGCGGCATAGTTGCTGCCGACGGGTTGGTCATGGGTAGATTCGTCGAAATACATCACTTTGACCACGCGCAGGTAGTAGAACGCGCCGATTAACGACATCACCACGGCGAACACGGCAAGTACGATGTATGTGCTGCCCGCCATGGCGGCGTTTTGGGCGGTCGATGCGCTCAACAAAGCCTTAATCACGCCGAATTTGGCGTAAAAGCCCATCAGCGGCGGAATACCCGCCATTGAGAACATCGCCAACAGCATCAGGAAGGCAAACCAAGCATGGCGTTGGTTCAAACCTGCCAAGTCTTTGATTTCTTCGCACTCAATATTGTCGGTGGACAATACCATCAATATGCCGAAACCGACCGCCGCCATCAGCGCGTAAGTAATGGCGTAATACAAACCCGCCGCGAAACCGACCGCCCCCGCCATAAACGCCAGCAGGATGAAGCCCATATGCGATATGGTGGAATAGGCGAGCATACGTTTGATGTTGGCCTGCATGATGGCGGCGAGGTTACCGATCAAAAGCGATGCCACCGCCAACACGGCGAACATCTGCGACCAGTCGTGATGCACCGTTCCCAAACCGGTAACCAAGATGCGGAAGGCAAAGACGACGGCGGCAATTTTCGGCGCCGTACCGACAAAGGCGGCAACGGATGTCGGCGCGCCGTGATACACGTCGGGCACCCACATATGAAACGGCACCGCGCCCAGTTTGAACGCCACCGCCACGACGATAAACACCAGCCCCAGTTTCAACAGCCATTCGTTGGCAAGCTCGCTGTACGACGACGCCAAAACAGTGGCGAATTCGAGCGAACCCGTCGCGCCGTAGACCATCGAAATGCCGTAGAGCAACAGGCCGGAAGCCAGCGCGCCCAAGACGAAATATTTGAGCGCGGCTTCGGCGGAGCGACCGGAATCGCGGCGCAGCGCAATCATGGCATAAAGCGACAGCGACAAAAGTTCCAAACCGATATAGGCGGTCAGGAAATGCGCCGCACTCACCATCACGCTCATGCCTAACAGGGCAAACAACGACAGAGTATAAAACTCGCCTTTAAAAATACCGCGCGCCTGATTATAGGGCTTGCTGTAAATAAACAGCCCGAAGGTCAGTCCGTACAACACCAGCTTGGACAGGCGCGACATACCGTCGGCAATATACATTCCGTGAAACGCCAACGTACTGCCTTGCTCCCACACCGCCAGTTGCGTAACCGCCACGATAATGACGGTTCCCAAGCTCATCAGATGGGTCAGATAGCGGTTTTCATCGCTAATCCACAAATCTGCCAGCAATACGGCAATCAGCAGCGCAAACAGCACGATTTCGGGCATGGCAGGCATTAAGTTCAAATCAATCAAGTTCATTCGCACACCTCAAATCTTGCTTTGCGCCACATGGGCAATCAAATCGTTTGCCGCCTGATGCACCACTTCGATAAATGCCTGCGGATACAGGCCCATACCCAATACCGCAACCGCCAAAATCGCCAGAATCGCAAATTCGCGGCAGTTGATGTCTTTCATATCGGCAACGTGCGGATTGCCGACCGCGCCGAAAATCACGCGCTTATACATCCACAGCGTGTAAGACGCGCCGTAAATCAGCGTCAGCGCCGCCAGCGCGCCTACCCAGAAATTCACTTTGACCGCGCCCATAATCACCATAAACTCGCCCACGAAGCCCGAAGTCGCCGGCAGACCCGCGTTCGCCATCGCAAACAGCATCATAAACGCCGCAAACTTGGGCATCACGTTCACCACGCCGCCGTAATCGGCGATATTGCGCGTGTGCAGGCGGTCGTACATCACGCCGATACACATAAACATCGCCGCCGACACGAAACCGTGCGAAATCATCTGAATGACCGCGCCTTTCAACGCCCAGTCGTTCAACTGGCCGTTAATGAACAAGAACATCCCCAAGGTAACAAAACCCATATGGCTGATGGACGAATACGCCACCAGTTTTTTCATATCGGTCTGCACCAGCGCGACCATACCGATATACACCACCGCAATCAGGCTCAACACAATGATGACCGGCGCGAAATAGCGCGACGCGTCGGGCAGAATCGGCAGGATGAAGCGCAAAAAGCCGTATGCGCCCAATTTCAGCGTAATCGCCGCCAACACCATCGAACCGCCCGTCGGCGCCTCAACGTGGGCATCCGGCAACCAAGTGTGCACGGGGAACATCGGCACTTTCACCGCAAACGACAGGAAAAACGCCACAAACAAAAGCTGTTGCACGCCCAGCGGAATCTGTTTGATGTTTTGGAAATCCTCAATCGAAAAGCCGCCGACTTGGTAAGACAGATACACAATCGCCACCAGCATCAGCAACGAACCCATCAGCGTATAGAGAAACAGCTTCACCGACGCATACACGCGGCGCGGACCGCCCCATACGCCGATAATCAGGTACAGCGGAATCAGCATACCCTCGAAGAACACATAAAACAGCAGGGCATCCCGCGCCGAAAACGCGCCGTTAATCAGGCCCGACATGATTAAAAACGCCGCCATATACTGCGCCGGACGCTTCTGAATCACTTCCCAACCCGCCAGCACCACCATCAACGTGATAAACGCGTTCAGAATGACAAACAGCACCGAAATACCGTCCACCCCCAACGAGTAGTTGATCCGCAAAAGCGGAATCCACTCGTGGAACTCGGTAAACTGATAGCCGCCGCTCAAACGGTCGAAACCCGTAAACAAGGGCAGCGTTACCAAGAAACCGGCAAGCGCACCGATTAAAGCGAGCACGCGGGCAAGTGGCGCACGGCTGTCCGGCCCCGTCGCCAAAACCAGCACGCCCGCAGCGATGGGTATCCATATTGCCAAGCTGAGTAGGTAGTTGGAAAACATAGTGGTTAACCTGTGGTTAAAATAAAAATATAGTTGTGTGGGTTGGTTTTTCAGACGACGTTTTAAGAGGTCGTCTGAAAAAGGCTGTTCAGGCTTCTGCTATTTATCTCAAGCTAATTCTGCCGAATCTTCCAGCCTCATTCTTTCATGTAAATCTTTAATCTTATTAACATCGGTATCGTGGGATAAGATTTCTAAATTATTCACACTGGCAGTCGCATAATGAAACATATCGAATTTACGTTTTTCTAAATTCTTCGGCGTCTTATCACGTTCGGCTTCAAACTTATCAAAGCGGTACAGATTACTTGCCAAATCAGAAACATTCTGTGTAATGTCCAAAGATTCAAACTGTGCCAAAACACCGGTCAATCGAGACAATTTTTCAGATTTTCCCCAATCCACACCGCGCAAAACTTCATAACGGATAAGCGGGGTAATCACAAAACGATTGTCATCCTGTTGCAACTTTTCCGCCATATCGCTCAATACGGCTTTCCGCTTTTCTTCGTCACTGTCATCATCCGCCAAATAAACCAAGTAATTGGTATCTAAAAGATAAACCGTCATTATTTATCTCCTAATCCGCCCAATTCCTGACGTACCAATTCCAATAAGGCTTTTTTTGCCTGTTCTTGATCACGTTCTTGGACGCGTTCTATCTTCTTCTTATTCAAATCCACGCCGAATGCTTCGTTGAGCAAATCCACAAAAGAAGCATTACTTGGATAGTCAATCATCTCGCCATAGACCACACCGTCCTCCTTGCTACGTACCAAACGGTAGGCTTCTCCCTGCTCCAACTGACTGATGACTAAAGACGAATGCGTGGTAATGAAAAACGTTGTGTTCGGAAACAATTTTTTCAGCAGCGGTACAATTTTGATCTGCCATTCGTTGTGCAAATGGCTTTCTATTTCGTCAATCAGCACCACGCCGCGCACATTGGCAATTTGCTGCTCGTTGGTAAAGTAACTGTATCCCGCTACAATAGATTGGATAATCTTCAAAAGAGAAGTAAAACCGCTGGATAAATCGGAAAGTTCGCGCTTTTGATTTTCTATTTTGATAAAGACACGGTTATTACCTGAAATTTCCAAAAATTCGGGGTCTATGCGGTTGTCGATTTTATTGAGCAAGGACAGCAAAGTATCGATTTCAATTTTACGGTTGTCTTCTTTCGACTGATACGGATTGGCGGATTGTGCCCGCTGAATAATCCACTCTTCTAGATTGGTATCCATATTTAAGGATTTGATTCGGGGTGCGCTATAATCACTTTCAAAAACAGAAAACAATTTCTTGAAATATCGATTTGCACGTTCCTTAAAATCTCCCAGTGGCTGACTGGAAAATTCTGCTCTTGTTATGCCCCCTCTATTTTGTGCCGCCAAATAAACCAAGGGAAGTTGGTGCTGATACCCTGAAAACAAAATTTCATGCCGAAAGCTGAATCCATTATTACTGCCTGTCGAAAATCGTTGTAAATCTTCAGCCCCAATAGGTAATAAAACCTTTTTCCAAGGCATCACATCCAAATTTACCCATCCCCCCTCTTTTTTTGCCGTGAAATAGGTAAACAGCAATACTGTAAACAAACATTCCAAAAATTTGGTCTTACCCACACCATTCTCGCCAATCATCGTATAAACACGCTGATTGGGTTGGAAATCTACCTGCATCGTGCCGACACCGGTTACATGCTCAAAACGAACCGTACCGTCAAACAGTCGTTTATCCATATTATCTGCCCTTCTATTTTTCAGACGGCCTGATTATCTGAAATGTCAGATGTCGTCTGAAACTCTAATCTGTTGCCGCCTGAAACCTTCTTTTCAGACGACCTCAAACGCTGCCTTCTTTCTCGATCACCAAAATCCGCGCTTCGCCGCACGGATGGGTGACGTGTTCCGTGCCGATTCCTGCGTAGAAGATGTCGCCGCTTTTCAACCGAACAATGTGTTCTTCGCCGTTTTCTCGGTAGTGCATATCGACTTCGCCGTCCATCACGGCAAACACTTCCTCGCCGTCGTTGACGTGCCATTTGTAGGGCTGGTCCGTCCAGTGCAGGCGCACGGTAGTGCCGTTCATATTGGCGATGTCGAGTGCGCCCCATTCGCGGGAAGCAGTAAATTCGGCGGAGCGGATCGTGTGCGTGTCGGGCATTTTCGCGCCTCTTTGATTCTGTATCTAGATAAACCTGTCGATACAACTGTTTATTAAATCCCGTCATTCCCGCGCAGGCGGGAATCCAGAACGTAGATTTTAGGAAGCCTTTTTCCTTGACAGGTTTATACGCCGATAGGTCTGGATTCCCGCCTGCGCGGGAATGACGACGGTCGGCAAATTCCGTATCTATCCAAGTAAATCAATTATGACCGAAATGTTGGCTACGCCCCGTCGGTACGGTTGGTTTCCATCTCCAGTTTAATGAACGCATCAATCATACTGCGCCAAACTGCTTCGGCTACTTCGGGCGACAAACCAGCCTTTTCGGCATAGGCGCGGCGCGAGGCAATCACTTGCGCCACCCGTTCGGGCGCGGAAACCGCCTGCATATCGTTTTTAGGTTTCAGACGGCCTGCCTGCCGTACCAGCTTCTGCCGGCGGGCGAGCAATTCTATTAATTCCTTGTCCAAACCGTCGATGGCTTCACGGACTTCGTCTAGGGTTTGCGGTAATTTGTCTTTAACCATTGTTTCTCGTGTTTCCTTTTTCAGACGACCTAAACGTCGTCTGAAAATCTCATTTTTACCTGAACAATCCCGATGAACCCGACACGCTGTACTATTTTCTTTTTCATGTCGGATACAAGTATCCGACCTACAACTTGAATGTTTGTTTTCAGACGACCTCTACACCAATTATGAACAGGTCGTCTGAACCCCCGCCTTTATCTGAACAATCCCCAGAAAGTCATGCCGAGCAGGACCAATACGCCGAACACCATAGCAGCGGCGTAGGTGTAGATAAAGCCGGTTTGGACTTTGCGTATCTGAGCGGCAATCGCGCCGACCAGTTTGGCGGTGCCGTTGACGATGCCGTTGTCGATAATGGCGGTATCGCCGACTTTCCAGAAGAAGTTGCCCAATGCGCGCGTGCCTTTGGCGAAGACGTTGAAATACAAGGCGTCGAGGTAGTATTTGTTTTCAAACAAAACGTAAACCGGACGGAACGCCTGCGCGATTTTGGCGGGCAGGTGTGGCAGTTTGACGTACAAAAGCCATGCGCTCAATACGCCTGCGGTAGCGAGATAGAGGACGGGCGAATGCAGGCTGTGCGACACCATCGCCAATGCGCCGTGGAACTCTTCCTTCATGATGTGCATGGTCGGATGCGCGTCGGCGTTGACGAAAATCACGTCTTTGAAGAAATCGCCGTAGAGCATGGGTTCGATGGCGATGTAGCCGATGATGACGGACGGAATCGCAAGCAGAATCAGCGGCAGAGTAACGACCAGAGGGCTTTCGTGCGGATTGTCGTTTTTGCCCAAGCCGTGATGCTCTTCGCCATGATGATCGTCATGATGCTCAGGCAGGCTGCGCCATTTTTCTTCGCCGTGGAACACCATAAAGTATTGGCGGAACGCGTAAAACGCGGTAACGAACACACTGGCGAGGACAGCGAAATAGGCAAATCCGCTGCCCGGCAGGGTGCTGTATTTCGCCGCTTCAATAATCGAATCTTTGGAGTAGAAACCGGAGAAGAACGGCGTACCAATTAGCGACAAGTTACCGATCAGCATGGTCAGCCAAGTAATCGGCATGTATTTTTTCAGATTGCCCATGTGGCGCATGTCTTGGTCGTGGTGCATACCGATAATCGCGCTACCCGCCGCCAAGAACAGCAAGGCTTTAAAGAAGGCGTGGGTCATGACGTGGAACATCGCCACGGAATAGGCGGACGCGCCCAGAGCCACGGTCATATAGCCCAGTTGCGACAGGGTGGAATACGCAACCACGCGTTTGATGTCGTTTTGAATCACGCCCAAGAAGCCCATAAACAGAGCAGTAATCGCACCAATCACCATAATGACCGACAGCGCGGTGCTGCTCATTTCGTAAATCGGCGACATACGCGACACCATAAACAGACCCGCCGTAACCATCGTCGCGGCGTGAATCAACGCAGAAATCGGCGTCGGGCCTTCCATCGAATCGGGCAGCCAGACATGCAGCGGGAACTGCGCCGATTTACCCATCGCGCCCACAAACAATAGCAAACAGGTTACGGTAATCAACGACCATTCCACACCGGGGAAGAGCTGGATAGTGGCATTTTGTACGTTGGGCAGATAGGCGAATACGTCCTGATAGCGCAGGCTGCCGCCAAAATAAGCAAGCACCAAGCCGATACCGAGCAAAAAGCCGAAGTCGCCGACGCGGTTGATCAAAAAGGCTTTCAAGTTGGCAAAAATCGCGCTCGGACGTTTGAAATAGAAACCGATCAAGAGATACGACACCAAGCCCACCGCTTCCCAGCCGAAGAAGAGCTGGATGAAGTTGTTGCTCATAATCAGCATCAACATGCTGAATGTAAACAAAGAAATGTAGCTGAAGAAGCGTTGGTAGCCGACTTTTTCATCGTGCATATAGCCGATGGTATAGATATGTACCATCAGCGATACGCCGGTAACCACGACCATCATCATCGCCGTCATCGTATCGACCAAGAAGCCGACGGAAAAATCCAAACCGCCCATCGTCAGCCAAGTATAGACATTCTCGTCAAACTTGGCGCGGCTGCCGTCGATAAAGCCCCACAGCACATAAGCCGACAGCACGGCGGACACCGCCACGCCGAGTATCGTAACCGTATGCGCGCCGGCACGTCCGATTTTATTGCCGAACAAACCCGCAATCAGCGAGCCTGCCAAAGGCACGAGGGCAATGATGAGATATAAAGTCATGTCGTTCATTTTGGATGAACCTTTTTGATTTAAAAATCTATGTTTGTTTTGTCGGTCGGATTCCCTAATCCGACCAATCTACTTTGTCTTGGTTTTCAGACGACCTCACGCCATAAGGCAGGTTGTCCAACCTTAAATTTTCTTCTTTACAGGCTTCAGATTTTCAGCCAAACCGTGCGACAGCATTCAAATCCGATAAAGCTGCCTGTCTTGGCAACGCGCCCTAATCGCTTTAGTGATGATGTCGTGGGGATCTGCCAATTTGAAACCGTTCCTGCCCAAGTCCAAGCGGTCAAGGTCAGTCAGCATTATTGTATCCAAAACCACGCCTGTTTCAGGTCTACGGTATTCCACCGCAATGCCTTGACAGCCTCTTGTATGAACTTGATACACAGAGCGTATCCATGCGTATTTCACCTTTCCCGCCCCACAGCCGTGTATGCAATAAGACAAACCGTCTTCGTCCAAACGTATGAATTCCCGAACTCTGCCCGTATTGCGGCGCGAATTTTGCCACATCTTCCATCCGGCAATCCCGATACCCGCACACAAAACCGACAATAAGCCAAACAGCCAGCCCAACCGCCCCGCCCATGCAAACGCAAACCACACCAGCCAAGTCGTCAGGAAAAACGGGACAGCAACCCAGCACAAAACTAAAAGCGAACGCGGCTTAAACACCCATTGCTCGATATTCGCTTGATCGGTTTGTTCAGACGGCATCCGCCCTACCCTTTCAATTCGTCCAAATCGGCAACATTAATCGTTTGTCGGTTGCGGTACACTAGCACCATAATCGCCAAACCGATGGCGGATTCGGCAGCAGCGACGGTCAATACGAAGAATACGAAAATCTGTCCGGCGGTATCGCCCAGATGCTGCGAGAAGGCGATAAAGTTGAAGTTTACCGCCAAAAGCATCAGCTCGATCGACATCAGCAAGACCAGCACGTTTTTGCGGTTCATAAAGATGCCCATCGCGCTGATACCGAACAGGAGCGCGCCCAATACCAAATAATGCGTCAAGGTAATCATGCTTTGCCCTCCTCTTTCGGCTTGAGGTCGTCTGAAACTTCGTTTTCTTCCGCAGATTCGGTTTGCGGTTTCACGGCTTCCATTTTCACCAAGCGCATACGGCCTTGGTCGGCGCGCACTTTAACTTGGTCGGCAGGATCCATGCGTTTCGGATTGGTGGTTTTACGGTGAACCAGCGCAATCGCCGCCACCATACCCAACAGCAGCAATACCGCCGCCAGCTCAAACGGCAGCAGGTAGTCGGTATAAATACGGCTGCCCAAATCGCGGATGTTGTTGTAATCCGCAGGAATGTCTTTCATCAAACCAAATGCGGCAAGGTCGGTTTTCGGGTTGACCAGAATCAGAATCAGCGCAACCGCCAACAGCGTACCGACCACACCGGCAACAGGCGCATGACGCCAGAAACCGGCGCGCATTTCCTCGATGTCGATATTCAGCATCATCACGACGAACAGGAACAGCACCATCACTGCGCCGACATACACGACCACCAGCGTAACGCCCAAAAACTCCGCCTGCATCAGCATCCAAATCATCGCGCTCACGCAGAAGGTCAGCACCAGATGCAAAGCGGCATGGACAGGGTTTTTCGCAGTAACGGTACGCAGCGCACCGTATAGGACGATGGCGGCAAGGATATAGAACAGAATCGCGGAAAAAGTCATTCGTCTGCTCCTTAGCGGTACGGCGCGTCAGCGGCTTTGCGCTTGGCGATTTCGGCTTCGTATTTGTCGCCGATTGCCAAGAGGATCGGCTTGGTCATGTGCAAGTCGCCTTTTTTCTCGCCGTGGTATTCAAAAATATGGGTTTCCACAATCGCATCGGTCGGACAGGCTTCTTCGCAGAAGCCGCAGAAGATACACTTGGTCAGGTCGATGTCGTAACGCTTGGTGCGGCGCGTGCCGTCTTCGCGTTCTTCAGATTCGATGTTGATCGCCATTGCCGGACACACCGCCTCGCACAATTTACACGCGATGCAGCGTTCCTCACCGTTCGGATACCGCCGCTGCGCGTGCAGACCGCGGAAACGCACAGACTGCGGCGTTTTCTCTTCGGGGAAATAAATCGTGTCTTTGCGGGCGAAAAAGTTTTTGAGCGTTACGCCCATGCCTTTGACGAGTTCGCCGAGCAAGAAAGTTTTTACTAAATTAGCCATATTCTGTTCCCTCAAAACAGGGATTCCGTTAAATATTCAAAACTGCGTTTTCAGACGACCTTGATACGTCGTCTGAAACTTATTTCCACAAATTCAGCGGCGAAATCATCCACACACCCAAAATCACGATATAGGCGAAGCCGATGGGAATCAGCACTTTCCAGCCCAAACGCATGATTTGGTCGTAGCGGTAGCGTGGGAAGGTTGCACGAATCCACAGATACCAGTACAGCACAGCCGCCATTTTCACGAACATCCAGAATGCGGAAGGCGTGCCGATAATGCCCCAGCTTTGCGGGAAGGGGGACAGCCAGCCGCCGAGGAACATCAGCGATGTCAGCGCAGCAATCAGGATCATGAAAATGTATTCGGCGAGGAAGAACAGCGCGAACGCGAAGCCGGAATATTCGACGTGGTGGCCGGCAACGATTTCAGACTCACCCTCTGCCACGTCAAACGGCGCGCGGTTGGTTTCGGCAACGGCGGAAATCAGATAGACGATGAAGATGGGGAACAGCGGCAGCCAGTTCCACGAGAACACAGAACCGCCCGCGATGCCTTTTGCCTGCGCGGCAACGATGTCGGAGAAGTTCATGCTGCCCGACACCATCACGACGCACACCAGCGCGGCACTCATGGCAATCTCGTAAGAAATGCTTTGTGCGGAAGCACGCATTGCGCCCAAGAACGAATATTTGGAGTTGGAAGCCCAGCCCGCGATGATCACGCCGTAAACCGACAGCGAGGTAATCATCAGGATGTACAAAAGGCCGATATTGATATTGGTCAGCACCCATTCTTCGTTGAACGGAATCACTGCCCATGCCGCGAAAGACGGGGCGAGCGACATAATCGGACCGATGTAGAACAGGGCTTTGTTTGACAGCTTCGGACGGGTAACTTCTTTAAACAAGAGTTTGAACACGTCGGCAAACGGCTGAATCAGACCCCACGGACCGGTTACGTTCGGACCGACGCGAAGCTGCATAAAGCCGATGACTTTACGTTCGAAATAAGTCAGGTAGGCGACGGTTAGAATCAGCGGAATCAGGATAATCACGATTTTGACGATGACGGACACCACCAAGCCCACGGTGATGCCCAAATCGCCCAGACCGAGCGTTGCGGCAAAGAGGTTTTGGAACCATTCCTGCATAATCAAGCTCCCGCCAGTTCAATAGTGTCCATCAACGCACCCAGCACGGCATTTTCGGTATGCAGCGGCAGATGCACCACGTTTTCAGGCAGTCCGGCATCGGCTTTGACCATCACGGACACGCCTGCGCCGTTTTGTTTGGCGACGGCGGTTTGTCCGTCTTGCAGGCCTAAGCGCGCCAAAGTGTTCGGATTCACACGCGCGGACGGCATGGCGGCATGGCTGGTCGCTTGTAACGGCTCGGAACGGCGCACGATGGCATCGGTGTGATAGATGCCGACTCCGCCTACGCGCACGAGGCGGCTTGAGGTCGTCTGAAAATCTTTTTGAGTCGATGCGGCGCGGTTGTTCAGTTTGGACGGCAGACTTTCCGCATCCAGCGCATCTTTCAGAATCGCGGCGGTATCGTGGTATTCAAAACCTTTCAGGTCAAACAGGTTGCCCAATACGCGCAACACTTTCCACAGCGGACGCGAGTCGCCGAAGCCCTGAACGACGCCGTGGAAGGATTGCAGACGGCCTTCCATATTGATGAAGCTGCCCGAGGTTTCGGTAAACGGGGCAATCGGCAACAATACGTCGCACACGTCCAGCAGCGTTTCGCTGACAAACGGTGTAAACGCCATCACGCTTTTTGCCTGTTTCAACGCGGCTACGGCTTTTGCACCGTCCGCCGTATCGATTTCCGGTTCGACGTTGAGCAGCAAAACTGCCTGTTTCGGCGCATTTGCCATTTCGGCAACGCTCTCGCCCGAGTTCACGCCCAATACATCCGCACCAACGCTGTTAGCAGCCTGCGGCAGAATACCCAGCACCGCGCCGGTTGCGTCCGCCAGCTCTTGCGCAGCGGCATAAATGGCGGCGTAATCGGGATGGTTTTGCACTTCCGCACCCAAAATCACCGCTGCTTTTTCAGCGTTTTTCAAGCTGGCGGTAATTGCGTGTTCCGCATCGGCAGACAGGTTTTTCAGACGACCTGCCCACTCGTCGGGATGCACCGCTTCCTGAGCCAGAAGCGGCATCAGCAATTCTTCCTTGCTGCTTGCCAACACGCTCAAGGCCATGCGTTCTTTGGCGGCACGGCGCAGGCGGGCGGTCAGAAGCGGCTGTTCTTTGCGCAGGTTCGCACCGACCACCAGTACGGCTTCGTTGTCCGCCAGCGATTCGATACTTTGTCCCAGCCATTGTGCACCATTGAGGTCGTCTGAAAGACGTTTGTCCAGTTGGCGCAGGCGGGTAGCGAAGTTTTTAACACCCAAGCCATTAGCAAATTTTTTCGCCAGATACAGTTCTTCGACCGTATTCATCGGATTCGCCCAAATGCCGACTTGGTTTTGGTTGCCGTCTTTGGCGATACATTCAATCGCGCTGCGGACATATTCCAGTGCGGTTTTCCAATCTACGTCCATCCACTCGCCGCCCTGTTTGATTTTCGGGTTTTTCAGACGGCTTTCGTGATACAGGCCTTCATAGGCAAAACGGTCGCGGTCGGACAGCCAGCATTCGTTGATGGCTTCGTTTTCCAACGGCAATACGCGGCGGACGGTATGGTCTTTGGTTTGCACAATCAAGTTGCTGCCCAAAGCGTCATGGGCGGAAACGGATTTGCGGCGGTTCAATTCCCAAGTACGCGCGTTGAAACGGAACGGTTTACTGGTCAGCGCGCCGACGGGGCACAAATCGATGACGTTGCCCGACAGCTCGGTTTCCACCGCTTTGCCGATAAAGGGCATGATTTCGGAGTGTTCGCCGCGATTCGCCATCGCAATTTCCTGCAGGCCGGCGATTTCTTCGGTGAAACGTACGCAGCGGGTGCAGTGAATGCAGCGGCTCATTTCCTCGGCGGAAACCAAAGGTCCCATGTCTTTGCCGACGACGGAACGTTTTTCTTCGGTATAGCGGCTGGTGGTTTTGCCGTAGCCCATCGCCAAATCCTGCAACTGGCATTCGCCGCCTTGGTCGCAGGTCGGACAGTCGAGCGGATGGTTGATGAGCAGGAACTCCATCACGCCTTCCTGCGCCTCTCGGGCTTTTGCCGAATGCGTACGCACAATCATGCCGTCTGTAACCGGCGTGGCACAGGCGGGCAGAGGTTTGGGGGCTTTTTCCACATCCACCAAACACATACGGCAGTTGGCGGCGATGGAAAGTTTTTTGTGGTAACAGAAATGCGGGATATAAGTACCGAGCTTGTGCGCGGCTTCAATCACCGTCGCACCCTGCTCCACAGATACCTGTTTGCCGTCGATTTCGATTTGTAACATGGTTCGTTCCTAGTTACGGATTCTTAATGAAGATTTTTGTTGCAGGTCGTCTGAACGGGTTTCAGACGGCCTTTGCTGTGTGTTGTGTGTGTTTAGGTGCTGCTTGGTTTTTATGGCGGCCGATTCAGACGGCCTTTTTCATTTTTTGTTGGGTCTCGACCCAACCTGCCTTGCTACCTTTGATTTTTGTTGGGCCGAGACCCAAGCTACTTTGCTAATGATTCAGCAATGATGACACATCTATTTCTGGTTGCTCATGCAACTTGACACATTTCGAAGAGTTGTAAATATCAATCAGAGTTTCAATTTGTCCTTCAAAAGACTGCCCTTCTAAGTTCATCTCATCACGGACTTCTTGTCCAAGATACATGGCATCACGAGCTGAACCTTGTATATTTTTTTCTTTTGTGTACTGCTCCATTTTTTGCGAGATCATTTTTAATGCTGCACCTTGCTCAAGCTGGTTTGCAGCAATACCACATTTCATAAAAGTCTTTAAATCATCATGCTCAGAAGAACAACCAAATAACAATCCAGTTAGAGCAATCAATACCAGTTTCTTCATTTTTATATTTCTCATTACGTTCAACACCACTTGTGCCCTTTCATCGGCTTGCCGTGTTCAATGTAATGCACAAATTCATCACGGAAATGCTTGGTAAAGCTGCGGACGGGGAAGACGGCGGCGTCGGCGAGGGCGCAGATGGTGCGGCCTGCCATTTGGTTGCCGACGGAATCCAGCAAATCCAAGTCTTCCATGCGGCCTTTGCCTTCTACGATGCGGTGGACGATGCGGTAGAGCCAGCCGGTGCCTTCGCGGCAGGGGGTGCATTGGCCGCAGGATTCGTCATAATAGAAATAGCTTAATCGCTCAAGGGCTTTGACCATGCACACGTCTTCGTCCATCACGATAATCGCGCCGGAGCCGAGCATGGAGCCGGCTTTGGAAATCGAGTCATAGTCCATATTGGTCTGCATCATGATGTCGGCAGGCAATACGGGCGCGGACGAACCGCCGGGGATAACGGCTTTGAGTTTTTTGCCGCCGCGCATACCGCCCGCCATTTTCAGGATTTCGGCAAACGGCGTGCCTAACGGCACTTCATAATTACCCGGACGTTCGACGTGGCCGGAGATGCAGAACAGTTTGGTTCCGCCGGCATTCGGAATGCCTTTGTCGGCAAACGCCTGACCGCCGTCGCGGACGATAAACGGTACGGAGGCGAAGGTTTCGGTATTGTTGATGGTGGTCGGCTTGCCGTACAGGCCGAACGAGGCGGGGAACGGCGGTTTGAAGCGCGGCTGGCCTTTTTTGCCTTCCAGCGATTCGAGCAATGCGGTCTCTTCGCCGCAAATGTATGCGCCGTAGCCGTGGTGGGCGAAGAGTTCGAATTCGAAGTCCGAACCTAAAATATTCTTACCCAAAAAACCTGCGGCGCGCGCTTGGTCGAGTGCGGTTTCAAAGCGTTGATAACCTTCGAAGATTTCACCGTGAATGTAGTTGTAGCCCGCTTTCGCACCCATCGCGTAACCGGCGATAATCATGCCTTCAATCAGGGCATGGGGATTGAACATGATGATGTCGCGGTCTTTGAACGTGCCCGGTTCACCTTCGTCGGTGTTGCAGACGACGTATTTTTCACCGGGGAAGGAACGGGGCATAAAGCTCCATTTCAAGCCGGTCGGAAAGCCCGCACCGCCGCGCCCGCGCAGACCGGAGGTTTTGACTTCGTCAATCACGTCGGTTTGCGAGATGTTTTCGGACAGGATTCTACGCAGCGCGCTGTAACCGCCGCGTTTGACGTATTCGTCCAATGTCCAGCAGTCGGGATTGGCGGTATCCACTTGGTCAAAAATCACGCCTGATTGGTAAATAGCCATGTTGCTTGCTCGGGGTTGTTTGGTTTGGGTTTCAGACGGCCTTGGTCATGTAGCGGGCGGCCTTGGGTTTTTGTTGGGTCTTGACCCAACCTGCTTTGTTTTCAGACTGGCATTTTATTCTGCTGCTTTTTGCGCCAATCGCAAGTAATTTGTTAAATGCTTGTTTTCTATATCTTCAAGCGTATGCAATTTCAAATGACGGCGGCCTTTACCTTTGCCTTCCAATAAACCGTGCGGGTCTGCCATCTCGGCACCACGGCCGAATTCCACGGTTACATGCTGCTTATAAACAAAAATGCCGCAAAACAGTTCGGGGGCTGCAAACAAAATGCCGCCATATTTCACTTCTTCGCCTACTGTATCCGCCAGCTGCCATATTTTCGTGCGCACGCTGTTGGCGATTTCATACAAGGCGGGATTACTCATTTGCCATTCATCCAGCAGTTTTTTACTTTTTGATCCATGGTCTTCTCCTAATTTGAACTTGCAGTATTTCCGTAGGTCGGATTCTTGAATCCGACATTTTGCCTCTTTATCCACTCTGTCGGATACAAGTATCCGACCTACGTTTAAATCGTCGTTTCAGACGACCTACTCCAACTCCGCCAGTTTCTTCTCAATCGCCTCTTCAGTCATAAAGCTGCACATGCTATGGTTGTTTACCAGCATAACGGGGGCATCGCCGCATGCGCCCATGCATTCGCCTTCGACTAGGGTGAATTTGCCGTCGGGCGTGGTTTCGCCGTAGCCGATACCGAGTTTTTTCTTCAGGTATTCGCCGGTATCCATGCCGCCACGGAGGGCGCAGGGCAGGTTGGTGCAGACGGTCAGTTTGTATTTGCCGACCGGCTCGAGGTCGTACATATTGTAGAAAGTGGCGACTTCGTATGCCTGCGCCGGCGTGATGCCGATGTAGTCGGCAACAAAGGCGATGGTTTCGGGGGCGAGCCAGCCTTTTTCGGTCTGGGCAATACGCAATGCGCCCATAATGGCGGAGCGGCGTTGGTCGGCAGGATATTTTGCCAACTCGATGTCGATTTGTTTTAAGGATTCTGCGGATAACATTATCGGTCAACCTCCCCGAATACGATGTCCTGCGTACCGATAATGGCAACGACGTCGGCGAGCATGTGGCCTTTTGCCATTTCGTCCATGCCTTGCAGGTGGGCGAAGCCGGGTGCGCGGATTTTCAGGCGGTATGGTTTGTTTGCGCCGTCTGAAATGATGTAAACGCCGAACTCGCCTTTCGGGTGTTCGACAGCGGTGTAAGTCTCGCCCTCGGGAACGTGCATACCCTCGGTAAAGAGTTTGAAATGGTGAATCAGGTCTTCCATGCCTGTTTTCATTTCGGTGCGTTTGGGCGGGGCGAATTTGTGGTTTGTGGTGATGACCGGACCGGGATTGACGCGCAGCCAGTCGGCGCATTGTTTGATGATGCGTACGGATTGGCGCATTTCTTCCATGCGGCAGAGGTAGCGGTCATAACAGTCGCCGTTAACGCCGACGGGGATGTCGAAATCCATTTGGTCGTACACTTCATACGGCTGTTTCTTACGCACGTCCCACTCCACGCCCGAACCGCGCAGCATCACGCCGGTAAAGCCTTTTTGCATGGCGCGCTCGGGGGAGACGACGCCGATGCCGACGGTACGTTGTTTCCAGATGCGGTTGTCGGTCAGGAGGGTTTCGAGTGTATCGATGTTTTTCGGGAAGCGCTCGCAGAAGGCGTCGATAAAATCGAGCATGGTGCCTTCGCGGGATTCGTTGAGCTGCTTCAATACTTTGGCGTTGCGGAATTTGCTGCTCTCGTATTTGGGCATAAAGTCGGGCAGGTCGCGGTAAACACCGCCGGGACGGAAGTAGGCGGCGTGCATACGCGCGCCGGAAACGGCTTCGTACAAGTCCATCAGCTCTTCGCGGTCGCGGAAGGCGTAGAGGATGGCGGTCATCGCGCCGATGTCGAAGGCGTGCGAACCAATGCCCATCAGGTGATTGAGGATGCGCGTTACTTCGGCGAACATCACGCGGATGTATTGGGCGCGGATTGGCACATCGATACCGGCAAGTTTTTCTACCGCCAAGCAATATGCCTGCTCGTTGACCATCATGGAAACGTAGTCCAGCCTGTCCATATAAGGCAGGGCTTGCAGATAGGTTTTGGTTTCCGCCAGTTTTTCGGTACCTCGGTGCAAGAGGCCGATATGCGGGTCGGCACGGACGATTTGTTCGCCGTCCAGCTCCAAGATCATACGCAATACGCCGTGCGCCGCAGGGTGTTGCGGGCCGAAGTTGATGGTGTAGTTTCTTAATTTATTGGCCACCGTAGTTCTCCTCACGGACGATACGCGGCGTGATTTCGCGCGGCTCGATGGTAACAGGTTGGTAAATCACGCGTTTTTGCTCTTCGTCGTAACGCATTTCCACATAGCCGGAAATCGGGAAGTCTTTACGGAAAGGATGTCCGACGAAGCCGTAATCGGTCAGGATGCGGCGCAGGTCGGGATGGTTGTTGAACATGATGCCGTACAAATCGAAGGCTTCGCGCTCGTACCAATCCGCGCTGTTGTAAACGGGAACTACGGATTCAACCACGGGGAAATCGTCGTCTGAAACCCAGACGCGCACGCGGATGCGCTGATTGTTTTTAACAGAAAGAAGCTGGCTAACAACGGCGAAACGTTTGCCCTGCCATGCTTCGTTTTTGTAAGTGCTGTAATCGACGCCGCACAAATCGACCAAAAGCTCGAAATGCAGTTCTTCATGGTCGCGCAACGTGGTCATCACTGAAATATAGTGTTCGGGCAGACACTCGACGGTAATCTCGCCCAAAGCGGAAATGACTTTGTTTGCCTGATTGCCCAAAACGCGGCTGACGGCATCGTATAAGTTTTGAATGCTTGCCATATCGTTCCCTACCCTACTCGTCCCGCGCGATGGTGGAAGTGCGCTTGATTTTTTGTTGAAGCTGCATCAGGCCGTAAATCAGGGCTTCCGCAGTCGGCGGACAACCCGGCACATAAACGTCTACCGGCACAACACGGTCAGCACCGCGCACGACGGAATAAGAATAATGATAGTAGCCGCCGCCGTTGGCACACGAACCCATAGACAATACCCAACGCGGCTCGGCAAGTTGGTCGTACACGCGGCGCAGGGCGGGCGCCATTTTATTGGTGAGCGTACCCGCCACAATCATCAGGTCTGCCTGACGGGGCGACGGACGGAAAATAATGCCGAAACGGTCAAGGTCGTAACGCGCCATACCCGCGTGCATCATTTCCACGGCACAGCAGGCCAAACCGAAAGTAACCGGCCACAGCGAACCGGTACGCATATAGTTCAGCACCGTATCCGCGCTGGTGGTGATGAAACCTTTTTTCAAAACGCCTTCTATTCCCATTCCAGCGCACCTTTTTTCCATTCGTAAACAAAGCCTACCGTCAGAACGACGATAAACACCAGCATAGACCAGAAGCCGTATGCGCCCAAATCTTTGAACACCACCGCCCACGGCAGCATAAACGCGACCTCCAAATCGAAGAGGATGAACAGGATGGCGACGAGATAATAACGCACGTCAAACTTCATCCTGGCGTTTTCAAAGGCTTCGAAACCACATTCGTAAGCCGCGTCTTTTTCGGCGTAGTGGTGTTTCGGACCTAAAATCGTGCCGAGCAGGATAAACAGCACGCCGGCCGCGAGGCCGACGAGGATGAATACGAGGACGGGAAAGTAACTGGCCAACATGGGTTTATGCCTAACTGGTTGACAGACAAATCTTAATATCCTGCTATTTTATCGAATTTCAAAATCCATTAAAAGGTAAATGTCGGTCA
Source organism: Morococcus cerebrosus (assembly GCF_022749515.1). Lineage (NCBI taxonomy): Bacteria > Pseudomonadati > Pseudomonadota > Betaproteobacteria > Neisseriales > Neisseriaceae > Morococcus > Morococcus cerebrosus. Next base: position 2,364,426 of record NZ_CP094242.1, read on the forward strand.
ACCTGCAAAAAAATCTTAATAAATTCAATAAGTTTATGATAACGATTCTTATTTGTGTTTTGCTTCTTACCGTTTTATTTATCTCTTGCCGACAGTTCGCCATCCTTTTTGCAGGTAATGCCTAACGATCCAGAAACCCTGCCCGATTTGATTTTCAGACGACCTCCCCTATGCTTTATAAGCATTTGCATCCTTTAACACCTCCATGCCTTGTTTTAAGTCTGAATACCCATATGATTTAAAAACCCACCCTCAAAAAGGACAATCACAATGAATTTCAACAACCTGCTCAACCAAATTTTGGGAACGGTTCAAAAAAATAGCAAATCCGTCGCCGACAGCCCGCTTAATTCTTTCGGCGGCGGTGCATTAGTGGCAGGACTGGCTTCTATGCTGATGAAAAAGAAAAACACCAAAAAACTGGTCAAAGCCGGTTCGGTCGCAGCTTTGGGTTATATTGCCTACAAAGGCTATCAAAGCTGGCAGCAAAACCGCAACCAACCCGAATTGCCGCAACAAGCGTTCGAACCTGTCGGCCAACTTGCCGAAACACACAGCCGCGTCATCCTGCGCACCATGATTGCAGCCGCCGCATCGGACGGGTCGATTGATGAAACGGAAAAACAGGTTATTGCCCGTGAAAGCGGTACAGATGCAGAAACCGCCGCCTGGCTTGCCGCCGAATATGAAAGACCGGCAACAGTCGAGGAAATCGCAGCAGCCGTCGGCAACGATGAAGCTTTGGCCGCGGAAACCTATCTGGCGGCAAGATTGGTGTGTGCCGATTTATCCCGTAAAGAAATCGTGTTCTTAAGCCGACTGTCGCAAGCCTTGAAACTGGATGACCAGTTGGTGGAAAATTTGGAAAAGCAGCTTGATTTGGCTTGATAATAAGCAGGCAGACTTAAAAATATAAAGAAGGTCGTCTGAAAACCCTCAAGTGTGGTTTTCAGACGACCTTTTCCTTTCCGTCGGCGTTATTGCGTTTGCGCGGCTTTTTGTTTTTCCGCTTCTTCGATTTTTCGGTCGTTTTCGTAATCCGAACGGAAGAGCCTGTCGAAACGGATGGTGTATTTCAACTCGCCGCCGTATGAACGGCTGCCGACGCGGGCGACGGCTTGGATGGCGCGGGTGAGCTGGTACACGAGCTTGACGGACTGCTCGGCACTGGAAATACCGTATTCGTAACCTGCGTAGAGGTTGTTGGTAATCTGTTTGCCGACGGTCAGCACTTGTTCGGCGGGGTTGAGTTCGCCGGTTTGGGCGTTGCGGCTGCGTTGGCTGGTGATGCCCAAATCGTCCACCAGTCCGAGCCTGTCGTTGACTTGTCCGGCAAGGAGCGCGCCTGCAGCTGCGGAAAGGGCGGCATTGTCGCCGTCGCTGCCGCTGCTGGCGCGGTTGAGGATGAGCCAAGAGAGCTTGTCTTTTTCGCTCATCGCCTCTTTGGCAACGAGGGTCACGCGCGGATTGGAGAGGCTGCCGAGGACTTCGACGCCCGCACCGACGGGGGAAAGGCGGCGTTCGGCGCGGATATTCAGGTTGGGGTTGTTGAGCGGGCCGACGAAAGAAACCGTACCTTTGGTGATGTCGAGGTCTTGTCCGTAGGCTTTGTAACGGCCTTTAACGACTTTAACCGTACCGACGCCTTGGATGGCTTCACCCGGGCGGGAAGTGATGGTCAGCTTGCCGCCTATGGTGATGTCTGCACCATAACCGACGAAACGGATGTTGTCGTTGAGGTTGAGCGTCAGGTTGAGACTGATGGGCGTCACGGCGGCGGTTTGTTTTTTCTCTTCGCCCAACACGACGACATCGTCGTCCAACGAGGGCATGGAGGATTTTTGCGAACCGAACATACCGTAGTCGCTGCCCAACGTACCGTTGAGGATGAAGCCCCTGGCCTGGTTGTATTGCACTTTCGCGCTGCCGGAGAGGCGCAGGCGGCGGTTCGGACGGGAGAGGGTGTCGTATTTGTCGAAAACGACATCTACGTCAACATCCGGATCGGCGTTGGCAAGGTTGACGGAGCCTTTCAGCTCGAGCGTACCGCCTTTGTGGAACTTGAGGCTGTCGATAAGCCAGCGTTGTCCCTGCAAATGGGAACGTAAAACGCCGTTGTCGAGGATGAGGCCTTGGGTTTGGTTGCGGTAGTAGAGGTTTTCGCCGTTGAGCGTACCGGAAAACTGGGGATCGCTGACGCGTCCGCCAAGGCTGACGGCGGCATTCAGACGACCTTTGACGGTTTGTCCGACGGGCAGGAAGTTGCGGAAGACTTCGAGGTCGGCGACGTTGAGGTTGAGTTTGCCGCTCAAAGGCGCGGTGTCCATGCTGGCGCCCTGTCCGATGTTGACCGTACCTTCGGCTGTACCGTAGTTGCTGGTGCCGTTCAGGGTGGCGGCGATGGTGGGCGAACCGACGCGCCCGCCTATGGTGGCGGCGGCATTCAGACGACCTGTAATGCCTTGCGCGGTAGCGGGCAGGAAGGTTTTGATTGCACCCAAGTCGGGGACGTTGAGGTTGATTTTGCCGCTGACCGGCGCGTTGGCGATTTTGTTGCCGAACTGTTGGCTGATGCCCAGATTGGCGTTGACACTGCCGAAACGGGTATTGCCTTCAAGCGTGCTGTCGATGCGGCCGTTTTGGAAACGGGTGCGCAGGGCGAGCGCGCTCAAACCCAAGGGCATCTGTTTTTTCGGGTCTTTGTTCGGCAGGATGATGTCGCCGCTTTGGCGGTTGATGTTGAGGTAGCCGCGGGCGTTTTGGCTGTACGCCAAATCCCAATCGCCGCCGAGTACCAAGTTGTGTTCGACGGGGATTTTGACGAAGTTTTGCAGCTCGGTGATGTGCAGGCTTTGCGCACTGCCTTTACTGGTGATGCCGGTTTTTTTGTCCCAAACGAAGTTTTGCAGGTTGAGGCTGCCGCCCATCACGCTCCAGCGCGCCGCGCTCATGGAAACGCGCTCCGCGCCTGCTTCGAGGTTCATGCGGTTTTGCAGTTTGAGGTTGAACGCGCCGCCGATGTCGAGCGTGTCCACGCTGCCCTTCCACTGATTGAAGTCTTTGTTCAGACCGCCCGCCGCGTTGACTTCGAGTTTGTAAGGTTTGCCGTCCAACGCCATGCTGCTGCTGCCGTGTATGCGGTGTTGCGCACCTGTGCCGTTAAGGGACAGGTCGACCGCATCGATGACGGTCGCTCCGCCGGAAAGGGCGATGTGGCTGCCTTTTATGTCGGCGGCAAGCGGACGGTTGATGTCGGGCGTGCCTTTGAGTTTGAAGTCAAGCATGCGGATGTTGACGGCATCGCCGACACGCAGCGCACGCGCTTCGCCGGAGAGGTCGGCTTCGTAGGTTTTCAGCCCGCCCTTGAGGTCGCCTGAAATGTAGCCGCGCGTATTGAGCAGCCCGCCCAGTCCGAAACCGAAACGGGAAAGGTCGGGAGCGGTGATGTCGATGTTGAGGCGGTCGCCTTTTTTACCGAAGCTGCCGTTGGTTTTGACGATATTGTTGCCCAAACGCAAATCGGTTAGCGCGCGCGGGAGGTGTCCGGATTCGTAAACGACGTCGGCTTTGCCGCTGAGGGGGACGTTGTTTAACGTACTCGGCGCAAACTGCATTTTGCCGGCGAATTTTTCTTTCGCCAGTTCGCCTGAAAGATTGATGGTGCCGTTGACGCTGCCGGCGGGCAGTTTTGAGTCTAGGCGGGATGGATTGAACGCCTTGCTGGAAACATCGAGCTTGAGCAGGCGGTCTTTGAAGAGTTCGAGCGAACCTTGCGCCGTCAGTTCGCCGCCGTTTTGCGGCGCGACGCGGACGCGGTCGAGTTTGAGGGTGCGTTGACCGTGTTGTCTGTCAGTAACGAAGGACAGCAGGCCGGAGAGTTGCGCGCTGCCGCTTTCAAGATTCCAGTCGATAGCGGGCGAGGCGGTTTCGCCTTTGACGCCGATAAATCCGTTCCACTGACCGGCAACATTGGTGCGGACGAGGTCGTCTGAAACGAGGTTGTTCACATTAATCTTAAGCGCCAGCGCGTTTTTCACCGTATCGACCGTACCGGCGACATTGAACGAACCTTCCTCCAACAGCCCGATTTCAGACTCTTGGACGGTTACCACGCCGTTGTCGTTGATGGTGAAGTCCGCCAGAATGTTGCGCACCGGAATGGATTTTGCATCGGCAAAACCCGCCGCCTTGTTTTCCAAGTCGAGCGAGCCGTCCAACGCGATACCGTGCGTAAACGAAGGCACGACGGTCGCGTCAAACGTCAGGTTTGCCTTGGGCAGCGACGGCAGGAACGCGGTCGGATTGATGTTGAAACCCTTGATCAGCACCTCGCCGATCATCTTGTCCAACGAAGCGGCAAACGGATGCACCGTAGATTTCGCCGACAAATGCACATCGTCGCCGTCCAGCAGGATTTCAGTCTGTACGTCCTGCAAGCTGCCCCACAGACGCGCCTTACCCTCTATCATCTCGCCTTCCAGCTCGCCTTTCGTCTGAATCGTCGTATTGAGCGCAAACGGCTTCTCCAGCCCGACCACCGCTGAACCCGTCGAATTGCTCCACGGCGTATCGAGGGTTTTCAAATCCAAACGGTGTTCTTTCTGATCGTAATGGTATGCCGCATTCAGATGGTCGAGATAGGCCGTCTGCTTGTCAAAATTTTTGCCCACGCTGAGCCTGCCCGTCTCAAAACGGTCGATAAACACCAACACAGGCAAATCAATGCTCTCAGGCAGCCCTTTGGACGGCTTTTTCTCTTTCGGCGGCGTCGGCTTCGGCACGACCGCAATGTCGCCCGCCACAATTTCAGTAATGTGCAGGCTGCGCTGAAACAGCTCGGACGGCTTCCAATCAAAACGGAACGCGCTGATTTTCACATCCGCCCCATCCGTTTCAATCATCCACTTATCGCCGTGAAAACCCTTGACCAGCGTACCTTCCAGCGTTTCCGACGCAATCTTCACGCCAAACCAGGACGGAATCTTGTACAAACCGAAACGCAAACCCGATTCCGTCCCCACCAGCCAGCCGATAAAGCCCGCCAGCGCGCACACCAGCACAACCAACGTCAGCAACAGACCCCGCAACCAGCGCCTCTTGCGCTTGGGCGGGGTGGGTTGTGTTTCAGACGACGTAGGCACACTGTTTGGCGTTTCTTGGGCTTCTTGGACTGCTGTTTCGGACATCTTGGCTTTCTTGTATGACTTAACGGCTGCACAGGACTCCGCCGCACCCGACGGAATCAACTTTTCAGACGACCCCATATCAGGACAGGTCGTCTGAAAAAGGATAATCATATCCCATTGCAGCGAATTGTGCTTGGGAAAGACAGCATTTCAGGTTTCAGACGACCCCATATGCCCGAACGTCATGCCCGAAGCGGTAAAAATGTCAACAAATGCAAAAAGGTCGTCTGAAAAGACTGCGGGAGTTTAGACCCGCATTTTCAGACGACCTCTTCGTATTTCAACAACCCAACGCAAATCAATGAAAAGAAACGCGTCGGGTTGCCTCAAGCTGCGGCTTACCTGCCCGACAATACCGCCGCACCTGCTTTCGCGACGCTTTCGTCTTCATCGACCGAGCCGCCGCTCACGCCGACACTGCCGACGATAACGCCGTTTTTATCCACCAGCAGCACACCGCCGGGAAAAATCACCAAACCGTCGTTGGTCACCTCAATGCCGTAAAGCTCGCCGCCCGGCTGCGAAGCCTTGCCCAAATCGCGGGTGGACATATTGAAATAGCGTGCCGTTTTCGCCTTTTTCTGCGCAATATCGATGCTGCCGATAAACGCATCGTCCATACGCGCAAACGCCTTCAAATTACCGCCTGCGTCCATGACCGCGATATTCATCGGCACCTTGATTTCACGCGCCTTTTTCATCGAAGCCTGCACCACCGCCTGCGCCTGAGCCGTCGTCAAATCGCCCGGCAGCGTTTTGGTCAAACCCGTCGAAAACGCCGGCGCACCCAATGCCAAAGTACACAACAATGCAACTGATTTTATGCCGCGCATAACTGTCTCCTTGTATTGAATCAATGAAAGGTACTGCACTTTTGATTGTATGCCTGTCGGCGGGAACAATAAAGGTCGTCTGAAAACCATGAGACAGTTTTTCAGACGACCTCAGATGGGCTTTGGGTTTCAAACACCGTATGCCCGCGGTTTCAGCAGGTCGGATTCGCCAATCCGAAATTTACCCTTACCCCTGTTGTTGGATGATATGCACATCGCGCTGCGGGAAAGGAATATTGATATTGGCGGCACGCAGGTTTTCCACCACCTGCTCGTTCAATCCGAAGCGGAACGCGCCCAAATCGGCTTCGTTCGTCCACGCCCAAAGTGTAACTTCAATGGCGCTGTCGCCCAGGTTGGTAATAAATGTTACTGCTTCTTTGCCTTGGGTCTGCACACACAAGGGATGCTCGGTGGCGGCTTTCAAGACGGCGGCTTTGGCGGCCTTCAAATCGCAGGCGTAATCGACACCGACCACCACCTGCACGCGGCACAGCGGCATGGAGGAACGGTTGACGATGCTGTTGCTCATAACGACGCTGTTGGGCAGGATGACTTCTTCGTTATCCGGCGTACTCAGCGCGGTCTGCACCATTTTAATTTCGCTAACAAAGCCTTCGAAGCCGTTGACTTTGATGTAGTCGCCGACTTTAAACGGACGGAACAGAATAATCAGCGCACCGGCGGCAAAGTTCGACAGTTGGTCTTTCAGCGACAAAGCCACCGCCAAGCCCGCACCGCCGATTAAGGCGGTAACCGACGTGGTCGGAATGCCCAACTTGCCCAACGCGGCAATAATAATCAGGATTAACAGGCCGATATTAGCTACGTTGCCCAGAAAGCTCACCAGCGTTCTATCTACTTTGGCGCGGGTCAGCGCGGCTTTCATCAAAATAACGAGGCGGGAGGCTATCCATCTGCCGACAAAGAAAATCGCCAGCGCGGCAACGAGGTTGGTACCGAATGCCATGCCGGTTTCAACGAGACGTTCCCAGCCTGAGAATGAAGAGAGGTTTTCAAGATCGAAATTCATGATTTTTATTTATGGTTAAAGAATGGTTGGAAATTTGGATATTGATTGGTTTTGCAGCAAGCCTGCCCACATTTTCAGACGACCTTAAAACCTTGTGCCCAAGCTGATGTGCCAGCGTATTTTCTTGTCTTGGTGTCCGTAGGCGACGTCGAAGGAGAACGGGGCGACGGGGCTGAACCAGCGCACGCCGACGCCGGTACCGTGTTGCATACTCATGTTTTTGAAGTTGCTGGTAACGTCGCCGACATCATGGAAGACGGCGCCGGATACACTTTTGGTAATCGGGAACTGGTATTCGAGGCTGCCGACCAGTAATGCCCTATCGGGGAGGACGGAATTGTTCGGCCCTGCCAGACCGATGCTGTCGAGTTCGTAACCGCGGATAGAAGATGCGCCGCCGGTGCGGAACATTAAGCTGGAAGGCACGTTTTCACCTTCGCGGGCGTAAACGTAGCCTGCCTGCCCGCGGACGATGAAGGTGCCGAGTTTTTTGTTTTCGGGTGTGTAGAAATAGCCTGCGCGGGCGGTGGCGCGCGCCATGGTGGTGGAGGACAGGAAGTTGCCCAGCGTTGCGCCGATTTTGCCGTCGAGGTAGTAGCCGTTTTCGGGACGCAGCTCGGTTTCGATGTTTTGGCGTTTCCACGAGGCGGTCAGCATGGTGGCGTGGCTGCGGCCGAGGTCGTAATTGGTATCGGGTACTTTGCGGTCTTCGGTGATGAATTCGATACCGAGGCGCGATTCGATGCCGTTGCGGTCACGCACGCGCCAAATGCCGCTGGTCAGGGCGCGTTTTTCAAGGTTTTGGGTGGTCGAGCGGTTGTAGGACGTGTTGGTCGTCCAATATTTGCCTTCGCTGTTGCGCGGCTGGCTGATACCGGCGGCGAGGGTGGTTTCGTATTTGTCCATGTCCCAAACGACGGAGCCGATGTAGCCTTTGTTGAAGAGGTTGTAGTAGTCGTAACCGATGCGTCCGCCGAGGCCGTATTCGGAATCGTAGCGGATACCGGTTTCGAGTTTGTGGCGTTTGACTTCGGTAACGTTGACTTTGACGGGCACGCGGTCGCCTTGGAGGCGGTCGAAGTCGGCTTGAACGGATGCGCCGGAGTAATGTCCGTTTTGTTCGAGCGCTTGTTGGAAGTCGAGCAAGAGGTCGAGATCGTAGGGCGCGCCGGGTTTGAAGCGTGCCAGGCCGGCAACGACGTTTTCGGGATAGCGGCGGGTGCCGGTGATTTCAAAGTCGCCGAAATAAATGGGGCGGTTGCTTTCGACGATCACGTTCAGATCGGCGGTATTGTTGTTGGGATTGACGGTGGCTTGGGTGTTGCTGAGTTTGGCAAGCGGGTATTTTTTGCGGGTTACTGCGCTGAGGACGGAGGTTTTGCTGCCGCTCCAGCCGTCTTGGTCAAAGTATTCGCCAACGGGCTGCTGCCAGTTGAGCATGGCTTTTTGGTAATACTCGGCAAGGTTGTCGTCTGAAAGGATGTCGCCGAGGATGGCGACGCTGACGTTGTCGATTTTGGTGCGCGGGCCGGGATTGACGGCGACGGTGTAGCTCGAACCGTTGTCTTGGACATTGACGCTGCCGTTGAAATAGCCTTTGGTTTTGAGCATGGTTTTGACGTTGTCGGGCGCTTCTTCGGCGAGGAAGCCGACCTGCTCTTTGTCCAGTTCTTCGTCCTGCTGCTGGGTAATCAGCGGCAGGTATTCTTCGAGCATGGATTTGACTTCGCTGTTTTTGGTTTCGATTTTGACGGGAAACTTGGGCGTCAGTTTGCCTGCTTTGGCAGCCTGCTCGGATTGCCCGCCCTGCTTGAAGCCGGGAATCGGTTCGTAGTCTTCGGCACGCGGCAGGTCTGCTGCGGCTGCGTGTCCGTAGGCAAGGGCGAGTGAGGCAATCAGGATGGGCGAAGTCAGTCTGGTCATGGCAAAAAATGTTTCAACGGCAGAAGGGTTCTAAATTCTACCATTATTTTCAATCGGGTTTAAAACCCGCCCGAGACGGAGGGGTCGTCTGAAAAGGCGGATGCGCCTGCCTCTGTGCGACAGAAGCAAAACACATTAACTCCCTCCAATCCGAAAAATACAGCACAAACTGCCCAATTCTCTAAAAAATAAAGCATTTTCCGCCACAACAATCGATTTGATATGTAAACCTGCGCAATAATTGATATTTTCTTTTAAAATGCAACGTTTCTTAACACATAAAGTAAGAGGACATATCATGGCAAGTGGTAATCCACTGCTAAACGCAGTCAACCGTATCGGACTTGTCCCGCAAATCATCATCGGTTTGATGTTGGGCGTCTTGGTCGGTACCATCTCCCCGAAAGCAGGCTTGGGCGCAGGGCTGCTCGGCGAATTGTTCGTCGGCGCATTGAAAGCCGTCGCCCCCGTATTGGTGTTTGTCTTAGTAACCGCCGCGCTGGTGCAATACCGCAAAGGCGGCGAAGCCAAAATCAAACCCATCATTATTCTGTATCTCGTCGGCACATTTGCCGCCGCCGCAGTCGCCGTTGCCGCCAGTATGGCATTCCCGACCGCGCTGGTGTTTAAAGACGTAGCTACCTCCACCCTCGCCCCGCCCTCCGGCATCATCCAAGTCCTCAAAGAGCTTTTGATGAAGCTCGTGTCCAACCCGATTAACGCCATCGCACAAGCCAACTACATCGGCATTCTCGCATGGGCGTTGGTTTTAGGCTCTGCATTGCGCCACCACGGCTCCGACACCACCCGCCAAGTCGTCTCCGACCTCTCCGAAGCCGTTACCACCGTCGTACAATGGGTTATCCGCTTCGCCCCCTTGGGTATTTTCGGACTGGTTTCCCAAACCGTCGCCGAAACCGGCTTTGCCGCCTTCCTCAGCTACGGACGCCTGCTGGCAGTCCTGCTTGGCAGCATGGCATTTATCGCCCTCGTCGTGAACCCGCTCATCGTCTGGTCGCAAACCCGCAAAAACCCTTACGGACTGGTCTTCACCTGCCTGCGTGAAAGCGGACTCTACGCCTTCTTCACCCGCTCCTCCGCCGCCAACATCCCCGTCAACATGGCATTGGCGAAAAAACTCGGCTTACATGAAGACACCTACTCCGTCTCCATCCCGCTGGGCGCAACCATCAACATGGCAGGTGCAGCGATTACCATCACCGTCTTAGCCATGGCGGCCGCCTACACCAAAGGCATCGTCGTCGATTACCCCACCGCCCTGCTCCTGAGCCTCGTCGCCACTGTTGGCGCATGCGGCGCATCCGGCGTTGCCGGCGGCTCGCTGCTGCTGATCCCCGTCGCCTGCAGCCTCTTGGGCATCGACAACGACTTCGCCATGCGCGTCGTCGGCGTCGGCATGATTATCGGCGTTATCCAAGACTCCGCCGAAACCGCCCTCAACTCCTCCACCGACGTACTCTTTACCGCCGCCGCCGACTTAGGCAGCCGCCGCAAAGACTAGAGACTCGGTTGTTTCGCAAAAAGTTAAAAAGGTCGTCTGAAATTTCAGACGACCTTTTTTAATCTAAATTATGGATGAGCTTTAAGACATTGCCTCGTAGCTGCCATGTTCAGTTTCATCACTTCGGCTTTACCTTCAGTCATTGCTGTTGGGCAGGTTAGGTCTAAACTCATAGAATTACCCCAACCCACCCCAAAAGCTGCAAGAGTTTAAAGAGTTTAATGGATTGCGCCGCGTTCCGCGCTGAAGCTGGTGTTCAAACTTTCCAGTTGTCCGACAATTGCTTCACCTTGGAATGTTGCCTTACCTGCCACTTCTTCTGCTTTTGGTCCGTAAAACTTACCTTCATAGCGGCCTTCTACGGTACGAAACAGAATATTATCCTCACCTGCGGTTGCCCTACCTGAAAAACCGTTGCCTTTAATGTCGGTTTCTTTCAAGGAAATATCGCGACGGAATGCGCCAAGAACCCCTTTATTGATTGCCAAATCTCCACTGATTTTTTTACGTCCAAAGTCGGCATACAGGGTTGAGGTTCCGATATTCGTTACGTTACCAGAAATATTGTCATAACGGCTGGCATTACCCCTATATGTTGCAATACCTGATTTCGGCATATCGGCTGTACCGGTTTCCAAGCCAAAATAGAAAATGTCACGTTTCGGATCTTTAGATACGTTGTATGCGGCGGTTAAGGCTTTGGAAAGGGCAAGCCCTGTCAAACCACCGATTTGTCCGACATTTTCATCAATTAACTTCAATACGACACCATCAACAATTAATTGAGTAGCATCAGGTGCTTTTACCAATGCTCCGTTAAAGGTGTACCGGCGGTTGTGCCCTGATAATGTAGCAATTGTGTTCCCGTTGGTGTTTTTGATATCCAATCCTTCCAATTCCCCTTTGTGGAAACGATTTTTGTCAATAAAGAATCCAGTATTACTTAATTTTTTTTCCGTCGGTTTATCTTGTGTTGACGGCACGATCTCATTGCCTGATTTATTTTCGCTAACTTGTTCGGTTGTTTGTGATGCTTGTTGATCACTTTCTCTAGAATACTTATTCTCAGAGGACGAACCCGAGCTTACAGTATCAGGATTCACTGTCGGTGTCGGTGCAGCTGTCGGTGTCGTACCACCTCCTCCGCCTCCTCCGCAAGCTCCTAATAGAATTGCTGTCGCACAAAGCAAGAAAGATTTTTTCATTTGATATTCCTGTGTTTGAATATGAAGATGTATTGAAAAATGTAATAGCTAGTTATTGCCGACATTTTGCTTTACTAATTAATGCATAAATTTGCAAAGATATGCCATTCAGGATAATATATTTACCGCGCATCCCTTATCAATACCAATTATTATGCTTTAAGACCGTTTATCGGAATAATTTCCCAATTTTAATTACATTCGACTACAAGGAGGCTGTGAATGTCCGTCAATGACAAAATCCGTGCTTTGCGCGAGTTGAACAATTGGTCACAGGAAGATATGGCAGAACGGCTGAATATGTCGAAAAGCAGTTATTCTCGGCTTGAACGGGACGAGAGAAAATTGGATTTAGCAAAGTTGGAAAAGTTGGCGGCAATTTTTAAAATCGATATTGGCGAGTTGGTTGCTTCGGATGATAAAGAATTAGTTTTGTTGATCGGAACGAACAACAGCAACAATCCCGATTATGGGGCAAATGGGCAGATTACGATTGAACTCGAAAAACTAAAGCTAGGCTTGGAACACAGCCGTGAACTGCTGGCTCACAAGGATTTGCTGCTGGCGCAAAAGGATCGGGAGATTTCAGCTTTGCGGCAGTTGGTAGCGCAGCTGCAAAAGTAAGTTATTAAAGAATGGAAGGTCGTCTGAAATTTCAGACGACCTTTTGTTGTATGAATTTTGTAAAATTTAGGAATAATCGGAACCTGCCCGTACAGCCGCGTTCCAATTACTTTCATCTTTTTAGGACTCGGATGTTCAAAAAAGCCCTTGTTTTCATATTGGTTTTGTTCTTTACCGCCGCGCTTTTGCCGCTGTGGATTATGTGGCGCGATTTTTGGGTGTCGCGCTTGGATGCGGATACGGTGCGTCCGGCGGATACTGCGGTTGTGCTTTCGACCCGCTCTTATGAAGGAGGTCGTCTGAATCCTTGTTTGGTGGCGCGCGTTGAAGCGTCCGTCGAGCTGTATCGTGCCGGCAAGGTGAAGAAGCTGGTGATGTCTGGCGGAGTCAGCCGTGATTTGCAGTCCTCTGCGGGCAATATGCAAATGATTGCGGAGAAAATGGGCGTACCGAAGGCAGACATTATTCAGGAACGGGAAGCGGGCAATACGTTTGAAAACATCGTGTTCAGCCGAAAATTTATTGAAAACAGCCCGCGCGTCGTCATTGTCAGCGCCGGTTTTCATTTGGCGCGGGCGCGGATGATGGCGGACAAGCAGTGGCAGGGGCACGATATTCAGGTGTATGCCGCGCCGTTTTGTTCCGAGCCTTACGGCGGCTATGGTTTCACGGTATTGCGCGAGTCGGCGGCGTTTGTCAAAAACGCTTTGAAGGGAAGGTTGTAGTTTCAGACGACCCGAATGTATATCGTTAAATCATGTATAATTGCAAACAATTTGACTGTTTGATTTAACCGTTTGACCGACCTACCGACAGGACTCCGACATGATCAACCCTATCGCTGCACTTTCCCCCCTAGACGGCCGCTACGCCAAATCTGTTGAAGCATTGCGTCCGATTTTCTCCGAATACGGCCTGATGAGGGCGCGCGTCAAAGTCGAATTGAGCTGGCTCAAAGCCCTTGCCGCCGAACCGAAAATTACCGAAATTCCCGCCTTCAGCGATTTCACACTTGCCGAAATCGACAAAGTCATCCAAAATTTTTCATTGGAAGACGCAGCCGCCGTCAAAGCCATCGAAGCGACCACCAATCACGATGTCAAAGCCATCGAATACTGGCTTAAAGAACGCTTCGCCGGCGTACCCGAAGTCGCCGCCGCCAGCGAGTTTATCCACTTTGCCTGCACCAGCGAAGACATCAACAATCTGTCCCACGCCCTGATGCTGCAAGAAGCGCGCGAAACCGTCATCCTGCCCAAACTTGCCGAAATCATCGAAAAACTCACCGGCATGGCGCATGACCTTGCCGCCGTCCCCATGATGAGCCGCACCCACGGCCAGCCCGCCACACCGACCACCTTGGGCAAAGAAACCGCCAACATCGTGTACCGCCTGCAACGCCAGTTCAAAAACCTTCAGGCGCAAGAATTCCTCGGCAAAATCAACGGCGCGGTCGGCAACTACAACGCCCACATGGTCGCCTATCCCGACGTCGATTGGGAAACCCACTGCCGCAACTTCGTCGAAATCAGCCTCGGCCTGACCTTCAACCCCTACACCATCCAAATCGAGCCGCACGACTACATGGCTGAATTCTTCCAAACCCTCAGCCGCATCAACACCATCCTGATTGACTTCAACCGCGACGTTTGGGGTTATATTTCATTGGGTTACTTCAAACAAAAAGTCAAAGCGGGCGAAGTCGGCTCTTCCACCATGCCGCACAAAGTCAACCCCATCGACTTTGAAAACTCCGAAGGCAATCTCGGCATGGCCAACGCCGTATTAGGCTTTTTATCTGAAAAACTGCCCGTTTCCCGCTGGCAGCGCGACCTGACCGACAGCACCGTCCTGCGCAATATGGGCGTAGGCGTAGGCTATGCCGTATTAGGCTTCGCCGCCCACCTGCGCGGCCTGAACAAGCTCGAACCCAACCCCGCCGCGCTGGCCGCCGATTTGGATGCCACTTGGGAGCTGCTCGCCGAACCGATTCAAACCGTGATGCGCCGCCACGGCGTCGCCAATCCTTACGAAAAACTGAAAGACCTGACGCGCGGCAAAGGCGGCATCACGCCCGAAGTGCTGAAAGTCTTCATCGAATCGCTGGAAATCCCCGCCGAAGCCAAATCCCAACTGCTCGCCCTGACCCCCGCGCTGTACATCGGCAAGGCAGAAGAATTAGCGAAACGGATTTGATACCGTCTTAATGATTTGAGATTGAGTTGAAACAAAAGGTCGTCTGAAAACCAAGATTCAGGGGTTTCAGACGACCTTTCGTCATATTAAGAGTAGCGTGGGCTTTGCCCACGACTTTCAACCCGAACATCAGAATCCAATCATTTCTATTCATTCGTGGGCAAAGCCCACGCTACGGGCTTAGTTTTTGATACAGAACCCGCCACCAGCCGTCATTCCCGCACAGGCGGGAATCCATCGGAAATTTGAAGAAACAGGTGCTTGAAAAACATTTGCCGAAATTCAAAAATGGATTCCCGCCTGCGCGGGAATGACGACGACCGGTAAGTTGCATACCGAAAATAAAGTAATTCAGCTATACCCACAAAATAAATACAAGTACACACACCCAATTCAGACTGACAGACGGCAAATCCCGCGGGCAAAGCCCACGCTACGGGGTTGGCTTATCTCTCAAAGCGTGTTTTGATGAATAAAGGTCGTCTGAAACCCGTGTCCGGCTTTGCGGCATCACCAGCCCGCCTGTCACTCGACCTTTCGCTTAGGCTTCAAACGTACCCAGCCAAATCCGCCAGCTTTCGTCGGTGTCGGCGCAGATGGTCAGGGTTTCGCCGTTTTCGATGCTTTGGAACGAGAGGCTGCGGGCGTGAAGCATGAGGCGGGTGGTGCCGAGATGAGCGGCGGTGGCGTGGTTTTGGCGCAGGTCGCCGTAGTTGGTGTCGCCGACGATGGGGTGGAAGATGTGTTTCATGTGGCGGCGCAGTTGGTGTTTGCGGCCTGTGTGCGGGACGAGTTCTGCCCACGAGTAGCGCGAGGTCGGGTAGCGGGCGGCGGATTGGAAGGGCAATTCGGTGCGCGCAAGGCAGCGGTATCGGGTTTGGGCTTCTTGGAGGGTGGCTTCGGTTTGGGATTCGGCGATTTTGTCGGGCTGATATTTGAGGGGGTAGTCGATGAGTCCGTCGTCGGGCAAATATCCGCGCACGATTGCCCAGTAGGTTTTGCGTGTGGTTTTTTGTTCGAACTGCTGCGTCAGCAGGCGGGCGGCTTCGGGGTCGAGGGCAAACAGGAGGATGCCGGATGTGGGGCGGTCGAGGCGGTGGGCGGGATAGACGTGTTGTCCGATTTGGTCGCGCAGGGTCTGCATGACGAACTGTGTTTCGTGGCGGTCGAGCCAGCTTCGGTGGACGAGCATTCCGGCGGGTTTGTTGACGGCGATGGTGCGGCTGTCGCGGTAGAGGATGTCGAGCATGGCGGGATGTGGGCGGAAATGGGGGATTGTAACGCAAGCGGTCGCGGCTGAGACGGCAATCTTGAGGCAGAAACGCATGATTCGGTTCAAATAAGGAACACTTGCTGCCGTTCATGTTTGCGTTTTCAGACGACCTCGGGTTCTGTCGGTTACAATGTGGGGGTTTAACAAGATGAAGGAAAAACCGTGAGCCTGCTCAAAAAACTGCCCAAGCCTATGCTGACCGATGAGGCGCGCCGCGAGATTCAGGCGCGGGAGTCGTATCATGTTTTGAAGATTATTTCGGAATTTGTCGAAGCGGGCGAGGAGCTGCGGGCGATTCAGCCTGCGGTCAGCATTTACGGCAGCGCGCGCACGCCGGAAAACCATCCCGATTATGAATTTACGCTGCGGCTGGCACGCAAGCTCTCGGATGCCGGTTTTTCCGTCATTTCGGGCGGCGGGCCGGGGATTATGGAAGCGGCGAACAAGGGTGCGTTTGCGGGCGCAAGCCCTGCGGTGGGGCTGAATATCGTGTTGCCGCACGAACAAAAAGCCAATCCGTATCAGGATTTGTCCATCAAGTTCCAACATTTCTTCCCGCGCAAAGTGATGTTTGTGAAACACGCGGTCGCGTATGTCGTCATGCCCGGCGGCTTCGGCACGCTGGACGAATTGTTTGAAAGCCTGACGCTGGTGCAGACGGGCAAAACGCCCGACCGTCCGATTATCTTGGTGGGCAAGGATTTCTGGTCGGGCTTGTTGGACTGGATACGCAAAGAGCTGCTCGGGCGCGGGCTGATTTCGGAAGCGGATATGGATTTAATCCGACTGATTGACGGCGAAGACGAAATCATCGAAGAAATCTTCGCGCATTACGAAAACCGCTTGGAAGATTTTTCCGAAGGCGTCAACGCGTGGTCGCTTGGATTGTGACGGGCTGCGAGGTCGTCTGAAAACCTTCCGAACCTCGCGGGTTGAGCTGAAATCAAGACAAGCGGCAACGCCGTATCGGTTTCCAGTTAACCCGATATGTAGTGGATTAAATTTAAATCAGGACAAGGCGAGGCAACGCCGTACTGGTTTAAAGTTAAGCCACTATAGAATCGTTTCAGACGACCCCTGCCTATTTCGGTACAATACCTTTTCGCCGCAAGGCAGCCACGCCGCTGCGAACATTCCCTTTATCCACCCCACCCGACCCAACCGTTCATGACCGATACCGCCCAAATCATCACCAGCTACGGCCGCCGCTACATCGTGCGCACGCCCGACGGCAAAACCTACGAAGCCAGCACGCGCAAAAAGCGGGTGGACTTCGCCTGCGGCGACCGCGTGCATATCCAAACCGTCAACGCCGAACAAGCCGTCATCGAAGACTACCTGCCGCGCGAAAGCCTGCTCTACCGTCAAGACGCTTGGAAAACCAAGCTCATCGCCGCCAACGTCAGCCAGCTCCTTATCGTTACCGCCGCCGTTCCCTCGCCAAGCGAAGCCCTGCTGCAACGCGCCCTCCTTGCCGCCGAAGCCGCGGGTATCCAAGCCGTCATCATCCTGAACAAAGCCGACCTGCCCGAAACCGCCCTCTGGCGCGAAAAACTCAAATTCTACGAAACGCTCGGTTATCCCGTCATCGAAACCCGCGCGCTGGAAAACGCCGACGTCCTGCGCCCCGTCCTGCAAGGGCATACCAACATCCTGCTCGGACAAAGCGGCATGGGCAAATCCACCCTGACCAACGCCCTCTTGGGCAACCAAACCGCCCGCACCGGCGACATCTCCACCGCGCTCGACTCCGGCAAACACACCACCACCCACGCCCAGCTTTACGATTTAAACGAAGAAACCCAATTAATCGACTCCCCCGGTTTGCAAGAATTCGGGCTGCACCACCTAGAAGCCGCCGACCTGCTGCAATACTTCCCCGACCTGAACCACCTCGTCGGACAATGCCGCTTCCACAACTGCACCCACCGCGCCGAACCCGGCTGCGCCGTCAAAGCCGCCGTCGAAACAGGCGAAGCCAAACCCGAACGCATCGAGTTTTTGCAACGGATAACGGATGAATTGTTGAGATAGGGTAGGCAGTCGGAATTGTCTTTGTGAAATAAAAAAACGTCGTCTGAAAACTTGTAAAACAGGTTTTCAAACGACCTTTTTTCATAACGGCAAACTTACGCAACCGCAGGAGCGACGGCTTTCACATAGTTCAGCGCGATAAACTGCTTTTCGGGATCAAGCTCGGTGATTTTGAGCAGGACTTGCGATTTGGGCAGCGCGTCAAACGGAATACCGGTCGCGCGCGTTACCAGCGGCAGCCCCTCAATGCGGACGAGGTCTTCCTTGAGGATGGTAGCCGTCAGCTCGTTCGTGCCTTGCTGTTGCAGGTACACGAGGCTCCAGTAGGCTTCCATTTGGCGTTGGAAGTCGGCGTAGGCTGTATAGGCAGTATCGAAGTCGCGCAGCGCGGCGAAAAGCTCGGCATCGCTGTTTTGGTACAGCGTCTCGGCAGTGTCGTCTATCAGGCTGAGGAGTTGTTTTTGGTTGATGTAGTCGGCGGCGCGGCGCAGCGGCGAGGTGAACCAGCCGTAATGCTGTACGCCCATGCCGATGTGCGGCTCGGATTTGGTGCTCATGCGCACTTTTCCGGCGGGTTGCACGCGGAAGAGGCCGGGCAGGTCGTTATCATGGAGCATCTGCGCCCAAGTGCTGTTGGCGAGTATCATCATCTCGCTGACCAGCGTATCGATGGGCGAACCGCGTTCGCGGCGGACGACGGAGACTTTGCCTTCCTCATCCAATTCGATGCTGTAATCGTATTGCGGCGCGCGGTCGGATTCGTATTTGCCGCGTGCTTTTTGCAGGGCGACGGCAAATTGGTGCAACCAAATCAGGTCTTGATGATGGGCGAACATCATTTCACCGGCTTCGTCCAAGCCGGTTTCGGCGTTGAAATGCGGCTCGATGGCTTGGATGCGCAGGTTTTCGGCGATGTTGACGGCTTCGATTTTGCAGGTCGGCTCGCCGACGTTGAACTCGCCGTCCACATCGAAATAAATGCTGACGGCAGGACGGTACGCGCCCGCATCAAGGCTGAACGCGGCAATCCAGTTTTCGGGCAGCATGGTGATTTTTCCGCCGGGAAAATAGACCGTGCTCAAGCGTTCCATGATGTTTTTTTCCATTTTGTCGCCCGGTTTAACGGCGAGCGACGGCGCGGCGATGTGGATGCCGACGCGCTTCGTGCCGTTGCCCAAATCGGTCAGGCTCAAGGCATCGTCCACTTCGGTGGTTGATTCGTCGTCGATGGAAAAGGCGGTAACGTCGGCCTTGGGCAGGTCGGGCATTTCAGGAAGGGGGAGGTCGGGGAAACCTGTTCCTTTGGGGAAGTATTTGATTTCAAACCCGTCTTGCAGATATTGGGGGATGGACGTAATGCCGCCCGTCTTTTTCGCCAATTCGTAGGCGGAGGTTTTCAGCGCGTCGGCGGCTTTGGTAAAGGCTTTGTAGGTCAGCGACTGCTTGTCGGGAGCGTGCAGGATGGTTTTCAAATCCGCCGCGATTTCAGACGGCATCTCGCCGCGTTTCAAGGCTTCCGCCCAAGCGTCGATTTGCGCATCTTGCTGTTTTTTGCGTTCGATGGCGGCAAGCGCTTGTTTCAAAGTTTCTTCAGGTGCGGCTTTGAACACGCCTTTGGCTTTTTTGTAGAAATACATCGGCGCGGCGTAAAGTGCAATCAAGGTTGCCGCCAGCTCGGTTTTGGTCGGCGCATGGCCGTAATATTCTTCGGCAATCGCCTCGGCGGAAAATTCTTCTTCGCCGCATACTTCCCACAATAAATCGGTGTCAATGTCCGCCGCCTGCGCCTGCGCGTTCTCCAAAAACGCCGCCATATCGCCGTCGAACTCGGCAAAGACGTTGTTCGCCTTCACTTTGGTGCGCTTGCCGTGTTGGGTATCGACTTGGTAGGTGGCGTCGTTTTTTTGGACGATGGCGGCGACTTTGAATTGGCCGGACTCTTCGTAAAAGATATTCATGTATTGCTGCTGTCAGGTTGAAGTGGGAAACGGACGATTTTAGCAGATTCTTGTTGATAAAGACGGACAAAAGGTCGTCTGAAAAACTTGCCCTCCCCTTCTCATTTCATAGAAACCGCCTTTTCAGACGACCTTTGACGACTTTGACCGCGCTCAAAACTGCTGCGCTCCGCTCATGCTGCCCGATTTGAAATAATTTTTTTAAAAATAAAAGGATAGCCTTGCATAGTGGATTAACTTTAAACCAGTACCGCGTTGTCTCGCCTTGCCGTACTATCTGTACTGTCTGCGGCTTCGTCGCCTTGTCCTGATTTAAATTTAATCCACTATATTTTGCCTGAGGTCGTCTGAAAACCTGCGCTTTGCAAACCTGTGGTTTAGGATTAGTATAACTATACCAATTTATCCCAAATCCATTTCAAATCATTCACTTCGGAGAGATTCCATGAGCTACACGGCCCCTGTAAACGAATTGCGTTTCGGCATCCGCGTGCACGGCAGGTTGGACGAAGTCCTGCAACTGCCCCATGCGGAAGGTTTGGATGCGGAAACGGTGGATGCGGTGCTGGACGAAGCGGCGCGGTTTGCCTCGGAGCAATGGGCGGACACCAACCGCACCGGCGACCTGCACGGCGCAGGTTTTTCAGACGACGTGATTACCACCCATCCCGATTTGGCGCGTGCCTACTATGATTTCTGCGAAGCGGGTTGGGCGGGTTTGCGCGCGCCGGCGGAGTTTGGCGGGCAGGGGCTGCCTGCGGTCGTGTCGGCGGCGTGTGAAGAGATGTGGTGCGCCGCCAACCTCGCCCTGTCGCTGATGCCGATGCTGACGCTGGGGGCGGTGGACGCGCTGTTCAAACACGGCAGCGAGGAGCAGAAACAGACCTATCTGCCGAAAATGTGCAGCGGCGAATGGGCGGGAACGATGAATTTGAGCGAACCGCAGGCGGGTTCGGATTTGAACCATATCGCCACCCGCGCCGTACCGAAAGAAAACGGTGCGTATGCCCTCAGCGGGCAGAAAATTTTCATCACTTGGGGCGATCAGGAAATGACGGAAAACATCGTCCATCTGGTACTCGCACGCCTGCCCGATGCCGCGCCGGGCGTGCAGGGCGTGTCGATGTTTATCGTGCCGAAATATTTGGTGAACGCGGACGGCAGCTTGGGCGGACGCAACGGCGTGCGCGCCATCGGCATCGAACACAAGCTCGGCATACACGCCAGCCCGACCTGTACGATGGAGTTCGACAACGCCGAAGGCTATCTGGTCGGCAGGGCGGGCAAGGGTTTGGCGTATATGTTTACCATGATGAAAACCGCACGGCTGAACGTCGGCATCGAAGGGCACGCCGTTGCCGAACGCGCCTACCAAAACGCGCTCGCCTATGCGAAAGAACGCGTGCAAGGGCGCGACGAGACAGACGGTTCAGACGACGTAGCGATTATCCACCATCCTGACGTGCGCCGTATGTTGTTGATACAAAAGGCAACGCTCGCCGCCCAACGCGCCCTGTATCTGCGCGCCGCCGCCCTGACCGATTTTGCCGCCGCCTGCCCCGACAACGTATTGCGCAAAGAAGCGGAGCGCGAACTGGATTTCCTGATTCCCATCGTCAAGGCTTGGCCGACCGACAACGGCGTCGTCCTGACCAACCTCGCCATTCAGATTTACGGCGGCGCGGGCTACGTCGAAGAAAGCGGCGTGGCGCAATACCTGCGCGACGTGCGGATTACGCCGATTTACGAAGGCACCAACGGCATACAGGCCGCCGATTTGGCAGGGCGAAAAACCACCGGCAAAAACGGCGCGCTGCCCTTGAAGCTGCTCGCCGAAGGCAAAGAGCTGGCGGACAAACTCGCGGCCGCCGAACCCGTCGTCGCGCAGCAACTGGCGCAATCCATTGAAACGGCGGAACAAAGCATCGCCCGCATGGTCGGATACGCCGACCGTCCCGCCCTCGCTGCCGCCGCGTCCAACGCCTACCTGCAACAAATGGGGCTGACGCTCGGCGCCATCGGACTCGCCCGCGCCTACCTTGCCGCCGAGGCCGCCCAAGCGGAAGACGCTGACGGCTTCGGCAGCGGTTTTTACGCCGCGCAGCAACACAACGCCCGCGTCTATTGCGCCCACGTCCTGCCGCAGGTTTACGCCTGCGCCGCGCAGATTGAAAACGCGCAGGCATTGCTGGACGTGCCGTTAGAACTTTATTGACGGATACGGGTTTGAAAAAGGTCGTCTGAAACTGAAAATCTGGTTTCAGACGACCTCTTTATGGGTTTCAACCTATCCTTTTAAACGGCGGCAGGCTGGCTAGTAATTGTTGCCCGTACCGCTGCGTTTTGACGCGGTTGTCGAGGATGGTTACGCGGCCGTAGTCTTGTTCGGTGCGGATGAGGCGGCCGACGGCTTGGATGAGTTTGATGCCGGCTTCGGGGACGGTGATTTCGATAAAGGGGTTGCCGCCGCGCTGTTCTATCCAGCGGTTTTGGGTTTTTTCAATGGGGTTGTCGGGCATGGCGAAGGGGAGTTTGGCGATGATGACTTGCACGCAGGCGGTGCCGGGCAGGTCGAGTCCTTCGGCGAAACTGTCGAGTCCGAAGATGATGCTGGCTTTGCCGTCTTCTATGGCTTGGTGGTGTTTTTGCAGGAGGACGGCTTTGGGCAATTCGCCTTGTACGAGCAAGAGCGGCAGGTAGTCTTCGGGCAGGCGCAAGGCGACATCCTGCATTTGTTTGCGCGAGGAAAACAGGACGAGCGTGCCGATGGCTTCGGTGGGCGAAATGAGCTTGGGCAGCCATTCGACGATGGCGGCGGTGTGCGCGGCGGGGTCTTTGGGACTGGCGTGCACGGGCGGGATGTAGAGTTCGCCTTGCGCGTCGAAATCAAACGGGCTTTCTAGGGCGAGGGTGGTGGTTTCGGGCAGCCATTGCAGTCCGGTTTGGCGCAGGATCAGGTTGAAGCTGCCCAAGGATTGCAGGGTGGCGGAGGTCAACACTGCGCCTGCCGCGCGCCGCCACAGGCTGTTGGCGAGGTGGGACGCGCTGCTGATGGGGCTGGCGTTGAAAATGTAGTCGTTTTTGTCGTCGGCGCGGCGGGTTATCCATTTTGCCAGCGGTTCTTCGCCCTCGAGCGGGACGGTGGAGAGCAAGTCCCATGTAGCGGTGATTTGTTCGATACGGGCGCGGAATACGCCGAATTCGGTACTCAGGCGGTCGATTTGCGCGCTGTTTTGGTCTTTGTCGCGGCGGGCGGTGGACAATGCGTCGTTGAGGCTGTTGATGTGTTTGTAGAGGCTGCGGGCGGCGATGGCGGTGTTGGAAACGGTGGTTTCGAGGCCTTCTGGGATTTTGCCGTCTTCCCACAGCCAAGTCGGTTCGCTGTTGGTCCGTCTGTCGTTTTCAGACGACCCCAAGCCCAAAGACGGCTCTTCGGCAAGGTGGAACTGCCATTCGTGCAGGCTTTCGAGCAACGCGGCGGCGGCTTCGTCGGCAAAGTTCACCAACTCGCCTTTGTCGGTGAGTGCGGCAATTTTGCCGGTAACCTGCGGCAGTTTTTCCAACGCCCACACCGCTTGGTTCCACGAATGCTCGGCGGCAAACTGGCTGAGTGCTTTTTTGGGCAGGTGGTGCGCTTCGTCGATGCAATAGAAACTGTTTTCAGGGTCGGGCAAAATCACGCCGCCGCCCATGCTGATGTCGACCATCAGCAAATCGTGGTTGGTTACGACGACATCGACGGTTTCCAGCGTATCGCGGGCAAGGTAAAACGGGCATTCCGAGCGGTTTGGGCAGGCGGTTTTGAGGCAGCCGTAGTTGTCGTTGTTCACCTTCATCCAGATGGTGTCGTCGATTTTTTCCGGCCAAGTGTCGCGGTCGCCGTTGAACCGTCGGGCGGAAAATTCGTCAGCGATGTCGCGCAGCAGCTTCAATTCTTCGGGCTTGGGTTTGCTGTCCCACAAGACGGCGGGGGCTTCGAAACCGAGCAGGTTTTGCTGGGCGTTGCTTTGCGTCAGTTGGTAGAGTTTGTAAGGACAGAGATAGCGGCCGCGCCCTTTGGCAAGCGCGAAGGTCAGTTCCAAACCGCTTTTTTCAACCAAAAACGGCAGATCGCGGTCCACCAGCTGCTCCTGCAAGGCAACCGTCGCGCTGCTCACAATCAGCCGCTTGCCGCGCGTCTGCGCCATAATGCCGCCCGCCAGCAGGTAGGCAAGCGATTTGCCCACGCCGGTCGGCCCTTCGATCACGGCAATGCTCTCACCCTCGCGCTTGGGCGGCTCGCCGCCTTCTTCGCGCGTCAACGTCCGCGAAAAAGCGTTGGCAACCGCCGCAATCATTTCCCGCTGCGAAGCGCGCGGACGGAAACCGGGCAGGTTTTTGCCGATATTTTGGTAATGGTCGCGGATGGCGTTTTTTTCTAAATCGGTGAGCATCGAGGTCGTCTGAAAAGGTGGATTTGCTTATGAATTGGTTATTTTAGCATTTCTCGCGGACGGGTTCGGGAGAGATGGGAAAGGTCGTCTGAAAAGCATATTTTGGCGTTTTCAGACGACCCCTTAAGCTTGGCGGGATTAAGCCGTTTTGTTCCGCAACGGCAGTTTGATATGCGGCTTGGCAGGTTTGGGCGCTTCTTTCAAGCCCAGTTCGATTTGCTGCTCTTCGCTCAACAAATTGCTCCAGTCGCCTTTTTTATACCACTCGCGCCCGTCCAATTCGATGGGGTGCTGGATGCGCTCGCAGCCGTTGCCGCATTGCAAATCGTCTTCTTTACAATATTTGTCGCAACCCCAGCAGATGCGCTCCGGCGCTTTGGGGAAGATGGGGAATTTTTTTGCCATGGTGTGAAATCCTTGTTTTTATTTTCATGAAATTATAAATGATTCGATTGCGGCAGCTTGGTTTTTGTACGTCTTTTTACGCTGGACAGTTAAGAAATGTATAAGGTCGTCTGAAAGGCAGAGTCTGTGCGTTCGTCTGTTTAATCACACGCCTTTCCCATATCGGCGTAAAATCCGTACCCATTCATTCGATAATAATACATTATGCCCTTCCCCGAATTGACTGACGCCGAGCTTGCCGAATCCCGCAAGCTGCTCCTGCGTTTCGCCCGCATCCAGTTGCCCGACCGCCCCGATTTGGCGGAAGACCTTGTGCAGGAAACCATGCTTTCCGCCTACCGCGCTGCCGAAGGTTTTAAAGGTGATGCACAAGTGGGCAGTTGGTTGTTTGCCATTCTGAAAAACAAAATCACCGACTGCCTGCGCCAAATCGGACGGCAGCGCGAAGTATTCGCCACGCCTGCGGAAGAAATGTTGGACGAAATCTTTGAAGAGCGGTTTGCATCAGACGGACATTGGACGACGGACGGCCATCCGCAAACTTGGGCCTCGCCCGAAAAAACGTTGGACAACAAAGAGTTTCGTGAAATCCTGCAAACCTGCCTCTACCAAATGCCGGAAAACACCGCCCGCGTGTTTACCATGAAGGAAATCCTCGGCTTCTCGTCCGACGAAATCCGCGAGCAATGCGGCATCAGCACGTCCAACTACTACACCATCATGCACCGCGCCCGCGAAACCCTGCGCCAATGCCTGCAAATCAAATGGTTCGGCAATGCAGGACATGCCGGTTAAGCCCGTTAGGAAAACACGATGAACAAATGCCGCAAAACTGCCTACCTGCTCTCCAAAAAACAGGACGAAACCCGCCTGACCGTTCCCGAACGCGTTTTTCTGGGCAGCCACCTGCTGATATGCCCCCATTGCCGCGAATATAAAAAACAACTCGACCTTATTCAGAAAGCCATGAAAAAGATGTTTTGAAGCTGGCGGATAAGGTATAGTGGATTAAATTTAAATCAGGACAAGGCGACGAAGCCGCAGACAGTACAGATAGTACGACAAGGCGAGGCAACGCCGTACTGGTTTAAAGTTAATCCACTATAAAAAGGTCGTCTGAAACCTGATGTAGAGTTTCAGACGACCTTTTTGCATGAAAGAAAATAGGGATTGATTGGTTTGAGCATGAGTTGGGATGAAATGGCGCGCCCATAAAAAGCCGGCTTTTAAAGCCAGGATTTTGCAATTGAGCAGGATTTGGGCGGATTTAAAGGCATGGAAAACAAGGTTCAAACCGCCCAATAAGCCAGAGGCTATATAGGAATGGTTGTATAGGTGTCAACATTTTCTGCCTTTTTTCAAAACAAAATATGACTTATGCCAATATTTTTACTACAAACCACTACATCAGTGGGAACATGAAAATGATGTGTGTTAGAATTTTTTCAGCTGTTTTATAAAACAGTACCTTAACTAAAAAATTTAAGAAAGATAGAACATGAACAAACTACTAATTGCTGCGATGATGATGGCCGCTTTGTCGGCTTGTTCCCAAGAAGCCAAACAGGAAACTAAGGAAGCGGCTACTGCTGTTGCTTCCGATGTTAAAGATGCTGCCGCTTCTGCCGTTGATACCGTTGCCCCTGCTGTTCAAGAAGCAGCAAGCAAAGTAGAAGATACTGCCGCCAAAGCTGCTTCGGAAGTAAAAGACGCTGCTCCTGCTGAAGCCAAACCGGAAGAAAAACCGGCAGATGCCTCTTCCGCCAAAGTGGACGGCAAGGCCGTTTTCGAAGCCAGCTGTAAAATGTGCCACGGCGGTACCATCCCGGGCGCTCCTGTTGTCGGTAAAAATGACGATTGGGCTCCGCGTATCAAACAAGGCAAAGAAACCTTGCACAAACATGCACTCGAAGGCTTCAACACCATGCCGGCAAAAGGCGGCAATACCAGCCTGAGCGACGACGAAGTCAAAGCGGCGGTCGATTATATGGCCAACCAATCCGGTGCCAAATTCTAAACCGTACAAATCAAAACGCACCTTGCAATAAGGTGCGTTTTTTTATGGGAAAACAGCTTTAAAAAAGGCGAAAACCGTTTGAAAGCAACCCTTACGGAGACAAGTAGCTTTACAAACGGTTTTCAGGTCGGCCTAGCGACCCACCAACGATTATTATACCAATATCATGCTTTTTTGACAAACTCTGATTTCAAATTCATCGCGCTGCCGTCGATTTTGCAACCGATATTGTGGTCGCCTTCTTGCAGGCGTATGCCTTTCACCTTGGTTCCTTGCTTGATGACCATGGAGCTGCCTTTGACTTTGAGGTCTTTAATCAGGACGACTGTGTCGCCGTCTTGCAACACGGCGCCGTTGGCATCTTTGACGCTCAGGGTTTCTTCGGCGGCTTCGCCGTCGTTTTCCGTCCATTCAAACGCGCATTCGGGACAGATGTATTGGCTGCCGTCTTCGTAGGTGTATTCGGATTGGCATTGCGGGCAAGGTGGGAGGGACATGGTGGGGATTCCTTTGGTTGAGAAGCGGGGAATTATAGTGGATTAAAATAAAAATGAGACAAGGCGTCAACGTCCGCCGTGTACGGGTAGTATAGTGGATTAACTTTAAACCAGTACGGCGTTGCCTCGCCTTGCCGTACTATCTGTACTGTCTGCGGCTTCATCGCCTTGTCCTGATTTAAAGTTGATCAACTATACCTATGCTTCAATACAAAACGACCTGTCTTGCAACAGGTCGTCTGAAAACACGGATGCGGCTTAGAGGGACAGCGAAGCTGCCTGAATCAGACCGCGGGCTTTGGCTTCGGCTTCGGCGGCACGCTCTTGCGAGGTGAACGGACCCATTTTGACGACGTATTCGTAGTTGCGTTTCTCCAGGGAAACTCTCGGGCTCATCATGCCGGCAGAAAGGTTTCTCGCCGCCTGGTTCATATAGGCTTGCGCTTCGCGCTCGGTACCGAAGGATTTCAAATCGACGAAAATGTCTTTGCCATCATAAACTTGGGTGCTTTGACCCGGTACGATTTGTTCGACTTTGACATGTGCCGTGCCTTGGTTGATGAAACCCAATTGCTGGGCGGCGGCTTTGGACACGTCGATCACGCGGTTGCCGTGGAAAGGACCGCGGTCGTTGACGCGGACGATGACGCTTTTACCGTTTTTGGTATTGGTCACACGGGCGTAGCTGGGAATGGGGAGGGTTTTGTGGGCGGCGGTCAGAGCGTTCATATTGTAACGCTCGCCACTGGAGGTTTTACGGCCGTGGAACTGGTTGCCGTACCATGAGGCGTTGCCGGTTTGGCTGAAGTTGGATACTTTGGTCATCGGCGTGTAGCGTTTGCCGGCGACTTTGTAGCTGCGGTTGGCTGAGGAACTCAGCTTCTCGGCGCGGACGATGGAGTCGGCAGAGGCGGAATGAATGGAAAGAATACTGATTGCAACGGCAGTCAGGGTGGAGAAAAGGGTAGTTTTAGATAAAGTCAAAACGTAGTCCGTTCTTGAGTTGATAACGCGGCGGGATGGCTCCCAGGCGGTTTCAGACGACGTATCGGCGGTTTGACAAAAACCAAGCTGTTGTCGGACAGTATGGCCTTGGTTTTTGTCAAACGGCTCTGGGAGACTCCCCAGCGGATGTTATACACCGCCTGCGTAACCGTTTTGCCGCCATGCTTCAAACAGAATCACGGCGACGGTGTTGGAAAGATTCATGCTCCGACTGCCGGGCTTCATGGGCAGGCGCAGCTTTTGCCCTTGGGGCAGGGTGTCGAGGATTTCGGCGGGCAGGCCTCGTGTCTCGGGGCCGAACAAAAAGACATCGCCCTCAACAAAGGAAACTTCGTCGGGATGGGTTTTGCCTTTGGTGGTCAGCGCGAAAATGCGGCGGCCTTCCAGGGCTTTGAGACAATCTTCGAAATTCTCGTGTACCGTCAGTTTTGCAAACTCGTGATAATCCAAACCTGCGCGCTTCATTTTTGCCGAATCCAGCGGAAAACCGAGCGGCTTGACCAGATGCAAATCGGCTCCGGTGTTGGCGCACAATCGGATGATATTGCCCGTATTGGGCGGGATTTCGGGTTGGTACAAAACTATGGTAAACATATAAATCAATCACTTATAGAGGGGCATAATGCCGAAATGTTCCGCAGGTGTCAAAAACTTTAGCTATTTTTTCATTGGCGGACGCGCCAAACTCCAGCAAAAAATCTTGCCTGCGCCTGATTTTTTCAGCGTCCGCGCCAGTTCGTTCAGCGTCGAGCCGGTGGTGAATACATCGTCGATTAACAAAATATTACAGTTTTTCGAGATATGACCATTGATTTCAAAAGCATTTTTTATATTGCGAACCCTGTCTGCGCTTTTCAGCGTACTTTGCGGCTCGCGATGTCGTCTGAAAACCGTCTGCCGCGGCAGCAGCGTCCAGCCGTAATGTTCGGACAGAATATCCGCCAATTCCTCGCTTTGGTTGAAGCCGCGGTGCAGCCGCCTTTCTTTGCTCAACGGCACGGGCAGCACAAAATCGAAATGCTCTGTTTCCAGCCAGTCGGGCGCATGGCGGCGCATCAGTTCCGCCAGCGGACGACTCATGCCGAGGTCTGCCAAATGCTTCAACGCGCGTATCATACTGCTGACGGGCGGTTCATAATACAGCGAAGCCCACATCCGCTCAAATGCCGGCGGCTTCTTCTGACAGCCGCCGCACACCGCCCCGCCCTGTATAGTGCGGA
Organism: Morococcus cerebrosus; assembly: GCF_022749515.1. Lineage (NCBI taxonomy): Bacteria > Pseudomonadati > Pseudomonadota > Betaproteobacteria > Neisseriales > Neisseriaceae > Morococcus > Morococcus cerebrosus. The sequence continues at coordinate 2,393,790 of NZ_CP094242.1, forward strand.
AACACAAGGGACAACTGTTTGCCGCATCCGTAAAAAACTCTTCCAAGTCCGCCGCGCAGCCGCCGCAAAAACCGCCATACGGCCGGGTTTCGCACGCTGAAACCAAGGCGTGGCATAATACGCAACGGCTTTTGTGCCACCATCCCGCATTGCGCCACCAAGAAAACACATCCATAGAGAAAACAGCCATGCCGCACTCCGCCAAAAAAGTTTATCTGATACACGGCTGGGCAGCGAACCGCCACGTCTTCGACGACCTCATCCCGCGCCTAAGTGCCGATTGGGACATCCGCGCCCTCGACCTGCCCGGACACGGCGACGCGCCCTTTGCCGAAAACTTCAACATCGCCGCGATTGCCGAAGCCTTCGCCGAAGAAATCGACGCGCCCGCCCACATCCTCGGCTGGTCGCTCGGTGGCTTGGTCGCGCTCCATCTCGCCGCACGCCGTCCCGACAAAGTCCGCTCGCTCTGCCTGACCGCAAGTTTCGCCCGCCTGACCGCCGACGCGGACTACCCCGAAGGGCTGTCCAACCCCGCTTTGGGCAAGATGGTCGGCGCATTTCGGCAGGATTATGCCAAACATATCAAACAGTTTCTACAATTACAGTTGCTGCACACACCAAACGCCGCCGAAATCATCGGCAACATCCTGCCCGACCTCTCCCGCCACGGCGCACCGCCCGCCCTGCAAGCCGCGTTGGATGCCGTCAACCAAGCCGATGCCCGCCCCCTGCTTTCAAGCATCCAAGCCCCGTCGCTTTTGGTGTTCGGACAAAAAGACGCCATCACCCCGCCGCGCATGGGCGAATACCTCAACCGCCATCTGGCGGACAGCGAATTGGTATTGATGGAAAAAGCGGCACACGCCCCGTTTTTAAGCCACGCCGACGAATTTGCCGAACGCTACCGCGGCTTTGTCGAAAAGGTCGTCTGAAAAGGCATACTTTGATTTCTGTACAAATATGAATTTAGAAATTAAGGATTAAGGAAATTTTTCTATTTTTAATAGATTAAAATGGCAGAAAACCCGTTTCGTCATTCCCGCGCAGGCGGGAATCCAGAAGTTTGAAATGACGGTAATCTTTGAAGATTTCTGAAAACTAGAGGTCTGGATTCCCGCCTGCGCGGGAATGACGACATACGAGGATTAGGGTGGTTTTCGGAATACGGCATAAGAACATAGAACCGCCACTCCTATACAAACATCAATAACGGTACTACTCCTTCAAAAAAAGAAAAAAAGGTCGTCTGAAACATGAACCCCCAAGACAAACGCTGGCAAATCCACCGCCATCTCGCCCAAGACACCGACGAGCGGCTGCAAATCGTCCGCAACGCGCCCAAGCGCATCCTGCTGGTCGGTGCGGACGCGGACATCAGCCGCAGCCTGCTTGCCGCGCGTTATCCGAACGCGGTATTCGAAGAATACGACCCGCGCGCCGATTTCCTCCAAACCGCCGCAGCCGCGCGCAAAAGCGGTTTTTGGCAAAAGCTCACCGGCAAAACCGTCCCGCAACACTGCCAAGCCCTGACCGCCCCGCTGCCCGAAGCCTGTGCCGATATGTTGTGGGCGAACCTCAGCCTGCCACGCGCGGACGAAATTCTGCCCGTCCTGAAAAATTGGGCAAACGCTTTGAAAACAGACGGTTTATTATTTTTCACCCATTTCGGCCGCGACAGCCTGACCGAGCTGACAGGTCGTCTGAAAAGCGCAGGGATAGCCTGTGAAACGCCGACCTTAATCGATATGCACGACCTCGGCGACATGCTTGCCGACAACGGTTTCTACGACCCCGTGACCGATACCGCCAAGCTCGAATTGAGCTACCGCAAGGCGGCAACGTTCCGGCAGGACATGGAAACCTTGGGCTTGTGGCACGCCTTGAAATTCAGCGACGCCCAAGCGGCTGAAGCGTTTGTGGATAAGATTTTCGAAACCGAAGGCGGTCTGACCGTCACACTTGAAACCGTGTACGGCCATGCCGTGAAGAAACTGACACTGCCCGAGGGGGAAAACGTGGTGCGGTTTTATCCAAAAGGCTGAACGGTTTGGCGGAATGAATGAAAGGTCCTTGGATTCGGATTTCAAGTGCAACACCAGGGTACCAGTGGTTGGAACAGATTTAAGAATAAAACACTTGGCGTTTCGTAGCCAAGTGTTTTTCTTGGCCGGTGGTTCAACTCATCTTGAACCCTGCGTATCTCCCGATCGCTGATGTTTCGGAAATCGGTTTGTTTGGGGAAATATTGCCGGATGAGTCCATTGGTGTTCTCATTCAGCCCTTTCTCCCAAGAATGGTAAGGGCGGCAAAAATAGGTTTTCGCCTTCAAGGCTTTGGCTATTTTGGTGTGTTGGTGGAACTCTTTGCCGTTATCCATGGTGATGGTGTGGACTCTGGCTTTATATGCCTTTAATACCCTAATGGCCGCCCGGGCAGTGTCTTCGGCTTTTAAGTTCTTTAATTTGCAGATGATGGTGTAGCGGGTAGTGCGTTCGACCAAGGTCAATAACGCGCTTTTCTGATTTTTGCCGACGATGGTGTCGGCCTCCCAATCGCCGATGCGGGTTTTCTGGTCGACGATAGCAGGTCGGTTCTCTATGCCGACGCGGTCGGGCACTTTGCCTCTGGTCCATGTGCTGCCGTAGCGTTTGCGGTAGGGTTTGCTGCATATTCTGAGGTGTTGCCACAAAGTGCCGCCGTTGCTTTTGTCTTGGCGGAGGTAGCGGTAAACGGTGCTGTGATGGAGTGTGATCCCGTGGTGTTTATGCAGGTAGGCACATACTTGTTCGGGACTGAGTTTGCGGCGGATAAGGGTGTCGATGTGTTGAACCAGCTGCGAATCGAGCTTATAGGGTTTTCGCCGGTGCTGTTTGGTCAGCCGGCTTTGCTTCTGTGCTTTTTCGGCGCTGTATTGCTGTCCTTGGATGCAGTGCCGCTTGATTTCTCGGCTGATGGTGCTTTTGTGGCGGTTGAGCTGTTTGGCGATTTCGGCGACGGTGCAGTAGCGGGACAGGTATTGGATATGGTATCGTTCGTCTTGGGTCAGTTGTGTGTAGCTCATGGCAATCTTTCTTGCAGGAAAGGCCGTATGCTACCGCATACTGGCCTTTTTCTGTTATGGAAAGTTGCACTTCAAATGCGAATCCGCCGTTGTCTGAAAACTTGAAAATCAGGTTTTCAGACGACCTTTCTTCCTTAGCTGATTCATTCAACTTTCAATACGCCTATTCCCATCGGCTGTCATTTTCCGCAGGCTGGAATCCAGAGGCTTGAAATGACGGAAACTGCGAAACATTTCTGAAAATGATGGTATGCACGTTTCTTATTTCGATTCACTAAAATTTGCGGGCCGGGCATTCATACCCGACCCGCCGTTTTCAGACGACCTTTCGTGCTGTCGCACCTTTATTTCACTTTGCCTTTCAACGCGCCGTAGCCTGCGGCGTCCATTTGTTCCAGCGGGATGAATTTCAGGCTCGCGCCGTTGATGCAGTAACGCAGTCCGCCTTTGTCTTGCGGACCGTCGGCGAAGACGTGTCCCAAGTGCGAATCGGCGGCATGGCTGCGCACTTCGGTGCGGCGCATGTTGTAGCTGAAATCGTCGTGTTCGGTAACGGCGGCGGCGTTAATCGGGCGGGTGAAGCTCGGCCAGCCGCAGCCGGAATCGAATTTGTCGGCGGAAGAAAACAAGGGTTCGCCGCTGACGACGTCCACATAAATGCCGGGTTTGAACAGATGGTCGTATTCGTGGCTGAAGGCGTATTCGGTCGCGCTTTTTTGGGTCACTTGGTATTGCTCTTCGGTCAGGATGCGTTTGAGTTCGGCATCGCTGGGTTTTTTATACGTTGCTGCGTCGAAGCCTTTGCCTTGCGGGGTGGCTTTGGTTTTGCCCGGCAGCGGTTCGTCGGCTTTGCGGATGTCGATGTGGCAATAGCCGTTGGGGTTTTTAATCAGGTAGTCCTGATGGTATTCCTCGGCGTCGTAGAAGTTTTTCAGCGGCTCGTTTTCGACGACGAGGGGCTGTTGGTATTTTTGCTGCTCGCGTTTGAGGGCGGCGGCAATGACGGCTTTTTCGGCGGGGTCGGTGTAGTACACGCCGCTGCGGTATTGCGTGCCGGTGTCGTTGCCTTGTTTGTTGAGGCTGGTCGGGTCAACGACGCGGAAATAGTATTGCAGGATGTCGTCGAGGCTGAGTTTGTCGGCATCGTAGGTCACTTTGACGGTCTCGGCATGGCCCGTATCGCGGTAGGACACGTCTTCGTAACTCGGATTTTTCGTTTTGCCGTTGGCGTAGCCGGATACGGCGTCCACCACGCCGTCGATTCGTTGGAAATAGGCTTCCAAGCCCCAGAAGCAGCCGCCGGCGAGGTAGATGGTGCGCGTATTCATGATTTTTGAATCCTTTTTCTGTGTGTCGGGTTTGTAGAACGCGTTTTTCAGACGACCTAAATCGGCATTCGGGTCGCGGATTAACGCCAATGCCTGCGCTTCGTTGATGCTGCCTTTAACGATGCGCTGTACGTCGCCGTCTTTACCGATTAACGCCCACGAGGGATAAACACTGATATTCAGGCTTTGGGCGATGGTGCCGCCGTTGTCGGTCACGACGGGCAGCTTGGGATAGTTCAAACCGGCATACCATTTCTGAAAGTCGCCGTCTTTTTTCTCATGCAAAAAGCCGGGGGAGGCGACGGTAATCAGGTTGGCGGAACTGAACCGCTTGTCCTGCGCCCATTTTTCGGTCTGCCCCAATTCGGACAGACACAAAGGACACCAGCTTGCCCAGAATTTAATCAGGGTGGGTTTGTCTTTTTTCAAATAAACGCTGGCGGGGCGGTTGTCCGCGGTTTTCAAAGTGGACAAAGTGTGCGGCACGGTCGCGGCTTCGGCATCGGCGATTTTGGGCGAACAAGCGCCCAGCGCAAACAGACAGCCGAACTTGGCGCAAAGGGAAAAGAAAGTACGAGGTTTCATCTCTATGTTTCCTGTGTGGACGGTTTGTATCATTAGACGTTGAAGATGCCAAAACCTTACAGCCTGGATTTTCAGACGACCTTGCCGCTTAAAATACGCTACAATACGCTCTATTTCAAGTTTCTAAAATTAAAAGGAAAATTCAATGTTCAGCTTCTTCCGCCGCAAGAAAAAACAGGAAACGCCCGCTCAAGAAGAAACCCGCATTCAGGAAACCGCCGCCGAAGCCGTAGAACGCGCCGAAGCAGGCGTTTCGCAAACGCTTGAAACGGTTCAGGAAAACATCGGCGAAAAAGCGGAAGAGCTGACGGCGGCAGTCGAAACGGCGGTAGAAAGTGCAAAAGAGCGCGCCGAAGAAATCCGCGAGACTGTGGTTGAACATGTTTCCGAAACGGTCGGACACGTCCGCGAGGCAGTCAGCGAAACGTCGTCTGAAACGGTCGAACAGGTGGAAGAGCGTGTTGAAGCCGTCAGCGAAACCGTTGCCGAAAATGTTTCCGCAGCGGTAGAACACGTCCATGAAGCGGTCAGCGATGGGTCGTCTGAAACCGCAGAAGCTGTCGAAACCGTAGAAATTCAAGCTGAAGCCGCGCCTGCAACATCCGAAGAACATTCCGTAGCAGCCTTTGAAAATACAGCCGTCGCAACGTCGTCTGAAACCTCCGAACCGTCCGAAACCGAACCCAAACTCGGCTGGGCGGCGCGTTTGAAACAGGGTTTGACCAAATCGCGCGATAAAATGGCGAAATCGTTGGCGGGCGTGTTCGGCGGCGGGCAAATCGACGAAGACTTGTACGAAGAGCTGGAAACCGTGCTGATTACCAGCGACATGGGCATGGAAGCGACGGAATACCTGATGAAAGACGTGCGCAACCGCGTCAGCCTCAAGGGGCTGAAAGACGGCAACGAGTTGCGCGACGCATTGAAAGAAGCTTTGTACGACTTGATTAAGCCGTTGGAAAAACCGCTGGTCTTGCCCGACACGAAAGAGCCGTTCGTCATCATGTTGGCGGGCATCAACGGCGCGGGTAAAACCACTTCCATCGGCAAACTCGCCAAATATTTCCAAGCTCAGGGCAAATCCGTGCTGCTTGCCGCAGGCGACACCTTCCGCGCCGCAGCCCGCGAGCAGCTTCAGGCATGGGGCGAACGCAACAACGTTACCGTCATTTCGCAAACCACGGGCGATTCCGCCGCCGTCTGCTTCGATGCCGTCCAAGCCGCCAAAGCGCGCGGCATCGACATCGTGCTGGCCGACACCGCCGGCCGTCTGCCCACGCAGCTTCATTTGATGGAAGAAATCAAAAAAGTGAAGCGCGTGCTGCAAAAAGCGATGCCCGACGCGCCGCACGAAATCATCGTCGTCCTCGATGCCAACATCGGGCAAAACGCTGTCAACCAAGTCAAAGCCTTTGACGATGCGCTGGGGCTGACGGGGCTAATTGTGACCAAACTCGACGGTACGGCAAAAGGCGGCATCCTTGCCGCGCTTGCCTCCGACCGCCCCGTCCCCGTCCGCTATATCGGCGTGGGCGAAGGCATAGACGATTTGCGCCCGTTTGACGCGCGCGCTTTTGTGGACGCGTTGCTCGATTGATACCGCCGCATGGTAAAACAGTAAACAAGAAGGTCGTCTGAAAAGTTTTCAGACGACCTTTTTCTTTTTGAAGCTGTCCTAGTAAATACGGCAGCCTGCTAATACATTGCTCTTAGAGCGTGTTCATAGTCTTCGTAGCAGGACTCCCAAGAAAGCCAAAGCTACCATTTGCAGACTGGTACTCAACTTACGCTCGCAGTTTTTCCAAAGCCGCCTGTTCTTTTCCAACCAGGAAAAGCTGCGCTCTACTACCCATCGCTTCGGCAATACTGCAAAACGGTGCAATTCGTTTCGTTTGGCAATCTCTACCTCCGCACCAATCAACTCCTGTACCGACGAAGCAAATGCCTTACCCGTGTAACCACCGTCAGCAAGGATTTTTTGTATCGCACCAAGATTATCCCGCCCACGTTCCAATGCCACCAGGCAGCCTTTTCTATCCGTAACATCCGCCGTCGTTACCGCAAGGGCATGCGGCAAACCTTGCGTGTCAACCGCTATATGTCGCTTGATACCGCTAACCTTCTTGCCCGCATCGTAGCCTTTTTCCATGGCGGTATCCGTGTTCTTCACACTCTTCGCATCAATAATCAGGAAAGTAGTTGCTTCATGGCGCCCCTGCTTGCGGCGCTCCGCAACTACCTGATTTTTTTAATGCTTCCTCAAGGATGCTGATGCCACTCTCACGTGGTTCGGTCCATCTCTGGAAGTAGGAATGCACGGTGCGCCATTTGGGGAAGTCGCCCGGCAAAGCGCGCCAGGAGCAGCCAGTGCGTTGCAGGTAGAGAATGGCACAAAAGACATCGTACAAGTCCACCTGGCGTGGCGCTGTGCGTTTACGGGCACTTTCCAACAGGGGAAGGAGAGGCGCAAATTGCTCGCGACTGATATCGCTTGGGTAGGTTTTTCTGTTCATGCCGATAGTTTACAGCAGAGGCTGAGACAATGAACACGTTCTTAAAATGCGAATCTTGATTACCATCGGCTTATGCGGCAACCAAAATGCCTTGTTCCAGCCAGTCCGACCATTTTTGCGTTAAGGCATCCTGCCAGCCGTTTTCAGACGACATGAACTCTGCCAGCATGGCTTGCAGACCGTTCAGGGAGGTCGGCGTGTCTGCCAGCGTTTCCAGCAATAATGCGTCGAAATCGTCGAGGGTTTGGTACATCACGTCGTCTTCGCTGTCTCGCCACATCAAAACGGCGGTTTCCACCGCCTGCAATTCGTCGGTAACGTCGTAATGGTAGCGGCGCACAAAGGCGGTGGGAGAAAGGGTGTACGCCAAATCGTCTGAATCGGCGGGCGAGGCTTGGCTGTCGGTTTGGGCGACTTCAGCGAGCAGTTGGGTATGTTCGAAGTCCATCAGTGCCAAGAGGTCGTCTGAAAGCGGCAGGCTTTGGCAGTATTGGAGGAATTCGCCGGCAATTTCTTGGAAATAGGGGGTTTGGGCGCGCGCATCTCGGATGAAGCCTTCTTTCAGACGACCCCATTCTCCGCTGTCGAGATATTGCGGCGTTTCGGTATAACAGCGGTCGATGAAGCTGTGGATATTGTTGTGTATCAGGCGGATATAGACGTTCAAGCGGTCTTGCGGCAGTCCGTCGGCGGCTTCGCCCTCGCGTATGGCTTGGGCAAAGCGTTGTTGATATTGGGCGGAGGTTTCAGGCTGCACGGCGGTATTCCTTTCCGGCGCGCGTTTGATATTCGGCGATTTTGGCGACTTCGGCTTCGAGTTCGGCAAAAGGCGGGAAATTGAAATCGCGTTCCAACAGGGTGGGCGGGATGGTCGGCAGCTTGGTGTAGGCGAGTTCGAGCAAGTCCCAAACGGTCGGTAAAACCGCCGCGCCGTGGGTATCAATCAATAATTCGGGCGTTTCGACGTCGTGTCCGGCGATGTGGATGTAACACACGCGCCCTGCGTCAACGTTTTCTAAAAAAGCCTCTGGCGACAACAGTCCGTGATTGACGGCGTTGACGTAGATATTGTTCACATCGAGATGAATGCCGCAGTCGGCCTCGCGTGCAACGGCATTGAGGAACTCGACTTCGTTCATTTCGGCAAGCGGGGAATGCAGGTAGTAGGAGGTGTTTTCTACGGCGATGCGGCAGCCCAATCGGTCTTGCACTTCGCGGATACGCCGCGCGGTATGCCGCACCATTTCTTCGGTGAAGGGCAGCGGCAACAGGTCGTAGAGATGACCGCCGTCGTGGCAGTAGCTCAAATGGTCGGAGAAAAACGTGCAATCGTAACGGCGCATCATTTCTTTGATTCCGTCTATCAAGGCGGTATCCAGCGGGGCTTGTCCGCCCAGCGACATGGATAATCCGTGCAACGCCAGCGGCAGCCGTTCCGCCACGCGGTCAAACTGTTTGCGCGCTCTGCCGCCCATTTTCAGCCAGTTTTCGGGTGCGGCTTCGATAAAGTGTATCGGGCTGTCGTCTGAAAGCGAGAGGAAGTCTTCCGCCAAGTCGCGGCGGTAGCCTAAGCCTGCGTGTTGAATCATGATGTTGCTCCGTTTTGGATGGTGTTCCGACGGTTTTGGTACGAAATTGCTGTCAAAATCAGATAAAAAGCCGCATTTATCAATAAAATGCGGCTTTTTGTTCTAAATTATTTAGAACCACATTTGCCTTCGCCGCATTTGCCTTCAACTGCTTTAGCTTTGGCTTTTGCTGCTTTGGCGTTTTTAGCGGGGGCTTTTTTCACGGTTGAACCGCATTTACCCTCGCCACATTTGCCTTCGCCTGCTTTAGGAGCAGCGGCACCGCATGAACCTTCAGCAGCTTTAGCCGCACCACAAGAGCCTTGGGCAGATTTTTGAACGCCTGCTTTGCTGCTTACCGGTTTGTCAGCGGCAACAACGCCGGCAGCCAAAGACAAAGACAAAGCACCTGCAAGGGCAGCGGCTACATTTTTTTTCATATTGATTTCCTTTTTAAAGTATCAAGTTAAACAGATTAAGAATTTGAGTTGGCGCGTTTAAAGTCCGCTCCACGACCTTTTTTATTGATTTCCGACGCGGCATTTCGGGCAAAAACGTTTTTTCAACAACGCATCCAACGATAAACAGCCCGCGCCTTGAAGCAGAATCGGGATTAAAACCACGATATAAATCAAAGCCATTTTATAGCCGTTGTCGCAGACATTATAACCCGCACCCGCATGGACTGCCGCCCACGCCACTGCCGTTACAATGATCAACCCTAAGGCGGACAGGCGGGTTGCCAATCCTAAAAGCAGCAAAACCGGAAAAACCAGCTCCGCCCACATCGCCAAGTTCCAATTTACGCTGTCGGGCAGCAGATAAAACGGAAAGGGGAATTGGTCATTGATTTCGGCAAACCAGTTTTCGCCGCTCCATTTCTGCATACCTGATTCCCAAAATTCGTAAGCGGCAAACAGGCGCAAAGCCAATAAACCTAAAGCCGATTGCCACGGGGCTGTCGTATTCATTTTCATGATAACCGTTTCATAAAATCATTTCATGCCCGATTAGACGCGGCAGTCTGAAAATGCTTACAAGCGAATTGAAAAAATTTTGTTTGTTATTGTTTTATAATGATATTAATATTCAGAAGGTCGTCTGAAAACCTTTATACAGGGTTTTCAGACGACCTTTTTCTGTGTCTTTTTAACGGTCAATCCGCCGTGCAGATTTCTACGATTTCTTCGCCGTATTGCTCCAACCATTCCCCGCTCACGCCCTCTATTTTAGAAAGTGCTGTCAAAGTTTGCGGTCGGGCTTTGGCGATGGCGCGTAAAGTCTGTTTTTTGGCGACGTCGTGCATCTCTCCACCTTCATATCGGGCGGTATCGAGACACCATTGGAACAGGCGGCGGGCGAGCTGGCGTTCTGCCTGTTTCGGCTCGGAAAGCCCGTCTGCGTAGGGGCGGCAGATGTCGAGTATTGCCTGCCCGTACTGGGCAATTCTTTCGCTGCCGATGCCGTAGATGCCGAGCAGGTCGGCTTCTTCGGCGGGCGTGAAGACGACGAGGTCGGTCAGGCTGATGTTGGAAAGGACTTTGCCCAAGGCGCATTGTTTGGCGGCTGCCTGCTCGGCACGCCAAGTTTCCAGCTTTTTCTGTAATTGCTGTTCGCGCTCGGTTTGGGGGGTGAATAGGGGTTCTTCGTTGCTCGTTTGCCCGCTTTGGTTTTCGGCTGCGTTCTCACAGACATTGAGAATGTCGATGCCGAATTTGTTGATTTTGGCCTCACCCAAACCATAGATTTGGTGCAAATCTTCCAGCGTTTGCGGCATTTTTTCGACGATGTCGCGCAGGGTTTTGTCGCCGCAGACGACGTAAGCAGGGACTTCTTCGGCATGGGCGCGCTGCTGCCGCCAATGCCGCAATGCCTGCCATAGGCGTTCTTCGCGTTCGGTACGCAGCCAGTTGTCTTTGGGCTTTTGAGTGGCGGCTTTTTCGCGGCGCAATGGGCGCAACATGACTTCGGTTTCGCCTTTGAGGACTTTTTTTGCGGCTTCAGTCAGTTGCAATGCCTGATATTGGGCGACGTTGACGGTGAGGTAGCCGAGGCTGATACATTGGCGGATGACGCTGCGCCATTCTTTGTCGGTTTGCCCGCTGCCGATGCCGAAGGTGGAGAGTTTGTCGTGGCCGTTGCGCCGTATCCAGTCGTCGCTTTTACCGCGCAGCAGGTTGATGATATAGCCGGCAGCAAAGCGTTGTCCGGCGCGATATACGCAACTGAGGAGCTTTTGTACGAGGACGGTGCCGTCGAAGCGTACGGGCGGATGCAGGCAGTTGTCGCAATGGCCGCAAGGGGCGGATTCTTCGCCGAAATGTTTGAGCAGGAGGACGCGGCGGCAGGCGGCGGTTTCGCAGACGGAAAGCATGGCATCGAGCTTTTGCATTTCAATTTGTTTCTGCACTTCGTCGCTGTTGCCTTCGGCGATGCGTTCGCGCAGCAATACCCAGTCGTTCAGTCCGTAACACAGCCAACTCACGGCAGGCAGCCCGTCCCGCCCGGCGCGGCCGGATTCTTGGTAGAAATGTTCGACGCTTTGGGGCATATCGAGATGGGCGACGAAGCGCACGTCCGGTTTGTCTATACCCATACCGAAGGCAACGGTGGCGACGACGATAATGTTGTCTTCTCGGGTAAAACGGCGTTGGTTTGCTTCGCGCACTTCCATGCTCAAGCCGGCATGGTAGGGAATCGCGTCCAATCCGTTTTCGCAGAGGAATTGGGCGATGTCTTCGACTTTTTTGCGGCTGAGGCAATAGACGATGCCGCTTTGCCCTTCCATTTCTTTGCGGATGAAGTCGAGAAGCTGCTTTTTGCCGTTGTTTTTTTCGATAACCTGATAATAGATATTCGGGCGGTCAAAGCTGGAGATGAATTCGGGCGCGTCTTCGAGATGGAGGAAATGTTTGATGTCGGCGCGGGTCGCCGCATCGGCGGTCGCGGTCAGGGCGATGCGCGGCACTTGCGGATAGCGTTCGGCAAGCAGCCCTAATTGCTGGTATTCGGGGCGGAAATCGTGTCCCCATTGGCTGACGCAATGCGCCTCGTCTATGGCGAAAAGGCTGATGGTTTGCTGATCGAGAAAACGCAGGAAACGGTCGGTAACGAGCCGCTCCGGTGCGACGTAGAGCAGTTTCAGACGACCTTGGGCGAGTTTGTCCGCCACCTCGCGGGCTTCTTCCACCGTTGTACTGCTGTTGACCGCTGCTGCTTCTATACCTGCGGCGTGCAGGCTCGCCACTTGGTCGTTCATCAGGGCAATCAGCGGCGAAACGACGATGGCGACGCCTTCGCGCATCAGTGCGGGAATTTGGTAACACAACGACTTGCCCCCGCCCGTCGGCATCAATACCAGCAGGCTTCCGCCGCCTGCCAATGTATTGACGACAGCCTCCTGCTTGCCGCGAAATTCGGGATAGCCGAATACTTCGTGCAAAATCTGTTGGGCGGAAGGCTGGGGCATGATGGTTCCGTAGGGAGGGAAAAGCGTTATTTTAGCGGTTTTAGACACTGCCTGCATGGGGGATATTTGAGTTGTCCACATGAGGTCGTCTGAAAACGGATTATGCTTGGTTGGGTATCGCAGATTGATTTTTGATTGAGACAAGATGGCGGAACTACCGACAATACGGATATGGGAAACTGGTTTACCCAATGCGTTACCGTTCTCTTTAATCTCCGGCAAAGCGGCGGCATACCGGTTTCCAGTCGATCGGCTAGAAAACCTGTTTTCAGACGACCTTTTCATTTTTTGGCGGTTTTAAGACTTTGCAAAGTCGATTTACTGCCCCGCCGTCTTCGCGCATAATACGGCAGTCTAATAATTTATCCTAAGCAACCAAAACTTATGAACATCAAACACTTTTCCCTTATTTCGACTTTATCGGCAGCCCTGCTCCTGAGCGCCTGTCAAACGACTACGACCACAAGCGGCGGCGTCAGCGGCAACTGGGACAACATCGGCACGATTTCCGACGGCAATATCAAAGTGGCGATTGATAAAAACAGCATCAAGAAAAACGGTACTTTGGTCACTTTCCGCGATAGAAAAACCGTATCGAAGATGAAAGAAGAACGTTTCGTCAACACGCCTGCCTACAAAACTGCCATTGGCGACTGGGAAATCCATTGCACCAACAAGACCTACCGCCTGACCGCTTTGCAGCTCCTCGACGAACACGGCAAAGAAATTTCCAAACACAGCTACACCGCGACAAATATCCGCCCCATGAGCGTGATGAACGGCACGATTACCGAAAAACAATTCGAAGCCGTATGCGGCAGCAAGCTCTAATACTCAACTTATCTACATACTTATCCACAAGATAGTCAAATCAAAAGGTCGTCTGAAAACCATGAATATGGGGATTCAGACGACCTTTTTGGTTTTCTCGGGAAAGTTATATTCAGGATTATCCACATTTTCTCAAATGAGTGGTTTATCGGTTCAAACCACAATTCCTAATCATCCCATCCATCCGATTTCTAACGCAAACGAACACCCGTTTCCCCATCAATAATCTGACTCGGCGACTTTTGTTTGCCGATTAAACCGCCGACTACCCATACATCTCTTCCAAACTGCCTTCTCACTTCCCGCTCCGTCTTACACGCGCGTTTGCCTGCGCGGTTGCACGAAGTCGAGACCAAAGGCGTTTTCAAAGCCTGACACAAGCGGCGCGCACCTGCATGGGCAGGAACCCTGACCGCCAACTTGCTGCGTCTTTTTCCGCGCAATGCGGGCAAAACGTCAGCAGCCGCAGGAAGCAGAAAGGTTTTGGGCGCAGGCCATTCGTTTCTGAGCATGGTTTGAATGTTTTCAGACGACCTTTTGAGTAGGGGCTGTAATTGCTCCAATTGGTTGCCAATGACAATCATGCCTTTATGTTGCGGTCTTTTTTTCAGATGAATCAGTCGGTTGAGCGCTTTAGGCAAGGTCGGGATACAGCCTATGCCGTAACAGGACTCGGTAGGATAGGCAACCAAGCCGCCTTTTTTAAGATGGGATTGCAGCTTGCGAAGCGTCGAAGCTGAAAGGATTCTGGGGAATAGCATGATAGGGAAGGTCGTCTGAAACACAATTATAGTGGATTAAATTTAAATCAGGACAAGGCGACGAAGCCGCAGACAGTACAGATAGTACGGAACCGATTCACTTGGTGCTTCAGCACCTTAGAGAATCGTTCTCTTTGAGCTAAGGCGAGGCAACGCCGTACTGGTTTAAAGTTAACCCACTATACGTTTTCAGACGACCTGTTTCTTTGATTAACGGTTGATTGCTTTGTCGGCAATGTCTTTACGGTATTGCATGCCGTCGAAGCTGATTTTTTCCAATGCGCTATACGCCTTGGCTTTGGCTTGAGCCACATCGTCGCCCAATCCTACGACGCACAATACGCGGCCGCCGTTGGTCAATACGTCGCCTTTCTCGTTTGCCGTTGTGCCTGCATGGAAAACTTTGCCGATTTGATTGGCAGTATCCAGACCGGAAATAACATCGCCTTTTTTAGGCGTTTCGGGGTAATTTTGTGCCGCCAGCACCACGCCTACGGCAGTTTGCAGGTTCCATTCCGCGGTTACGCTATCGAGTTTGCCGTCTATTGCTGCTTCGACCAAATCCGACAAGTCGCTGTTCAGACGACTCATAATCGGCTGGGTTTCGGGATCGCCAAAACGGCAGTTAAACTCAATCGTATAGGGTGCGCCGCTTTGATCAATCATCAAACCTGCGTACAGGAAGCCGGTGAACTCATGCCCTTCCGCTTTCATACCCGCTACGGTCGGCAAAATAATCTCGTTCATCGCGCGCTCGTACACGGCGGGCGTTACCACAGGCGCGGGACTGTACGCGCCCATACCGCCCGTATTCGGGCCTTTATCGCCGTCTAAAAGACGCTTGTGGTCTTGGCTGGTCGCCATAGGCAATACATGATTGCCATCGACCATGACGATAAAGCTCGCTTCTTCGCCTTGCAGGAAATCTTCAATTACAACACGCGCGCCCGCATTACCCATTTTGTTGCCCAGCAGCATATCGTCAATCGCAGCATGCGCTTCATCCAAAGTCATCGCCACAATCACGCCTTTACCTGCCGCCAAACCATCGGCTTTGATGACGATGGGCGCACCTTTCTGATTGACGTAATCATGTGCAGCATCGGCGTTTTCAAAAGTTTGGTATTGCGCGGTTGGAATGTTGTATTTCACCATAAATGCTTTGGCGAAATCTTTAGAACTTTCCAGCTGCGCCGCATATTGTGTCGGACCAAATATTTTCAGCCCTGCGGCACGGAAATCATCCACAATACCCGCCGCCAAGGGCGCTTCAGGTCCGACGACGGTAAAAGCAATATTTTCTTTACGGCAGAATTCAATCAAATCCTGATGCGCAGTCAAGGCGATGTTTTGCAACTTGGGTTCAATCGCCGTACCGGCATTACCGGGCGCAACAAATACTGTTTCCACTTTGGGCGATTGCGCCAATTTCCAAGCCAACGCGTGTTCGCGACCGCCATTACCGATAACCAGCAGTTTCATGCCATCTCCTTGACAAATATGTACTTTTAACGAAAACTCGACACAAGGGGACTTTTGTCCCGTTTGAAGAAATTTTGGTGGAATCAAACAAAGACCACTTCATTCCACTCTGCAACCTATTCAACTTATCCACAAAATTAAAAAAAGGGCAAACAACCATGCAAAAACGTATTGATGAAATCCAAAGCAAATACCGTGAATGGTGTCATCTACTACCGCAATTGAAAGAAGACATCCGGCGTTGGAAACATGCTGTCGCTTTGATTCGCGATATGGACAATTTTTATACCCACGAGTATCAGGCGTGCCATCAAGCCATTGAGGACGGGGCAGAACTGGATTTGAGTACGGAAGGCGAATACAGCATTATGAGTGAGGATGCGTTATGGAACGCGCTGGGCGAATTTCATCAATTAGCCTGGCTATATTTGCGCTCCAGCGTCGATGCCTTAGACAGATATACGCAAGAAGATTAATGAACGAAGAGGTCGTCTGAAATACCATCACAAAGCATTTCAGACGACCTTTTCATTCAAAAGGCTTTTCCGTATTTACTTCAATTTGCCGTGTATTCTTCCAAGCCGAAACACAGGCCTCATAATTTGCCAACGACAAATTTACCGTCAATCGGCAATCCAACTGTAAATCCTGCTCCAATATATCCGCCTGATATTGTTTAGCGATACGTATCGCTTCGTTCAAAAACGGATATTCACATTTCAGCCAAACGGTTTTTTCAATATTCTTTTCAACCACTTCCGCAACTGCTAACGCTTGGGCCGTTGCCTCTTTATACGCATGTATCAGGCCGGGAACACCCAATAAAGTACCGCCGAAATAGCGGACGACCACGACCAAAACATCGGTTACGCCCACCGAATCAATCTGCCCTAAAATCGGCCGACCCGCGCTTCCTGACGGTTCTCCATCATCGTTGGCACGGAATTGCATACCATCTACGCCTAAACGATAGGCATAGCACCAATGCCGCGCCTTATGGTGTTCTTCCTTTAACGGATCGAGATATTTTTTCACATCAGCCAATATCCGAATCGGATAGGCAAATGCAATAAAACGGCTGCCTTTATCTTTAAACTCAGCCTGCGTCGGGGAAGTAATGGTTTTATAAGTCGTAATCATGCTGAAATGTTTTCAGACGACCTCATTAACAACAAGGTCGTCTGAACGTTTCACGTGAAACATCAATTTTTCAATGCTTCTGTTAATTGCGGGACGATTTCAAATAAATCGCCAACCAATCCGTAATCGGCCACATTGAAAATCGGCGCATCGGCATCTTTGTTGATTGCGACAATGACTTTGCTGTCCTGCATACCGGCAACATGTTGAATCGCACCTGAAATACCGATCGCAAAATAGAGCTGAGGCGCAACCACTTTACCGGTTTGTCCGACTTGCACGTCATTTGGCGCATATTCGGCATCAACTGCTGCACGGGATGCACCAATTGCCGCACCTAAAACATCTGCCAACGGTGTCAGCACTTCATTGAATTTTTCCGCACTACCCAACGCACGGCCACCGGAGACAATGACTTTTGCCTGAGTCAGCTCAGGACGATCGGAATGGGAGAGCTGACGATTCACAAAACGGCTCAGGTTTTGAGCAGGGGTCGCTTCAACATTAACCGCCTCAGCATGACCACTTTGCGCTAGAGCTGCGTCAAAAGCTGTTGCACGGAAGGTCAGCACCAATTTTTCTGAATCGGCTTGCACGGTTTCAAATGCATTACCCGCATAAATCGGACGCACAAAAGTCGTGTTATCCACAATCTCAGTCAAATCAGAAATTTGCGGGACGTCTAATAAAGCGGCTACGCGGGGCAGAAGGTTTTTACCGAATGTGGTTGCCGTTGCTGCAACATAGCGGTAATCCGCTGCCAATTTGACAACCAGCGGAGCCAGTTCTTCAGCCAAACCTTCGGCATAATGGGCAGCATCCGCAACCAAAACTTTTTCCACACCCGCAACTTGTTTCGCGGATTCCACTACGGCCGATGCGCCGTTTCCGGCAACCAATAAATCGACTTTACCCAGTTTGACAGCAGCGGTAACGGCATGCAAAGTGGCAGGATTCAACTGTTTGTTGTCGTGTTCAGCAATAATCAATACGCTCATTTCAGTCTCCTCAAATCACTTTGGCTTCGTTTTTCAATTTTTCAACCAATTCGGCAACATTTGCCACTTTAACGCCTGCCTGACGCGCTTTAGGCTCGGCAAATTTCACCGTTTTCAAACGAGGTGAAATATCCGCAACCAAATCGGCAGGCGCCAGTTTTTCCAAAGGTTTTTTCTTTGCTGCCATGATATTGGGGAGTTTGACAAAGCGCGGCTCGTTCAAACGCAAATCCGCGCTGATAACAGCAGGCAGTTTTAGTGCGATGGTTTCTTCGCCGCCATCGATTTCGCGCACAATCTGCACTTCGTCGCCTTCAATTTGTACTTTGGACGCGAACGTACCTTGTGCCGCATTCAGCAAAGCCGCCAGCATTTGTGCCACTTGGTTGGCATCATCATCAATCGCTTGTTTGCCCAAAAAGAAAATCTGCGGATTTTCTTTGTCCGCAACGGCTTTCAGCAGCTTGGCAACTGCCAGCGGCTCCAATTTTGCATCGGTTTCAACATGAATGGCACGGTCGGCACCCATCGCCAAAGCTGTACGCAACGTTTCTTCGCATTTTTTCTCGCCCAAAGAAACCGCTACGATTTCGCTTACTTTTCCGGCTTCTTTCAAACGGACGGCTTCTTCCACAGCGATTTCGTCAAACGGATTCATCGACATTTTGACATTGCCGATATCCACATCCGAACCATCGGCTTTTACACGAACTTTGACGTTGTAGTCCACTACGCGCTTTACTGCGACCAGTGCTTTCATTGAATTCTCCTAAAAAGAACGTCGCTTTCACCATCCAGCGAAACCAAACCTTCTTCTCTATAAAATCAAATCCGTTTTTTCTTAAAAACGAATTCATTCAGAAATCTTTCAGATAATGATTGCCGATTATACCATTTTTAAAGCATTTACTCAGGCTGAAGGATATACATTCCTGTACTCAACAAACTGGAAAATGTCATGCCGCTATATCAGTTTCAGACGACCTTTGAGCCTTCATCAGCAGCCACACAATCCATCAACGTTTGATAAACCAAATCCGCAGTCGGAATCTGCCCGATATTGCCCAAATTTTTTGCAACAGCCGAAACTTGAACGCCTGTTTTAATCGGATCAGTATCGGTATAAATACCGACCACAGGTTTTTCCAAAGCATTTGCCAAATGCAGCAAACCGGTATCCACACCGATAATTCCGACCGCGTGTTTCAGCAGATACGCCGCCTGCAATAAATTCATTTTATCGCACACAATGGCAAATGGCAGTCCGTCTGCAATTTGTCCGGCACGCGTTTTTTCAGTTTCATTTCCCCATGGCAGGTAAACATTGCATTGTTGTTCTTCATTCAGCTTTTGCAGCAACGCCCGCCAGTTTTCCACAGGCCATAACTTACTGTCCCGACTGGTCGCGTGCAAAGCCGCATAATACGGCTGCTCTAAATTTTTCAGACGACCTGCTTCGGGAACGGTCAAACCGAATACCTGCGTTTCCGGCATCGCATACCCAAATACTTGAGCAAACAGTTCACGGTTGCGCCAAACAGCATTTTTCCCTTTCGGCACAGCATATGTTTTCGCATACGCCAACGCAGCCAACCCCTCGCGCGCGCTGTTTTTATCTAAACCATAAATAGGGGATTTTGCCATTTTGGCGAAACACGCGCTTTTAATCAGACCTTGACTATCCAATACAAAATCAAATGCTTCTTGCCGCAAAGCCTGTTTCAGACGACCTATTTCCTGCCAAGTTTCTGCTTGAAAAAGATGTTTGCGCCATTGCCGCCATTTCATCACATGGATTTTTTTCACAAACGGATGCAGGCGCGCAATATCCGCAAATCCAGCTTCACACAACCAATGAAGTTCCGCATCAGGAAATTGTCGCGCCAAATCTTCGATTGCGGGCAAAGTGTGAATTAAATCGCCCATACTGGACAAGCGGACAAGCAAAATTTTCATATTTAGGAAGGGTGTTTCACGTGAAACAATTTTAACTTATTGATTATTAATATATTTTTTAATTTCTTCAGCGTTTTTTAAGATAATAGCACCGGCAGAACGCATTTCCTGCCATGCCGTTTCGATGGTTTCCGGCGCAATGCCCCGACAAGCCGCTTCATTGACGATAACCTGCCAATTGCCGCCTTTGAGTAACTGCAAAACCGTTGTTTTCACACAATAATCCGTAGCCAACCCGCCGACAATGACCGTATCCGTATTTTGACAACGCAGCCATTCAATCAGCCCTGTGCTCAGTTTTTCCTCAATATCATGAAAACACGCGCCATAAGGATGCAATTCAGGATCAACGCCTTTCCAAACGCAATAATCGTATTCCTTGGCAGAAGGCAGTCCGTCCAACAATTCATAGCCGCGCGTACCGACCATCGCATGAGCCACCCAAGTCAAATCCGCATCGGGCAAACCTGTCGGCTTTAACATATCAACAGGGTTATCCACAAGCCATTTCGCTGCCGCATGATGCGCATCTTTCGTCATCACGCGCAAATCCGCCAAAGTGGCTTGGGCATTCAATTCTTCAACAATCAAATGCCCCTCGTTTACAGGCAGCTCTTTAGGACACAAAGGCGTAAAAGTTTTTTGTGCATCAACATCAATGGAAACAATCATCTCATCATTTCAAAGCGATTAAAATGCCCTGTATTATAACAAATTACTGCCCAAAAGCGGTAAAACCGGCTGTGATAAGATAACGTTTTTCCGAAAAACTTGTCCACAATCCTCATGACTTACACCATCGTCCCCATCGCCACCGCCCGCTCGCCCTACAAACAGAAATTCGGCGTCGCCCGCCAGCCCGGTTTGGTACCTGCCGCAGAAGTCTGCATCGAGCTGAATCCCGAATTTACCGCAGACAGCGTACGCGGATTGGAACATTTCGATTATGTGTGGGTAAGTTTTATTTTTCATGGCGTTTTGGATGAAGGCTGGGCGCAAATGGTGCGCCCGCCACGGCTCGGCGGCAAACAAAAAATGGGCGTATTCGCCACGCGCAGCCCCCACCGCCCCAATCATCTCGGACTGTCGCTCTTAAAACTTGAACGCATCGAAACCGGCAAACCCGTCCGCCTCTATTGCAGCGGTGCAGACCTGTTGGACGGCACACCGATTGTCGACATCAAACCCTACATCCCCTTTGTCGAATCCAAACCCGACGCCTCATCCGGCTTCGTCAGCGGCAAACCCGAAGAGCTTGAAGTCGTATGGCTGGAAAACATCGGCGCCGAAAATTTATCTGAAAGCACCCAAAACCTGATCAGCCAAAGCATAGCCCAAGATCCCCGTCCCGCCTATCAGAATATTCCCGAACGGATTTACGTCATGAATATAGAGGATTATGAAGTCAGGTTTCAAATTGAGGGAAACCGCGCGACGGTTATTGGGATAAGCGTTGTTTAAATTTAGTGATTGATTTCATTAAAAAAGGTCGTCTGAAAAAATTTTCAGACGACCTTTTCTCTTACTTATCCACAGACTGGCTTCCCAATCCGAAATCTTTTAGATTTTGCCTGCGAAGTATTCCAAAGTGCGGACGAGTTGGCAGGTGTAGGACATTTCGTTGTCGTACCAGGCGACGGTTTTCACCAGTTGTTTGTCGCCTACGGTCATCACGCGGGTTTGGGTGGCGTCAAAAAGCGAGCCGTATTCGATGCCGACAACGTCGGAAGAAACGATTTGATCTTCGGTGTAGCCGTAAGATTCATTGGCGGCAGCTTTCATCGCGGCGTTGATTTCTTCTTTGGTCACGGGGCGTTCGAGGACGGAAACCAATTCGGTCAGCGAGCCGGTGGCAACGGGGACGCGTTGGGCGGAGCCGTCGAGTTTGCCGTTCAATTCGGGGATAACCAGACCGATGGCTTTGGCGGCGCCGGTGCTGTTGGGCACGATGTTGAGCGCGGCGGCACGGGCGCGGCGCAAATCGCCTTTGCGGTGCGGCGCGTCAAGGGTGTTTTGGTCGCCGGTGTAGGCGTGGATGGTGGTCATCAGGCCTTCAACTACGCCGAACTCTTTTTGCAGGACTGCCGCCATCGGGGCGAGGCAGTTGGTGGTGCAGGAAGCGGCGGAGATGACGGTTTCGCTGCCGTCCAAAATGTCTTGGTTCACGCCATATACGACGGTTTTCACGTCATTGCCGCCGGGGGCGGAAATAACGACTTTGCGCGCACCGGCGCGGATGTGGGCTTCGGCTTTGGTTTTGCTGGTAAAGAAGCCGGTACATTCGAGGACGACGTCTACGCCCAATTCGCCCCAAGGCAATTCTTCAGGATTCGGATTGGCGAAGACTTTGATTTCTTTGCCGTTCACTACGATGGCATCGTCTTTCAATTCGGCAGTACCTTGGAAGCGGCCTTGGGTGCTGTCGTATTTGAAAAGGTGCAGCAGCATTTCGGCAGGGGTCAGGTCGTTGACGGCGACGACTTCGATGCCTTTGGCTTTTTCAATTTGACGCAATGCCAGACGGCCGATGCGGCCGAAACCGTTAATCGCTACTTTGATGCTCATTTTGATACTCCTGTCAGTAGGGAAAGGGATAAATTTCAATAAGGGCTATTGTAGCCTGAAATAAAACTACTACCTAGAATTACACGATGCTACTTTTAAAATGTTTGATTTAAATAAAAAAACCGTGAAATAGGTCGTCTGAAAACTTAGATTGGTACGGTTCGCCCCCATATTTGGGGATAAATTTTGGTTGTTTTTAAAATTAATATGTAATTATTTAAAAAAATGATGATGGTGATGAGTATATCCCCGTTTTGTGGATAACCTTATTACTGATTGTATAATCAAATTGTTGTATTCATTTAAAGGCTGCGTTCAAGTTTTGTTTTTTATGAGAATAAAGTCGGATAATCTGTAATCGTTTGAATATTTCTGTGGATAAAATCGGATTTTTCCACTCGGATTACACGGCATATTGTGGATAATCTTACCGTTACAAAGGGTCGTTTGAAAAATCTATGGTTCTGAAACACCTACATTAGCAAATACTATTAAAAATAATGGATTATTTTTTCCTTTTTATCGTATTATCCAAACATCAAACCAATTATTGAATAAGGAGGCGGTTTATGCTGCAACGAACTTTGGCAAAATCCATCAGCGTAACCGGCGTCGGGCTGCATTCGGGCGAACGGGTCGCGCTGACCCTGCACCCCGCGCCTGAAAACAGCGGGATTTCCTTCCGCCGTACCGATTTGGACGGCGAAATGGGCGAAACCATCAAACTTACGCCCTACCTCATCAACGATACGCGCCTGTCGTCCACCATCGTAACCGACAAAGGCGTGCGCGTCGGCACGATCGAACACATCATGTCCGCGCTGTCTGCCTATGGCATCGACAATGCGCTGATTGAGTTGAACGCGCCCGAAATCCCGATTATGGACGGCTCCAGCCTGCCGTTTATTTATCTTTTGCAAGATGCGGGCGTTGTCGATCAAAAGGCGCAAAAGCGGTTTTTGAAAATCCTCAAGCCTGTCGAAGTCAAGGAAGCGGGCAAATGGGTGCGCTTTACGCCGTATGACGGCTTTAAAGTGACGCTGACCATCGAATTCGACCATCCGGTTTTCAACCGCAGCTCGCCCACTTTTGAAATCGATTTCGCGGGCAAGTCCTACATCGACGAAATCGCGCGCGCGCGTACCTTCGGCTTTATGCACGAAGTGGAAATGATGCGCGCCCACAATCTCGGACTGGGCGGCAATTTGAACAACGCCATCGTGATTGACGACATGGACGTTTTGAATCCGGAAGGTTTGCGTTATCCCGACGAGTTTGTCCGCCACAAAATCCTCGATGCCATCGGCGATTTGTATATCGTCGGACACCCGATTATCGGCGCATTCGAAGGCTACAAATCCGGCCACGCCATCAACAACGCTTTATTGCGTGCGGTTTTGGCGGACGAAACCGCTTATGAATGGGTGGAATTCTCTGACGATGAGAATTTGCCATCAGCCTTCCACGAGCTGCCGGCGGCTTGAGATAAGACGGTGTAAAAAAAGGCTGTGGATAAACAATCATCCACAGCCTTTTTATTGAATAAAGGTCGTCTGAAATCTTGATTTTAAGTTTTCAGACGACCTTTCAAGCGAGACAACCATCTCCCGCCAATATTTCAGACATGATTATCCACATGGCTATCTAATCTATCCTTCTGAAAAATAAAAAGATTATATTTTTTCTCAAATTTTATACACACTTTATCCATAGCTTTTCTCCAGCAATAAAAAAGGTCGTCTGAAAACCCAAATTCGGATTTCAGACGACCTTTTATCCACAAGCCGATCGGTGATCAATCGCCCATGACTTTGCCTTCGCGGCGCGGGTCGGCACCGCCGAGCAAACCGTCTTTGCCGATCACAATGCCTTGTACGCCGGAATTCAAATCGCGGATTTGGACTTTGTAGCCCAGTTTTTCCAATGCTGCCGCTTTGTCCGCCGCCGCGGTTTTTTCCTCGATTTCATACTGGCTGCCGCGATTGAGCATATTCGGCAGGGAGATTGCCGCCTGAATGTCCATACCCCAATCGATATGTGCCACCAGCGTTTTGGCAACGAAACCGATGATGCGGCTGCCGCCGGGCGAACCGACTGCCAAATAAGGCTTACCGCCTTTCATCACAATGGTCGGCGCCATCGAAGAACGCGGCCGTTTGCCGCCCGCCACGCTGTTTGCCACCGTTTTACCGTCCGCGCCGACAGGGTTGAAAGCAAAATCGGTCAATTCATTGTTGAGCAGATAGCCGTTTGCCATCAGCCCCGAGCCGAACGCGTTTTCAATCGAAGTCGTCATCGACACGACGTTGCCGTCTTTATCCACAACCACCAAATGGCTGGTGGACGGCAGCTCTACCGCCATACCCTGCGCGTATGCCTTGCCGAACTTGCCTGCCTGAATGTTTTCCAACGCCTTGTCGGATTGGCGGATTTCTTCGGCACGCGGTTTCAAGTAAGCCTGAGAAATCAGGGCGCGGGTCGGGACGTTGACAAACGCGGGATCGCCGACGTAATAATCACGGTCGGCAAACGCAATCCGCGACGCATCGCCTATCCAGCGCCAACTGTGGATATTTTCCGCGCCTAATGCCTTCATATTCTGATTTTGCAGGACGCCCAAAATCTCGCCCAAAGCAATCGCGCCCGAACTTGGCGCACCCATACCGCAGACTTCGTATTCACGATACGGCGCGCAAACCGGTTCGCGCTCGATAACGCGGTAGTTTTTCAAATCCGCCATGCTGATTTTGCCGGGGTTATCCACAGCACCGGTAACGGCACGGACAATATTCTGCGCCTGCACCCCCTGATAAAACGGCGCGCTGCCTTTTTCCGCCAACAGGCGTACGGAGCGGGCAAATTCAGGGTTTTTCAACACCGTTCCCGCTGCCAAAGGTTTGCCGTCGGGCAGGAAATACGCGGCGGTTTGCGGATAACGTTGCAAAGGCTCCAAATTCTGCTCGATGGATTTCGCCATACGCGGTGAAACGCTAAAGCCTTGTTCCGCCAAAGCAATCGGTTTGTCAAACAGGCTTGCCCACGGCAATTTGCCGTAACGCTTGTGGACATCTTCCAGCAGCTTCGGAATCCCCGGCACACCGACCGAACGGCCGCCGACCACTGCGTTCATAAAGCCCATCGGCTTGCCGTTTTCATCCAAGAAAAGCGCCGGCGTTGCCGCTTTCGGCGCCGTTTCTCGGGCATCAAACGTCGTCAGTTTTTTCGCCTTATTGTCCCAATACACCAAAAACGCACCGCCGCCCAAACCGGAAGACTGCGGCTCGGTCAGTCCCAGCGTGGTCTGCATGGCGATCATCGCATCTATCGCGCTGCCGCCGCGTTTCAAAACCTCGTATCCCGCCTCAGTCGCCAACGGATTGGCAGACGCCGCCATATAATGCTTGGCGCGGATCAATTTCTGCTCGGTCAGCCCCGTCCCTTGTTCCGGCGCATGGTTATCCACAGCCGTCGGCACAGGCGCGGCATCAGGTTTCTGCATCGGCTGGTGCGCGCACGCTGCCAAAACCAAAACAGCCGACAGGTTTAAGCCAAAGGAAAATTTCATATCTGCTCCCTTTTCGTTGAGATATTTTTCAGACGACTTGCGGTTGAAAAACACAAAAGGTCGTCTGAAACATGAAAACCGATTGGACTGTTTATCTCTTCGGACAGTTCCGTTTGAGCCCAGTATAAAACCGGCAGGCTGTGTGTATAGCCGGAAAGTTATACACAAAACCAAACCGGATTTCAAAATTATCCACATCTGCAAACAAGGCAAACAGCAGTTTATCCGCATCCAAAATCTGCATTCAACTTATTGAACTAAAAAAGGAATCAAAGTTATACACAAGCAAATGCGCGACTCAATATAATCATCTATTTATTATTTAAAATCTTATTTTATAGTTTGTTTCCCAACGCGCAGCCAAAGCCCGCAACGTAAAGGCATCTTTTCAAAAAATTAGATAGTTAAGGATTGTTAAACCTCTGTAAATCAGATAGAGTTACGGCTGATAAATTAAATTAATAATGGAGCTTCCATCAATGAAAGGCGATATCGGCGTCATCGGCTTGGCCGTTATGGGTCAAAATTTGATTTTGAATATGAACGATCACGGTTTCAAAGTCGTGGCGTACAACCGGACCACTGCTAAAGTAGACGATTTTCTCAACGGCGCAGCCAAAGGCACCAACATTATCGGTGCCTATTCATTGCAAGATTTAGTAGATAAACTGGAAAAACCGCGCAAAATCATGATGATGGTACGCGCAGGTTTTGTCGTGGACGATTTTATCGAGCAACTTGTCCCGCTTTTGGATCAAGGCGACATTATTATTGACGGCGGCAACGCCAACTATCCCGATTCCACCCGCCGCACGCACGAGCTGGCGGCAAAAGGCATCCGCTTTATCGGCGCGGGCGTTTCCGGCGGCGAAGAAGGCGCGCGTCACGGCCCGTCCATCATGCCCGGCGGCGACGAAGCCGCATGGCCTGCCGTCAAACCCATCTTCCAAGCCATTGCCGCCAAAACCCCGCAAGGCGAACCCTGCTGCGACTGGGTCGGCCGCGACGGCGCGGGCCATTTCGTCAAAATGGTGCACAACGGCATCGAATACGGCGATATGCAGTTGATTTGCGAAGCCTACCAATTCATGAAAGACGGCTTGGGTCTGAGCTACGACGAAATGCACCGCATTTTCAGCGAATGGAACCAAACCGAGCTGGATTCCTACCTGATCGAAATCACCGCCGCGATTTTGGGCTATAAAGACGAAAACGGCGAACCTTTGGTCGAAAAAATCCTCGATACCGCCGGACAAAAAGGCACAGGCAAATGGACCGGCATCAACGCCCTCGATTTGGGCATCCCGCTGACGCTGATTTCCGAAGCCGTATTCGCCCGCTGTGTGTCCGCGTTCAAAGACCAACGCGTTCAAACCGGCCGCTTGTTCGGCAAAACCGTTACCCCCGTTGACGGCGACAAGGCCACATGGGTCGAAGCCCTGCGCCAAGCGTTGTTGGCATCCAAAATCATCTCCTACGCACAAGGCTTCATGCTCATCCGCGAAGCCAGCGAAAACAACGATTGGGCATTGAACTACGGCAACACCGCCCTTCTGTGGCGCGAAGGCTGCATCATCCGCAGCGCGTTCTTGGGCAACATCCGCGACGCATACGAAGCCAATCCCGATTTAGTGTTCTTGGGTTCCGATCCCTATTTCAAAGGCGTATTGGAAAACTGCCTGCCCGCATGGCGCAAAGTTGTCGCCAAAGCCATCGAATGCGGTATCCCTATGCCCTGCATGGCTTCCGCGATTACCTTCCTCGACGGCTACACTACCGAACGCCTGCCCGCCAACCTGCTGCAAGCCCAACGTGACTACTTCGGCGCGCACACCTACGAGCGCACCGACAAACCGCGCGGCGAGTTCTTCCACACCAACTGGACAGGCAAAGGCGGCGATACCGCATCGACCACTTACGATATTTGATTTGTCTGAATCAGCGAAAAGGTCGTCTGAAAACCAAAATTTTGGTTTCAGACGACCTTTGCCGTTTGAAAGCATCGGTTTTTGATAAAATCCACGGATTGCTCACAACTTATCCACAATCTGAACTTCATCCCAATTCAATCAAACCAAATCTAATTCATTGAAAACTATCAACATACAAAAAGGTCGTCTGAAAATTTTCAGACGACCTTTTAAATTGTTCACAAAATTATCAACAGGACTAGGGTTATCGGCATCAAACCAGATTCTGCGGATTGCCTGCGACGAAGCGGTTGATGTTGTCCACAAGGATGTCAAACAGACGGTTGGCGGCCTCTTGGCTTGCCCATGCAATGTGTGGCGTGACAATGAGGTTGGGCAGTCGAGCTTTCAGCAGAGGGTTGCCGTCGCGCGGCGGCTCTTGTGTTAACACGTCAAAACCTGCCCCGCCGATTTGGCCGTATTTCAACGCCGCAACCAAAGCGGCTTCATCAACCAAGCCGCCGCGCCCGCAGTTGATGAGGATGGCGCCGGGCTTCATCTGTTGCAACTCGGCTTCGCCTATCATGTTTGCCGTTTCCGGCGTGAGCGGGCAATGCAGCGACAGCGCGTCGGCAGTGCGGACGGCTTCGTCAAAGGAAACGTAGCCGTCGCGGACGGTTTCGGCGTGTTTGTGTTCGACAAACACGACCTTCATTTTGAACGCCTGTGCATAAGTTGCCAGTGTCTGTCCGATGTTGCCGCGACCGAAAATCGCCAGTGTTTTACCGTTTAAATCGCGCATCGGTGCGCCGAGGTGGCAGAAAAACGGCGAGTTTTCCCACAAGCCTGCTGCAACGTCTCGCTGATAGGCAGGCAGGTTGCGCATCAGGGTAATCATCATCATAAACGCGTGTTCCGCCACGGATTCATTGCCGTAAGCGCGGATGTTGCACACGCTCACGCCCGCTTGCTTGGCGGCAGCAAGGTCAACATTGTTGACGCCCGTCGCGGCTAGCGCAATCAGTTTGAGCTGCGGGTTGGCGGCGATGTGTTCGGCGGAAATCACGACTTTGTTGGTAATGATGATGTCCGCGCCCTGTATGCGCTCGGCGGTCTGATGCGCCTCAGTCGAACCATAGCTGCTTAAAGTATGCGGAAAATCAAAGTCAAACGGACGGTCGGCAAGCGTGTCGCGGTCGAGAACGGCAATGCACAGTGGATTCATGTTTCACCTATCAAAAATAAAATAATGATTTAAATAAACTAATTTTGAATAAAATATTCAAAATATACGGCGTAGTTGAGAATAGTTATTATCCGAATCATACAGACATCACCATATCAGGAAACCATCATGATTAAAACCATGACCTTTGCCATTTTACATTTCGCCACCGCGTTCGGCGTTGCCTATATTTTGACCGGCAGCATCGGCATCTCAAGCGCAGTCGCGCTGGTCGAGCCGCTTGCCAACACCGTCGTTTTCTATTTCCACGAACAGGCATGGCGACGTTACGAAAAAAATATAGTGGATTAACTTTAAACCAGTACGGCGTTACCTCGCCTTGCCGTACTATCTGTACTGTCTGCGGCTTCGTCGCCTTGTCCTGATTTTTGTTAATCCACTATAAAACCGTGAAACAAGAATGGGCTACGCCGCTGCACCATTGTGGATAAGTTTTGACCGGAGGTCGTCTGAAAACGGGCTAGGGCATATTGTTTCTTATTGGTAAATATTCTTTCAACAAAATAGATATTTATCAATCAAAAAGAAATCAATAAAATGCTTTCCATCGCTTGAACGCCTACGCAGTTCATCTTTTATATTCAACATCATAAGGAAAGTATCATGAAAAAAGCACTCTTCGCCTCCCTCATCGCCGTTGCCGCCGCCGCATCTTTCGCCGACAGCCGCATTCCTGAATGGAACCATGCCAACGACTCCGGTCCCATTCCGGGCTTAACCCAAGTCGAATATCACGATGCGCACGATATGCGTAAGGATGATGACCGCGTGAAATTCACCGCACCTGCCACAGGCGTGCGCGAAATCACCGACATCGGCTACAACGACACCTATGCCCGTTCGTTGCAAAACGGCTCAAATTGATTGCTAAGCAGTTGACGATACATTGAAAGGTCGTCTGAAAACGTATCCATCCGTTTTCAGACGACCTTTTGCTTTATCGGAAACGGCAGCTATGATACCCTTCAGCGCGGAATATCGAAGAGTCGATATTGTTAACTGATTGAAAACGCTATGAAAGGATAAAACATGAGCGGTTTGATTATTGAAGATTTGCAGGAAGGCCACGGCAAAGAGGCCGTGAAAGGCAAGGAAATTACCGTACATTACACCGGTTGGCTGGAAGACGGCACCAAATTCGACTCCAGCCTCGACCGCCGTCAGCCGCTGACGATTACGCTGGGCGTGGGTCAGGTTATTCAAGGCTGGGACGAAGGTTTCGGCGGCATGAAAGAAGGCGGCAAACGCAAGCTGACCATTCCCGCCGAAATGGGCTACGGCGCACGCGGCGCGGGCGGCGTGATTCCGCCTAACGCAACGTTGGTGTTTGAAGTAGAGCTGTTGAAAGTTTATGAATAATGCCTAACGGCATTGGGATGGATTTTCTGCATTGAATTGAGCAAAAGGTCGTCTGAAAACCGAATTTTCCGGTTTTCAGACGACCTTTCATTGTCCGATTCCGTCTAAAAACAGTAAAATACCCGTTTTAAAAGATTCTGGAGCCATCATGACCGTCAAAACCCGTTTCGCCCCCAGCCCAACCGGCTACCTGCACATCGGCGGCGTGCGCACCGCCTTGTTTTCATGGGCGTTTGCCCGCCATCACAAAGGCGAGTTCCTATTGCGTATCGAAGACACCGACTTGGCGCGTTCCACCGCTGAATCCGTCAACATCATCCTCGACGGCATGAAATGGGTCGGTCTCGATTACGACAACGCCGACAACGTCGTGTACCAAACCCGCCGTTTCGACCGCTATAAAGAAGTCATCGCCGAACTCTTGGAAAAAGGCGCCGCCTACTACTGCTATTGCAGCAAAGAAGAGCTGGAAGCCATGCGTGAGAAAGCCGAAAAAGAAGGCACGGCGACTTATGACCGCCGCTGGCGCCCCGAAGCAGGCAAAACCCTGCCCGAAATCCCTGCCGACGTGCAACCCGTCGTCCGCTTCAAAACGCCTTTGGACGGCGTTACCCAGTGGACGGATTTGGTCAAAGGCGAAATCTCCATTCCCAACGAAGCACTCGACGACCTGATTATCGCCCGCGCCGACGGCACGCCGACCTATAACTTCTGCGTCGTCGTGGACGACTACGACATGGGCGTTACCCACGTTATCCGCGGCGACGACCATGTGAACAACACCCCGAAACAAATCAACATCTTAAAAGCCATCGGCGCGAACCTGCCCGAATACGGCCACCTGCCCATGATTCTCAACGAACAAGGCAAAAAAATCTCCAAACGCAGCGGTGATACCGTCGCCATCACCGATTTCGGCGCAATGGGCATCCTGCCCGAAGCCATGCTCAACTATCTGGCGCGTTTGGGCTGGGCGCACGGCGACGACGAGTTCTTCACGATGGAACAATTCATCGAATGGTTTGATTTGAAAGACGTTTCCCCGTCTCCAAGCCGCATGGACTTGAAAAAGCTCTACTGGATAAACGGCGAACACATCAAAATCACGCCCAACGAAAAACTCGCCGAACTCGTCAAACCCCGCCTCGCCCTGCGCGACATTTACGACACGGCAAAACCCGCGTTGGAAGACGTGTTGGCACTGGTCAAAGACCGCGCCCAAGACCTGAACACGCTCGCCGACGAGTGCCTCTACTTCTACGTCAAACAAACGCCCGCCGAAGCGGACGTGCAGAAACATTGGGACAACGAAGCCGCCGCCCGTATGCTGCGCTTCGCCGAACGCCTCGAAGGGCTGGAAGACTGGAACGCCGAAGCCATCCACGACCTGTTCAAACCCTTCTGCGACGAAGAAGGCATCAAAATGGGCAAACTCGGCATGCCCCTGCGCCTCGCCGTCTGCGGCACGGCGAAAACCCCCAGCGTTGATGCCGTGTTGGCATTAATCGGCAAGGAAGAAGTGTTGAAACGGATTCGTTCTTAAAACGTTGAAAAGGTCGTCTGAAATTTTCAGACGACCTTTTTGATTTTTCCGATACCCATTGATTTCTTGTGAAATAGACGGCAGGCTGGAACAGAAAACACCTGTTCCGTCATTTCCGCGCAGGCGGGAATCCGGCTTCTGCGTTTGAGGGAATGGCGGATTCGCATTTGAAGTGCAACTTTCCATAACAGAAAAAGGCCAGTATGCGGTAGCATACGGCCTTTCCTGCAAGAAAGATTGCCATGGGCTACACACAACTGACCCAAGACGAACGATACCATATCCAATACCTGTCCCGCCACTGCACCATCGCCGAAATCGCCAAACAGCTCAACCGCCACAAAAGCACCATCAGCCGAGAAATCAAGCGGTACTGCATCCAAGGGCAGCAATACAGCGCCGATAAAGCCCAACGGCAAAGCCGGCTGACCAAACAGCACCGGCGAAAACCCTATAAACTCGATTCGCAGCTGATTCAACACATCGACACCCTTATCCGCCGCAAACTCAGTCCCGAACAAGTATGTGCCTACCTGCATAAACACCACGGGATCACACTCCATCACAGCACCGTTTACCGCTACCTTCGCCAAGACAAAAGCAACAGCGGCACTTTGTGGCAACACCTCAGAATATGCAGCAAACCCTACCGCAAACGCTACGGCAGCACATGGACCAGAGGCAAAGTGCCCGACCGCGTCGGCATAGAAAACCGACCTGCTATCGTCGACCAGAAAACCCGCATCGGCGATTGGGAGGCCGACACCATCGTCGGCAAAAATCAGAAAAGCGCGTTATTGACCTTGGTCGAACGCACTACCCGCTACACCATCATCTGCAAATTAAAGAACTTAAAAGCCGAAGACACTGCCCGGGCGGCCATTAGGGTATTAAAGGCATATAAAGCCAGAGTCCACACCATCACCATGGATAACGGCAAAGAGTTCCACCAACACACCAAAATAGCCAAAGCCTTGAAGGCGAAAACCTATTTTTGCCGCCCTTACCATTCTTGGGAGAAAGGGCTGAATGAGAACACCAATGGACTCATCCGGCAATATTTCCCCAAACAAACCGATTTCCGAAACATCAGCGATCGGGAGATACGCAGGGTTCAAGATGAGTTGAACCACCGGCCGAGAAAAACACTTGGCTACGAAACGCCAAGTGTTTTATTCTTGAATCTGTTCCAACCACTGGTACCCTAGTGTTGCACTTGAAATCCGAATCCAAGAATATTTAGAAATCACCATTATTTCAACTTTCCGGACTCCCGACTGCGCGGGTAAATCCCAGAATAGGGATTTGTCGTTTGAAACCCCTATAACAAGCGTTGGGAAGAAGAAAGCCGTTTCGAGCATAAAAAACGTCGTCTGAAATCTAAAACCTGTTTTCAGACGACGTTTGCGTTTATTCAGCCCGAACTTTACTGCGCACCGACCACGATGATATTCAAGTCTTCGGGGCGGACGCGTTTTTGCCAGGCGGCTTTGACGTCGGCGGCGGTCAGTTTGGCGACGGCTTTGGGGTAGGCTTCAAGGTAGTCGTCGGGCAGGTTATAGACGCCGATGAGGCTCAGGTAGCCGAGCAGTTTGGCGTTGGAATCGAAACGCAGGGGGAAGCTGCCTGTGATGTTGGCTTTTGCCTGAGCCATTTCTTTTTCAGTCGGACCTTCGGCGATGAACTGCCTGATAACTTCCTGTGCGGCAGCAAGCGAGGCGCGGGCGGCGGGTTTGCGCGAAGAATAAGCGATGGTGAACATGCCTGCCTGACGTTCCGGAGTAAGGTTGCTGTACACGCCGTAGGTGTCGCCCCTCTGATTGCGCAGGACTTCCATCAGGCGGCTGTCGAATCCGCCGCCGCCGAGGACGTAGTTGCCGGCAACAAGCGCGTAGTAGTCGGGGTCGTTGCGGGTAATCAGCGGCATTCCGAGCATGATTTGTGCCTGTTCGCCGGCAAAGGGGATGTCGCGGCGTTGTGCAGGATGTTTTTTGACGGGCGGAACGTCGGCCGATGCGGCAGCACGGTCGGGCAGTCCGGACAATGCGTCTTGCACGAGGCGGTCGGCGCCTTTGCGGTCTATATCGCCGACGATGGCGACGACGGCATTGTTTTTGCCGTAGCGGGTGCGGTAAAACGCGCGGATGTCGTCAAGCGTGATGCCGTTTATGCTTTGTACGGTGGTGTATGCGTCTTTGCCGTAAGGGTGGTCGGGATAGGAGAGGCGCGCCAATGTTCGGGCGGCGGTGAAGTCGGGTTTGGTTTCCTGTTGTTGCAGGACGGTGGCGGCTTGCGTTTGGTTGCGTCGGAACACGGCTTCGTCGAAACGCGGGCGAGCCAGTGCGCCGTTGAACAGGGAAACGGCTTTTTTGAGTGTATCCGGACGGCTCAGGCTGCGCAGGGTGGCAGTGGCGGTTTCGTTGTCCGTACCGCTGCCGATTTCAACTGCCAATCCGTTGGTTTGGGCGTTGAAGGTTTCTTCGTCCATTTCCTTTGTGCCGCCGGTCAACAGGGTGGCGGTGAAGGCGGCGGTTTCGCTTTTGCCGTCGGGATCGGACGCGTTGCCTGCGCCTCGGAAGCTGACTGCCATGTCGATAATCGGATTTTCATGCCGCTCGGCCAAGAGGACCTGCACGCCTTGCGGGGTGGTCCAGCGTTGGATGTTGACCGCTGCCTGTACGGACAGGGGCAGGATAAGGGCGAGGAAGGCAGGAGCGTATTTCATTGTTTTTCCTTTCGGACGGTATTCTTCAGGGGCAGTATAGTGCAAGTACGCGGAATGAAACACCCTTTGACGGGAAGGTTACGGCGGTTTAATTGTCTGGCCGCCGAAAATTAAGGGTCGTCTGAAACCTGATTTTCGGTTTCAGACGACCCTTTCATCCTTCGGTCAGATTCGTAATTTATAACCAAAAAAGAAGGGCGCAATCTTGCGCCCTGATGAGATGATTTTGAACTGGGGTCGTCTGAAATTCAAAACCGGATTTTCAGACGACCTTTTGTCTTACTGCAAGACACTCAATTATGTTCCCAATCAACGTGTTCGCTCAAGAAACCGCCGCTCTGGTGTGCCCAAAGTTTGGCGTACAGACCTTGTTTCTCGAGCAACTCGGTGTGGCTGCCTTCTTCGATGATGCGGCCTTTGTCCAAGACGATGAGCCTGTCCATCGCGGCGATGGTGGAGAGGCGGTGGGCGATGGCGATGACGGTTTTGCCGTCCATCATTTTGTCGAGACTTTCTTGGATGGCGGCTTCGACTTCGGAGTCGAGCGCGCTGGTGGCTTCGTCGAGCAGCAGAATCGGCGCGTCTTTGAGCATGACGCGGGCGATGGCGATGCGTTGGCGCTGGCCGCCGGAGAGTTTCACGCCGCGTTCGCCGACGTGGGCGTCATAGCCGCGCCGCCCTTTGGCGTCGGAAAGGTTGGGGATGAAGTCGGCGGCTTCGGCGCGTTCGGCGGCGGAAATCATTTCGGCGTCGGTGGCGTCGGGGCGGCCGTAAACGATGTTGTCGCGCACGGAACGGTGCAGCAGCGAGGTGTCTTGCGTGACCAAACCGATTTGGGCGCGCAGGCTTTCTTGGGTCACGCTGTCCACGTTTTGCCCGTCAATCGAAATCGTGCCGCTTTGCGGTTCGTAGAAGCGCAAAAGCAGGTTGACGATGGTGGATTTGCCCGCGCCACTGCGTCCGATCAGCCCGACTTTTTCACCCGGGCGGATGGTGAGGTTGAAGCCGTTGAGCAGCGGCTTGCCGGCTTCGTAGGAGAAATCGACGTGTTCGAACTTGATTTCGCCTTGCGACACTTTCAGCGGCAGGGCGTTCGGCTTGTCGAGGATGGTTTGCGGTTTGGACAGGGTTACCATGCCGTCGTTGACGGTGCCGATGTTTTCAAACAATCGGGCGGATTCCCACATGATGTATTGCGACAGGCCGTTGACGCGCAACGCCATAGCGGTGGCGGTCGCCACTGCGCCGACGCCGACCTGTCCGTGATACCAAAGCCAGATGCCCAGCGCGGTCGTGCCGGCGGTCAGCGAGCTGTTGACGATGAAGCTGCAAGTGTGCAGGAGCGTCGCTAAACGCATTTGGGCGTGTACCGTAACCATAAATTCTTCCATCGACTGCTTGGCGTAGGCCGCCTCGCGCGCGCCGTGGGAGAAGAGTTTGACGGTGGTGATGTTGGAATAGGCGTCAGTAATGCGGCCGGTCATCAGCGAACGCGCATCCGCCTGACGCGAAGCGGTTTTGCCGAGCTTGGGAATCAGAAAGCGCATAATCAGGGCGAAGCCAATCATCCAGCCGATAAAGGGCAGCAGCAGCCAGCCGTCGAGCGCGACCAAAATCACGCCGGAGGTGATGAAATACACCAGCACATAAACGACCATGTCGGCAACCGTCATCACCACGTCGCGCAACGCCAGCGCGGTCTGCATGACTTTGGCGGACACGCGGCCGGCAAATTCGTCCTGATAGAAACCGAGGCTCTGCCCCAGCATCAGGCGGTGGAAATTCCAGCGCAGGCGCATGGGGAACACGCCTTGCAGGGTTTGCAGGCGCACGTTGGACGCGAGGAAGGTCCAGAGGGCGAAAAACACCATCATCGCCGCCATCGCCGTCAATGCCCAGCCTTTTTCGGCAAACAGGGTGGCGGGCGTGTATTTGCTGAGCCAGTCCACGACTTTGCCCATAAATTGAAACAGCAGGGCTTCCATAATGCCGATGCCGGCGGTAAACACCGCCAAGACGGCAATCCATTTGCGCAGGCCTTCGATGTTGCTCCAGATAAACCGCCACAGCCCTTTTTCAGGCGTTTTCGGGGCGGCTTCGGGGTAAGGGTCGATTCGGGATTCGAACCATGAGAATATTTTTTGAATCATTGTATTGGGTTTAATTGAGAGAGAATGGATTTCAGACGACCTCTACGGTGGGGACAGGTCGTCTGAAAACAAGTATCGGGAGTTAAAGGCATTATTTTACGGGAAAAAACGGCGGGAAGACACCGCAAAGGAGAAGTGAGGACGATAATTCGGCAGATGTTTTGCCGAGAGCGGGTTTGCCAATCTGATTTGGGTTTTGCCGAAACAAAGGTCGTCTGAAAATCCGAATGATGTTTTCAGACGACCTTTGAGTTATCGCGGGTTCACTATTATGGCTGTTATCGGGTATGGCTGCTTTCGATGCCGGTTTTGATTTCGCCGTAGACTTGCGAGCTGCCGCCCGTTCCCGTTGCAGAAGTACAGGCGGCAAGGAAGAAGAGGGCGGTGAGGCTGAGGACGGTTTTCATGGGGTTCCTTTCTCGGAAGGGAAAGAGGTCGTCTGAAACCATATTGGGTTTTCAGACGACCTTTTGGGTTATTTAGGATCGCAGCGGAAATGGTAGGCGCAGATTTCGAAGCCGTTTTTGAAATACAGGCGGTGTGCATCGACGCGGTCGTGATTAACATGGACGTTGAGGTGGATTTTGGTCACGCCTGTTTCCGCGCCGATTTTACGGACTTCTGCCAACAGGCGGGAGGCGTAGCCTTTGCGGCGGCTTTGCGGCAGGGTAACGATGTCGTCGATGTGGATATGGCGGCCGCTGGCGAGGTTGCAGGATTCGCGGAAGCCGCAGACAGCGACGGCGTTGTGTTTGCCTTCTTCGAAAATACCCAAGAGGCGGTAGCCGGCGGGGCGTTGGACGGTGTTGATTTGTTCGGTGAATTTGCTGATGTCGGTCAATGAAGAACGCAGGACGCTGAGGGCGGCGAAGGCGGTGGATGTGTCTTCGGGCGGTATTTCGCGCAAAACGTAGTCGGCAGCGGCGGCTTGGACCGGCGCTTTTTCGGCGGCGTGTTTTTCTTCGATGGCTTGCGCCAGCGGGACGCGTTCGGCAGGTTCGCCTTGTGCTTTGGCTTCCTGTTCTTTCAAAAGCTCTTTGCAGTCGATGATGCGCAGGTCGTTGTCGGCGGCAAAGTCCATCAGGAAACGGAACATCTGCGGATTGTCTTCTTCGAGTTTCTTATCGACGGCGACGCAGCGGACGTTGTCCACCAACATGGGGCGCACCCAGTTGGAGTAGGACAGCCGGTTGTCTTTGGTGAATGAGGACAATATGCCGCACAGGCGTTCTGCCCAGTCGCTGGGACGGAAAATCTTGCCTTTGTTGGTTGTGCCGTGAATCACGACTTCGTAAGGGTTGCAGACTAACATGGCGGTTTCCTGTGTAGAGTTTGAAATTCGGGCGGACACATGAAAACAGGATATTCAAATTGCCGCTGTTCCTTTTGCGGAAAGAACGGCGCGGGTCATTCCTGTTTGAATGTACGGTCAGATAGTGGGCGAGATAAATGCTTTGTGTCCGTTTTTGATTAATTTCACTATAAGAATGTTCATGATTATACCGCACAGTCCGGGCTTCGTGGCAGTCGGGCGGATGTATGCCGCCTTTGAGGTCGTCTGAAACTGAAAGAAGCCGGTTTTGCTGAAATAAATAAAGCAGAGCTTGTCCGAACCTTTTTCAGACGACCTGTTTGCCGCAGCGTTGTTTTCTCCGTTTCGCCAACCTGTTTACAGTGATACCGCTTATTTATCGGCTCTTATTCCTGCCCCGCGCAGGCGTGGGCGGGAGGGGCGGTTGAGGGCCGGTGTCGTTTAAAAGCAAAGTGAATCAGTTAAAAATAAAAAGGACGCATCATGCGCCCTTTTTGTCTTTGGTCCGTCGTCTGAAACCCGACGACGAAGAAACCGTCAATCTTCTTCCCCTTCCGGCAAACCCTTATCCTGCAAAGCAGATTCTTGGGCGTTTTCCACCAAATCGCGTTGCAGGCGTTTGGTGGTTTTGACGCCCAGCGCGCGCAGTTTTTCGGCGCGGCTGACGAGGTTGCCGCGTCCTTGCGAGAGCTGTTTGTAGGCTTGTTGGAACTGGCTTTGCGCTTGGTCGATGTTCTTGCCGACGGCCTCGAGCGTTTGGATGAAGCCGGTGAATTTGTCGTAAAGCCTGCCGCCTTCTGCCGCAATGGCGAGGGCGTTTTGGTTTTGCTGTTCGTTGCGCCAGATGTGGGCGACGGTGCGCAGGGTGGCGAGCAGTGTACTCGGGCCGACCGGCATGATGCGTTTGTCGAAACATTCTTGGAACAGGGCGGCATCGTGTTGCAGGGCGAGCAGGTAGGCGGGTTCGACGGGGATGAACATAAACACGAAGTCCAGCGTGCGTACGCCTTCGAGGTCGGTATAGTCTTTTTGCGACAGGCTGCGGATGTGGGCGCGGATGCTGGCGACGTGGGCGGCGAGTTCGCGCTCGGCGGTTTCAGCGTCGGCGGCTTGGGTGTAGCGGACGTAGGCGGTCAGCGAGACTTTGGAGTCGATGACGATTTGCTTGCCTTCGGGCAGGTTGACGAGGATGTCGGGCTGGAGGCGGCGCGCGCCGTCTTCTTCTTGGCGGACGGCAGCGGCTTGGACGGTGTATTCGCGTCCTTTTTGCAGGCCGGAATGTTCCAAAACGCTTTCTAAAATCATCTCGCCCCAGTTGCCTTGGGTTTTGTTTTGCGTGCCGGTGAGCGCGTCGGTGAGGGCTTTGGCGTCGCTGTGCAGTTGGGTGTTGAGGGTTTGCAGGCGTTTGAGTTCGTTTTCGAGGGTCAGCCGTTCGCGCGCTTCTTTTTCATAGGTTTGCTGAACCAGCTCGCTGAAGCCGTGGATGCGTTCGTTGAGCGGGGTCAGCAGTTGGCTGAGGTGGTCGCGGTTTTGCTCGGTGAAACGGCGGCTTTTCTCTTCCAAAATGGTGTTGGCAAGGTTTTGGAACTGGTCGCCCAAGCTTTGGCGGGCTTCGGCAAGGAGCTTGAGCTTTTCGTCGGCGGCAAGGCGTTCCTGTTCGAGCTGGATGTGGAGGCGTTCGTTGCGGACGTGCAGGTTGTGCGCGTTTTCCTGAAGCTCGGCGTAATCTTGTTTCAGACGACCTGCTTCCTGTTCGCGCTCTTGAAGATAGCCGATTTGGCGTTCGGCGGCGGCAAAGCGGTTGCCCAATTCCTGCAACTCGCCCTGCAAATCTTGGACATGATAGCGCGCGTCGGCAAGCTCGGATGCGGTTTGCGCCTGATTTTGTTCGGCAAATTCAAGATGTTGGCGGCACTCGGTAAGCGATTGCATCAGGGCAAACTGCTGCGTCTGCGCCTTGTTGCGGGCGAGCAGCCAAGTGATGAGCGCGCCGGACAAAAAGGAAAGCGCGGCGGTCAGGAGGAGCGGGGCATTCATAGGTCGTCTGAAAACGGAAAAAGCAAAAACGGCAATATAGCATGTTTGCAGGGCAAGCTTGCTGCGCGCTTGAGTATAGTGGATTAACTTTAAACCAGTACGGCGTTGCCTCGCTTTAGCTCAAAGAGAACGATTCTCTAAGGTGCTGAAGCACCAAGTGAATCGGTTCCGTACTATCTGTACTGTCTGCGGCTTCGTCGCCTTGTCCTGATTTAAATTTAATCCACTATAGGATGAGGCGGAATGACTGATAAACCGATGCCGAACAGCGGTTCGCAGAACGCAGGGTGCAGCAGTGGTAGCGAATCAATTTGATGGGCGCGTAAACGGCAGCGCCGGACTAGAGATTTGATGAGCAATTTCACAAGAAAACAGCGGATTCAGGTTTGTCGGGCAGGGATTTTGGTTTCAGACGACCTGTTTTTGCCAAAAATAGATGGGTTATTTAAAAAATGGCAATGGCAATTATAGCCTTAGACTAAAAATCCAAAATCCAAGCGGAAAAGTGTTGTTTTTTATCTGATTGAAAAATAAAAGGAAAATTTAAAAATTTTCTAAAATGATGTAATTTGGCAACAAAAAATCCGAGAGTATCTATTCTAAAATAAACGATTTGTAATCAGCTTGTAACTAAGACATCGGTGTCATTCTTCAAGACATCGGTGTCATTTTCAAAACTAAAAATAATTTATCAAAATAATTACATTATAGCATTAATACCGCTATTTTATTTACAAAAAAACTGTATAATTTATCAATTAAGGCGGTATCATGACACCTGTCGATATGGCAGACACGCCGACGACGAATACAGATGTTGCTAAATAACATTTGATTAATATGTAAAAGGATTACCCGAAATGAAAAATTTATTGACCTTGGCCGCAGCCTCTTTAATCGGTATGGCCGGTGTTACCGCTTCAGCCTCTATGGTTGTCCGCAATATCGAAACCGCTGCAAAAAAATAATTTGAAAACAAACGAAATATTTTAAACGCTTCCCAAACCCCCACAAACAACCTTCCCGTCCGCGGCGGAGCGGCTTTCGGCTTTCAACCGATTCCGGCATCAGATGCCCATACAAGCGCGAACCGCAGACCGCCAAATTCGGCGGCGGGAACAAAAGAAAGATAGATGACCATGAAAAACTTAATTAAATTGGCAGCCGCCTCCCTGATTGGCATGTCCGGTCTGACCGCCAGCGCGACGACCGCCGCCAAAAACATCGCCGAAGCCGGCAAATAATCAGCCGACCCGACGATATATTGGATTAACAAAAATCAGGACAAGGCGACGAAGCCGCAGACAGTACAGATGGTACGGAACCGATTCACTTGGTGCTTCAGCACCTTAGAGAATCGTTCTCTTTGAGCTAAGGCGAGGCAACGCCGTACCGGTTTAAAGTTAATCCACTATAATATCCGCAACACAAACACAAGAAAGAGACTCAAAATGAAAGAATTGATCAAACTCGCCGCTGCATCGCTGATCGGTATGTCCGGTCTGACCGCCGGCGCTACCCACATCGCCGACAATATGCGTACCGCGATTAAAAAATAAGCTCTGGCTGTTTTAACTCCCCAAGCTGTCGGAAGTCAAAGCAAAGGTCGTCTGAAACTTTTCAGACGACCTTTTTTGATTTGCCCGACAGTTCAAACGACGGCGGGACACAAAACATCATCGCGACGGTTCAAACCAGACGATTTGTCCTTTATCGATATGTATCGGCACGGTATCGCCGGCGGGTAGCTGTCCGGCGGGCAGAAGGGTAGTCAGTTCGCCGTATTCGGGGTGGGCGAAAGTCAGGCGCAGGCTGTCGGGTAAGGGGGTGAGGGACAGGATGCGGCAGGGTGTGCCTTGCGGGTCGGGACGGATGGCGTGTGTCGGGATGTGGCGCGCATCGTCGGTGTTGGGCAGCCCGAGCAGGCGGGCGGCTTGGGCGTTGGCGGGGCGGCGGAAGAGTTCGGCGGGCGTGCCGTATTGGAGGATGCGCCCTTCGTGCATGAGGGCGATATGGTCTGCCAGCGCGGCGGCTTCTTCGGGGGAATGGGTTACGAGGACGGCGGGGATGTTTTGACGGCGGATGCTCTCGTCGGTCAGGCGGTAGAGGTTGTGGCGCAGGTGGGTGTCGAGGCTGGAGAAGGCTTCGTCCAAGAGGAGCAGGGACGGTTTGATAATCAGGGCGCGGGCGAGGGCGAGGCGTTGCTGTTCGCCTCCGGAGAGGCTGCCGGGTTTGCGGCGGGCTTCGTTTTCCAAACCGATGTCGCGCAGTGCCTGCATGGTTTGTGCTTCGATTTCGGCTTTGGGCAGGTGGCGCATTTTGAGTCCGAAGCCGACGTTTTCTTGGGCGGTCAGGTGCGGGAACAGGGCGTAGTCTTGGAACATCAGCGAGACGTTGCGCTTTTCGGGCGGGACGGCGGTGATGTTTTGCCCGTCCAGCCAGACTTCGCCGCTGTCGGGTTTGACGATGCCGGCGATGATTTTGAGCAGGGTGGATTTGCCGCAGCCGGAGCGTCCGAGGACGGCGAGGGTTTCGCCTGCGGACACGGTCAGGCTGATGCGGTTGGCGACGGTTTTGCTGTCGAAGCGTTTGCAGATGTCGGTAAGTCGGAGCATGGGTTTCAGACGACCTTTTGGGGAATCGTGAAAGGGAAACGGCGGGGTTTTGTTTATTGGTTTCGTTTAGCGGCAAAGGCTGTCCAGCCAAAGGCTTAGCGGATGCTGCCTGTCGAGCGCGCCGTAGCGTTTGAGGGCTTCGAGGGTAACGAGCTGGGCATCGTGCATCATGGTTTGGGACAACATGGTTTCGATGATTTGTGAAACGTTCATCAATTCAAACCCTGC
Source organism: Morococcus cerebrosus (assembly GCF_022749515.1). Classification (NCBI taxonomy): domain Bacteria; kingdom Pseudomonadati; phylum Pseudomonadota; class Betaproteobacteria; order Neisseriales; family Neisseriaceae; genus Morococcus; species Morococcus cerebrosus. The sequence continues at coordinate 2,436,740 of NZ_CP094242.1, forward strand.
GACTTCGCCGTCTTGGTTTTCGGGGCGGACGGTTTCGGGCAGGACGATGTCGAAGATGTGCAGGATTTCGTTGTGGATGCCGCGCGAGACGGGACGCAGGCTGTGGATTCGGGCGGCGGGTCGGAGGGTGTCGAGGGCGGGCGGCATCAGTCCGGCTTCTTCTTCGCTTTCGCGGCAGACGGCTTCAAACGGAGTTTCGCCGCTGGCAATGCCGCCACCGACGAGGTTGTCGAGTTTGTTGGGATCGATGGCTTTGTGCGGGCTGCGGCGGCCTATCCAAAAATACCAGCTACCGTCGGTTTGCACCAGTCCGTTGAGGTGGACGGCTTGGCTCATGAGTCCGAACGGGCGGAAGGCGGCGCGTTCCAACGCAAAGAGAATCTTGCCCGCGTCGTCGCACACGTCAAACTTTTCGTCGCGCCAGCCGTGCAGCAGTCCGAGGCTTTTCCATTCGTGCGCCAAGTGCTGCAAACTGTCGCCCATCGCCAGCCAGTTGTCTGTTTGCAGGCAGAGGTCGTCTGAAATTTCAGAAAGCCCTTCCTGCCAGTCTTGTTTGATCCGTTCGCGCCAAAACGGATTCAGACGACCCAAAGCCAGCCCGTTCAGATAGAGCGTGTTCCAGTCGTCCGACGCGCCGTAACTTGCCCGCGCCCAATCGTAGAGCGCGTCGTGGGTGCGGCGGTCGATCGTTTCGGAAAAACAAGGGTGCGAAGACATGGCCGTTCCTCAGTCCAATCATAAACATAAAGCGGATTGTATCTGCTTTGTTTCAATTTGCAATCAACTCTATCCATAGCCGGACGGTACACAATGCAAAGCCAAACCGCCTGAAAACCGCTATAATCGTCCCATTCTGTCGGAGGTCCAACACCATGAGCGAATTGAGCGAAATTCTCGCCTATAATCAAAATTTTGTCGAATCGGGCGAATACGAAAAATATTTCACCGACAAATATCCCGGCCGCGAACTGGCCATCCTGTCCTGCATGGACGCGCGCATCATCGAACTGCTGCCCGACGCGCTCGGACTGAAAAACGGCGACGCCAAGCTCATCAAAAACGCCGGCGCGGTCGTTACCCATCCTTGGGGTTCCGTCATGCGCAGCCTTTTGGTCGCCGTGTTCGAACTCAAAGTCAAAGAAATCATGGTCATTGCCCACTACGATTGCGGCATGAAGGGGCTGAACGCCGCCGGTTTCCTTGAAAAAGTACACGAAAGCGACATCCCCGACGACCGCATCGAAACCTTGCGCAACGCGGGCATAAACCTCGACAACTGGCTGACCGGTTTCGACAACGTAGAAGACAGCGTCCGCCACACCGTCAAAGTCATCCGCAACCACCCGCTTATGCCCGCCGACATCGCCGTCCACGGACTCGTCATCCACCCGACCACCGGCAAACTCACCCTGGTTGTCGACGGCAGCCCCGAAGCAAAAAGCCTTTCAGACGACCCCGACAACCCATAAACCCGACAGGTCGTCTGAAACCCAAACAGAGCGCACACCCCACACCCAAGGACACCCATGAAAAACATCGGACTTTTCGGCGGCACCTTCGACCCCATCCACAACGGCCACCTCCACATCGCCCGCGCCTTCGCCGACGAAATCGGACTCGACACCGTCGTCTTCCTGCCCGCAGGCGACCCCTACCACAAAGACCCGTCCCGCGCCCCCGCCCAAGACCGCCTCATCATGACCGAACTCGCCATCGCCGACGACCCCCGCTTCGCCGCCAGCGACTGCGACATCGTCCGCGACGGCGCAACGTACACCTTCGACACCGTCCAAATCTTCCGCCAGCAATTCCCCGCCGCCCAACTTTGGTGGCTCATGGGCAGCGACAGCCTCATGAAACTGCACACTTGGAAAAAATGGCAGACCCTCGTGCGCCAAACCCACATCGCCGTCGCCATGCGCCAAGGCGACAACCTCAACCAAACCCCGCGCGAACTCCACGCCTGGCTGGGCGAAGCCCTCCAAAACGGCAGCGTCCGCATCCTCAACGCCCCCCTGCACAACACCTCCTCCACCCAAATCCGCCAAACCCTCCAAAGCGGCAGACTTTCAGACGACCTCCCGCCCCAAGTCGCCCGCTACATCCGCGAACACAAACTGTACCAAAGCGGAAAATAGCGTAAATTCATACAGATAAGTTATAATACCGTCCAAACCCCATTTCATTCCCACCATTAGGAAAACAATGAACGAACAAGAACTGCAAGACCTGCAAAAAATGGTCGAAACCGCCGTCGAAGCCCTCGAAGACATCAAAGCCAAAGACATCTCCGTCCTCGAAACCCAAGAAAAAACCTCACTGTTCGCCCGCATGATCATCGCCAGCGGCGACAGCACCCGCCAAGTCAAAGCCCTCGCCAACAACGTCGCCGTCAGCCTCAAAGAAGCCGGCTTCGAAATCCTCAGCACCGAAGGCGACAGCGGCGAATGGACGCTCGTTGACGCAGGCGACCTCGTCGTCCACGTCATGCTGCCCGCCGTCCGCGACTTCTACGACATCGACACCCTCTGGGGCGGCGAAAAACCCAGCTTCCACGCCGGTGCGCAAAAACCCTGGCACGCCGCCGACTAAGCCATCACCCCAAGCCGTCTGTGCATACAGACGGCTTTATTGCGCACGCCCTACCCCCTTTTTGCCCAAACCGAAGCTTTCAGACGACCCCTTGACCGAACAATAAAAATATCGGATTCAAGAATCCCGTTTCAACATCATTCAAACCAAAAGGTCGTCTGAAACCTTTCAGACGACCCCATCCGACCAAGGAAACCCATGAACATCACCGTCCTCGCCGTCGGCACCAAAATGCCCCGCTGGGTGGACGAAGCCGTCGGCGAATACGCCAAACGCTTCGGACGCGACGTCGCCTACACCCTCAAAGAAATCAAACCCGAAAAACGCGGCGCAGGCGTCAACGCCGCACAAGGCATGGCGGCGGAAGAAAAACGCATCCTCGAAGCCATCCCCCAAGGCGCATTCCTCATCGTCCTCGACGAACGCGGCAAAGCCCCGACCTCCGTCGAGCTGGCGGAACACCTCAAAAGCTGGCAGCAAAACGGCGAACACGTCTGCTTCGTCATCGGCGGCGCCGACGGCATGACCGACCGCCTCAAACAACAAGCCCGCATGATGATGCGCCTCTCCAGCCTCACCCTCCCGCACGGCATGGTGCGCGTCCTGCTGACCGAACAGCTCTACCGCGCCGTTTCCATCCTCCACAACCATCCCTACCACCGCGAATGACAAAAGCCGTACCCATAGGCAGGCTTTTCGGCTTAAAAGTAATTACTTGAAGTTATAGGAATTTTTTGTTACAAACAATTTAATCAAGAAAATCCTTGACACCTTCCCGGAATGAAAGTATAGTTTTAGCTTCTGACGCGGGATGGAGCAGCATGGTAGCTCGTCGGGCTCATAACCCGAAGGTCGTAGGTTCGAATCCTGCTCCCGCAACCAATTTTAAAAACCCTCGGTTTTCCGAGGGTTTTTTGTTGCCCGCCATTTCGGTAAAACGGCAAACAGGTTGGTTGCTGCGGGAAGGCGTTATGACCGGTTCGTTTATTTTTGATACATTCTCTGTCCTCGCGCAGGTGGGGCGGAAATGGCGCGCCGACAAATAAGCGGTATCGATGTAAACGGGCCGGCTATGCCGTATTGTAAAAGGTCGTCTGAAAACTTTCAGACGACCTTCAATCTTTTTTCTCAATATGCCGCAACGGCTTAACGTTTTTTCTTGGCGTTTTTCTTTTCGGCGGTGGCAAGGCGCATGGCGACGAATTCGACCATCAGTTCTTTTTTCGTCCAGAAGAAGTTTTTCATTTTTTCCAGAGAATAGATTTTGCGCACCATCATGGGCAGGCCGGCATGGATGATGGCGGCGACTTCGCCGTTGCGGGTTTCGTCCGCCATGGCGGTTTTGAGGTCGGTCTGGTTGGCGGCAAGGTAGTCGCCGAGTTGTTTTTGAACGCTGGTGCTGATTTCAAATTGCTTAATCATGTTTTCTTTCCGTTTTGTGTTTTTCCCGCGGGGAGTGGGTATATTAGTTTAATTACATATGCATTCTAACAAAATCTAATCTTATTGCATATAAACAGTCTGGAATTATGATGTGATTTACCATTTTTCGGGTATAAAACAGACAGTCGTTGACATAAAGAAAACAGCCGCTGCGGTTTGGCGGGTAAAATACGCGTTTTCGAGCGTGAGGTCGTCTGAAAATGTATTTGTGGTTTAAGCTCTTGCATGTGTTTTTTGTGATTTCGTGGTTCGCCGGACTGTTTTACCTGCCGCGGATTTTTGTGAATCTGGCGCAGGTCGAAGCGGCGGAGCAGCCGGTGGAATATGAGCGGCTCTCGGCGATGGCGCGGCGGCTGTATAAGTTTATGTCGCCGTTGGGGTTCGGGACGCTGGTGTGCGGCATTGTGATTCCGTTTGTGACGGGCTGGTGGGGGCAGGGCTGGCTGCATGTGAAGCTGTCGATGGGCCTGCTGCTTTTGGCTTATCAATTTTATTGCGGCGCGCTGCTTCGCGGTTTTGAGGAAAAACGCAATGCGCATTCGCACAAGTGGTACAGGGTGTTTAACGAAGTGCCTGTATTGATGATGGTCGTCGCTTTGTATATGGTGGTGTTCAAGCCGTTTTAAGGTGTGTGCGAAACCTGCAAAACCTGTTTTCAGACGACCTTCTTTTATATTGGAATCAAACAGATGACTATTGAAATCGAACGCCGCTTCCTGTTGAAAAACGATGACTGGAAGCGCGAAGCCTCTGCGCCGCAAGTGTTGCAGCAGGGCTATTTGAGCGTGGAAAAAGAGCGCACCATCCGCGTGCGCATTATTGACGATAAGGCTTGGTTGACTTTGAAAGGCTATATTTCGGATGTCAGCCGCAGCGAGTTTGAATACGAAATTCCTTTGGCGCACGCGCAGCAGATGATGGAGACGATGTGTCCGTTTAAGATGGAAAAACACCGTTATCGGGTGGAATTTAATGGCTTTGTGTTTGAAATCGACGAGTATTTCGGCGATAACGCGCCTTTGGTGGTGGCGGAGGTCGAGCTACCTGCGGAAGATACACCGTTTGAAAAACCGGACTGGCTGGGCGCGGAGATTACGTCGGAAGGAAAATTTACCAATGCGTATTTGAGCAAGCATCCTTATTCGACTTGGTAGGCGGGTTGGGGGAATAACGGTACGCCGCCGATACTGGATGCGGATTGTAGCGTGGGCTTTGCCCACGGAAAAAGGCTTGGTTGAGAATCAAAAAGGTCGTCTGAAAGTAGGTTTCAGACGACCTGAAGTTCGTCCCAAGACCTTTGCAAAATTCCCCGAAATCCCCTAAATTTCCATCAAGACATTTAGGGGATTTCTCATGAGCACCTTCTTCCAGCAAACCGCACAAGCCATGATCGCCAAACACATCGACCGCTTCCCATTATTGAAGTTGGATCAGGTGATTGATTGGCAGCCGATCGAGCAATACCTGAACCGTCAAAGAACCCGTTACCTTAGAGACCACCGCGGCCGTCCCGCCTATCCCCTGTTGTCCATGTTCAAAGCCGTCCTGCTCGGACAATGGCACAGCCTCTCCGATCCCGAACTCGAACACAGCCTCATCACCCGCATCGATTTCAACCTGTTTTGCCGTTTTGACGAACTGAGCATCCCCGATTACAGCACCTTATGCCGCTACCGCAACTGGCTGGCGCAAGACGACACCCTGTCCGAATTGCTGGAACTGATTAACCGACAACTGACCGAAAAAAACCCAAAAGTAGAGAAAGCATCCGCCGCCGTCATTGATGCCACCATTATTCAGACCGCCGGCAGCAAACAGCGTCAGGCCGAGACCTTTGCAAAAAAGCCCTTCCCTCGACAACCGAAACCCAAACACAGTTTTTCGGCTGTTTTCGTTTCAAATATCCACTAATTCTACCCAAACACCCCCTTAATCTTCCCCAGACGCCCCATAATCGGGCATCCGGGCCGCCTTTTAGGCAGCAGCGGGCACACTTAGCCTGTTAGCCGCTTTCAACAGGTTCAAACACATCGCCTTCAGATGGCTTTGCGCACTCACTTTGAACAGACCAAAATAGGCTGCCTGGGCGTAGCGGAATTTACGGTGCAGCGTACCGAAGCTTTGTTCGACCACATAACGGGTCTTCGACAAATATCGGTTGCGTTTGGTTTGCGCTTCCGTCAGCGGACGGTTGCGGCAGGCTTTGCGCATAATGCCGTCTGACAACTGATGCTCTTTCAGATGTTGCCGGTTTTCCTTACTGTCGTAGCCTTTGTCGGCATAGACGGTCGTACCTTCGGCAATGCCTTCCAACAAAGGGGACAGATGGTTGCACTCATGGGTATTGGCAGGAGTGATGTGCAGTTTCTCGATATAGCCTTCCTCATCGGTACGGGTATGTTGTTTGTAACCGAGTTTGTAGAGGCCGTTTTTCTTTGTCCAACGGGCATCTTTGTCCTTACTCGGTGTGGTTTGTCCGCTGACTTGTCCTTCCTCGTCGACTTCTATGGCCTGACGCTGTTTGTTGCCGGCAGTCTGAATAATGGTGGCATCAATGACGGCGGCGGATGCCTTCTCTAATTTTAGGTTTTTTCCGGTCAGTTGTCGGTTAATCAGTTCCAGCAATTCGGACAGGGTGTCGTCTTGCGCCAGCCAGTTGCGGTAGCGGCATAAGGTGCTGTAATCGGGGATGCTCAGTTCGTCAAAACGGCAAAACAGGTTGAAATCGATGCGGGTGATGAGGCTGTGTTCGAGTTCGGGATCGGAGAGGCTGTGCCATTGTCCGAACAGGACGGCTTTGAACATGGACAACAGGGGATAGGCGGGACGGCCGCGGTGGTCTCTAAGGTAACGGGTTCTTTGACGATTCAGGTATTGTTCGATCGGTTGCCAATCAATCACTTGGAGATCTTTGCAATAACATAGGGTACTAAAATTTTATGCTCAATCTCATTTTCAAAATGCAAAACTTTTCTGATTTTTCCTACTTTTTGCTCAATATTAGGAAGGTTTTAGGCAATTGAAAATTTTTTGGCGCATTTTTATGCGTCAAATTTCGTTAACAGACTATTTTTGCAAAGGTCTCACTTGATCTAACTTCAATAGTGGGAAGCGGTCGATGTGTTTGGCAATCATGGCTTGTGCGGTTTGCTGGAAGAAGGTGCTCATGAGAAATCCCCTAAGTGTCTTGGTGGTAATTTAGGGGATTTTGGGGGATTTTGGGGAATTTTGCAAAGGTCTCTCAATATATTTTAGTTTGAGAGGAAACATGGATTTGTTATCTACTGTCGAACGTTATTCAAAGTTAGAAATCCCCAAAGCAACCAATTTTCTTAAGAGTCGCTTTGGGTATATGGCACAGCTTTTAAGATACTTTTTAGTTATAATCTCAAATTTTCTTTATAACATAAAAATAAATATTAAGTTCTCTATGGGTTATCCATAGAAAAATTTTAGGTTATTTATTATTTTATCATAAAGATCGAGAAAAACCTCTCTGTTGTTCGTTTTTATTTTCCTGAACGGCTAATTCTTGGACTTTTTCCTGTTCAATACGCTCATTAGCTATTTGATTAAAACGAGCTACCTCATCAGAATTGTCTGCAAGAACCTTTCTAGCGTATGAACCGTCGGCATCACTTACTAAGCCCTTAAGCATAGCACTCAGCTCTTCAAATTTTGATTGTTGTTTAGTTTCCTCCACCTGTGGCTTCATCTCAGGTTTAATGAAATTTTCCTTCGCTCTTAACGCTCCGTGAAAAATTGTTTTATTATCCCAATAACTATTCCCTGTCATCACTACTTCAGCAGGGCCTGTTGATGTTTGTGAACCAAAAAAATGGATACGACCTTTTTCATCATACTCTTTGAAAATGGCAATGTGTTGAGCACCGTTAGGCATCGTCATCATCAGTAAGTCACCTGGTTTCAAGCTACCATCAGTTTTAGCGGAACTAGGCAGTACATCAAAATTTTCTTTAGCATAACCAGTTAGTTTATTCCCTTGAAATAACGTGTGCGTTGTAAATTCACCTGCTGATTTTTTAAGGTTAAACCCAGCACCATGTAATGAATAATAAACTAAGGAAGAACAATCAACCCCTTTTCTTCCATCATGGTCTTTATCTTCATTAAAACGAGAGGGATCAATTTTTTCACCTCTACTATTGGCTGAGCGACCAGCTAAATCATGTCGCCCATACTCATGTGTACTCTTTGAAAAATTAGCTTCTGCAAACCCGATAATCCTTTGGTTTTGGCGTTCTTGAATTTCAGACATTATAAATTCCTTTTTTCATGTTTCATTTAAGATAATCCAATCTTTGGGAATTTGGATTAATGTTGTGTTACTCTATTACACAAACACCTATCAGCATGACTGTAGCCTAATTATCGTTTACTATACTAACAGCTGGTACTTATCCTCCGCTGAACTGGCTTTCTTCTATTGTATTGCAAAATTTCCCATATTGATACACCTATCTGTATCTTTAAAAGTAAATTTAGCATGCTCAGTTAATAACACTAATAATAGCTCTTTTTTGCCGATATTCATTCCTGAGATAGTTAACTTCTCTCTATAATACAAAATATTGCTTATCTCCTTAGCATTATCATAGTGGGTGTTGTATCTTTATAAAACAACAGCCCCTCCTTTTTTAATTGCACATAAACTTGGTTTCCACATAATGCATACTGATAGGTTAAGCAATTACGACGTGTTAGACATCAGTGGATGTTTTCAATTATTGAATGGGTCACAGTAAGAAACCTTTGCAATAGCATAAGTTACATAAATTTTATGCCCAATACCATTTCAAAATGAAAAAACTTTCTGATTTTTCCTTTTTACTCAATATCAGGTGTAGAAACCAGTAGCGTTATTCACAGTATTTGAAAAACAATATTGTCATGAAAATTCATAAGAATACCTACCTCACATCTCACTAACGTCAAGCTGTTTAGTGAGTCTATCCACAGAATAAAATCATCGTTACTTCTCTGGTTCGGCGATACCAAGTCAGCAGAGTGACCACCTACAATATCCTTTATGCATTGCAACAAATTTTAATCTTATTGCATATTAACTGTGCGAAATTATGACGTAATTTACAATTTTTCAGGCGTAAACAGGCAGTTGTTGATATAATCAATTAAAAACAAAATAGTACAATACTCAACTTTGAAGGTCTAACCATGGCATACTCTGCGGACTTAAGAAACAAAGCTTTAAACTATTACGAACAATGCAAAAACATCAGCCAAACCGCAGCAACGTTTAATTTGTCAAGAAACACGCTTTACCTGTGGATTCGCCTTAAAAAACAAACAGGCAGCCTAAAACATCAAGTTACCGGTCTAAATGCCGTAAAATTGGATAGGCAAAAACTGGCTCAATATGTTGAGCAGCACCAGGATGCCTATCTGCATGAAATCGCCAAACATTTTGATTGTACGCCAGCCGCCGTTTGCTATGCACTCAAACAGATGGGGATGACGCGCAAAAAAAGACCACCACTTACAAAGAACAAGACCCGGCCAAAGTAACGCATTATTTGACACAGCTGGCCGAATTTTCCGACTACCAACGTGTTTATAGTCAATTAAAATCAAAATAGGACAGTAACGCATCGTCAAATCGGGCGTAATCAGACAATACGGTTCGCAGATACCGCTTAATATTCGCCCACACCTTCTCAATCGGGTTGAGCTCAGGTGAATAAGGTGCAAGAGGCAATACCTTATGTCCCCATTTTCCCGCCATTTCCCGTAAAACACCCATACGGTGAAATCGCGCATTATCTAAAATAATCACCGATTTTTGAGTCAATGCAGGCAGTAGGCATTGCTGAAACCACGCTTCAAAAAAGACTCCGGTCATCGTATTTTGATAAACCATCGGAGCAATCAGCCGGTTGCCGACTTGTGCGGACACCAGAGATAAGCGTCGGTATCTTTTTCCACTTATCTGCGCTTTCACTATTTGCCCTTTCGGGCTGCGGGCATAGGGACGGAACAGGTAGCGGTCAAATCCTGTTTCATCCAAATAAACACGTTGGTAGTCGGAAAATTCGGCCAGCTGTGTCAAATAATGCGTTACTTTGGCCGGGTCTTGTTCTTTGTAAGTGGTGGTCTTTTTTTGCGCGTCATCCCCATCTGTTTGAGTGCATAGCAAACGGCGGCTGGCGTACAATCAAAATGTTTGGCGATTTCATGCAGATAGGCATCCTGGTGCTGCTCAACATATTGAGCCAGTTTTTGCCTATCCAATTTTACGGCATTTAGACCGGTAACTTGATGTTTTAGGCTGCCTGTTTGTTTTTTAAGGCGAATCCACAGGTAAAGCGTGTTTCTTGACAAATTAAACGTTGCTGCGGTTTGGCTGATGTTTTTGCATTGTTCGTAATAGTTTAAAGCTTTGTTTCTTAAGTCCGCAGAGTATGCCATGGTTAGACCTTCAAAGTTGAGTATTGTACTATTTTGTTTTTAATTGACTATATTTGGATGAAACAGGATTTGACCGCTACCTGTTCCGTCCCTATGCCCGCAGCCTGAGAGGGCAAATAGTGAAAGCGCAGATAAGCGGAAAAAGATACCAACGCTTATCTCTGGTGTCCGCACAAGTCGGCAACCGGCTGATTGCTCCGATGGTTTATCAAAATACGATGACCGGAGTCTTTTTTGAAGCGTAGTTTCAGCAATGCCTACTGCCTGAGACCTTTGCAAAAAAGCCCTTCCCTCGACAACCGAAACCCAAACACAGTTTTTCGGCTGTTTTCGTTTCAAATATCCACTAATTCTACCCAAACACCCCCTTAATCTTCCCCGGACGCCCCATAATCGGGCATCCGGGCCGCCTTTTAGGCAGCAGCGGGCACACTTAGCCTGTTAGCCGCTTTCAACAGGTTCAAACACATCGCCTTCAGATGGCTTTGCGCACTCACTTTACACAGACCAAAATAGGCTGCCTGGGCGTAGCGGAATTTACGGTGCAGCGTACCGAAGCTTTGTTCGACCACATAACGGGTCTTCGACAAATATCGGTTACGTTTGGTTTGCGCTTCCGTCAGCGGACGGTTGCGGCAGGCTTTGCGCATAATGCCGTCTAACAACTGATGCTCTTTCAGATGTTGCCGGTTTTCCTTACTGTCGTAGCCTTTGTCGGCATAGACGGTCGTACCTTCGGCAATGCCTTCCAACAAAGGGGACAGATGGTTGCACTCATGGGTATTGGCAGGAGTGATGTGCAGTTTCTCGATATAGCCTTCCTCATCGGTACGGGTATGTTGTTTGTAACCGAGTTTGTAGAGGCCGTTTTTCTTTGTCCAGCGGGCATCTTTGTCCTTACTCGGTGTGGTTTGGGCGCTGACTTGTCCTTCCTTGTCGACTTCTATGGCCTGACGCTGTTTGCTGCCGGCAGTCTGAATAATGGTGGCATCAATGACGGCGGCGGATGCTTTCTCTACTTTTAGGTTTTTTTCGGCCAGTTGTCGGTTAATCAGTTCCAGCAATTCGGACAGGGTGTCGTCTTGCGCCAGCCAGTTGCGGTAGCGGCATAAGATGCTGTAATCGGGGATGCTCAGTTCGTCAAAACGGCAAAACAGGTTGAAGTCGATGCGGGTGATGAGGCTGTGTTCGAGTTCGGGATCGGAGAGGCTGTGCCATTATCCGAGCAGGACGGCTTTGAACATGGACAACAGGGGATAGGCGGGACGCCCTCGGTGGTCTCTAAGGTAACGGGTTCTTTGACGGTTCAGGTATTGTTTGATCGGCTGCCAATCAATCACCTGATCCAACTTCAATAGTGGGAAGCGGTCGATGTGTTTGGCGATCATGGCTTGTGCGGTTTGTTGGAAGAAGGTGCTCATGAGAAATCCCCTAAATGTCTTGGTGGGAATTTAGGGGATTTTGGGGAATTTTGCAAAGGTCTCTGCCTGCATTGACTCAAAAATCGGTGATTATTTTAGATAATGCACGATTTCACCGTATGGGTGTCTTACGGGAAATGGCGGAAAAATTGGGACATAAGGTATTGCCTCTTGCACCTTATTCACCTGAGCTCAACCCGATTGAGAAGGTGTGGACGAATATTAAGCGGAATCTGCGAACCGTTTTGTCTGATTACGCCCGATTTGACGATGCGTTACTGTCCTATTTTGATTTTAATTGACTATATAAAGAAAACAGCCGCCGCGGTTTGGCGGGTAAAATATGTGTTTTCGAGCGTGAGGCCGTCTGAAAAATGGTTTTCAGACGGCCTTTTGACTTTATTAGCCGATTTTAAGGCTGATAGCTGGGTTTCATGCCGTTGGGCAGGAGTTGCCAGACGTAGCCTGTGGTTTTCATTTTGCCGGCAACTTCGCCTGCTTCGTCGCCGTAGCCCCAGAAGTAGTCCACGCGGACGGCGCCTTTGATGGCGCTGCCTGTGTCTTGCGCCATGATGAGGCGGTTGAGGGCTTTTTTGGTGGTCGGATGGGCGGTGGCGACAAACAGCGGCGCACCTAAGGTGATGTAGTGGCGGTCGATGGCGCCTGCGTATTCACCCAAGAGCGGGGTGCCCAATGCGCCGACCGGGCCGGCTTCGCTGCTGCCGGTCAGTTCGCGGAAGAAGACGTAGCTGGGGTTTTGTCCCAAGACTTCGGCGAGGCGGCCGGGGTTTTGCTTCATGTAGGCTTTGATGCCCTGCATGCTGGTTTGTGAGAGGGGGAGGTAGCCTTTGTCCGCCATGTAGCGTCCGATGGAGACGTAGGGGTGTTCGTTTTTGTCGGCAAATCCGACGCGGATATATTTGCCGGACGGGGTTTTCAGACGACCTGAACCTTGGATGTGCATGAAGAAAAGTTCGACGGGGTCTTCTGCGTAACCGAGGATGGGAGCTTTGCCATTGAGCGCGCCGCCGTTGATTTGGTTGCGGGTGTAATAAGGAACGAAGCGGCTGCCTTCAAACCTGCCTTTGAGGGCGGTGCTGCGGGCTGTAATGGGGAATTGGGACAGGTCGGCGGTGTGTGTGCCGCTGTTGTCGATGACGCCGCTGTTGGCACCGGTTTGGCGGATACGGACGGTGGCTTTGCTGCCTCTCAAATTGGCGGGCAGTGGGACGGAAACGAAGTCGTTGGGGATGCCGTAGATGGGGAAACGGGCTTTGCTGGTGGCTTTGTCATCACCGAGCAGGACGGGCTCGTAGTAGCCGGTGATGGTGCCGGCGGGGTTACCGTTGTTGCTGACTTGCCAAGGGGTGAAATAGCGTTCGAAGAAATGCTTGGCTTGGAAATGGTGGACGGGCGTCTGCATGGCTTGGGCGCACACGTCTTGCCAGCCTGCGCGGTTTTTGAGTTTCTCGCAGCCTAAGCGGAAGGATTGGAGGCTTTTGACGAAGTGTTGGGTGTTCCAGTGCGGCAGTTCTTGGTGGGACACGACGGTGTAGGTTGCGCCGCCGCCGCTGACGGTGGTGCCTGCAGGGTCGGGCGTGCCGGTGGGGCGGTCGGGGCCTTTGACGGTGGTGGTGTCGACTTCGGGGAGGTTTTTGATGCGTTTGCTCGGGCAGGCAGAAAGGACGGCTGCGGCGATGGTGAGGAGTGTGATGCGGTATAGGTGTTTTTTCATAATGCTGTCTTAAAGGTCGTCTGAAATCGGGTGGATGAGAACGTGGTTTGCAGACGGGATATTGGTCCGTTTATTCAAGAGCTTGGGATTCTAACACAGTTTGTCCGCCTGCTTTGACTCAAGGCGTGAAGTCGTCTGAAAACGGATGGGGCGGGTGTTCAGACGACCTTGTGTGTTGTGGCGGCTATTGTTGATGGACGGGATATATTTTAACTGCCGTATCGGCTGTTGGGAGACGGACTGGAAAAGTACGTTTGTCCGATACTTTCGTCATTTCCTTGTTAACATTCGTAACTGTGTTTATTACTTAAAAATAAAAATTATTTGCATTTGTTTAATTATCGGTTTATAAATATTTAGGCATAAGGTCGTCTGAATTTTCTTGGAGAGGATTTATTGCAGCCGAATAGAATAGATAAGGCGGCGGGTGAAACGGCTTGGGTAAAAGAATAAATGGTTTAGTTTTGGATATTTAGTTTTAAGGTTTGTTTTATATATGTTGATTGCTTTTTTGATTATGCTGCGCGAGGGCATCGAGGCCGCCCTGATTGTGGGCATCGTCGCCGGTTTTTTGAAACAGTCGGGACATTCGCGGCTGATGCCTAAGGTGTGGCTGGGCGTGGCTTTGGCTGCGCTGATGTGTCTGGGCATCGGATACGGCATCCATTCGGCAACGGGCGAGATTCCGCAGAAGGAGCAGGAATTTGTGGTCGGCGTTATCGGTTTGGTGGCGGTGGCGATGCTGACTTATATGATTTTATGGATGAAAAAAGCCGCCCGTTCGATGAAGCAGCAGCTTCAGGATTCGGTTCAGACGGCCTTAAACCGCGGCAACGGTCAAGGCTGGGCTTTGGTCGGCATGGCTTTTCTGGCTGTGGCACGCGAGGGGCTGGAGAGTGTGTTTTTCCTCTTGGCGGTGTTTCAGCAGAGTCCGACTTGGTCTATGCCCGTCGGCGCGGTATTGGGGCTGCTGGCCGCAGTGGTCATCGGCGCGCTGATTTATCAGGGCGGTATGCGTCTGAATCTGGCGAAGTTTTTCCGCTGGACGGGCGCGTTTTTGATTGTGGTGGCCGCCGGTTTGGTGGCCGGTTCGCTGCGCGCGCTGCATGAGGCGGGCGTGTGGAACCACCTGCAAGAGGTAGTGTTTGATTCTTCCAAATACCTGCATGAAGACAGCCCGCTGGGCGTGCTGCTCGGCGGCTTCTTCGGCTATACCGACCACCCGACGCAGGGCGAGGTGCTGGCGTGGCTGCTGTATTTGGTTCCGGTCATGATTTGGTTTCTGCACGGCAGCAGGCCCGCCGCGGTGCAGAGGTCGTCTGAAAACCATTAGGGACTGTCGACAGCCCCTAGTGGCGCTTAAAAATTCCGTATCCCATTCTTATCAACATGCCAAAGAGGTTTGAAATGAAAAAACTCAATATAACTGCTTTATCCGTGATGCTGGCTTTGGGTCTGACCGCGTGTCAGCCGCCCGAAGCGGAAAAATCCGCGCCTGCCGCGTCAGGTGCATCGGGTGCATCAAGCGCGAATGCCGACGGCACCGTCAATGTCGGCGTGAACGACACCGCCTGCGAACCGATGGAACTGACCGTACCGAGCGGACAAGTCGTGTTCAACATCAAAAACAACAGCGGCCGCAAGCTCGAATGGGAAATCCTCAAAGGCGTGATGGTGGTTGACGAACGCGAAAACATCGCCCCCGGACTTTCCGACAAAATGACCGTTACCCTGCTGCCGGGCGAATACGAAATGACCTGCGGCCTCTTGACCAACCCGCGCGGCAAGTTGGTAGTAACCGACAGCGGCTTTAAAGACACCGGCAACGAAGCCGATTTGGAAAAACTCGCCAAACCGCTTGCCGACTATAAAGTTTACGTCCAAGGCGAAGCCAAAGAGCTGGTTGCCAAAACCAAAGCCTTCACTGACGCCGTCAAAGCGGGCGACATCGAAAAAGCCAAATCCCTGTTTGCCGCCACCCGCACCCACTACGAACGCATCGAGCCGATTGCCGAACTCTTCAACGAACTCGACCCCGCCATCGACGCGCGTGAAGACGACTTCAAAGACAAAACCGAAGACGCGGCCTTCACCGGCTTCCACCGCATCGAACACGCCCTGTGGGTCAAAAAAGACGTATCCGGCGTGAAAGACATTGCCGACAAACTCATGAAAGACGTTGAAGCCCTGCAAAAAGAAATCGACGCCCTCTCCTTCCCGCCGAACAAAGTCGTCGGCGGCGCGGCAGTGTTGATTGAAGAAGTTGCCGGCAGCAAAATCAGCGGCGAAGAAGACCGTTACAGCCACACCGACTTGAGCGACTTCCAAGCCAACATCGAAGGCGCGCAAAAAATCGTCGAACTCTTCCGTCCGATGATTGCCGAGAAAAACAAAGCCCTGCTCGAGAAAGTCGACGCCAACTTCAAACAAGTAACCGACATCCTCGCCAAATACAAAACCAAAGACGGCTTTGAAACCTACGACAAACTCAGTGACGAAGACCGCAAAACCCTTCAGGCACCAATTAACGCCCTTGCCGAAGACCTGAGCCAACTGCGCGGCACACTGGGCCTCAAATAAACTTGACCCGCCCGTTTCAGACGACCTTTTGAAGAAATACAAGGGGTCGTCTGAAAACTAATCGCTGATGCCCTCTCCCACGGAAAGGGAAAGGCCGTAGCGTGGGCTTTGCCCACGAAAAACCCGAATACAGAAATCGTAGGCTGGGTCGGGTTTGCCAACCCAACCTGCCCTGCTGACAGCCGTATCAAAAATTAAACGGGTTAGCTGTATCGCCGTTCCAAGATTAGATTTCTGAGAAAGTTTGGTTTGCCCCAAATGCAAGCATTTCGGAGGTCCGCTAATCCTCCGGTAGAAGAACAGGTAGGGTGTGTGGCGCAGCCACGCACGCGGAAATCGCGCATCCCTTACCGTTTATTCGATTGATCGATGATTCAAAGTTTTCAGACGACCTTAAACGTCGTCTGAAAATTCAAAATAGCAAACTTAAACAAAACAACCGCGTACATACCGCAGCCCGAATCCCCGCAAAGGACTCCACCATGAGCCAAGACAACTCACAACCCGCCCAACCGACCAAACGCACCCTATTCAAAACCGTCCTTGCCGCAGGCGCAGCCGGCGCGGCAGGCTGGTTCGCCGGCAAACAACAAGGCGAAACCGCCGCCGAGACCCGTCTCAACGAACACTCCCCGCAAGCCTACCCCTGCTACGGCACCCACCAGGCCGGCATCACCACCCCGCACCAACTCTTCGGCATCATGTGCGCCTTCGACGTAACCGCCAAAGACCCCAAACAACTCGAAAACCTCTTCCGCACCCTCACCGCCCGCATCGAATTCCTCACCCAAGGCGGCGAATACCAAGACGGCGACGAAAAACTCCCCCCCGCAGGCAGCGGCCTGCTCGGCAAAACATTCCGCCCCGACGGCCTCACCATCACCGTCGGCGTCGGCAGCAGCCTCTTTGACGACCGCTTCGGACTCAAAGACAAAAAACCCCGCCACCTCCAAGAAATGCGCGACTTCCCCAACGACCGCCTCCAAAAATCATGGTGCGACGGCGACCTCAGCCTCCAAATCTGCGCCTTCACCCCCGAAACCTGCCAAGCCGCCCTGCGCGACATCATCAAAAACACCGCCCAAACCGCCGTCATCCGCTGGAGCATAGACGGCTGGCTGCCCAAAGCCGAACCCGGCGCCATCGCCGCCCGCAACCTCTTAGGCTTCCGCGACGGTTCCGGCAACCCCGACGTATCCGATCCCAAAATTGCCGACCAAGTCCTCTGGACAGGCATCGCCGCCAACAGCCAAGACGAACCCGCCTGGGCGAAAAACGGCAGCTACCAAGCCATCCGTCTCATCCGCCACTTCGTCGAATTCTGGGACAGAACCCCCTTGCAGGAACAAACCGAAATCTTCGGCCGCCGCAAATACAGCGGCGCCCCTATGGACGGCAAAAAAGAGAGCGACACCGCCGACTTCGCCAAAGACCCCGAGGGCAAAACCACCCCCAAAGACAGCCACATGAGGCTCGCCAACCCGCGCGACCCCGAGTTCATGAAAAAACACCTGCTCTACCGCCGCGCCTTCAACTACTCCCGCGGCCTCGCCGCCAACGGCCAGCTCGACGTCGGCCTGATTTTCATCTGCTACCAAGCCAACCTCGCCGACGGCTTCATCTTCGTCCAAAACCTGCTCAACGGCGAACCGCTGGAAGAATACATCAGCCCCTTCGGCGGCGGCTATTTCTTCATCCTCCCCGGTGTAGAAAAAGGCGGCTTCCTCGCCCAAAGCCTGCTCAGCGCGTGAACACAGGTCGTCTGAAACCTGACGGTGCATAGGTTTTATGCGTCAAACTCTCCCTGAAAAAGGTCGTCTGAAAACCAAGTATTCCGGTTTTCAGACGACCTTTCCGTCAAATGGGCACAAATTCAGAATAAGCTAACCCGTAGCGTAGGCTTCGCCCACGACCTTCCATCCGAACATCCGAATCTAATCCTCTCTGTTTATTCGTGGGTAGAACCCACGCTACGGGCGGCTGGTAACGGATAGGGCAAAGCAAAAAGGTCGTCTGAAAACCTAATTCCGGTTTCAGACGACCTTTTTCTTGTCTGCTGTACGGCTTATTGCTGCTTCGCCGCCCATTCCTCAGGCGTGGCGGCAACGGAAATCGACAGCGCGTGCAATTCGTTGCTGGCCAGTTGCGCCTTCAGACCGTCTTTGATCAGGCGGTGGCGGGCGAGGCGGGCTTTGCCTTCAAACTCGGAAGAAACGATGACGGCGAAAAAGTGATGCCCGTCGCCTTCGACTTCTACGTGTTCGCAAGCGGCGACGCCTTCAATCAGCGATTTGACTTGTTCTGGGGTAAGCATTTGTATTCCTTGTTTCAAAAACATTGCGGCATTATACAGAATAATGCCGTCAAACATCGCCAACTTGCTGAGGATAGTATTTTAAAAGTTATTCATTAATATTGAATTAACATAAGATTTACAAAGGTCGGCGGATTCGCATTTGAAGTGCAACTTTCCATAACAGAAAAAGGCCAGTATGCGGTAGCATACGGCCTTTCCTGCAAGAAAGATTGCCATGGGCTACACACAACTGACCCAAGACGAACGATACCATATCCAATACCTGTCCCGCCACTGCACCATCGCCGAAATCGCCAAACAGCTCAACCGCCACAAAAGCACCATCAGCCGAGAAATCAAGCGGTACTGCATCCAAGGGCAGCAATACAGCGCCGATAAAGCCCAACGGCAAAGCCGACTGACCAAACAGCACCGGCGAAAACCCTATAAACTCGATTCGCAGCTGATTCAACACATCGACACCCTTATCCGCCGCAAACTCAGTCCCGAACAAGTATGTGCCTACCTGCATAAACACCACGGGATCACACTCCATCACAGCACCGTTTACCGCTACCTCCGCCAAGACAAAAGCAACGGCGGCACTTTGTGGCAACATCTCAGAATATGCAGCAAACCCTACCGCAAACGCTACGGCAGCACATGGACCAGAGGCAAAGTGCCCGACCGCGTCGGCATAGAAAACCGACCTGCTATCGTCGACCAGAAAACCCGCATCGGCGATTGGGAGGCCGACACCATCGTCGGCAAAAATCAGAAAAGCGCGTTATTGACCTTGGTCGAACGCACTACCCGCTACACCATCATCTGCAAATTAAAGAACTTAAAAGCCGAAGACACTGCCCGGGCGGCCATTAGGGTATTAAAGGCATATAAAGCCAGAGTCCACACCATCACCATGGATAACGGCAAAGAGTTCTACCAACACACCAAAATAGCCAAAGCCTTGAAGGCGAAAACCTATTTTTGCCGCCCTTACCATTCTTGGGAGAAAGGGCTGAATGAGAACACCAACGGACTCATCCGGCAATATTTCCCCAAACAGACAGATTTCCGAAACATCAGCGATCGGGAGATACGCAGGGTTCAAGATGAGTTGAACCACCGGCCAAGAAAAACACTTGGCTACGAAACGCCAAGTGTTTTATTCTTAAATCTGTTCCAACCACTGGTACCCTAGTGTTGCACTTGAAATCCGAATCCAAGGTCGTCTGAAACGTTTTCAGACGACCTCTTTTCTTATTTTTGGATGTCGGATACTTAAAAATATCATTTTTTTAGTATGAGTGAATTCAGGCAAAAGGGTTTTGGCATATAAATTGCTTTCAGATAAAAGGTAAAGTTTCACTTTGATTGCAAAATAAAGTTAAGAAAATAGAAGTCATCAAAGATAAGCGGATAGATAAATAGCCAAAAGGTCGATAAATCAGTTTTTGGAGATTGTTATCTGAGGTATAGATAAATCCTGAAATTTGTTTGGAAGTGACAATATACGTCATATCCGTTGAATAAATTTTGCAATCGAAATATCAGTATCAAATACGATAGTTTCATTTTTGGTTATTGGATTGGATGTTTGAAAAGCAGGTTATTCCATCAATTCAATAATATATTAAATTTATTTGTTTAACATTTTAAATCAGAGAGTCAGCATGAATAAAATCTATCGTGTCGTATGGAACGAAACCACACAGACGTGGAATGCGGTGGCGGAATTCGCCAAAGCGCATGGGAAAACGGCTTCATCAGGCATAGGCGGCATCGTTGCCTCCGTAGGCGTGCGCTTCGCGTTTACCGCCATCATGTCCGGCCTGCTGCTTGCCAGCGGTCAAGCCGTCGCGACAGTAGAAAATAACGGCAAAACCCTTGCCAATGGCACAGTTTTATCTGCAGCCGCCGATGGTACTGATTACAACACCTGTTATTTCGATACCGTCAGCTACAACGTGGTCTGTGGTGATGATACTACGAAGGCGTTAGATTTCATTCCTCAAACCGGTGGGCAACCCCCAAAACAAGGTAAATCTGTCGCCATCGGACAAGGAGCCCAAACCAGCGGAGAAAGTAATGTTGCCATCGGTCCGAAAACGGTTACTGCCAACACAGGCTCTATTGCCATCGGCGTGGCGGCAAGTGCCAATCACAACCAATCTATCGCTATGGGACAGGAGGCATCAGCAAAAGGTGAAGCCGATGTCAGTATTGGAAAATTGGCAGGCGATACCGTTTCTTCCGACGGCCGCAATATTTCCATTGGCGAGAGCGCGCTGAAAGGCGGCTCGGGAGTCAATAATGTCATCGCCATCGGTTCGTCGGCAGGCATTAATTCCAATAGTAGTCATTCGGTTTATATCGGAACCGGTGCGACCGGTATGGATCCCAAAAATATTTCCATCGGATATCAGGCGAACACCAAAAGCGGCAGTATTGCAGTTGGTGACAACTCAAATGCGCAGGGCAGTTCGTCCGTTGCCATCGGTACCAAATCCGTTGTAACCGATGTAGCATCTAATGGCGTTGCCATTGGTTTCAATTCCACTACTTCGGGATTGAGTGCTGTCGCTATCGGTGGTTCAAGTTCTACCGGTAAAGGTGCCAATGCATCGGGACCTGCCAGCCTGGCAATAATGGGTACCGCCGTCGCTTCTGCACCGCGTGCCATATCCATAGGCGAATTTACGGTCGGATCAGGAGCTTATGGTATTGCCATCGGCGGTAAAGCAAATGCACAGGGTACTTCTTCCATCGCGATTGGCGGCAGTCAGGCGCAAGACAAAGGAGCGACTGCTGCGGGTCATTTCTCAACCGCTATCGGTTATGGTGCCAAGACAGTCAATCAGGATACCACTGCCGTCGGTAAAAACAGCACGGCAAACGGTCTGCGCGCCACAGCCTTCGGTGTAGACAGCAATGCAGGTGCTGAAAACGCCTTGGCGGTTGGTCCGCAAACTGCTGCTTCTGCCAAAGGCGCGATTGCTGTCGGTTTTGCCACTCAGGCAACCGGTATGAGCAGCGTCGCAGTCGGTAAGGAAGCCATTGCCACCAAAGAAACTTCTACTTCACTCGGTCAAAACAGCCAAGCAACCGCCAACAACGCCGTCGCCATCGGTAACAAAGCCGTAGCGGCAGGTACGGGCAATATCGTGGTAGGTACGAACGCGGGCGTGTACGACGCCGCCGTTTCCGCAGGACGTACAGTCGGTGCGGACACCGTCTATATCGGCGCGGACAGCGGTCGCAATGCCTATACCAACGAACGCCAAATCTCCATCGGTAAAGGTACGGGTAACAACGCTACCGGCGTGGACAACATCGCCCTCGGCTTGCGTTCCGGCGCATTTGTGTCCGGTGCGAACAACGTCGCTATCGGTAGGGAAGCAGGTATGGGCACGGATGCCCAAAAACTGAGCGTCACTTCCACTGTCGCCATCGGTGAAGCTGCAAAAGGCAGCTTCAGCAACACCGTAGCCATCGGTAAAACGGCCTTGGCAGAAAAAGAATCCGCAGTTGCCGTCGGTATGGTTTCCAAAGCCAGCGGCGACAATTCCGTCGCCATTGGTAAGACTGCCAATGCCAGCGCACACGAAACCGTTGCCATCGGTCACGAGACGGTTGCCGGAGCCGTTTCTTCCGTCGCGGTTGGTCAGCGTGCCAACGCATCAGGCAGTGAGGCGGTCGCATTGGGTATTGATTCCAACGCCTCCGGTAAGTTTGCTGTCGCCATCGGTAACATGGCGAAGGTAACCGACAGCAAACTCAACGGCATTGCCATCGGCAGCAATGCTGTCGCTTCGGAAGACTATGCAATGGCGATGGGTCTTGACACCCAAGCAACGGGTAACAGCTCGATTGCCTTTGGTAATACTGCGAAAGCGCTTGGGAAAGAAGCTGTTGCCTTTGGTCATTTGGCAACTGCCGCAAAAAACAATACCCTCGCGTTTGGTGTTTCTTCCAATTCTGCAGAAGTCGGTGCAGTAACTTTGGGTGCATATACCAAAGCTGATGCTGTTACGGGAACTGCATTGGGTTATTCTGCTCATGCCGTCAATGAAAACGATGTTGCCTTGGGCGGCAACAGTTTGACTGAAGCGCACCACAACGGCGACTACACGCTGAATGGCAACTATACCGCTGCCGGAACAAGCTCTTACGGTACGGTTTCCGTCGGTAGCATCAATACCGCTGAAGCAGGTAAGTCTAGCAATGCCTTCACCCGTCAAATTCAAAACGTCTCCGCGGGTGTTATCAGCGCAACCAGCACCGATGCCATCAACGGCAGCCAGCTTTACACGACCAATTCTTACCTGCTCAACTTGGGTAACAACGTCAAAAACGCCTTGGGCGGCGAAACTGCAATCGACAATGCAGGTAATCTGACCCTGAACAACTTGGGCGGTACAGGCAAAGCCAATGTTCACGACGCTTTGGAAGCGATGAACAACAAAATCGACCAATTAGGTGGCGGCAGCTCCAGCCATTTTTACAGCGTTCAGACGGCCTCTAATGCCCGTGGCAACTACAATAATGACGGCGCAACCGGACTGGATGCCCTGGCGGCAGGCGCGGATGCCCAAGCTGCGGGCGATTTTGCCGTAGCCGTCGGTACAGGCGCGCAGGCGGTGATTTCCAACTCTATCGCTATTGGTAAAAACGCCTCTGTCAACGAAGATACTGCCTCTGTCGCAGCCGTCAACGGCGCGACCAAAGGTGAAGGCTCCGTTGCCATCGGTGCGAACACCAAAGCCAGCGGCACCAACGCTACCGCCGTCGGTCAAGCGTCCAACGCCTACGGTCAAAACTCCTTCGCAGGCGGTCAGTCTTCCAAAGCATTGGGCAAATCCAGCGTAGCGGTGGGTGACGGCGCAATCGCCAACCAAGATTCTTCCACCGCAATCGGCGCATACAGCCAGTCCACGGCGGCAGGTGCGACCGCGTTGGGCTTCAATACCCGCGCAACCGCTTCCGGTACTGTCGCGGCAGGTCGCAACAGCAAAGCCACTTCCAACAATGCTTTGGCATTGGGTAACGAAGCAGACGCGCAAAAAGACGACACCATCGCCATCGGCTACAACGCCCAAGCCACGCAAAACCGTGCCGTAGCCTTCGGTAAAAACGCCAAAGCGACAGCGGGCGATACCTTTGCCTTCGGCGATTCAGCAAAAGCTTCTACAACCAATGCTATTGCTTTCGGTAAAAACGCCAATGCCGCTCATGCAGGTTCTATCGCATTGGGTGCCAATTCCGCGACTGAAGCAGCCGTTCAGACGACCTCTGCCGCTGTTGGCGGTCTGACTTTCGGCAACTTCGCAGGTAACACTCCTGAGTCCACACTCAGCATCGGTTCAGCAGGCAAAGAACGTACGATTACCAACGTTGCCGCAGGCCGCATCAGCAACAACAGCACCGACGCAGTAAACGGCAGCCAGCTTTATGCGACTCAAAACGTCATGAACAACATCGGTACGACCGCAGTAGGCGTATTGGGTGGCAATGCAGCCATTGCGAATGACGGTACTATTACGATGTCCAACATCGGCGGTACGGGCGCATCCACCATTGAAGGCGCGATTTCCGCCATCAACAATGCCTCTTACAAGTCGTTCAAGCTGAATACGGCTAAAACCAGCGGTACCAACGGTGAAGCCTACAACCACTCGCTGAAAGAAATTACCAACGGTTCGACCATCACGTTGGAAGCGGGTAAAAACATCGTGCTGAACCAAAACGAATCTACCGTCAGCATCAATACCGCCGATGCGCCTGAGTTTGCCGGCAAAATCACCGCCAAAGGCGGACTGGATATGTCCAACACCAAGATTACCAATCTGGGCAAGGGCGACCAACCGACCGATGCGGTTAACCTGAGCCAGTTGACCGATGCCATCAATAACGTTCACGTTACCACCCTGACGGCGGTTACCAACGAAGCTCCGTTTGCTTACGTTTCCGAAGACGGAAAAATCCTGAAGCGCAACGTAACGGTTGACGGTTCAGGCGCAAAACAGGTTTCCTTTGTTTACGCTGACGATACAAGTACGCCATATAACGGCGCAGTAACCATTGCCGCGCTGAACCCGACCGATCCGCAAACCACCGTTCCGACTCAAGTTGGCAACGTTGCTGCAGGTAAGGGACAAAATGATGCGGTAAACGTATCCCAGCTGGACAAAGTTGCCCAAGCTTTGGGTACTTCCGTCAACAACGCGACAGGCGAAATCGCCGCGCCGAAATACTCTGTGATTTCCGGCAGCCCCGCGA
Organism: Morococcus cerebrosus; assembly: GCF_022749515.1. Classification (NCBI taxonomy): domain Bacteria; kingdom Pseudomonadati; phylum Pseudomonadota; class Betaproteobacteria; order Neisseriales; family Neisseriaceae; genus Morococcus; species Morococcus cerebrosus. The sequence continues at coordinate 2,461,533 of NZ_CP094242.1, forward strand.
CTTCAGGCGTAGCTGACTACAACAATGTCGGCGATGCATTGACTGCCTTGAGCAATGCCGTTCGTGCGCCTTTGACTTTTGCAGGTGACAGCGGTACGCCTTCAACCCGTCAATTGGGCAGCACTGTTGCCGTTAAAGGCGGCGAAGCCGATGCAACCAAACTGTCCGACAGTAACAACATCGGCGTGGTTTCAGACGACGCCAATGGCACGCTCAACGTCAAACTGGCAAAAGAGCTGAAAGGTCTGACCTCGTCTGAATTCGTCGACGCAGCAGGCGGCAAAACGATCGTTTCTGCAGACGGCATTACCGTCGGTACAGCGGCAAACCCTGTCAAACTGACAACCGAAGGTCTGTCTAACGGCGGTAAGAAAGCAACCGACATCGCTGCCGGTGTGAACAATACCGACGCCGTCAACGTCAGCCAGCTCACTCCGTTGGCAACCGCATTGGGTGCAACCGTCAATCCGACTACCGGCGCGGTTGAAGTACCGAATCTGGTCGTAACCAAAACCGACGGTACGCAGGCTGCACCTGTCAACACCGTACAAGGCGCGTTGGACAACATCGGTACCGAGCTGCAAAAAGGTCTGACCTTTGGCGGCGACAACGCAGACAAGAATTTCGAGCGCAAACTCGGCAACCAAGTCTTGGTTAAAGGCGGTGCAGACGCAGCGAAACTGTCTGACAACAACATCGGCGTGGTTTCAGACGACGCCAACGGTACGCTCAACGTCAAACTTGCCAAAGAGTTGCAAGGTTTGAACAGCGCCCAATTTGAAACCGACGGCAACGTGACCACCATCAACGGCGGCAATGTTTCCTTGGCTGACAAAGACGGCAATATTGCCGAAACCACAGCAAACGGCATCACCCTGACTCCGGTGCCAAGCAGCGGCAAAGAAGCCGTCAGCCTGACCAAAGACGGTCTGAACAACGGCGGCAACAAGATTACTAAGGTTGCCGAAGGCATGCTTGCTGCTGACAGCACCGATGCTGTTAACGGAGCGCAACTGTATAAAGTTGATCAGAAAGCCAACACCAATGCCGAAAATATCGCCAAAGGCATCAATATCGGCGGTACGAGCGGCAGCAACAAATACGCATTAGGCGACACTGTCAACATTAAAGGCGACAGCAACATTGTCAGCGAAACCGTTGAAGGTGGCGTACAACTGAAACTTGCCGATACCGTCAAAATCGGACAAGACAGTGGCAAACCCGTCAGCATTGACGGCGTAAACGGCACAGTCAGCGGTCTGAGCAACAAAGCCTTGGGCGGTGCGGACTTCGCTACCAAAGGTCAAGCTGCGACTGAAGAGCAGTTGAACGAAACTCAAGCCAACCTGGCGAAAATCCTCGGCGGTAACGCGGCCAACAACAATGGCAACGTCACCTTCACCGACATCGGCGGTACAGGCAAAGCCAATGTTCACGACGCGATTGCCGCGGTAAAAGAAACTGCCGAAAAAGGCTGGAACCTGAACGCCAACGACGAAACCTCGTCTGAAAAAATTGCTGCTGGCGACACTGTAACCTTCAAAGAAGGCAAAAACGTCAAAGTCAGCCGCGACGGTAAGAACATCACCGTAGCGACTTCAGACGACGTATCCTTCAACAAAGTCACTGTCGGCGACAGCGTTCTGACCGACAACGGACTGACTGTGGGCAATGGCGCAGCAGGCAACCCTGTCAGCCTGACCAAAGACGGTCTGAACAACGGCGGCAATAAAATCTCCAACGTCGCAGCAGGCGAGGCAGATACCGACGCCGTCAACGTTGCCCAGTTGAAAGCCAATTCAGGTCGTGTGGAAAGCGGCAACGACAACATCGTCGTTGAAACCGACAAAACAGGCACCTCTAACGTTTACAAAGTTTCTACCGCGAAAAACCTGAAGGCTGACAGCCTGACTGCGGGCGAGACTGTTGTGAACAACAGCGGCGTAACCGTCGGCGACAAAGTGACGCTGAGCAAAGACGGTTTGAAAGCAGGCGATGTGAACATTACTGCTGACGGCATCGACGCTGGCAACAAAGCCATCAGCAACGTAGCCAAAGGCGTAAAAGCCACCGACGCCGTCAACGTCGCCCAGCTGAACGAACAACTCGCCGCCACTGAAAAAACCACCACCGTCGTCGCCGGTAAGAACGTGACCGTCAGCGAAAAAGTGGACGGCAACAACACCGAGTACACGGTTAACGCCGATAAGACCACCCTCAGCCAAGCGGCGGGCGGTGCGGTTAAAGTCAGCGAAGGTACGAAAGACGCCGACGGCGTAACCGACTACGCGCTGGATCTGACCGACGAAGCCAAAGCCGACATCGCCAAAGGCGTAGCGGCGAAAGACGCGGTGGACAACAAAGGTCTGACCTTTGCCGCCGACAACGGCACGACCGGTGCGAAGAAACTGGGTGACAGCCTGAGCGTCAAAGGCGACGGCAACATCCTGACCCGCGCCGACGAAAACGGCATCGGCTTCTCGCTGGCCGACAAGATTACCGTCGGCAAAGCAGGCAACGGCAACAAACCGCTCGTAATCGACGGTACCGCCGGTCTGATTTCCGGTCTGAGCAACACCACCCTGGGCGGTGCGGACTTTGCCACTAAAGGCCAAGCCGCAAGCGAAGAGCAGTTGAACGCAGCCCAAGCCAACCTGGCGAAAATCCTCGGCGGTAACGCGGCCAACAACAAAGGCAACGTGACCACCACCGACATCGGCGGCACCGGCAAAGACAACGTCCATGACGCCATTGCCGCAGTCAAAGAAACTGCCGACAAAGGTTGGAACCTGAACGCCAACGACGAAACCTCGTCTGAAAAAATCGGCGCAGGCGACACCGTGACCTTCAAAGAAGGCAAAAACGTCAAAGTCAGCCGCAACGGTAAGAACATCACCGTAGCGACTTCAGACGACGTCTCCTTCGACAAAGTGACCGTAGGCGGCAGCGTTCTGACCGACAACGGACTGACTGTGGGCAACGGCAAAGCAGGCAAACCTGTCAGCCTGACCAAAGACGGTCTGAACAACGGCGGCAACAAAGTGTCCGACATCGCTGCAGGCGAAGATGACACCGACGCAGTGAACGTTGCACAGCTCAAAGCAGCCGCAGCGAAAGCCACGTCTAAAGTGGACAGCGGCAACGACAACATCGTCGTCACCCCCGAGCAAAATGCCGACGGCAGCACCACTTACAAAGTGGCGACCACACCTAACCTCAAAGCCAACAGCTTCACCGCAGGCGATACCGTTATGAACAACGACGGTGTTAAAGTCGGCGACAAAGTGGCGCTGGGCAAAGACGGTCTGAAAGCAGGCGATGTGAACATCACTACCGACGGCATCAACGCAGGCAACAAAGCCATCAGTAACGTTGCCGAAGGTAAGAAAGACACCGACGCAGTGAACGTTGCACAGCTCAAAGCAGCCGCAGCGAAAGCGACATCCAAAGTGGACAGCGGCAACGACAACATCGTCGTCACACCGGAGCAAAATGCCGACGGCAGCACCACTTACAAAGTGGCAACTGCCCCCGACCTTAAAGCTGACAGTCTGACCACAGGTGATACCGTTGTGAACAACGACGGCGTCAAAGTCGGCGATAAAGTGGCTCTGGGCAAAGACGGTCTGAAAGCAGGCGATGTCAACATCACTGCCGACGGTATCAATGCAGGCAACAAAGCCATCAGTAACGTTGCTGAAGGCAAGAAAGATACTGATGCAGTAAATGTTGGACAGTTGAACCGTCTGACCGCTGCTGCTAAGACAGAAGTCGAAGCCGGTACCAACATTGCCAGCGTCAGCAGCAAACAAGGTGCGAACAAACAAACTGTTTACACCATTAATGCTGATGGTGCGAGCGTCTCCGCAGGTTCCGACAAAATTGTCGTGACCAAAGGCAAAAAAGATGCCAATAATGTGACCGACTACGCCGTTGACCTGTCTAAAGCCGTCAAAGCCGACATTGCCAAAGGCGTAGCGGCGAAAGACGCGGTAGACAACAAAGGCATCAGCTTCGCAGGCGACAGCGGTACGACCGTTGCCAACAAATTGGGCGATACCGTCGCTGTTAAAGGCGATGCCAACATCACCACCACCGCAGGCACGAACGGCATTCAGGTCGGCCTCAACAAAGACCTGAAAGTCGACAGCGTCAAAGCAGGCGATACGGTTGTGAACAACAGCGGCGTCAACGTCGGCGACAAAGTGGTGCTGGGCAAAGACGGTCTGAAAGCAGGCGATGTCAACATCACTGCCGAGGGCATCAACGCAGGCGGTAAGAAAGTCACCAACGTCGCCGCAGGTACCGTCGCCGCAGACAGCACCGATGCGGTTAACGGCAGCCAGTTGTATCAAGCTAATCAGGCGATTAACCAAAGGGTGACCAACCTTGGCAATTACGTGGTGAACATGGGCGACCAGATCAACCAACGTATCGACAATGTTGAAAGCGACTCTAAAGCCGGTACCGCAGCAGCAATGGCGGTGGCTGGTCTGCCGCAAGCCTACCTGCCGGGTAAGAGCATGATGGCGGTTGCAGGCGGCGTTTACCGCGGTGAAAGCGGCTACGCAGTCGGCTTCTCCAGCATCTCCGACGGCGGCAACTGGGTCATCAAAGGTACCGCTACCGGAAACTCACGCGGCCACTACGGCGCGACCGCAGGTGTCGGCTACCAATGGTAATTCCGTTGTAAAGCCTGTTTGAAGGCAAAGCAAAGGTCGTCTGAAAACCCGAAACAAGGTTTTCAGACGACCTTTTTCTATATCGGATTGAATGGGACGGGGTTTGCTTTCCGAACATGCTCAGTTTCGCAAACACACGATTCAAACAAAACATTATAGTGGATTAAATTTAAATCAGGACAAGGAGACGAAGCCGCAGACATTACAAATAGTACGGCAAGGCGAGGCAACGCCGTACTGGTTTAAATTTAATCCACTATAAAACCAAACGCGGCGGTTTGTTTTCAGACGACCCCGCAGAATATCCGACTATTTTTTGTGGCAAAATCGGGTTTGTGCCACATCGTTAGCCTGCTATTCAACATTTAAAAACATTCAAACCGGCTGACAAAACAGACGAAACAAATAACAAGGAGAAACAGACATGAGCCGCATTTTATCCTCACTGCGCTATCCGCTGATTCAAGCACCGATGGCGTTTGCGCATGACACAGAGCTGCCTTTGGTTGTCGGCAAAACCGGCGCTTTGGGTTCGTTGGCGGGGGCGATGTATGACACCGCAGGTTTGGAAAAAGCGTTGGCACGGATGAAGCAGGAAGGCGGCGGCCGTCCGTACAACCTCAACTTTTTCGCCCACCGCACGCCGTCTGCCGACCGTGCGCAACAGGACGCATGGTTTGGCGTGTTGCGTCCGTATTTCGAGGCTTACGGGCTGACGGAAAACAATATTCCCAGTGGCGGCGGACGGCAGCCGTTTGATGCCGACGCGTTGGCATGTGTGGAGCGTTACCGCCCGCCTGTCGTCAGCTTCCACTTCGGCTTGCCCTCGCCCGAATACTTGCAGCGCGTCAAAGCGACGGGCGCGGAAGTGTGGAGCAGCGCGACGACGGTTGAAGAAGCCGTTTGGTTGGAACAAAACGGCGCGGATGTCGTGATTGCCCAAGCGTGGGAAGCGGGCGGTCATCGGGGATGGTTTTTAAACCGTAATCCCGACAGCCAAAGCGGCTTGTTTGCCCTGTTGCCCGCCATCCGTAACGCCGTGCGCCTACCCGTCATAGCCGCAGGCGGCGTTTCCGATGCCGCCGCCGTCCGCGCCGCGCTGGAATTGGGCGCATCCGCCGTGCAGGTCGGAACCACCTTCCTGCTCGCAGACGAAGCCCTGACCAAACCCGCCCACCGTGCCGCCATCCAAACTGCCCGTCCCGAAGATACCGTGGTAACCAACTTGTTCAGCGGCGGCGCGGCGCGCGGACTTTACAACCGCTTCATACGCGAAGCCGGTCCGATGAATGACGCAGCGCTCCCGTTCCCCTTGGCAGGCGCAGCCGCCGGCGCATTGAAAGCCGCCGCCGAAAAACAAGGCTGCTACGACTTTTCCCCGTTTTGGGCAGGACAAAACGCAGGACTGTGCCGCCCCGGCAGCGCAGCGGAAATCGTCGGGCGGTTGTGTGGCGGCATTGAGCGTTAGGACGGGCTGAACATGGTCAGGGCGGACATGGCAATCAACAAGGTCGTCTGAAAATGTGAACTAGGTTTTCAGACGACCCGTAACGTTGACTTTGCCCACGAAATAAATATAAAGATAACTGCCCTATTCGGATTGTCGGACGGAAGGTTCGCGGGCAAAGCCCACGCTACGGGCTGGGTTTATTTCGAGTCTGTCGGGTTAAATAAAAGGTCGTTTGAAAACGGAGGGAGTGAGTTTGTTTCTCTCAAACTCAAATCTCAAAGTTTTCAGACGACCTTGTTTTAACTTGCAACCTGCCTCCTCTCCCGTCCGGCGGGAGAAGGCTGGGGAGAGGGTGGTTCTGCGGATTTGCACGAATTTGATTTTACCTAAACCTCGGAAGCCACCCCCATCCTAACCTTCCCCCGCCAGACGGGGGAAGGGACAGGTTGCTGTTGCTGCAACGGGTAGCGTGGGCTTTGCCCGCGAAATGAACATAAAGATAACTGCCCGATTTTGATTGTCAGACAACAGGTTTGCGGGCAAAGCCCACGCTACGGGCTGGGTTTATTTCGAGCTTATAGGGTTAAATGAAAGGTCGTCTGAAAACTTGTTGTTTTAAGTTTTCAGACGACCTTTTGGGTTCGTGCGAGGTACGAAAATAGGCGTAATGCAGTTTACGCCTTATTTCTTATCGCCTTTTTCCGGACGCACCCAGCCTTCGATGACGGTTTGGCGGGTGCGGGCGAGGGCGAGTTTGTTGTCTTCGACGTTTTTGGTAATCGTGCTGCCTGCGCCTGTCGTGACTTTGTTGCCGAGGGTGACGGGGGCGACTAGGACGCAGTTGGAGCCGATGCGGACTTCGTCGCCGATGACGGTTTTGTATTTGTTCACGCCGTCGTAGTTGGCAATGATCGTGCCTGCGCCGAAGTTGGTTTTGCTGCCGACTTCGGCGTCACCGATGTAGGTGAGGTGGTTGGCTTTGGTGCCTTTGCCGATGGCGGCGTTTTTGATTTCGACGAAGTTGCCGACGTGTACGTCGTCTGAAAGGCGGGCTTGCGGACGCAGGCGGGCGTAAGGGCCGATTTGGTTGTTTTGTCCGATTTCGCAGTCTTCGAAGTGGGAGAAGGGGGCGATTTTGCTGTTTGCGCCGATTTTGGCGTTTTTGATGACGCAGTTTGCGCCGATTTCGACGTTGTCGCCGATTTCGATGTCGCCTTCGAGGACGACGTTGACGTCAATCACGACGTCTTGTCCGTGTTTCAGACGACCCCTTAAATCAAAGCGGGCGGGGTCGCGCAGGGTAACGCCTGCTTTGAGCAAGGCTTGCGCTTGTTCGGTTTGGAAGATGCGTTCGAGTTCGGCGAGCTGGAGTTTGTTGTTTACGCCGGCGGCGAGGTGGGAGGCGCGCACTTGGACGGGATGGACTTTGATGCCGTCGGCAACGGCTTTGGCGATGAGGTCGGTCAGGTAGTATTCGCCTTGGGCGTTGTTGCTGGAGAGGGTGTCCAGCCAGTTTTTGAGTTTGGCGTTGGGCAGGACGAGGATGCCTGTGTTGATTTCGCGGACGGCTTTTTGGGCGGCGTCGGCGTCTTTTTCTTCGACGATGGCGGTTACGCTGCCTTGGCTGTCGCGGATGATGCGGCCCAAGCCTGTCGGGTCGGCGGGAACGTCGGTCAACAGGCCGACTTCGCTGCCGGCGGCTTCGAGCAGGGTTTCGAGGGTGGCGGTGTCAATCAGGGGGACGTCGCCGTACAACACCAGCGTGCGACCTTCGGCGGCAAGGTGCGGCAGGGCGGTTTTGACGGCGTGGCCGGTGCCGAGCTGTTCGGTTTGCTCGACCCAGACGACGTCGCGTTTGACGGTGTCCAAAACTTGGTCTTTGCCGTGTCCGATGACGACGCAGATGTTTTGCGGATGAAGCGCGGCGGCGGTGTCGATAACGCGCTCGACCATGGGAAGGCCGCCGATGCGGTGCAGCACTTTGGGCATTTTGGAATACATGCGCGTGCCTTTGCCGGCGGCGAGGATGACGATGTTGAGAGGTGTGGCGGACATGATGGACTTTCTCGAATGCAATGTTGATGAAGGGGGTATTTAGCGGTCGTCTGAACGGGGTTTTGGGGCTTCAGACGACCTTTTATGTCGTGGTATTTCTGCGGAACTTGATGGGATATGGTGGATAAAGACAGAAAACACTCATTTCGTCATTCCCGCGCAGGCGGGAATCCAGACCCCAGATTTCAGGAATGCTTTGGGATTGATACAAGCTCAAATTCCTGGATTCCCGCCTGCGCGGGAATGACGGCGGGGGGCTTTTGTTTTTATCCAATCTATCCGAAAAAACCGCAAATCGGGCATTTTGCCTGACGTTTCGTCGGGTATCAATGCCCTATCTATGATAAATGGTTTAAGTATCCGGTTTTATGGTTTATTGGGTTTGGGGTTCCAGCGGTACGAGTCGGCATGGCTGCCGTGTTCCAAGCGGTCGAGTGTGGTCGGTTTCAGGGGCGTGCGCGCGGATGTGTCGGCGGGACGGCTGTCGAAGTCGTAGCGGTCTGTGGTGCAGCCGCTCAGGATGGCGGCGGTAACGAAAATCAGGGCGAGGGAACGCATGGTTTTCTCCTTGTGAAGGACGGCAGATGTAGGACGAACGGGATGGCGGTTATGTTTGAGGTCGTCTGAAACGGAAAAGACGGTTTCAGACGACCTCTGCGGGCGGATTATTCCTCAGTTTGGGTTTCGGGCGCGGTTTGTCCGGCGCCTTGGGGTTTGTTCCATGTCGTGCCGCGTACGTTTTCTTGGTCGCCGTGCAGCGGTTTGAGGGTGCGGCGTTCGGGGCGGTATTGGTTGTAACGCATATCGCGGGAGTAGGTGCCGTCTTCGTAATAGATGCGCGTGCCTTTTTCGTATTTGGGGCGCAGGGAAGTGTGGCCGGATTCGTTTTGGTAGGTTTCCCAAGTACAGCCGGTCAGGGCGGCTGCGGCGGCGAGGATGAGGGCGGTGTATCGCATGATGGTTGTCCTTGTGGTCGGGCGGCTTGGTGCCGTTGTTCAAACCCGATATTGTAAAGGTTTCAGACGAGTGCTGACAGTTTTTCGGCACATTCGGCGAGCGCCTGCATATCTTTTGCAACGGCGTCGGTAAAGGGCAGGGGATGGGCTTTGCTGCCGAACCATACGGTTTTCATGCCCAGCTCTTTGGCTTGATGCAGGTTGTCCGCGCTGTCGTCGATCATGATGCACTGTTCGGGCGCAGCGTCGAGCAGGCGGCAGACGGTCAGGTAGGCTTGCGGGTCGGGTTTGTAGCGCAGCCCGAAGTCGTCCGTGCCGAGAAGTGCGTCAAAACGGTTTGCCAAACCCAATGCCCCGATGATAGCGCGGACGTAAAACGAAGGGCCGTTGGAAAAAACGGCTTTGCGTCCTTTCAGACGACCTAAAACGCTTTCGGTTCCCTCCATGCCCTCTAATTTTGCCAAGATTTGCGCGATGGGATGGCTTTCGCGCAGAAACTCGCGGATGTCGATTTCGGGATGGTGGATTTGCAGGCCGGCAAGCGTTGCGCCGTATCGGTGCCAATAGTCCTGACGCAGGTCGGACGCCGTCTCTTCGGAGAGCTTGAGGCGTTGCGCCATGTAGTCGGTCATGGCACGGTTGATGATGTAGAAAATGCCTGCATCGGCGTTGTGCAGCGTGTTGTCGAGGTCAAAGAGCCAAACGGGGGAAAGGTTCATGTCGTGTGTTGGTGCGGATTTTGTTATGATGTTTCGTATTTTACCCGTACAAAGGTTAGAGAATGAAACTGAAATTATCCGCCCTCGCCCTCTTGCTGGCTTCGGCAAACTTATCCGCCCAGACCGAAGTGCGCCTTGCCGTGCACAAATCCTTCAGCCTGCCCCAATCCGTCATCGCGCAGTTTGAAAAAGCCAACGACGCCAAAGTCTCCGTTATCAAGGCGGGCAGCGGCAACGAAATGCTCAACAAGCTGATTCTCAGCAAGGCGAACCCGATTGCCGACGCGGTGTACGGTTTGGACAACGCCAACATCGGCAAAGCGCGCGAAGCAGGCATATTGGCGGCGGTGCAGCCCAAATCCGCACCCGTTTCAGCGGGGATGCCCGTCATCGCGGCAGTCAATTACGGCTACGTTACCCTCAACTACGACAAAAAATGGTTTGAACAGAAAAAACTGCCGCTGCCCAAAACCTTGCAGGACCTGACCCGCCCCGAATATAAAAACCTGCTGGTGACGCCCTCGCCCGCCACCTCCTCGCCCGGACTTGCCTTCCTGATGGCGAACATCGGCGGCATGGGCGAAGAGGGCGCGTTCAAATGGTGGGCGCAGATGCGTCAAAACGGCGTGAAAGTCGCCAAAGGCTGGAGTGAAGCCTATTACACCGACTTCACCCAAAATGGTGGCGCGTATCCGCTCGTCGTCAGCTACGCCGCCAGCCCCGCCGCCGAAGTCCACTACTCTAAAGGCAAATACAGCGTACCGCCGACCGGCAACCTCTTCCTCAAAGGCGGCGTGTTCCGTCAAGTCGAAGGCGCGGCAGTCTTGAAAGGCGCGAAACAGCCCGAGCTGGCGGCGAAACTCGTACAGTGGCTGCAAAGCGGCGAAGTGCAAAAAGCCCTGCCGACCGAAATGTGGGTCTATCCCGCCGTGAAAAACACGCCGCTGCCCAAAGTCTTCGAGTTCGCCCAGGCCCCGAAACACACCGACTCGCCCAGCCGCAACGACATCGACACCAAACAGAAACAATGGGTCAGCCGCTGGACGAAGACCGTGTTAAGGTAAGCGGGAAGGTCGTCTGAAAATCCGCCGCTCCATCCTGTCGGCCGGATAGTCAAATGACTTTATTTTCGATACGCAACTTATCGGGTACCGTCATTCCCGCCGTAGCCTGTCCTCGCGTAGGCGGGGGCGGAAATGACGGAATTTGACGATATGCCGTATTTAAAGTTAAGGATGTTGGCAATAAAAAGGGTCGTCTGAAAACCCCAAAACGGTTTCAAACTGTTCGAAACCACGTTTCAGACGACCCCTTACCGTTTCGTTTTGAATGAAGGAATCCCATGAAGAAGCCCCTACTCTACGCCTTCACGCTGACCGCACTTGGCGGCTGTTTCTACACCGAAACCCCTTACGGCCGCACCGCCGTCCTCGACCTGCCCGTCCATTCCCAAACCACCATCAACAAAACCGTTACCGTCAACGCCCCGCCGGGAACGACCGTCATCTATCAGGACAGCGAGCCGGTACACCGCTACGGCTATCCCTACCCACCTTACCCGCGCCCGTATCCCGCGCGTCGGATTTACCGGTATTGAAAAATGTCTGTGAAAACAATAGGGCGGTGGCTATCCTGCTCCCAAAGGTGCACGTGATATATACAGCTATGATGTAAAAGGTATCGCGCAAAACATCAGCCTGAACATAACGGACAATCGTAGTACACAACAGCGGCTAACTGATCGTTTTGACAATGCAGGCAGAATGCTGACGCAAGGCATAGGCGATGGCTACCGCAGGGCAACCGAATACAATCCCGCATTGAACAAATTAGGCAATGCCGCCGAAGCTATTAATGGTTCGGCAGACATCATTAAAAATGTCATCGGTGCAGCAGGCGAGATTATCGGAGCAGGCGATGCTGTACAAGGTATAGGCGCAGGCATAGACATTGCCACCATGCACGGTTTAGATCTGCTTTCCACCGAAAACAAAATTAAAGCTGTCAGCAATTTGGGTGGTTTGTCGCAATTCCAGAACAATGCCACAGAAACCGTCCGTGATTGGGCGGTCAGAAACCCGAATGCGGCACAAGGAGCAGAAGCACTTGGTAATATCGCCAAAGCGATTGTCCCTGTTACCAAAGGGGCGGAATATGCTCGAGCCCGATACGACTGGGGTGGTATAGGTGCAAGCACCGTCAAACAGTCGCAGATGGGCGCAGTTGCATTGCCGAAAGGGAAAGCACCTGTCGGGGAAAATTTTTCCCAAGCCCAACAAGGACGGTACAGTTATGATTCACCGTACCACTCCCGCACTGTCAGAACGGAATTGGAACAGCGTTCCGGCAAACAAAATGTCAAATCCTCGACAGTACCGCCGTCAAACGGCAAAAATGTCAAACTGGCAAACCAAAGCCACCCGAAGACCGGGGTGCCGTTTGACAGCAAAGGATTTCCGAATTTTGAAAAAGACGTAAAATACGATACAAGAATTAATACCAAGGAGTTCAGATCGAAGGGTTCGACAGGGCAAATGAGGATGGCGACCAAGGATTTGGCGGAAGCCATTAGGAAAGGACAGGTTCGCAGCTCCAGTTTCAATTCGAAACAGTTAAAAGCAATTGAAAAAGGAGAATCTAAAATACCGGATTATACTTGACATCATCATCAGGATACCGGACGTATGCAGTTAATTCGTGAGGATATACATAGGCGTACAGGACATATAGGTGGTGAAGCAATGAATAAAGGTAAATGATTATGTGGAAAATTAGTAAAGAAAATTGTGAAGATTTAGGATTTGCAATAATCTGCATGTTCTATGATGCTATTAATCTTTCTGAATTTAAATTATGGTTAGATATAGTTGTTAGAGATACTCCTATTGATAAAATTCCATTGTATATTTTTGATTTGATTGATTTTGATAAGAGTATAGGGGAAATTTATGATTTAATTGGAGTCGTTAATTATGGTTACATTTCAAATGATCAAAAAAATGCATTAACGGGCATTGCCTTCTTAAGGGATATAGATGTCTATGATTCTCCCGTCTCAAAAGAAAAAGCATTAAAATCCTTAAAAAAACATCCTGAAATTTATCAGAGGTTTCAGTATTTCTTTCCATTTGTAGAACTGCCTCCGCCTTAAGTAATCAAAATGCTGCCTTTAACATAGAACAATTAAGGGCAATCGAAAAAGGCAAAGCCAAAATTCCCAACTATACTTGGCATCATCATCAAGATACAGGAAAGATGCAGCTTGTGCCTGAATGGGAACATTCTAAAACCGGTCACATAGGAGGTGAGGCAATGGGGAAAGATAAATGATTATGTGGAAAATTTATAAAGAAAATAGCACTGACTTAAATTTTGCCCTAGGTAGTATATATTGCCAAGCAATCAATATTACCGAATTTAAAATGTGGGTTGAAAAAATCATAAGGGAAATGGATTTAGATGAAATTCCAAATTATTTTTTTGATTTAATAGATTTACAATCACTATTCCATCTGATTGATATTATAGGATTTGTTCCCGAAAATAACTTATCAAAAAATCAGGATAATGCATTGACCGGCATTGCTTTTTTAAGAGAGATAGATGTCTATGATCCGCCTATCTCAAAAGAAAAAGCATTAAAAGCCTTAAAAAAACATCCTGAAATTTATCAGAGGTTTCAGCATTTCTTTCCATTTGTAGAACTGCCCCCGCTTTAAACAGTCAAAATGCCGTCTGAAACGATATTTGCTTTTCAGACGGCATTTTTGATACAAAGCGGGTAACTAAAAGAGCGTTTGACGACAAAGGAAAATCTAAAATACCAAATTACACTTGGCATCATTATCAAGATACAGGAAGGATGCAATTGATTGGTGAAGACTTGCATCATGATACCGGCCATATTGGTTGGGAAGCGATGAACAAAGGAAGGTAACTATGTGGAAAATCATAAAAGAAGATAGTTATGATTTAGGATTTGCAATTAAATGCTTATTCTCTCAATCTATTGATTTAAATGAATTCAAGTTATGGATTGAGCAAGTAATAAGAGATATGCCCATTGAGGACACCCCTTTTTATATTTTTGACTTGGCGGATTTTGATGGGGTAATTGCCGATATTGACAATATTGTAGGTTTTGTTTCGAGTTACAGCCTATCAAAATCGAAAAAAAATGCCTTGACGGGTATTGCCTTCTTAAGGGGTATAGATGTCTATGATCCGTCTATCTCAAAAGAAAAAGCGTTAAAAGCCTTAGAAAAACATCCTGAAATTTATCAGAAGTTTCAGCATTTCTTTCCGTTTGTAGAACTGCCTCCGCTTTAAAGGGTAAAAAGGTCGTCTGAAAAACCAACTTTGGTTTTTCAGACGACGGCGGATTCGCATTTGAAGTGCAACTTTCCATAACAGAAAAAGGCCAGTATGCGGTAGCATACGGCCTGTCCTGCAAGAAAGATTGCCATGAGCTACACACAACTGACCCAAGACGAACGATACCATATCCAATACCTGTCCCGCCACTGCACCATCGCCGAAATCGCCAAACAGCTCAACCGCCACAAAAGCACCATCAGCCGCGAAATCAAGCGGCACTGCATCCAAGGACAGCAATACAGCGCCGAAAAAGCACAGAAGCAAAGCCGGCTGACCAAACAGCACCGGCGAAAACCCTATAAGCTCGATTCGCAGCTGGTTCAACACATCGACACCCTTATCCGCCGCAAACTCAGTCCCGAACAAGTATGTGCCTACCTGCATAAACACCACGGGATCACACTCCATCACAGCACCATTTACCGCTACCTTCGCCAAGACAAAAGCAACGGCGGCACTTTGTGGCAACACCTCAGAATATGCAGCAAACCCTACCGCAAACGCTACGGCAGCACATGGACCAGAGGCAAAGTGCCCGACCGCGTCGGCATAGAGAACCGACCTGCTATCGTCGACCGGAAAACCCGCATCGGCGATTGGGAGGCCGACACCATCGTCGGCAAAAATCAGAAAAGCGCGTTATTGACCTTGGTCGAACGCACTACCCGCTACACCATCATCTGCAAATTAAAGAACTTAAAAGCCGAAGACACTGCCCGGGCGGCCATTAGGGTATTAAAGGCATATAAAGCCAGAGTCCACACCATCACCATGGATAACGGCAAAGAGTTCTACCAACACACCAAAATAGCCAAAGCATTGAAGGCGAAAACCTATTTTTGCCGCCCTTACCATTCTTGGGAAAAAGGGCTGAATGAGAACACCAATGGACTCATCCGGCAATATTTCCCCAAACAAACCGATTTCCGAAACATCAGCGATCGGGAGATACGCAGGGTTCAAGATGAGTTGAACCACCGGCCGAGAAAAACACTTGGCTACGAAACGCCAAGTGTTTTATTCTTAAATCTGTTCCAACCACTGGTACCCTAGTGTTGCACTTGAAATCCGAATCCAAGGACCTTTGAAAACAGGCTAAAAAGCATGGACTACAACCAAACTGTTTTATCTCACTTGCAAAGATTTTGGAAACATCATGATATTAAAAGATTTACTTGGGCTTTAGGAAGAATTGTTGAAGAACTTCCCGATTTCCAAGTTTTCCAAGTGATTCCTAACCATGCAGATGAGCCTTGGGTTTATGTCAGCTCTGGGATAGGTCCATTTTTAGGACAGGAGTTTTTTATCGTCAGCCCGTTTGAAACGCCTGAACATATTGAGACCTTGGCAATGCTGGCATCTGCAAGTATGCATTATCCTGATCAATTTCAATTAGGGAAAACCGTCAATATCGGCAGACCGTGGGTTGAGCAATCATCCTTCCAGCATTTTCTGATTTCTCTGCCTTATCCTTATGGGCAAGAGTTGGAATATATGGATAATGTCCGATTTTTTTGGTTATTGCCGATTACTCATCAAGAGAGGCTTTTTTTAGATACTCATTCGGTAGAAGAATTGGAAACAAGATTTGATGAGCTAGGTATTGATTATTTAGATATAAATCGTGCAAGTACTATATAGCAGGGTAGATTAAAAACCCAACAATCAAAAGGTCCTTGGATTCGGATTTCAAGTGCAACACTAGGGTACCAGTGGTTGGAACAGATTTAAGAATAAAACACTTGGCGTTTCGTAGCCAAGTGTTTTTCTCGGCCGGTGGTTCAACTCATCTTGAACCCTGCGTATCTCCCGATCGCTGATGTTTCGGAAATCGGTTTGTTTGGGGAAATATTGCCGGATGAGTCCATTGGTGTTCTCATTCAGCCCTTTCTCCCAAGAATGGTAAGGGCGGCAAAAATAGGTTTTCGCCTTCAAGGCTTTGGCTATTTTGGTGTGTTGGTAGAACTCTTTGCCGTTATCCATGGTGATGGTGTGGACTCTGGCTTTATATGCCTTTAATACCCTAATGGCCGCCCGGGCAGTGTCTTCGGCTTTTAAGTTCTTTAATTTGCAGATGATGGTGTAGCGGGTAGTGCGTTCGACCAAGGTCAATAACGCGCTTTTCTGATTTTTGCCGACGATGGTGTCGGCCTCCCAATCGCCGATGCGGGTTTTCCGGTCGACGATAGCAGGTCGGTTCTCTATGCCGACGCGGTCGGGCACTTTGCCTCTGGTCCATGTGCTGCCGTAGCGTTTGCGGTAGGGTTTGCTGCATATTCTGAGGTGTTGCCACAAAGTGCCGCCGTTGCTTTTGTCTTGGCGGAGGTAGCGGTAAATAGTGCTGTGATGGAGTGTGATCCCGTGGTGTTTATGCAGGTAGGCACATACTTGTTCGGGACTGAGTTTGCGGCGGATAAGGGTGTCGATGTGTTGAACCAGCTGCGAATCGAGCTTATAGGGTTTTCGCCGGTGCTGTTTGGTCAGCCGGCTTTGCTTCTGTGCTTTTTCGGCGCTGTATTGCTGTCCTTGGATGCAGTGCCGCTTGATTTCGCGGCTGATGGTGCTTTTGTGGCGGTTGAGCTGTTTGGCGATTTCGGCGATGGTGCAGTGGCGGGACAGGTATTGGATATGGTATCGTTCGTCTTGGGTCAGTTGTGTGTAGCTCATGGCAATCTTTCTTGCAGGAAAGGCCGTATGCTACCGCATACTGGCCTTTTTCTGTTATGGAAAGTTGCACTTCAAATGCGAATCCGCCGTCGTCTGAAAAACCTTGTTTCTGGTTTTCAGACGACCTTTCGTTTATCTGCCGATTAATATTACGCGACCTGCGGGATGGCTTCAATGTCGTGCAGGCTGCGGTAGCAGGGATCGAGCTGTTTGGCGATGAGGGTAAGCTGCCGGTGGAGGATATGGCTTTGGCGCGCGTCGCCGGCTTCTGCTTGCAGGGCTTCCAAGTCGGTTCGGATTTGGGAGAGGGTCGTCTGAAAATCTTGTTCGCTTGTTTGCGGGAGGCGTTCGAGCAGGTCGGCGATGCGGTAGCCGCTTTGGTAGAACTTGCGGACGAAGTCGGGGCTGCACGCGCCGTCCATTTCGCTGCGGTATGCGCCGAGTGCGGAGATGTAGCCGGTCAGGGCGTAGCTGGTTTTGAGGAGGGTGAAGCCGCTTTGCAGGTTGTTGCCGTATTTTTTGGGTTCGCTGCTCATGTCGGAGAGGGTGCTGCTGAGGGTGGCGGTGCGCTCGTGGGCTTGGCGGCGGACGGTGCGGTATTCGACGTCGTCGGCGATGCCGTATTGGAGCTGGTCGAGGATTTTTCTGAGGTAGGCGCCGTTACCGCCGACGGCTTGGGCGGCGGTTTTTTCGAGGGTGAGGTAACGCCAATCCGGCCAGAGGTAGGTGACGGCTGCCCACGCGAGGACGGAGCCGACGATGGTGTCGATGATGCGGACGGGCATGGCGGCATAGACGTCCAGCCCGGCGAGGGAGAAGCTGGTGAGGGCTTGGATGGTGATGAAGAAGGTGGAGAAGCTGTATTTGTAGCTTCGGGTCATGAAAAACAGGGTGGTGCTGGCGATGACGATCCAGAGTTTGGTTTCGACGGAGGGGGTGAAATAAGGCACGAGTGAGCCGACGATGACGCCGAGGATGGTGCCGGCGATGCGTTGGTACACGCGGCTTTTGGTGGCGGTGTAGTTGGGTTGGCAGACAAAGACGGCGGTCAGGAGTATCCAGTAGCCGAGGTTGAGATGGAGGATTTCGACGATGATGCAGGAGGCGGCAACGAGGATGGAGAGGCGCGTGGCGTGACGGAAAACGCCCGATTCGAAGTTGAGCTGGCTGCGGACGGTCTGCCAGACGTTTTTCAGGCTGCTGTTTTCGAGGGCGGCGATGCGGGTGTCGCTGCTGTTTTCGTTTTCGGCGGGCGAATCGCTGTGTTGGAGTTGGCGCAGTTGGTGGTCGACGCTGCCGAGGTTGTCGAGCAGGCGGCGGATGTGGTGGATGTTGCGGCTTTCGGGGTGGTCGTCGGTGTAGTGGGCGAGGGATTGGCGGCAGCCTTCCATCGCGCGTCCTAGGCGTTTGCTGTATGTGTAGTCTTTGCCGTTCCTCAGGGCGGCGGCAACATTGCGGCACGCCTGCCCCTGCATTTCGAGCAGGCGGCGGATGCGGAAGATGAGGTCGGTGTTTTTGAGGGTGTCGGTCAGCTCGGTGTAGTCGGCGTGGGCGGAGCTGACGCGTTCGTGTATGTCTTGGGCGGTGAAGTAGTAGCGCAGCATTTTGGCGGTGCGCGGGTGGCGGTGTTTGCCGCGCAGGCGGTAAAACAGGGCGGCGCGGCATTGGTTGAAGGCGCTAATGACGCCGGTGTTGCTCATGGCGAGGTCGATTTGGCGGTTGCCGAGCCAGGCGGCTTCGTCGGGATCGAAAAAGTCGGCTTTGGCGTCAAAATATCCGCCGAGCGCTTCGTAGGCGTTGGCGACGCTTTCTTGGACGGGGCGGTGCGGGAGGATGATTTGGAAAACGAGTGTGCAGGTGCTGTATAACACGGTCCCGAGCAGAATCATGACGGGATTGGTCAGCCAGAAGGTTTCGGGGGTGTAGGTGAGCGTGGTGTAGGTGGCGACGGCAAGTGCGCCGAACGCGAAGGTGCGGTATTTCAGCCCGACCGCGCCCAAAATGGTAAAGCCGAACGTCATCAGGGTCATGGCGAGGATGAAGGGCAGGCCGGTGCCGAGCGTGCTTTGGGCGACGAGCGACGAGAGGGTGAACAGGGCGACGGTGATGATGATGTTTTTCAGACGACCTGTCAGGCGGTTGTCCAAATCGACGAGGCCGCCCGCGATGATGCCGAGCACGAAAGGCATGGCGAGCTTGGGCGTGCCAAACCGCCAGACGAGGGTTGCGGCGATAAAGACGCTGGCGAAGACGGGCAGCGAGGTGATGATGAGGGGTTTGAGCGGCGGGAGTTTCATCGTATTGGGCGCAGCTTTAAATGGGAATGGTTTGATTATAGTGGCTTAACTTTAAACCAGTACGGCGTTGCCTCGCCTTGCCGTACTATCTGTACTGTCTGCGGCTTCGTCGCCTTGTCCTGATTTAAATTTAATCCACTATATCACTATATTATGAATGAAATGAAACGGTATTCTAACAGGATTTTGGAGCGGGACGGGGGCTATGGGGTCGTCTGAAAGCGCAAACTGTCGCCATTTTCAGACGACCCCTTTGCGCGAAAATCCGCAGCCTAGCCCCGTCAAATATGCGATAATACCGCCACCTCAAACCGATTTCAGACGACCCATGCGCCTTAACGCCCGCCCCGCCCGTTTTGCCCGTACCGCACGCCGCGGCGCGTCCGTCGTTGTTTCGTAAAACCCCGCCTTAGCGGGGTTTTTGCCGAATTGAAGAAAGGAAGCCGAATGCCCAACCCGCTTTACCGACAACACGTCATCTCCATTTCCGACCTGACGACCGAACAGCTCGAGCTGCTCCTGCAAACCGCCCTCAAGCTCAAAGCCGACCCGCGCGACGACCTGCTCGAAGGCAAACTCATCGGCTCATGCTTTTTCGAACCCTCCACCCGCACGCGCCTGTCGTTTGAAACCGCCGTGCAACGCTTGGGCGGCAAAGTCATCGGCTTTTCCGACGGCGCCAACACCAGCGCGAAAAAAGGCGAAACCCTCGCCGACACCGCCCGCATCATCTCCAGCTACACCGACGCCATCATCCAACGCCACCCCAAAGACGGCGCCGCGCGCGTGTCCGCCGAGTTTTCCAAAGTCCCCGTCATCAACGCCGGCGACGGCACCAACCAACACCCCAGCCAAACCCTGCTCGACCTCGTGACCATCTACGAAACCCAAGGTCGTCTGAACAAGCTCAAAATCGCCATGGCGGGCGACCTCAAATACGGCCGCACCGTCCACTCCCTCTGCCAAGCCCTCAAACGCTGGGACTGCGAATTCGCTTTCGTCTCCCCGCCCAGCCTTGCCATGCCCGAATACATCACCGAAGAACTCGAAGCCGCAGGCTGCCGTTACCAAATCCTGCCCGACCTCGAAGCCGCCGTCGAATGGGCGGACATCCTATACATGACCCGCGTCCAGCGCGAACGCTTCGACGAACAAGAGTTCGCCAAAATCCAAGGTAAATTCAACCTCAACGCCGCCATGCTTGCCAACGCCCGCCCCAACCTGCGCGTGTTGCACCCCCTGCCGCGCGTTGACGAAATCCACCCCGACGTCGATGCCACGCCGCACGCCTACTAT
The DNA here is from genome assembly GCF_022749515.1 of Morococcus cerebrosus. Classification (NCBI taxonomy): domain Bacteria; kingdom Pseudomonadati; phylum Pseudomonadota; class Betaproteobacteria; order Neisseriales; family Neisseriaceae; genus Morococcus; species Morococcus cerebrosus. Next base: position 2,482,032 of record NZ_CP094242.1, read on the forward strand.
TTCGAGCAGGCGACCAACGGCGTTTACGCCCGCATGGCGATTTTATCGCTGGTGTTGAACGAAGAAGTATAAGGAGCAAATATGGAAACCCCCAAACTCAGCGTCGAAGCCATCGAAAAAGGTACCGTCATCGACCACATCCCCGCAGGCAAAGGCCTGATTATCCTGCGCCAATTCAAACTGCTGCATTACGGCAGCGCCGTCACCGTCGGCTTCAACCTGCCCAGCAAAACCCAAGGCAGCAAAGACATTATCAAAATCACCGGCGTCTGGCTGGACGACAACGCCGCCAACCGCCTCGCCCTCTTCGCCCCCGAAGCCGTCGTCAACACCATCGACCACTTCAAAGTCATCAACAAACGCCGGCTCACCCTGCCCGACGAAATCGCCGAAGTGTTCCGCTGCCCGAACACCAACTGCGCCAGCCACGGCGAACCGGTGAAAAGCCGCTTCTACGTTCGCAAACAAAGCGGTCAGACCAAACTCAAATGCCACTACTGCGAAAAAACCTTCAGCCGCGATTCTGTGACGGAGGCTTAGTTTTAGTTATAAAGCTGAACCGGCATAAATGCGAAAGGTCGTCTGAAAACTTGAAATCAGGTTTTCAGACGACCTCTTTACATTTGGGAAGTGTTGTCGGTTTCACAACAAACGATAATTCAAAGGCATGAAAGAGAAATGACTTCCCTGCAACAATCGAATAGGATTAAAGCCGTGCAAAGAATCGAAAAGATTAGGCAAAAACGGTAAGGTGGTATAGAATCGAGCACCTATACTAATCGGATAGAGGCGTTTGTTTCAGACGACCTCTTTATTATTTGAATGTAGGTTTTAAGAAAATGACGAACTCACCTATTAAACAAACCGTAATCTTACTCAGCGCAGTCTTCTTCTCCGGCGCAGTCCACGCTTCGGGCTACCACTTCGGTACGCAGTCAGTCAATGCGCAAGGCACCGCCAACTCTTCCGGCGCGGAAGCCGCCGACGCATCGACCATCTTCTACAACCCTGCCGGCCTGTCCAAACTTGACAGCAGCCAAGTTTCCGTCAACGCCAACATCGTCCTGCCCAGCATCCGCTACGAAGCCGATTCCGCACAATACTATCAAGGCGGCGATGTTTCCGGCTCGAAAAGCGGCAAAATCACCAAAACCACCGTCGTTCCGCACCTCTACGGCGCATACAAAGTCAATGACGACGTAACTTTGGGCTTGGGCGTTTACGTCCCTTTCGGCTCTGTCACCGAATACGAAAAAGATTCCGTGCTGCGCCACAACATCAACAAACTCGGCCTTACCAGCATCGACATCGAGCCGGTCGTCGCTTGGAAAGCCAATGAAAATCATGCTTTCGGTGCCGGCCTGATCGCCCAATATTCCAAAGCCGAATTGCGCAAATATTCCGACTGGGATGCCTCCGGCGCTATTAGCCAACTCGCCAGCGGCCTTGCTTCACGCGCCGCCGGCCGCCCTGTATCCGTCAGCGCGCAAGGCAAATCTGACGGACACGCCGAAGTTAAAGGCCACGACTGGGGCTTCGGCTATCAACTTGCCTGGATGTGGGACATCAATGACCGCGCACGGGTCGGCGTGAACTACCGCTCCAAAGTATCACACACCCTCAAAGGCTCGGCAGAATGGGAAGCCGACGGCGCATACGCCCGTCGCGCTTGGGATTTGGGCGCGCTTGCCGCCCGCGGTTACGTTCCGCGTGAAAAAGCAAGCGTCAAAATCGTCACGCCCGAATCCTTGTCCGTTCACGGCATGTACAAAGCCACCGACAAATTCAACCTGTTCAGCGATGTAACTTGGACGCGCCACAGCCGCTTCAACAAAGCGGAACTGGTTTTTGAAAACACCAAAAACGTCGTCAACGGCAAATCCGACCGCACCGTCATCACGCCCAACTGGCGCAACACTTACAAAGTCGCGCTCGGCGGTTCTTACCAAGTGACCGACCCGCTGCAACTGCGCGCAGGCATCGCCTTTGACCGCTCGCCCGTCAAAAACGCCGGCTACCGCATGAACAGCCTGCCCGACGGCAACCGCATCTGGTTCTCGCTCGGCGCGAAATACCATATCGGCAAAAACCACGTCCTCGATGCCGCTTACAGCCACATCCACATCAACGACACCCGCTACCACACTGACCGCGCCACCGGCAACGATGTGGACAGCAAAGGCGCATCCGGCGCGCGTTTCAAAAACCACGCCGACATCGTTGGATTGCAATACACTTACAAATTCAAGTAAACCGTTTTGCGCCGACATCAAAAGGTCGTCTGAAAACCAATATCCAGGTTTTCAGACGACCTTTTTTAATATACGGATTCAAAGAAATGCTTGGTCAACGGCGGACATAGTGGACAAAGGCGTATCCGATACCTTTCGCGCTTATGTGTGTTTCACGCAACTGCTCTTTCCATTCATCCGATGAAAATTCAGGGAAAAAAGCGTCTCCGGATACATCGAGCGACACCTCGGTCAGGCGCAAATCGGTTGCATACGGTAGGGCTTGGGCGTAAATCTGTGCGCCGCCCATGATAATGATTTCTTCGGCATCCGCACACAATGCCAATGCTTCTTCCAGTCCGGGGACGGTTTCCGCCCCTTCGGCAAGATAATCCGACTGACGGGTAATAACGATATTGTAGCGGCCGGGTAAGGGTTTCTTAGGAAGGGATTCCCATGTTTTACGCCCCATGACGACCGGTTTGCCCGTGGTATAGGTTTTGAAGAAGGCAAAGTCTTCGGGCAGATGCCAAGGCATGGTATTGTTGATGCCGATACAACGGTGGGCGGCATAAGCGGCAATCAGAGTGATTTTTTGCATGAGCATCCTTGTTTGAGGCTGAAAGCCAGTATTGTAAACGATATGGCGTATGGAGCGGTTTTCTTCCTGGCATCCTAAAATATGACTTGAGGTAATAATCATATAGACAATAATAAATATACCGTTTATCATTTTAGAATGCCGTTTGTCTTGCGGCCAAATTATATAAGTAAGCAGATTTTCATTGTCGGATATTCAAGGGAGACAGTATGCCGGGTTCTTATGCTTTGTACCGCTGTGCGGTTTTATCGACATCCAGCGGTTCCATTGACAGTATGGCCGGACGCGACAGCACCATACATATTCTGCATTTAAACATTTCGTTTAATCATCAATGGCATGCAGACGGTTCAGATGTGAACAACAAAGAATATTGCGAATGGCGCACCAATCATCTGGATGACCCGATCAGCACGCTGCCACCTTGCGAAGACGAATTGTTCAAAACATTCAATTATCTGGTGGAGCAGGGCTATCACGAAGCCATCGTTACGACGTTGAGTCACAAATTGAGCGACTCGGCGGATGTTATCCGCAAAATGGCGGCGCAGTTTCCACAATTGAAAATCCATGTTATCGACACAGGTACCTGCTGTATGCCGGAAGGCTTTTTCGCCATGGAGGCGGAACGGCTGCTTCGGGCAGGCCTGCCTCCCCAAACGGTCGTCTCACACTTGGAAAGCCTCAAGCCTTATTGCCACATCGTATTCGGACTTTCTTCGCTCAAGTCCCTTTCTTTGGGCGGCACGCTTTCCCGCGTCGGCGCGTCTTTCGGCGATTGGATCGGATTGCGTAACGTCCTGCACTTTTCGCAAGACAATTTGGAACGCTTGGAAACCGTTACCGACGATGTCAAAATGTTTGATTCCATTATTGCCAATACCGTCAGCCTGATGAACGACAAGCCGAAAGACCAATTTATCCTCGGCGGCCTATACAGCGGCGACGAAGAACGCTACCGGCTTTTTGCCGAACGTTTTTTTGAAAAAACCGGAAGGCGGCTCGGGCAGGGCGTACCCGTATCACCCGTTGTCGCTGCGCACGTCGGTATCTGCGGCGTCGGCGTGGGAATGGTGGAACGCATTGCAGCCCCTGTCTGAAAATTTCAAAGCAAAGCCATATCTTAAAGACTATGGGCATTGCTTGTTTGAATTGACGGCCTGATGATTAAATAGATGTCGGTTGGAGATGATCTGAATATTCAGTGTAAGCTTTGCCGAAGGCCTGCCATGCCGACAAGAATTGGGTTTTATGCGCATTTATTTCGCAGGGAAACCCCATGTGTTGCGGTCGGTTATGCCATGACTTTGTGTCGGGGGCTAATTTGACGGATAGGAAACAAAAAGGTCGTCTGAAAACTGAAATCTCTGGTTTTCAGACGACCTTTTTGTATTTTAGGTTTTACACGCCTTGTTTCAGGCTGGCTTCGATGAAGCCGTCCAAATCGCCGTCCAATACGGCTTTGGTGTTGCCGACTTCGTAGCCTGTGCGCAAGTCTTTGATGCGCGATGAGTCCAAGACGTATGAGCGGATTTGGCTGCCCCAACCCACATCGGACTTGCCTTCTTCCAACGCCTGTTTCTCTTCGTTGCGTTTGCGCATTTCCAATTCATACAGTTTGGATTTCAACATTTCCATCGCAGCGGCTTTGTTGGCGTGTTGCGAACGGTCGTTTTGACACTGCACCACAATACCCGTCGGCTCGTGGGTAATGCGCACGGCAGAGTCGGTTTTGTTGATGTGCTGACCGCCCGCGCCCGATGCGCGATAAGTGTCGATACGCAAATCGGCGGGGTTGATTTCGATTTCGATGGAATCGTCGATTTCGGGGTATACGAACACGGATGAGAAAGACGTATGGCGTTTGTTGTTCGAGTCAAACGGCGAGTAGCGCACCAGGCGGTGAACGCCGGTTTCCGTGCGCAGCAAGCCGTAGGCGTATTCGCCTTCCACGCGGATGGTGGCGCGGTTGATGCCCGCGATTTCGCCGTCGTCTTCTTCGAGGATTTCGATTTTGAAGCCTTTGCGCTCGGCGTAGCGGCTGTACATGCGGAACAGCATGCCCGCCCAGTCTTCCGCTTCCGTACCGCCCGCGCCTGCGGTGATGTCGATAAAGCAGTTGTTCGGGTCGGCGGGTTGGTTGAACATCCGTTTGAACTCTAAATCCGCCATCTGTTTTTCCAGTCCCGCCACGTCTTCTTGCACGGCGGCGAAACCTTCTTCGTCGTTTTCTTCGACGGCCATTTCAATCAGCATTCGGTTGTCTTCGATGCCCGACGCGATGTTGTCGAGCGTCAACACGATGCCTTCGAGGATTTTGCGCTCTTTGCCGATTTCTTGGGCGCGTTTGGGGTCGTTCCACAGCTCAGGGTCTTCGGAAAGGCCGATGACTTCTTCCAATCGGTCCTTCTTGCCCTGATAGTCCATATAGACGCGGATGTCTTCGCTGCGCTTTTCCAAATCGTTCAGGGTGTTGTTGAGCTGGTTGATTACTTCGGCTTCCATGATTCTTGTGTGCTTTCAAAATTTTAGGGGCGTATTGTAAGGGATTTGCGGGCTTTTTTCTATGATAAAGGTCGTCTGAAAACCTGAATCTCAAGTTTTCAGACGACCTTTTAATTTCATTGCCGATTGTTAATTTAAGCAATACTTATCCCGCGCGATTGGGATTGCGCCAATTGCCTTTGTCGCGTTTCATATTCAAACTGTTGTTCCGTTTGCTTACTTTGAGCCACGCTGTCGGCTACCGGGGTTTGTGCCGCTTTGTGTGGATCCACGATGGCAACATCTAATTTCAGTGTATCATGGATAATGTGAAGTTTGCCGTCCATCCTACCGATAACGTCGGCATCGGTCATTTTCGCTTTTTGCATGGCGACGGTAATGAAGGCGGCGGTGTTGGCGAATTCCGTAGGGGATTGGTGGATATTTTCCCTTTGGTTGAGTTCGGTAAGCAGGATTCTGGCTTTTTCGTGCAGGCGTTGTACGTCGGAAGAGAAAGACAGTTGTGTGTGTCGATACGGCTCATCCCTTTCGTTCCAAGACATCATATTCGGATCTTTTTTGATAAGGTCACGGGTTTTTGGGTACATTTCGTTGGCATTCTGCTCAATGTCTCGCAAACGCCCCAGCAGGCTTTTATCATATAAGGCTGGTGATTTTTTCAGCTTGTCGATTAACCCTCTGCTTTGAAGAAGCAGAGGAATGCCTGTTTCTTCTATCAGAGTATCGGATATTTTTCGGTTCGATTTCTCCGACTGGAGTTTTTTGAAGTCCTTATCCGTAATATTGACAAACGGCAGTTTGTCGGTATCGGTATAGACGAGCGGGACCGACCTGCCTATCCTTTTCGGATCCAATACGGAATTGAACACAGAGTTTGCCGTATCTACCATCCATTTTTGCATCCTATCCGAAACATCTTGAGAAGATGAACCGCCGATGAAATCGAAGTTGTCGTTTTTAGGCGTGATTCTGAGGTTGCGAATTTCTCGGCTGCCGTCGGGTCGGACGAAGAATTGAAGTTTTCTAAGATCATCAGGTGTAACAACTACTTGTGTTGAACCGAAGATAAAAGCACGTTCGACGTAGTCTGAAGATGAAGTGTCGATTCCGTATTGAGAAACAGCGACAGTAAAACCTTTTCCTGGAGTCGTACTGTAGAAACCATTTTTCCAACTGTTAAATCTCTCTACCCCATAGATTTTATTGCCAATCTCATCGAAAGAATAAGGTGTATTTCTTGCAGGTAAATTCGAGGTTTTAAAAAAATTCTCAAACATCTTGAAATCTGCTGCCGTGGCATATCTGCCTGCACCATTTTTCATATAGTCGGTTGCGTCAATTTTTACTGGTGTACGATTAGCTGATGTTATCGATATTCCCATATCTTCTCTTTTGGGTGGTATCGGGCTGTTCCACAAATATTGGGATAAAATTCTATCTACTGTAACATCGGATACAGCTAAAGATTTTTGGTTATCTGACATGATAATGTTGCTCCTCGTTAAGAAGATAAGTTATTTGGCATAAAAAGGTTGCCACAAAACATCTCCGCAATTGTTCATGAATAATATTTCTGTAGCGTATTGTTGATACGTTCTCTCTTTATTTACATTCCATCTATGCAGGCCAGGATCTACACCAGTAAATTTAAAATAAAAATTACCTACTCCGTAATTTTGAATATTGATATTTTGGGGTATGTCATTTCCTGGAAAAATTGCTGCTCCTTCCAAATAGGTAATTAAAGCATCTTTTTTAATTATTGGTTCAGCTTCTTTTTTACTTAAAACTGTACAGCAATCAGAACCATACACATCGGCACCGTTCTTACTGGGACCTCTAAGAATCAAAGTAAAACCTTTATTGTCATATTGTTCCAAATAGTTTCTCAAATCATTTTCCTGTCTGATTTCCTTTTTGGGATATTTTGCCAGCAATGCCCCATCCATCGGGTCTTTCTCCGCCAAAAACATCCTATCCCATTGCTCGTTAGTGTAATCCTGCGGGACAAACCAGACGCTACAGGCTTTTTCGTGACGTACGCAGTCTGCTCCCGTAGAATAATCCCGTCCGCCCTGATTGGTGGTCATGTTGGCCTTATAGGCTTCTGTTTCTCCCAATAATCTACCTGCAAAACTGACCATTGCTTTCCTGTGTAATTCCTCAGGGGTGTAAAACTTCCTGTCCCGCCAGCAATAGCCTGCTCTGAGCTTTTCCCTGTATTCCTGTTCCGAAACTCCGTCAGGTTTGGGGTCTTTGGCAATCAGTTCTTTCCAGTATTGGTATTTGTCGGGTGCGGTATATTCATATATACCGAAGCCTGCTGCCGCCAATGCAGCGATTGCCAGTAGGTATTTGTAGATTTTATTCACTTGCTTGCCTTTAATTAATAATCAAGGTCGTCTGAAACTTTTCAGACGACCTTTTTGCTTGTAAGAAGTTCCAATACAGCATATTGGTTTGCACCATTTTGCATATAGTCGGTTGCGTCAATATGAATAGGTTTTCGTTCGGTAGATGTCACCGCAGTAAGCATATCTTCTTTCTTTGGAAGCATTGCAGTATTCCATAAATAATGAGATAAAACTCTATCTATGGTTACTTCTGATACCCTTAATGATTTTTGCTTGTTCTCCATCAACTTACTCCTTAGTTAGATTAAATCTCATATACAATAGAAGGTAACCATAATATATCACCACAGTTATTCATCATCAGTATAGTTGGAAATTTTGATTGATAAGTTTTTTTCTTATCTTTTCCCCAATCAGTTTGATTCATTGGAACAACATCCCTAAAATTAAAATAGAAATTTCCAATGCCATAATCCTGGATATTAACTCCTTTTGGAATATTATTTTCAGGGAAAACAGAAGATAGCTCAAAATAACCACTCCACTCCTTACCCCCTAAGACTGGAGCTACCATCTTTTTATCTAACACTCGACAACAATCAGAACCGTAAACAGACGCACCTTCTTTACCCATCCACCTATCAATCAAAGAAAACTTCTTATTTCCATGTTCTGATAAATATCTTTCCAAATCTTTAGTCTGCTTGATTTCTTTGTCTAAATATTGCTCAAGAAATTTGAAGTCAGCCGGTCTTTTTTCTGCTAAAAATTGTTTATCCCATTGATCATTAGAATATCCCTTTGTAGAAAACCAGATGCTACAGGCTTTTTCTGCCTGATATGCTCTGCACTGTCCTCCTGTAAAACTGATTTCTCCCTGAAGTGTAGTCGAATCTGTCCGAAAGGCTTCAGCCTCTCCCAACAACCTACCTGCAAAACTGACCATTGCTTTCTTGTGTAATTCCTCAGGGGTGTAAAACTTCCTGTCCCGCCAGCAATAGCCTGCCCTGAGTTTTTCCCTGTACTCCTGCTCCGAAACCCCGTCAGGCTTGGGGTCTTTGACAATCAGTTCTTTCCAGTATTGGTATTTATCGGGCGCAGTATATTCATATATACCGAAGCCTGCTGCCGCCAATGCAGCGATTGCCAGTAGGTATTTGTTTGTTTTCTTCATAAACTACTCCTTTCTATAGATAGATCGTTTGAAAATCAAATCCTAACCCGTTTTCAGACGACCTTACTTTACTTATTGCTGCCCGCCTTTCAACGAAGCCACCTTCACCGCCCCTTTCAGCCGCTTGGTAAACATTCCATCCTGATAGTAGCGAATCTTATTCACCTTCGCCGGATGTGCCATGCCTTCGTAAATGATGATTTCGCTTTCCTGACTCATTCCTTTCAATTCCTGCGGCAGCATCAGCGCGCGGCGCTCTTCGCTTTCCGAAACGCTGCGTTCGCGTCCGCGGCTGACGTTCCTCCTTTTCACCGTGGTATAGCCCAGCATTTCCGAGTATTCGTTCGCATCCTGCTGCTCCCGCGGGGTATAGATGATTTGTAGAGCGTGGTTGGTGATGATCGTGCGGGCGTATTCTTTGCCGTAAACGGCATCCAGTTGGGCGACGGATTGGATAATCGGAAACAGGCGGATGTTGTAGCCCGCCATGTAGCTGACGGAATGGGCGATGATTTCTACTTTGCCAATGCTGGTAAATTCGTCCATCAGCAGCAGGCACTGGTGTTGCAGATCAGGATTATCCTGCGGTAACTCTTTGGTGTTTTGGTTGATCAGTTGAGAGAAGAACAGGTTGACGATGATCCTCGATTCGGCAAGTTTATTGGGCAGGATGCCGATATAGACGGTCATTTTCTTTTTACGCACGTCGGTCAGCAGGAAATCGTCGGCGGAAGTTGCGGCGTCAATGACGGGGTTGATCCACGGGTTGAGGGGTTCTTTAAACGTACCCATGATGGAGCCGAAGGTTTCCTTCTCTTGGGAGATTAAACCGGAAAAAGCAGTTTTGGCAGCTTCACTCAGGAAAGGTTCTTGAGACAGGGAAGTAAAGTATTCTTTGAGTTCGGTACCGTTGCCTGAAGAGAGACGGTAGATTTTTCCCAGAGTACATGGGGGGTGTTCGTTGGACAATAACCCGTTGCTTGCATTTTTTCGGTATGCATGTTTATCAAACAGATATAACGAAAACGCCAAAAACGCATTCCTTGCCTGCGCCACCCAGAACTTGTCCCGGCTGTCTCCGTCCGGATACAGCATCGCCGCTATCGACATCAAATCCGATACCCGCTGGTCGGGATCGGAAGAAACATAGGTAAACGGATTCCAGCGGTGCGTCCTACCGTCTTCGGCAAAGGGGTTGAACAGATAGACTTCCTGACCCAATACCTCTTTGCGGTAGCCGCTGGTCAGGTTGAAGTTTTCCTGTTTGATATCCAAAACTACGACCGAACTTTTGTAACTCAACAGGTTCGGTATCACGATACCGACACCTTTACCCGAGCGGGTCGGTGCCGCCAGCAGTGCAAACTGCTGGCCGCTGTAATGCAACAGCTTGCCGTTGTATTTGCCGACGACTAACGATGTATCGGATTGCTTGAAAAAGCCTGCCTTTACCAGGTCCGACATTCCTGAAAACCTTGCTTCTCCGTGCAGGCTGGGGGAAGCTGTCCTCCATATTGGAACGAGGCTGAACAGGTAGGCCAGCAGCGGCAGACCGAAGCCGGCTATACCTGATGTCTTAATTTGTAAAGAATACGCTGCAACCCGAGGAAGATGCAGCGTATTGAAATATTTGAACCATGTCGTCAGTACCAGCGGGGTTTTGTCCAGTCCCAGCCATTGCAGTAAGATAAAGCCGGAAAGGTAGCTGCCGGCAACCAAGGAAAGCAGCAATAAAATTGCCGTAATGATGAATTTGTTGCGTAGGGTCATTTTTATATGCCTCTTAACTTTAGATGATTAAATCGGTTTTAGAAATCAATAAGCAATCTTTAGCAGTAAAGGTCGTCTGAAAAAGCTTTCAGACGACCTTTTTTATACAAGGGTTCTTAACCGCGTACCCGCTCGATTTTCGCGCCGACTTTGCCGAGTTTTTTCTCGATGTGTTCGTAGCCGCGGTCGAGGTGGTAGATGCGTTCGACGATGGTTTCGCCGCCGGCGACCAAGCCTGCCATGACGAGGCTGGCGGAGGCGCGCAGGTCGGTCGCCATCACGACGGCGCCGGAGAGTTTTTCCACGCCTTTGACGAAGGCGGTGTTGCCTTCGGTGGTGATGTTCGCGCCCATGCGGTTGAGTTCGGGAACGTGCATGAAGCGGTTTTCAAAGATGGTTTCGACCACGCGGCTGTCGCCTTCGGCAACGGCGTTCATCGCCATAAACTGCGCCTGCATGTCGGTCGGGAAGCCGGGGTGGACGACGGTGCGGATGTCCACTGCTTTGGGACGCTGCTGCATGTCGATGGAAATCCAGTCGTCGCCCGCTTCGATGATGGCGCCCGCTTCGACGAGTTTGTCCAATACGGCTTCCATGGTTTTGGGAGCGGCGTTGCGCAGGACGACTTTGCCGCCGGTCATGGCGACGGCGCAGAGGAAGGTGCCGGCTTCGATGCGGTCGGGTACGACGCTGTGTTCGCAGCCGTGCAGCTCTTTTACGCCTTCGACGGTCATGGTTGATGTGCCGATGCCGCTGATTTTCGCGCCCATTTTGACGAGGCATTCCGCCAAATCGACGACTTCGGGTTCGATGGCGCAGTTTTCGAGGATGGTCGTGCCTTCGGCGAGGGTTGCCGCCATCAGCAGGTTTTCCGTACCGCCGACGGTAACGACGTCCATGACGACACGCGTGCCTTTCAGACGGCCTTTGGCTTTGACGTAGCCGTGTTCGATGGTGATTTTCGCACCCATGGTTTCGAGGCCTTTGAGGTGCTGGTCGACGGGGCGCGAACCGATGGCGCAGCCGCCGGGCAGGCTGACTTGGGCTTCGCCGAAACGTGCCAGCGTCGGGCCGAGCACGAGGATGGAGGCGCGCATGGTTTTCACCAGTTCGTAGGGGGCGCAGGTGTTGTTGACGGTGCCGCCGTTGATTTCGAATTCGTGAATGTTGTCGGTCAAAACGCGCGCGCCCATGCCTTGCAGCAGTTTTTGGGTGGTTTTGACGTCGGCGAGCATGGGTACGTTTTTCAGGCGCAGGGTGCCGGAGGTCAAGAGTCCGGCGCACATCAGCGGCAGGGCGGCGTTTTTTGCGCCGGATACGGTGATTTCGCCGTTGAGCGGGCCGTTGGCGGTGATTTTGAGTTTGTCCACAGTGTTTCTTTCGTTGTTAAGACAAGTCCCGTCGGCGGCTGCCGGCAGGACGGGATTCGTTTAGATTCGGAATTATAAGGGATTTTGACGGTTTTTGCGGGTGTGTGGGGAGAATTCTTCCGAAGGGTGTTTACAGGGTATGAATGGTCGGAAGGGTCGTCTGAACATATCGGGTGCAACCTTGCGATGTCTGTTTCTACGTTTTCAGACGACCTGTAAATCCAGTTTCATCACGGAGACGGTTTCGCCGTTGTGCCATTGCGTCGCAATTTCCCGCCAGCCGTATTTGGCATAAACCGCCTGTACGTCGGGCGTATAGAGGTAAAGGGCGGGCAGGCGTAAGGAGCGGGCGGTTTTTAGACAATGGGCGATGAGCGCGTGTCCGATGCCTTTGCCTCGATATTCGGGCAGGACGAATACGTCGCCCAGCCAGTATTCGTATTGCGGAAATTCTTCCATGTCGAAGCGTTTGAGCGCGGCGGAACCGAGCAGCTGTCCGTCTTCCGAAACTGCGGCAAAGGCGAGTGGCAAACCATCCCCGTCCAGACATTTTCGGTAATAGACACGAATTTTTTCAAGCGACGACCACGGGGCGAAGTCGTGCCATTCTTGGTAGAGCGCACGGGTAAGCGGCTCGATGTGGCAGGCTTGCAATGAAGTGATGTTCATGACGCGTTATCGTGTAGAAAGGTCGTCTGAAAGATTATGCCGAAATTTATAAACCACGGGATAGCGAACGGGATGGGGCTGGTTTTTCTGCCGGAGCCAATTGTTTGATGATTATTTCTAAATCAATGTCTTGTGACGAATTGAGCTCAAGCGGATATTTTAAACGCATATAATTAATAATACTGTTGAATGAAAGTCCTGCTTTATTTAAAGTCTTTATTTCCTCAATAATATGTAAAGGTAGCTGATGCATCATTTTTCTCCTTTGGATTTTATCTATTGGGCAAATTCTTAGTTTAGACTGTTTTTAAGCAAACCGTCGTAAAATGAAGGCGGTAAAAACCAGATACAAGCAATTATCCCAATTCATATTTTTATTTTTACATATGTAGGAATAATCAAATTTGAATTTCTTGTTATTGTACCCTCCAAATGCAAGAAAGGGTCGTCTGAAAACCAATATTCAAAGTTTTCAGACGACCCCGTCCATCCTTATCTGCCATCCTTCTGACGGATGAAGGCATCGGCTTTGGCGCGGCGTTCGGTTTCTTCGGCAACGGTTTGACGCAGCAATTCATCAACGGGGATACCTCGGCGCGGCGCTTCTTCTTCCGCATACTGTTTTATCTTACTGTCCATATACGCCTCTACTTGGCGGCGCAAACGGTCACGTTCTTCACGGCTTTCCGCGCACAGGCGCTTCAACTCCTTATCTTCGAGATGGTGAAAGCTTTGTTTTTTGAATTCCTTCTCCAGTCTCGAATATTGTCGGCACTGATCGACTTTCGGATGGCTAAACAACAAAGCCATAGACAAAAAGTTGAAATATTCGGAGGCCTCTTTATTGTCCCGATAACAAAGCGAACCGTTCGCCAAAGTATTGGTATCTTCAAACAATTGCTGACACTCAGCGGCAAGCTTTTTATCTGCCGCAGGATCGGATGGCGCACCGGTTTGATTTTGTGCGGCGGCAGAAGCGGACAAACCGGCGAGCAGCAAAGAAAATACAAAGGCTTTTTTCATCAGTTTTTCCTTGGTTTTAAGATACAAAAAAAGCTGTCCGAACATCTTGCATGATGGTTTCAGACAGCTTTTTTCAGCGTTTTAGCCCACTTTATCCCCGGGCTGCGCGCCGGCATCGACATCGAGCAGCTTCAGTTTCCCGTCTGCCGTGGCGGCGGAGAGGATCATGCCTTCGGATACGCCGAATTTTGCCATTTTGCGCGGGGCGAAGTTGGCGACGGCGATGACCATGCGGCCGTTCAATTCGGCGGGGTTGGGATAAGACGCGGCGATGCCGGAGAAGATGATGCGTTTTTCAAAACCGAAATCGAGGTCGAATTTTAAGAGTTTGGTGCTGCCTTCGACGGCTTCGCAGTTCAATACTTTGGCTACGCGCATGTCGATTTTCATGAAGTCGTCGAAGCTCGCTTGTTCGGCGACTTTTTCGTATTTGCTGTCTTCAACAGGCGCAGGGGTCGTCTGAATGCTTTGTTTGTTGGCTTCGACTAAATCGTCCACTTGTTTTTGCTCCACTCGTTGCATTAAATGTTCGTATTTGTTGATGGCGTGTTCGCCTAGGGTTTCACGCGTGTTCGCCCAGGTAATCGCGTCCAGATTGAGGAAACGCGCGGCGTTGGCGGCGGTTTGCGGCAATACGGGGGCGAGGTAGGCGGTCAGCATGGTGAAGGCGTTGATGAGTTCGCTGCATACTTCGTGCAGGCGTGCGTCTTGACCTTCCTGCTTGGCGAGTTCCCACGGTTTGTTGGCATCGACGTATTCGTTCACGGCGTCTGCCAATGCCATGATGTCGCGCAGGGCGCGGGCGTATTCGCGGTTTTCGTATTGCTCGGCGATGGTGTCGCTTTCGGCAGCGAGTTTTGCCAGCAATGCGCTGCCTGAAACGTCTTTCAGACGACCTTCAAAGTGTTTGGCGATGAAACCTGACGCGCGGGCGGCGATGTTGACGTATTTGCCGACGAGATCGCTGTTGACGCGGCTGATAAAGTCTTGCAGGTTCAAATCGATGTCTTCGATTTTGCTGTTGAGTTTGGCGGCGATGTAGTAGCGCATCCACTCGGGGTTCAGGCCTTGTTCCAGATAGGATTTGGCGGTGATGAAGGTACCGCGCGATTTGGACATTTTTTGTCCGTCCACGGTCAGGAAACCGTGTGCATACACGCCGGTCGGGGCGCGGTGGCCGGAGAAATGCAGCATGGCGGGCCAGAACAGGGCGTGGAAATAGAGGATGTCTTTGCCGATGAAATGGTACATCTCGGTTTGGCTGTCGGCTTTGAAGTATTCGTCGAAATCGACGCCGATGCGGTCGCACAGGTTTTTAAACGACGCCATGTAGCCGACGGGCGCGTCCAGCCAGACGTAGAAGTATTTGCCCGGCGCGTCGGGGATTTCGAAACCGAAATACGGCGCGTCGCGGGAAATGTCCCAGTCGGACAGGGTGGTTTCTTCGCCTTCGCCCAGCCATTCTTTCATTTTGTTGAGGGCTTCGGGTTGCAGATGGGGCTTGCCGTCGTGCGGGTTGTTGCCGGAAGTCCATGCTTTCAAGAAGTCGGCGCATTCACCCAGTTTGAAGAAGAAGTGTTCGGATTCGCGCAATTCGGGTTTGGCACCGGAAACGGCGGAATACGGGTTGATCAGTTCGGTCGGGGAATAGGTCGTGCCGCAGACTTCGCAGTTGTCGCCGTATTGGTCTTGGGCGTGGCATTTGGGGCATTCGCCTTTGACGAAGCGGTCGGGCAGGAACATTTGTTTTTCGGGGTCGAAAAGCTGCTCGATGACGCGGCTCTCAATCTTGCCGTTGGCTTTCAGCGCGCGGTAAATGTCTTGGGAAAACTGTTTGTTTTCAGGGGAATGGGTGCTGTAATAATTGTCGTAGCCGATGAAAAAGCCGGTGAAGTCGGCGAGGTGTTCTTCGCGCACTTTGGCAATCATGTCTTCAGGCGCGATGCCTTGTTTTTGCGCAGCCAGCATCACGGGCGTGCCGTGGGTGTCGTCGGCGCAGCAGTAGTGGCACTCGTGGCCGCGCAATTTTTGAAAGCGCACCCAAACGTCGGTTTGGATGTGTTCGACCATGTGGCCGAGGTGGATGCTGCCGTTGGCATAGGGCAGCGCGGAGGTAACGAGGATTTTGCGTGTCATGGTTTATGCTTAGGAAAACAATGGATAAAGATGGGGAATTATACCGTAAATCGTGCGGGCGAGACGGGGGAAAGGTCGTCTGAAAAGGGGATTTAAGGTTTCAGACGACCTTTTGCCTTTCCGTTTTCTTTGCATATTCTTTGTCTAACTTGACATTTCCTTGCTGTCGCAACACCATAAAGGCAGATTCGGCAGCCGGTTCGAGTCTGCCGTACGTTTTTTCTTAACAGAAAGGCTATCTACGATGACACAATCCACTCACGATCCTTATGCGGACTACCGCGAGCTGACGCTTCGGGGCATGATACTCGGTGCGCTGATTACCGTTATCTTTACCGCGTCGAACGTTTACCTCGGTTTGAAAGTCGGTCTGACCTTTGCTTCGTCGATTCCGGCTGCGGTGATTTCGATGGCGGTTTTGAAATTTTTCAAAGGCAGCAATATTTTGGAAAACAATATGGTGCAGACGCAGGCTTCGGCGGCGGGTACGCTTTCGACCATCATCTTCGTCCTGCCCGGTTTGCTGATGGCGGGCTACTGGAGCGGTTTCCCGTTTTGGCAGACGACGCTTTTATGTATTGCCGGCGGGATTTTGGGGGTGATTTTCACCATTCCGCTGCGTTACGCGATGGTGGTGAAAAGCGAGTTGCCTTATCCCGAAGGTGTGGCGGCGGCGGAGATTTTGAAAGTCGGCAGCCACGAGGAAGAGGAAGGCCGTCAGGGCGGCAGCGGCATTAAAGAGCTGGCGGCAGGCGGCGCGTTGGCGGGCTTTATGAGCTTTTGTTCTAACGGTTTGCGCGTGATTGCCGACAGTGCGAGTTATTGGTTTAAAAGCGGCACGGCGATTTTCCAACTGCCGATGGGCTTTTCGCTGGCATTGTTGGGCGCGGGCTATCTGGTCGGTCTGACGGGCGGTATCGCCATCCTGCTGGGTATTTCGATTGCTTGGGGCATTGCCGTGCCGTATTTTTCATCGCACATTCCGCAGCCTGCCGATATGGAAATGGCAGCGTTTGCGATGAAGCTGTGGAAGGAAAAAGTACGCTTTATCGGCGCGGGTACCATCGGTATTGCGGCGGTTTGGACGCTTTTGATGCTGCTCAAGCCGATGCTGGAAGGCCTGAAAATGTCGTTCAAGAGTTTCGGCGGCGGTGCGCCCGCTGCGGAACGCGCCGAACAGGATTTGTCACCTAAAGCCATGATTTTTTGGGTATTGTCCATGATGCTGATTTTGGGCGTGTCGTTTTATCACTTTATCGGCGATTCGCACATTACGGGCGGCATGGCTTGGCTTTTGGTGGTTGTTTGTACGCTTTTGGCTTCCGTCATCGGCTTTTTGGTCGCCGCCGCCTGCGGTTATATGGCGGGTTTGGTCGGCTCGTCTTCCAGCCCGATTTCGGGCGTAGGCATCGTTTCCATCGTCATCATTTCGCTGGTGTTGTTGGTTGTGGGCGAATCCGGCAGCTTGATGGCGGATGAAGCCAACCGCAAATTCTTGTTGGCACTGACCTTGTTTTGCGGCTCGGCGGTGATTTGCGTGGCTTCGATTTCCAACGACAACCTGCAAGACTTGAAAACCGGCTACCTGCTCAAAGCAACGCCTTGGAGACAACAGATTGCGTTGATTATCGGCTGTATCGTCGGCGCGTTCGTCATCTCGCCCGTGTTGGAACTGCTCTACGAAGCCTACGGCTTTACCGGTGCAATGCCGCGCAAAGGCATGGACGCGGCGCAGGCTTTGGCGGCTCCGCAAGCGACTTTGATGACGACCATCGCGTCGGGTATTTTCGCCCACAACCTTGAATGGGCGTACATCTTCACCGGCATCGCGATTGGCGCGGTGTTGATCGTCGTTGATTTGGTGTTGAAAAAATCGTCCGGCGGCAAACGCGCACTGCCTGTCCTCGCCGTCGGCATGGGCATCTACCTGCCGCCGTCCGTCAATATGCCCATCGTGATCGGCGCAGTGTTGGCCGCGGTGTTGAAACACATCATCGGCAAGAAAGCGGAAAACCGTGAAGGCCGTCTGAAAAACGCCGAACGCATCGGAACCTTGTTCTCCGCCGGTTTGATTGTCGGCGAAAGCCTAGTCGGCGTAGTGATGGCATTCATCATCGCCTTCTCCGTGACCAACGGCGGCTCCGACGCCCCGCTCGCGCTGGGTTTGGAAAACTGGGAAACCACCGCATCCTGGCTGGGACTGGCGTTCTTCATCACAGGCATGGTGTTCTTCGCCCAACGCGTGTTGAAAGCAGGACGCGTCAAGTAAGCTGGGTTTGAAAATAAAGAGGTCGTCTGAAAACTTGGGATTCGGGTTTTCAGACGACCTTGTTTTTATCTGCGGCCTTCACCCTCTTTCGTTTGGCTGGGGAGGTGGGCTACAGGCTGAACGAATTTAATTTTACCCAAAGCTATAGAACCACCCCCATCCTAACCTTCCCCCGCCGGACGGGGGAAGGAACAGATTGCCGTTGAAGCAAACCGTAGCGTGGGCTTTGCTCACGATATGAATGCCAAAATGAAAGCACATTCGGCTATTGTCTGATTTTGATTACTTAAATGATGGATTTCGTGGGCAAAGCCCACGCTACTTGAGTTATCCAAAATCTGTATTGATTGAATACACGGGTCACGGGTATGAACGGGTTTGTTTCTTTAAAACCCGAATCTTAAAGTTTCAGACGACCTCGTTTTTATCCGAAAACCGCCCCCTCTCCCGTCTGGCGGGAGAGGGCTGGGGAGAGGGTGGCTCTACGGGGCAAACGAATTTGATTTTACCCAGAGCCATAGAACCACCCCCATCCTAACCTTCCCCCGCCCGACTGGGGAAGGGACAAGTTGCCGTTGAAGCAACGAGTAGCGTGGGCTTTGCCCACGAGATGAATACACGGAAACAGATAACTGATTCAGATTATTAAACGGCAGATTTCGCGGACAAAGCCCACGCTACGGGTTCGGTTGCTCCGAGCATGTATCGATTCAATACAAAGGTCGTCTGAAACCTTGAATTTCAAGTTTTCAGACGACCTTTTTCATGCCTGCTATATTATGGTGAAACCCGTCAAATCACTTCCAAAACAAAATATTGGCGCAATTTGTCGTACACTTTGTCGGTTACGTTGATGCAGCCGTTGGTGATGATGCGGTCGGAGACGACGTTGGAAGCGATGCGCTGCATACGGCGCTCGGAGGGTTTGAGCGTCCAGACGCGGTGCAGGGCGAAGAGGAAGTCTTTTTCCTGCTTGAAGCCGATGATTTCGCCGCCGTAGCCGGGTTTGGAAGTCTTCATCAACTGCATATCAAATGTGCCTTTCGGCGTGGTTTTGCCGATGAGCACGGGGTAACACTGGGCATCGTCGGTGAAACACAGCTCGGCTTTGGCGGTGTTGACGATGACTTTTTTGCGTTGCATGTATTCTTTGGCGGCATCGGCTGCGACAAAGCTGTTCAGCCCTGCCAGCAGCGATACGCCGAGGATGATTCTTTTAAACATGTTTTCCTGTTATTTGCGGATGCGGTGGTGAGTTTCGGGCGCAACCTCGCGGATGATGATTTGAGGTTCAGGCGCGGGTTGTGGGGCAACTTCTTGTACGGGCGGGCAGACGGCGTCTTCCGGGAAGACGGCTTTCCAATGGAAGCTGCGGGCGTATTTATGTTTGTCAAACAAGACTTTGTATTGGCAGGTGGTAATGCCTTCTACGCCGGAGCCGATGTCGGGATTGGCGGGAACGCCGGGAGTGCGGAAGTGGAAGAGATAGTTCCATTCGCGCACGCCGAACATACCTTCATCGTAGTGCGGACGACCGAGGATTTTGTAAATGTCGTCTTTGCTCAGACCCGGTTTCATCTGTTCGAGTTCATCGGCGGTCGGGAATGTGCCTTGGTTTTTGTTAAAGGTTACGGAGTAGGGTTTCGGAAAGACGGGGTTGTCCGTCGTTCCGTCGGCTTTAACGTGGCTTTTGCCGGCGCAGGCGGACAATACGGCTGCGGCAGCGAGGTAAAGGGCGGTTTTGGCGATGCGGGACGTTTTCATGGTTAATCCTTTTTCATGTTGGCGGCTTCGGTTATGCCTCTGCCGCATGGAAAAATACGATTTACCCGCACGCTGCCCTTTGTGCAGATGCCGTTTATTGTCACTTTGTAACAATTTCATACGGATATAATTGGAAATGATGGTACATCGGCTTCAGGCAAGCGTGTGTCCGGGTCGGGTAAAATCGCGTTACTGGTTGTTTATTTTGATGTTTAATCAAATTTAAGGCGAAATGTTAATTTCTTGTTCAGATTCCATGCAAGTTTTATGCCAATTTTTTAAAAAGGTCGTCTGAAACGCTTATCCGTGTTTCAGACGACCTTTCGCTTTCAGGATTTAAAAAAACGGATTGTGCCGTTTTTCATGCCCGATGTCGGTCATTCTGCCGTGTCCCGCGATGACGCGGGTATCTTCGGGCAGGACGAACAGTTTGGTGCGGATATTATGGATGAGATCGGCGTGGTTGCCGCGCGGGAAGTCGGTTCTGCCTATGGTTTCGTAAAACAATACGTCGCCCGCGATGAGCAGCCCCGCTTCGGCGCAGTAGAAAACGACGTGGCCGGGCGTGTGGCCGGGGATGTGCAGGACTTGGAAGGCGTGGCTGCCGACCTTGAGCGTTTCGCCTTCGGTCAGCCAACGGGTCGGCTCGAACGCGGGGGAAACGGGAAAGCCGTATTGGGCGGTCGTTTCGGGCAGGGCTTGGAGCAGGAAACCGTCGTCTGCATGAGGGCCGATGACGGGGACGGGGCGGTGTTCCCGCAATTCCACCACGCCGCCGGCATGGTCGAGGTGTCCGTGGGTCAGCCAAATGGCGGTCAGGGTGAGGTTTTTCGCGTCCAGCTCTTGCAGCAGGTAGGAAACGTCGCCGCCGACATCGGTCAGGACGGCTTCGCGGGTTTCGTCATCCCACAAAAGGGTACAGTTTTGGCGGAAAGGGGTAACGGCAATGATTTCGGCTTGAAGTGCCATGAGGCGGGATTCCTTGGGTAGTGGTTGGACGGGGGCTTGAACTTCGTTGAAATGATGTTTTCAGACGACCTTCGATCTGTTTATGCGGTATCATTATTATATTTGAAATAATCACTCACATTATTGGAACGTTTATGAGAACTTCAATGCAGGGCATGATACCGATTTTTGCCGCTTTTTTCATCCAAACGGCGCTCGGCGCGGATTTGATGCTGGCGCAGGAATACAAAGACCAAGACATTACAGGCTGGGCGATGAGCGAAAAGCTCGACGGCGTGCGCGCGTATTGGGACGGGCGGCAACTGGTCAGCAGGCAGGGCTACGCGTTTACCCCGCCCAAAGGTTTTACCGCGCAGTTCCCGCCCTATCCGCTTGACGGCGAGCTGTATAGCGGACGCGGACAGTTTGAACAGATTTCCGCCGCCGTGCGCTCGTCTTCCGGCGATTGGCGCGGCATCCGCCTGCACGTTTTTGACGTCCCCAAAGCGCAGGGTAACCTCTACCAACGCCTCGCAGTCGCGACGCAATGGCTGAAAACGCATCCGAACGCTCCGATTACCATCATCCCGCAAACCAAAGTCCGCGACCGGCAGCACGCGATGGACTTTTTAAAACAAATCGAAGCGCAAGGCGGCGAAGGCGTGATGCTGCGCCAACCCGAATCGCGTTACAGCGGCGGCAGAAGCAGCCAATTATTGAAGCTGAAAAGCCAATACGACGACGAATGCACGGTAACGCGGCATTATGAAGGCAAAGGGCGCAACGCCGGACGGCTGGGCGCGGTCGGCTGCAAAAACCAACACGGCGAATTCCGCATCGGCAGCGGCTTCAAAGACAAAGACCGCGACAACCCGCCCAAAATCGGTGCGGTCATCACATACCGCTACCGCGGCTTCACACAAAAGGGCACGCCGAAATTTGCGACGTTTGTGCGGGTCAGGACGGACAGGTAAGAGCCGATGGTCGAAAGGTCGTCTGAAAACCGGATTTTTGGGTTTTCAGACGACCTTTTCACAAGTTTGAGGGATACTGAAACGGTTTTCTGCTTTGGGGGCAGGAAGAGGGAACTTTGGTATATCGCGGATAATTTAACCTTTGATACAGCAGCTTATTTAGCCTCGTCATTCCCTTTAGCCCCGTCATTCCCGCGCAGGCGGGAATCCAGTCCTATCCGTACGGAAACTTATCGGGCAAAAAGGTTTCCTCAATTCCGCATCCTGGATTCCCGCCTGCGCGGGAATGACGGCAGCGGTAAACAACGTATCGGAGTAAGTTAATTGATTATTATCATGTACAATTTCCGCCTGATTGATTTTTAATGGATTGGTTTGATAGAGGGATAAATGATGGATGTTAATGATTTGATTAGTGCAGCAGTCCAATTATTTAATGAGAAAAAATACGCTGAAGCGATTGAAATACTTCATCAGGCTTGGGACGGGATTACGGATAAAAATACTCAAATTCCAGAGCAAATTAAGATTCAAAATCGGCTTGGCGGTTGTTATTTGGAACAAGCCATAAATGCCAAAGATACGGATAAAGCAGACGGACTATTCGAACAGGCCGTTTGGCATTTTCAGGAATTATTGCAGCTTACCAAACAGCTGGAAGATGAACAGAACAAGATTGAGGAGCAAATTATTGCCCAATTTCGGCTTAGCTTTTGTTATTTGAAACATGCCCAAAAAACCAAAGATACGGACAAAGCAGACAAACTATTCGGACATGCCGTTGAATATTCTAGGAAACGGTTGGAGCTTACCAAACAGCTAAAAGATGGACAGGACAAGATTCATAAGCAAATTGTTGCCCAATTTCGGCTTGGCAGCTGTTATTTCGAACAGGCCAAAAAAACTAAAGATACGAATAAAGCAGACAAACGGTTCGGGCAGGCTGTTGAAGATTTTAAGAAGGAATTGGAGCTTACCGAACAGCTGGAAGATAAACAAGCCAAGATTCAGTATCAAATCCTTGCACAATATGAGCTTGGCACTTGTTATTTAGAACAGGCTCAAAAAACCAAAGATACGGATAAAGCAAATAAACTGTTTGAAAAAGCTGTTGAACACCTTCGAGAATTGTTAAAACTTACCAAGCAACTGACGGATAAACAAGATCGTATTCAACAACAAATCTATGCCCAATCTGGGCTTGGAGGTTGTTATATTGAACAGATTAAGAGAAGTAAAAGCACATCCGAAGCGGAAATATTTGTTAAACAGGCTAGCGAAAATTTTTTAGCCGCCTACGAACAATTACCACAATTAAGTGATGAAAAAGAAAAAAAGGTATGGGAAAAAATAATCCGTCTAGGTTTAAGGGAGATTGATTACCTCAATGAAGACTGGAATTCCTATTTCGAAAAGAAAAAACAAGAAATACAGGAATCGCTTTTCAAAGAGGAAACTTCACAATCGCAAGACGCCGTTGCAACCGTATTGGCGGTTCTCCATATTACGCCGATAGAGTTGGGCTTTACCCCGATGGCGCATTACACTTCGCCCCATGTATGTCATATATTATTCGGCATCGGCGGCAACGAAACCGCCAGTCCGATGCGGCTCGGCAGTTCTACCTATATGAACGACCCGTCTGAAGGCAGGGCACTGCTGGACTTGCTGAACCAACAGGAATTGGAGTTGGAGAATAAGGAGGATGGCGCGTCCCACAATCACAATGCCTTTTTTACCTGCTTCTCCAGCCGCGTCAACGATTTGAATCAGTTCCGCCTGTATGGCAAAGAAGGCGGCGTGGAGGCTTCGGGCTGCTGCTTGGTGTTCAATAAAAACGGAGATTGGCTGAGAGAAGCAGATGTTTCCGCTTCGTTCCATAACCCGTCCCCCAAAAAAACTAGACAGGATTCAGACGACCTGACGGGAGCCGATGATCCAGATAATAAATACAAAAAGCTACCGCTTTATCAAGTCGCTTATATCGCATACAAAGATGAATATATTGCGGAAAAGAAATGCGGGATATGGCTTTCTGCACCCAATAAGGTTTTCAACCTTCATCAAAATTTAGCACAAGAAAAGTTGGGCTCATCTATTCGATTTACATTAGATGCAAATATCAGTCGATTCGGTATCCGCCTGAAACCCGTCGGCAATGAAGAATGGCATCAGTTCCGCTTGGAAAAATTAAAAGAAGCGTTGGAAGAGCTTATCGGGTTTTTCAGGGACAAATCCGCCTTCCGCGACGACGATAAAGAAGCCTTGGAATACATCCGCTATCTGTTTAAAGACTTTGCCTTCCGCGACGAAGAAGAGTTCCGCCTGTTGGTCATCAAGCCAATCGATTCGGAGGAAATCGAATATTGCGAGACTACCCAATCCGTCTATATCCCTTATGCCGATATACGGAATCGGGCGGACGAGGTGATTTTGGGTACGAATTACGAAAAAACCGGCAATCAACGCAAGGCAGAAGTATTCCGCTATCAGATGAAGCAAAAATGCCCCGACGTCAAAGTCTCCCGCTCGACGCTGCCGATTAATCCGCCGAATAAGTAGATGGGTTTGCTTAATTCCCGATACGGGTACCTATTATCAGCCGTCATTCCCGCGCAGGCGGGAATTCAGTCCTGTCGGCACGGAAATCTGTCGGGCAAAAAGGTTTCCTAAATTCTGCGTTCTGGATTCCCGCCTGCGCGGGAATGACGGACGGTGTATCGGAAGTAGTAGTGAAACCCGCCGCCCCGTTTTCAGACGACCTTTTCATCTGTCTGCAAGCCTTTCCCGCTATAATTCCCGCTTTCGCTATTTTCAGACGGCCTCTCTTCTATGAAATCCTACCCCGATTCCTATCTCCATTTCGAAAACCTCGACGCCCCCGAAACGCAAAACTTTGCCGCTGAGGCGCATGCCGAAACGCGCGCTCGTTTTTTGGAAAACGATAAGGCGCGTGCGCTGTCGGACGGGATTTTGGCGCAGATGCAGGACACGCGGCAGATTCCGTTTTGTCAGGAACACCGCGCGCGGATGTACCATTTCCATCAGGATGCGGAGTATCCGAAGGGCGTGTACCGCGTGTGTACGGCGGCGACCTACCGTTCGGGCTATCCCGAGTGGAAAATCCTGTTTTCGGTGGCGGATTTCGACGGGCTGCTCGGCGACGATGTGTATCTGGGCGGGGTGTCGCACTTGGTGGAGCAGCCCAACCGCGCGCTGTTGACCTTGAGCAAATCGGGCGGCGATACGGCTTATACGTTGGAAGTGGATTTGGAAGCGGGCGGGCTGGTCGAGGGCGGCTTTCATTTTCCGGCGGGGAAAAACCATGTGTCGTGGCGCGATGAAAACAGCGTGTGGGTGTGTCCGGCCTGGGACGAGCGCCAGTTGACCGAATCGGGCTATCCGCGCGAAGTGTGGCTGGTGGAGCGCGGCAAGAGTTTCGAGGAAAGCCTGCCGGTGTACCAAATCGGCGAAGACGGGATGATGGTGAACGCGTGGCGTTACCTTGATCCGCAGGGTTCGCCGATTGATTTGATTGAAGCGTCGGACGGTTTTTACACCAAGACGTATTTGCAGGTGTCGTCGGAAGGCGAGGCGAAACCGTTGAATCTGCCCGCCGATTGCGACGTGGTCGGCTATCTGGCGGGGCATCTTTTGCTGACGCTGCGCAAGGACTGGAACCGCGCGAACCAAAGCTATCCGAGCGGCGCGCTGGTGGCAGTGAAGCTGAATCGGGGCGAACTCGGGGCGGCGCAGCTTTTGTTTGCGCCCTATGAAACGCAGGCATTGGAAAGCGTGGAAACGACCAAGCGTTTTGTGGTGGCGAGCCTGCTGGAAAACGTACAGGGCCGTCTGAAAGCATGGCGGTTTGCCGACGGCAAATGGCAGGAAGCCGAGTTGCCGCGCCTGCCTTCGGGCGCGCTGGAAATGACCGACCAGCCTTGGGGCGGCGACGTGGTTTACCTTGCCGCCAGCGATTTCACTACGCCGCTGACGCTGTTTGCGCTGGATTTGAACGTGATGGAACTGACCGTCATGCGCCGCCAGCCGCAGCAGTTTGTTTCAGACGGCATCGAAGTGCGGCAGTTTTGGGCGGTTTCGTCCGACGGAGAACGCATCCCTTATTTTCATGTCGGCAAAAACGTCGCGCCCGACACGCCGACGCTGGTCTATGCTTACGGCGGTTTCGGCGTGCCCGAGCTGCCGCATTATCTGGGCAGCATCGGCAAATACTGGCTGGAAGAGGGCAACGCCTTCGTGTTGGCGAACATACGCGGCGGCGGCGAGTTCGGCCCGCGCTGGCATCAGGCGGCGCAGGGAATCAGCAAACACAAAAGTGTCGACGATTTGCTTGCCGTCGTGCGTGATTTGTCCGAACGCGGCATGAGTTCGCCCGAACACATCGGTTTGCAGGGCGGCAGCAACGGCGGCCTGATTACCGCCGCCGCCTTCGTGCGCGAACCGCAAAGCATAGGCGCGCTGGTGTGCGAAGTGCCGCTGACCGACATGATCCGCTATCCGCTGCTCTCCGCCGGCGCAAGCTGGACGGACGAATACGGCAACCCGCAAAAATACGAAGTCTGCAAACGCTGGCTGGGCGAATTGTCGCCGTATCACAATCTTTCAGACGACGTGCCATACCCGCCCGCACTCATCACCACCAGCCTCAGCGACGACCGCGTCCATCCCGCCCACGCGCTCAAGTTCTACGCCAAACTGCGCGAAACCTCCGCGCAATCTTGGCTTTACGCTCCGGACGGCGGCGGCCATACCGGCAACGGCACGCAACGCGAATCTGCCGACGAACTCGCCTGCGTGTTGCTGTTTTTGAAAGAATTTTTGGGGTAAGGGCAGGTAGCGACACTGCTGCCGCGAATGAAAAAAGGTCGTCTGAAACTGCTTTTTCAGACGACCTTTTTTAATGGTTGTTTCAAATCAAAATATCTATGCCGCCGGCCCCATCAGCACTTCTTCGCATCCGAAGGCAAAAATCCGTAATGCCGCCTGAATGCTTCGTTGAACCGTCCCGCGTGTCGGTAGCCGCAAAAGTGCATGGCGGCTTGGACGGTGCTGCCCGATTCGATGAGGGCGAGCGCGTGTTCCAGCCGCAGGCGGCGCAGGCGTCCGGCGACGGTTTCGCCGGTTTGCGCTTTGAAATAGCGTTTCAGGTAGCATTCGTTCAGCCCGACTCGGCGAGCGATTTCGGCGATGGTCAGCGGGCGGGCGAATTCGCTGTTCAAAATATCGGCGGCTTCATCTATGCGCCGGCGGCGGTAGCCGTTGTCGTGGCGGCGGAAGGTGAAGCGCAATAATCGGGCGGAGAGTTCCAGCGCGGCGGCTTCGTCGGCGAGCAGGCCGAAGCCGTCCGATTCGAACGGGCGTTGCAGCAGGGGGCAGGCCGCCGCCGTCAGTGCCGCCGCGTTTTGCGCCAGCCGTTGCAGGGCGAATCGGCCTATCGTTTGAGGCGAAAACAGGCGTTCGTCCAGCAAGCCTTCGTCGTGCCAGCGGCGCAGTTTTTCCAGCGAAAAATCCAAATGCAGCGCGCGCATGCCGCCGTTGTCGGGCAGCAGGGTTTCGGACACGTCCGCCAGTTCGCCGCGCACCAGCCAGATTTCGCCGCCAGACGGGCGGTATTCCCTGCCGCCCATTTGTAACCGGTTCTGCCCCGACACCATGACGAACAGGGCGCAGTTGTGGCTGAAATTGTGGATTTCGGTGGGAAACGCGCCCGTTCCGCCGCCGCGCATCCGCGACAGGGTAATGCCCGAGTCGAAGCGGTTGATGCACATTTCCAGATGTAAACCGGGCTGTTTTGCCTGCGCCATGAGCGCGCTGTCGGAACAGCCGTCCAACGCCCAGCCGGATTTATCGGAGCGGACATAGGTTTGGTACTGGCGGTAGATGGCGGCGGTGTTCATGGTTAGATGGGAACGGGTTGTCTGATAAGGGGATTAAATAGGAATTATTGCCAATAATCAAGCGTAGGGATTGGTTGAAACGGGAAAGGTCGTCTGAAAGGGTGTTTCAGACGACCTTTCCCGTTTCGGGAATTTGTTTTGCCGTTTCGGGAATTTTGCGTTTTGCAGCATGGTTTCTGCGGGTTAGTTATTTAATAATAAATATTCTTATTCGCACAACAAAGGAACCGCACATCGTGAAGCCACGTTTTTATTGGGCAGCCTGCGCCATCCTGCTGGCCGCCTGTTCGCCCGAACCTGCCGCCGAAAAAACTGTACCCGCCGCATCCCAAGCCGCATCTGCCGCCACGCTGACCGTGCCGACCGCACGGGGCGATGCCGTTGTGCCGAAGAATCCCGAACGCGTCGCCGTGTACGACTGGGCGGCATTGGATACGCTGACCGAATTGGGCGTGGACGTGGGCGCAACCACCGCACCGGTGCGCGTGGACTATTTGCAGCCTGCATTTGACAAGGCGGCAACGGTGGGGACGCTGTTTGAGCCCGATTACGAAGCCCTGCACCGCTACAATCCGCAGCTTGTCATTACCGGCGGGCCGGGCGCGGAAGCGTATGAACAGTTGGCGAAAAACGCGACCACCATAGATCTGACGGTGGACAACGGCAATATCCGCACCAGCGGCGAGCAGCAGATGGAGACCCTGGCGCGGATTTTCGGCAAGGAAGCGCGCGCGGCGGAATTGAAGGCGCAGATTGACGCGCTGTTCGCCCAAACGCGCGAAGCCGCCAAAGGCAAAGGGCGCGGACTGGTGCTGTCGGTTACGGGCAACAAGGTGTCCGCCTTCGGCACGCAGTCGCGGTTGGCCAGCTGGATACATGGCGACATCGGCCTGCCGTCCGTGGATGAATCTTTACGCAGCGAGGGGCACGGGCAGCCCGTTTCCTTCGAATACATCAAAGAGAAAAACCCCGACTGGATTTTCATCATCGACCGTACCGCCGCCATCGGACAGGAAGGGCCGGCGGCTGTCGAAGTGTTGGATAACGCGCTGGTACGCGGCACGAACGCTTGGAAGCGCAAACAAATCATCGTCATGCCTGCCGCGAACTACATTGTCGCGGGCGGCGCGCGGCAGTTGATACAGGCGGCAGAACAGTTGAAGGCGGCGTTTGAAAAGGCCGAACCCGTTTCGGCGGGGAAAGAATAGGGGTCGTCTGAAAACGGAGCTGCAAAAGAAGTGAAAAGCAGCCTGCACGTTGAAAATGCTGCCAAAGCAAACCTTCGGTTTGCCGCCCTCTCCCTAGCCCTCTCCCACGGGGAGAGGGGATGGGGTTGCAGGCTGCTTTTAAGGTTCAGGCAAATTTTAACTCTTGTTGAAGCTGTACTTTAGCTTCGCAGAAACTCGACTTCCTTCGGAAACCTTGTTTTCAGACGACCTTTTGGAACACCATAGGCACACGCATTGAGCGGCTGAGTCAAAGATTCAGACCAATGGCAGTCCGCACCCGAGTTTATGCGGCAAACAGCGAGGCTACGGTAGCCCGTCCCCTCTCCCCGTGGGAGAGGGTTAGGGAGAGGGCAGTAAGCCGCAGGCTTACATCAAAGCCGATAACGCT
This sequence comes from Morococcus cerebrosus, assembly GCF_022749515.1. Classification (NCBI taxonomy): domain Bacteria; kingdom Pseudomonadati; phylum Pseudomonadota; class Betaproteobacteria; order Neisseriales; family Neisseriaceae; genus Morococcus; species Morococcus cerebrosus. The sequence continues at coordinate 2,511,355 of NZ_CP094242.1, forward strand.
TTCACAAAGCCTGTGCACTGAAAACGGAAAGGTCGTCTGAAAACGGAGCTTCTGAAGGAAGCGGAGTTTCTGCGAAGCTAAAACCGAAGCTGCAAAAGAAGTGAAAAGCAGCCTGCACGTTGAAAATGTCACCCAAGCAAACCTACGGTTTGCCGCCCTCTCCCTAGCCCTCTCCCACGGGGAGAGGGGATGGGGTTGCCGGCTGCTTTTAGGGTTCAGGCAAATTTTAACTCTTGTTGAAGCTGCACTTTAGCTTCGCAGAAACTCGACTTCCTTCGGAAACCTCGTTTTCAGACGACCTTTTGGAACACCATAGGCACACGCATCGACCGTCTGAATCAAAGATTCAGACCGATAGCAGTCCGCACTCGAGTTTATGCGGCAAACAGCAAGGCTGCGGCAACCCGTCCCCTCTCCCAATGGGAGAGGGTTAGGGAGAGGGCAGTAAGCCGCAGGCTTGCATCAAAGCCGATAACGCTTTCACAAAGCCTATGCACTGAAAACAGAAAGGTCGTCTGAAAACGAGGTTTCCGAAGAAAGCGGAGTTTCTGCGAAGCTAAAACCGAAGCTGCAAAAGAAGCAAAAAGCGATCTGCACGTTGAAAATGCCGTCCAAGCAAACCTGCGGTTTGCCGCCCTCTCCCTGACCCTCTCCCACGGGGCGAGGGGATTGGGTTTAGGGTTCAGGCAAATTTTAACTCTTGTTGAAGCTGTACTTTAGCTTCGCAGAAACTCGACTTCCTTCGGAAACCTTGTTTTCAGACGACCTTTTGGAACACCATAGGCACACGCATTGAGCGGCTGAGTCAAAGATTCAGACCAATGGCAGTCCGCACCCGAGTTTATGCGGCAAACAGCGAGGCTACGGTAGCCCGTCCCCTCTCCCCGTGGGAGAGGGTTAGGGAGAGGGCAGTAAGCCGCAAGCCGCAAGCTTCCATCAAAGCCGATAACACTTCCGTTACAACTCCGCCCACTGAAAGAAGCCTGCAACGAAACCAAAACGACAAACCACATCGTAAACCACCCAACCCATAGGAGAACCCCATGCAAAACGAAACCATCAACCTGAAACAGCACCTTGCCGCCATCAAAGAATATTGGCAGCCCGAAATCATCAACCGCCACGGGTTCCAATTCCGCCTGGTCAAACTTTTGGGCGATTACGGTTGGCACACGCACGGATACAGCGACAAAGTGCTGTTTGCCGTGGAGGGCGATATGGCGGTGGACTTCGCCGACGGCGGCAGCATGACGATACGCGAAGGCGAGATGGCGGTTGTGCCAAAGTCGGTGTCGCACCGCCCGCGTTCGGAAAACGGCTGCTCAGTGGTGCTGATTGAGCTGCCCGACCCGTCCGAGGCCGCCTGAAAACGAAGTTTCCGAAGGAAGCTGAGTTTCTGCGAAGCTAAAACGAAGTTTCCGAAGGAAGCTGAGTTTCTGCGAAGCTAAAACGAAGTTTCCGAAGGAAGTCGAGTTTCTGCGAAGCTAAAAGCAGCCTGCACCTTCAATATGCCGAAAGCACAACCCCACCGCACACCAACACACAAAGGAAATCCCATGACACGCTTCAAATACTCCCTGCTGTTTGCCGCTCTGCTGCCCGTGTACGCGCAGGCCGATGTTTCTGTTTCAGACGACCCCAAACCGCAGGAAAGCACCGAATTGCCGACCATCACCGTTACCGCCGACCGCACCGCGAGTTCCAACGACGGCTACACCGTTTCCGGCACGCACACCCCGCTCGGGCTGCCCATGACCCTGCGCGAAATCCCGCAGAGCGTCAGCGTCATCACATCGCAACAAATGCGCGACCAAAACATCAAAACGCTCGACCGCGCCCTGTTGCAGGCGACCGGCACCAGCCGCCAGATTTACGGCTCCGACCGCGCGGGCTACAACTACCTGTTCGCGCGCGGCAGCCGCATCGCCAACTACCAAATCAACGGCATCCCCGTTGCCGATGCGCTGGCCGATACGGGCAATGCCAACACCGCCGCCTATGAGCGCGTGGAAGTCGTGCGCGGCGCGGCGGGGCTGCTGGACGGCACGGGCGAGCCTTCCGCCACCGTCAATCTGGTACGCAAACGCCCGACCCGCAATCCCTTGTTTGAAGTCCGCGCCGAAGCGGGAAACCGCAAACATTTCGGGCTGGGCGCGGACGTATCGGGCAGCCTGAACGCCGAAGGCACGCTGCGCGGCCGCCTGGTTTCCACCTTCGGACGCGGCGACTCGTGGCGGCAGCGCGAACGCAGCCACGATGCCGAACTCTACGGCATTTTGGAATACGACATCGCACCGCAAACCCGCGTCCACGCAGGCATGGACTACCAGCAGGCGAAAGAAACCGCCGACGCGCCGCTCAGCTACGCCGTGTACGACAGCCAAGGTTATGCCACCGCCTTCGGCCCGAAAGACAACCCCGCCACAAATTGGGCGAACAGCCGCCACCGTGCGCTCAACCTGTTCGCCGGCATCGAACACCGCTTCAACCAAGACTGGAAACTCAAAGCCGAATACGACTACACCCGCAGCCGCTTCCGCCAGCCCTACGGCGTAGCAGGCGTGCTTTCCATCGACCACAACACCGCCGCCACCGACCTGATTCCCGGTTATTGGCACGCCGACCCGCGCACCCATAGCGCCAGCGTATCATTGACCGGCAAATACCGCCTGTTCGGCCGCGAACACGATTTAATCGCGGGTATCAACGGCTACAAATACGCCAGCAACAAATACGGCGAACGCAGCATCATCCCCAACGCCATCCCCAACGCCTACGAATTTTCCCGCATGGGCGTCTATCCGCAGCCATCATCGTTTGCCCAAACCATCCCGCAATACGGCACCAGGCGGCAAATCGGCGGCTATCTCGCCACCCGCTTCCGCGCCGCCGACAACCTTTCGCTGATTTTGGGCGGACGATACACCCGTTACCGCACGGGCGGAAGCTACGACAGCCACACCGGAGGTACGCCCACCATCCGTGCCAACCGTTTCACCCCCTACACAGGCATCGTGTTCGACCTGACCGACAACCTGTCGCTTTACGGCTCGTACAGCAGCCTGTTCGTCCCACAATCGCAAAAAGACGAACACGGCAGCTACCTGAAACCCGTAACCGGCAACAATCTGGAAGCCGGCATCAAAGGCGAATGGCTTGAAGGCCGTCTGAACGCATCCGCCGCCGTGTACCGCGCCCGTAAAAACAACCTCGCCACCGCAGCAGGCCGCGACCCGAGCGGCAACACCTACTACCGCGCCGCCAACCAAGCCAAAACCCACGGCTGGGAAATCGAAGTCGGCGGCCGCATCACACCCGAATGGCAGATACAGGCAGGCTACAGCCAAAGCAAAACCCGCGACCAAGACGGCAGCCGCCTGAACCCCGACAGCGTGCCCGAACGCAGCTTCAAACTCTTCACCGCCTACCACTTCGCCCCCGAAGCCCCCAGCGGCTGGACCATCGGTGCGGGTGTACGCTGGCAGAGCGAAACCCACACCGACCCTGCCACGCTCCGCATCCCCAACCCCGCTGCCAAAGCCCGCGCCGCCGCCAACAGCCGCCAAAAAGCCTACGCCGTCGCCGACATCATGGCGCGTTACCGCTTCAATCCGCGCGCCGAACTGTCGCTGAACGTGGACAACCTGTTCAACAAACACTACCGCACCCAGCCCGACCGCCACAGTTACGGCGCACTGCGGACAGTGAACGCAGCGTTTACCTATCGGTTTAAATAAGGTCGTCTGAAACGGGGTTTCCGGAGGAAACGGAGTTTCTGCGAAGCTAAAGTGCAACTTTTGAAAGTACAGCTTCAACAAGAGTTAAAAATTGCCTGAACCTTAAAAGCAGCCTGCAACCCAATCCCCTCTCCCCGTGGGAGAGGGACAGGGAGAGGGCGGCAAACCGCAGGTTTGCTTGGACAGCATTTTCAACGTGCAGGCTGCTTTTCACTTCGTTGAAACTTCGTTTTAACTTCGCAGAAACTTGACTTCCTTCGGAAACCTCGTTTTCAGACGACCTTTTGGAACACTGCAGGCACACGCATTGAGCGGTTGAATCAAAGATTCAGACTGATGGCAGTCCGCACTCGAGCTTAGAGCGTGTTCATAGTCTTCGTAGCAGGACTCCCAAGAAAGCCAAAGCTACCATTTGCAGACTGGTACTCAACTTACGCTCGCAGTTTTTCCAAAGCCGCCTGTTCTTTTCCAACCAGGAAAAGCTGCGCTCTACTACCCATCGCTTCGGCAATACTGCAAAACGGTGCAATTCGTTTCGTTTGGCAATCTCTACCTCCGCACCAATCAACTCCTGTACCGACGAAGCAAATGCCTTACCCGTGTAACCACCGTCAGCAAGGATTTTTTGTATCGCACCAAGATTATCCCGCCCACGTTCCAATGCCACCAGGCAGCCTTTTCTATCCGTAACATCCGCCGTCGTTACCGCAAGGGCATGCGGCAAACCTTGCGTGTCAACCGCTATATGTCGCTTGATACCGCTAACCTTCTTGCCCGCATCGTAGCCTTTTTCCATGGCGGTATCCGTGTTCTTCACACTCTGCGCATCAATAATCAGGAAAGTATAGTCAATTAAAATCAAAATAGGACAGTAACGCATCGTCAAATCGGGCGTAATCAGACAATACGGTTCGCAGATACCGCTTAATATTCGCCCACACCTTCTCAATCGGGTTGAGCTCAGGTGAATAAGGTGCAAGAGGCAATACCTTATGTCCCAATTTTTCCGCCATTTCCCGTAAAACACCCATACGGTGAAATCGTGCATTATCTAAAATAATCACCGATTTTTGAGTCAATGCGGGCAGTAGGCATTGCTGAAACCACGCTTCAAAAAAGACCCCGGTCATCGTATTTTGATAAACCATCGGAGCGATCAGCCGGTTGCCGACTTGTGCGGACACCAAAGATAAGCGTCGGTATCTTTTTCCACTTATCTGCGCTTTCACTATTTGCCCTTTCGGGCTGCGGGCATAGGGACGGAAAACAGGTAGCGGTCAAATCCTGTTTCATCCAAATAAACACGTTGGTAGCCGGAAAATTCGGCCAGCTGTGTCAAATAATGCGTTACTTTGGCCGGATCTTGTTCTTTGTAAGTGGTGGTCTTTTTTTGCGCGTCATCCCCATCTGTTTGAGTGCATAGCAAACGGCGGCTGGCGTACAATCAAAATGTTTGGCGATTTCATGCAGATAGGCATCCTGGTGCTGCTCAACATATTGAGCCAGTTTTTGCCTATCCAATTTTACGGCATTTAGACCGGTAACTTGATGTTTTAGGCTGCCTGTTTGTTTTTTAAGGCGAATCCACAGGTAAAGCGTGTTTCTTGACAAATTAAACGTTGCTGCGGTTTGGCTGATATTTTTGCATTGTTCGTAATAGTTTAAAGCTTTGTTTCTTAAGTCCGCAGAGTATGCCATGGTTAGACCTTCAAAGTTGAGTATTGTACTATTTTATTTTTAATTGACTATAGTTGCTTCATGGCGCCCCTGCTTGCGGTGCTCCGCAACTACCTGATTTTTTTAATGCTTCCTCAAGGATGCTGATGCCACTCTCGCGTGGTTCGGTCCATCTCTGGAAGTAGGAATGCACGGTGCGCCATTTGGGGAAGTCGCCCGGCAAAGCGCGCCAGGAGCAGCCAGTGCGTTGCAGGTAGAGAATGGCACAAAAGACATCGTACAAGTCCACCTGGCGTGGCGCTGTGCGTTTACGGGCACTTTCCAGCAGGGGAAGGAGAGGCGCAAATTGCTCGCGACTGATATCGCTTGGGTAGGTTTTTCTGTTCATGCCGATAGTTTACAGCAGAGGCTGAGACAATGAACACGTTCTTATGCGGCAAACAGCGAGGCTGCGGCAACCCGTCCCTTCTCCCCGTGGGAGAGGGTTAGGGAGAGGGTAGTAAGCCGCAGGCTTGCATTCGGAACGAAACGAAAACCGCCATACGGAGTCTAATCAAACCGGTTACGAAAACAAATAACGCGGCTATATTCCACTTTCAGACGACCCAAACCGACCGAAACAGATAGTGGATTAAAATAAAAATGAGACAAGGCAACAACGCCCGCTGTGTACAGAGAGTACAGTACATAAGGGTGTTGACAACGCCGTATCATTGCAATTTTGATCTGCCATAAATTTTGTCTGCAACCAAAGGAAAACCATCATGAAAAACATCAAAACCCAACTTTTCGCCGTTCTCCTCGGCCTCTCCGCCGCTGCCGCGCCTGCCGCCGAAATCGCCCAAAGCACGTGTAAAGTCTTTGAAGGCGTCAACTACACCGTCATCCGTGAAACCCTGCCCAAAGGCAAGGAAATCCCCCGCCACAACCACCCCGGCCACACCCTGCTGGTTACCCAAACCAAAGGCAGCTCGGTATTTTTGTTTGACAGCGGAAAAAGGCAGGAATTGCGGCAGGGCAGCGTCCTGAAGGCGGATGGTAGCGAATACGTTGCCATCAAAATAACCGACGACAGCGAATTGGTGATTGTGCTGGTGAAGGACGGGAAGAAGGCGGGTGCGGAATAGAATGTCCTTCAGATCGTCTGAAAACGCAGTTGGAGACGACCTTCCGCCACCATCGGCAATCGACCTATAATCTATTTCCTGTCCGCCCCCGACGAATCCGCCGCCATTGAAGAAAGAAAGTCCCATGACCGCGCTGCAAACCATCGCCGAACACCTCACCCGACACCGACAAACCGTTACCTGCGCCGAATCCTGCACGGGCGGCCTGCTTGCGGGCGCATTCACCAGCATCGCGGGCAGCTCGCAATGGTTTCATCAAAGTTTCGTGACTTACAGCAACCAAGCCAAAGAAGAACGCCTCGGCGTCATGCCCGACACGCTGCTGAAACACGGCGCGGTCAGCCGTGAAACCGTGTACGAAATGGCACGAGGTGCCAAAGCCGTCGCACAAGCCGACTACGCCCTGAGTATTTCCGGCATCGCAGGCCCCGGCGGAGGCAGCGCGGCAAAACCCGTCGGCACGGTGTGGTTCGGGTTGTCCACGCCGACCGAATCGCTGGAGCAAATGAAAATCTTCAGCGGCGACCGAGAGGCCGTCAGAAATCAGGCCGTCGCCTTCGCCCTTGAATTTTTGGCGGAACATTTGGTTTGACGGTTCCCAGCGCAAGAACGGCAAACCGCGTTCATGCAAAAGGTCGTCTGAAAAATTTTTCAGACGACCTTTTGCATGTCTTGCTCAGAGCGGTTTTTAATCCGCGCCTTTGAGCATTTTATTCAAAACGGGAACAAGCAATAACAATACCACACCGGTTATCACGCCTATGCCGCAAAGCATCCAGTAGAAATCCAGCGGTGCTTTATCGTTGAATCCTTCTTTAAACAGCACGCCGCCCAAAGTGAAGCCCAATGAGAGCCCTAAGAAATTGAGCGCGACCATTTGGGTTTTGAACATGGGTGGGGCGATTTTGGTGGAAACGGAAAGCGAAATCGGAGAGATCATGAGTTCGCCTATGGTGATGGCAAGCAGGATCAGCGCGAAAACGATGATCGGCATGGGCGTGCCGGATGAGATATACGGTACAAACCCAAGATAGGATACGCCGACGACAATCATCGCCAATGTAAATTTCAATGGGGTTTTCGGCTGGTGTTTGCCCATTTTCGTCCAAATCGCCGCCATCACGCCGGAAAAGAGAACGACCCACATGCTTTGGATGGAATCTTTCCAGGCAACGGGGACAGTCCAGCCGCCTATGGTTCGGTCAACCGTTTCGTCAAAGTACACCGTTGCCACAGTATAAACTTGGAACCAGACAGCCCAAAACAGGCAGATGGTCAGAAACAGCGGAATATAGGCGGTGATGTAGCGTTTGTTTTCAGACGACACATGGCTGCTGCCGAGCAGTCGCGCGAAATAGGCGATGACGGTGAGGATGACCGTGCCGAGCAGGAATTTGGAGAAGTTGTCCAAATTGAGCGTGTCTGACGCAATCAGGCTGCCGACAATTAAGACAATCAACACACCTATTGCCGCAGCGGTTTTCACTTTTTCAGGACGCAAAGGATTGGGCGCAGGCGTGTGCGGCAGCAGTTTGCGCCCGACGGAGTAACGCCACAGCCCCAAAGCCATACCGACTGCCGCCGCGCCGAAACCATAGTGGAAACCCATCTCGGTTTGCAGCAAGCCGGTCAGGAGCGGGCCTAAGAAGCCGCCGATGTTGATGGAGATATAGAAAATCGAAAAACCCGCATCGCGCAGGGGCTTCATATCGTCCGCCTCATAAAGCGAGCCGACCATCGAGCTTGCCGACGATTTCACGCCGCCGCTGCCCAATGCGATAAGTACCAAGCCGCACAGCAGACCGTAGAGACCCGGTGCGATTGCCAAAACGATGTGTCCGAGCATGACCACGATGCCGGAAATAAACAGCGTTTTTTCCGCGCCCCAAATCCGGTCGGCAAGCCATGCGCCGAGTATGGTGGACAAATAAACACTGCCGCCGTACGCGCCGACGATGCCGCCGGCGAGCGACTTGTCTATGCCCAAACCACCTTTGTCGGCAGTGTAATACAGATAAATCAATAAGATACCCTGCATACCGTAAAACGAGAAACGTTCCCACAATTCGATGTGGAACAGAGTAGAAAGCTGGATGGGATGCCCGAAGAAGGTTTTTCCCTTGCGGGCGGAGTAGTTGTCAGACATAAAAGTTCTCCAAAGGCGTTGAAACCGCCTTTTATTTTCAGTTGCGGCACATTTTGCACCGTCCATTTTTCAGCCATATATGGCATAACCTTTTTTAACGTAATATTAAAAAACTGTCAAACTGATAGATTGCCCGGATAAAGCAAAAGGTCGTCTGAAAAACAGATTTCTATTTTTCAGACGACCTTTTTCAATAATCGGGACATACAGGCCGGACGGTAAGCCGGGTTCTGTCTCGGACAGTCATTCCTCTAGGCACACCATTACTGATGCACTCCAGCAACCTACCCGAACGCTCGGCGAGCAGCGTCAATGCGTTCTGTTTGGTCTTGCTCCGGATGGGGTTTAGCCTGCTGCGCCTTGTTACCAAGTGCACGGTGCGCTCTTACCGCACCTTTTCACCCTTACCCGTGCCGCCCGAAGGTGGCCGTCGGCGGTATTGCTTTCTGTTCCACTTTCCGTCGCGTTTCCGCGCCCGGCCGTTAGCCGGCATCCTGCTCTGCGGAGCCCGGACTTTCCTCCCCGTATGCCTTACGCGATACGCGGCGACTGTCTGTCCGACCTGTATGAAGTGCGGATTATAACACAATAAAAACATACCGTTTGAGTATAAAAAACGACCATTTATCGCGCTTTTTGCATATTTTACACTAAAAAAATGCAAATAAAATAAACCGTTTAACTAAAAATGATACCTTTCGTCGCAAAAATCAGATGACATAAAAATGAAAAACGCATAGAATGATTTTCACATAACTACTTTAAATTGAGAACATTACGATGAAAACGCCTTACCCTCATATCTTATCTTGTATTGCCGTTTCAATATTAACAGCCTGTGGAGGAGGTGGCGGAGGCGGTACACCGTCTGTCGCTCCAACCCCGACTTACCCGATTGTCCAGCCGGGCAATATTCCGAATCCATCCGGACAAACGGAAAGAACGGCAACCCCTCCTGCCGGTAATCAAGCTGATGCAAATAATGCTTTAGAAGCATCTGAAGAAAATATCCATAAAGAAGTCGAAGATTCCGTAAATTCAACACAAACGTCGTCTGAAAACCAGAATCAAGACGTAAAAGCGGATAGCAACGACAAAGCCGAAGCGGAACGAAAAGCTGCGGAAGAAGCCGCCAAAGCTAAAGCCGAAGCCGAACGTAAAGCTGCTGAGGAAGCTGCAAAAGTTAAAGCTGAAGAAGAACGCAAGGCCGCTGAAGAGGCTGCCAAAGCTAAAGCAGAAGCCGAGCGCAAAGCTGCGGAAGAAGCTGCTAAAGCCAAAGCTGAAGCCGAACGTAAAGCGGCAGAAGAGGCTGAAAAAGCTGCAAAAGCCAAAGCTGAAGCTGAACGCAAAGCGGCTGAGGAAGCTGCAAAAGCCAAAGCTGAAGCCGAGCGCAAAGCTGCCGAAGAAGCTGCCAAAGCTAAAGCTGAAGCTGAACGTAAAGCTGCCGAAGAGGCTGCTAAAGCCAAGGCAGAGGCTGAACGTAAAGCCGCTGAAGAAGCTGCTAAAGCCAAAGCTGAAGCGGAACGTAAAGCTGCGGAAGAAGCTGCTAAAGCTAAAGCAGAAGCCGAGCGCAAAGCTGCAGAAGAAGCAGCCAAAGCTAAAGCAGAAGCCGAACGCAAGGCCGCTGAAGAGGCTGCCAAAGCTAAAGCAGAAGCCGAGCGCAAAGCTGCTGAAGAAGCTGCAAAAGTTAAAGCTGAAGAAGAACGCAAGGCCGCTGAAGAAGCCGCTAAAGCTAAAGCTGAAGAAGAACGCAAAGCTGCCGAAGAAGCTGCCAAAGCTAAAGCCAAGGCTGAAGCGGAACGAAAAGCTGCGGAAGAAGCTGCAAAAGCCAAAGCTGAAGCCGAGCGCAAAGCTGCCGAAGAAGCTGCCAAAGCTAAAGCAGAAGCCGAACGTAAAGCTGCTGAGGAAGCTGCAAAAGTTAAAGCTGAAGAAGAACGCAAGGCCGCTGAAGAGGCTGCCAAAGCTAAAGCCGAAGCTGAACGTAAAGCTGCTGAAGAAGCTGCAAAAGTTAAAGCTGAAGAAGAACGCAAGGCCGCTGAAGAAGCCGCTAAAGCTAAAGCTGAAGAAGAACGCAAAGCTGCCGAAGAAGCTGCCAAAGCTAAAGCCAAGGCTGAAGCGGAACGAAAAGCTGCGGAAGAAGCTGCAAAAGCCAAAGCTGAAGCCGAGCGCAAAGCTGCCGAAGAAGCTGCCAAAGCTAAAGCAGAAGCCGAACGTAAAGCTGCTGAGGAAGCTGCAAAAGTTAAAGCTGAAGAAGAACGCAAGGCCGCTGAAGAGGCTGCCAAAGCTAAAGCTGAAGCTGAACGTAAAGCTACTGAAGAAGCTGCAAAAGTTAAAGCTGAAGAAGAACGCAAGGCCGCTGAAGAAGCCGCTAAAGCTAAAGCTGAAGAAGAACGCAAAGCCGCTGAAGAAGTTACCCCAAAAGCGGAGGTTGCTCCGGCTATGCAATCAATCGGCGGTTTTTACACCATGTTGTCGGTTGACGGTGCCGATAACAAAGTGATTAACAGAGTGGGTAATCCTGATGTCCTCGAAGTCAACGGACAAAAAATCAACCTGCTGCCACAAACATTTGACGCGGCAAACGGTATGCTGTCCTTATCGGATAACAAAATTATCCGCGCCATCGGTACGCATCTGCAATACGGCCATTACGGTTTTTACGGAAGCAAAAAGGACAACGGCGAGCTCAATTCATCCCTGGTGTTCTACCAAGGCCTGATGACGCCTGTCGAAGCCATGCCGCAAACCGGTTCGGCTATCTACCAAGGCAATGCGTTCTACAATGACGCATCCAACATCAACACTGTCGGCTCATCCTTGTTCAATGTTGATTTTGGTGAAAAATCGCTGACCGGCGGTGTTTATTCGGCAGAAGGACGTTTTAACCCCGTAATGCTCCAGGCCAATATCGCCGGTAACCGTTTTGTTTATGTGGACGGGACAACTAAAAACAGTATGTCGGGCATTTTCCTGGGTCCGCAGGCGGAAGAAATGGCCGGCCGCTTCGACCATCCGAGCGAAGGCAAGAGCGGTACGTTCGGCGCCGCCATGCTGAAAGACTGATTTTTACCGTATCATCAGCTCAAAAGGTCGTCTGAAAACTTGGAAATCAGGTTTTCAGACGACCTTTTTCCGTTCCTGACCAAGAAGCAGCCCATAAAATGCTACAATACCGCTTTGATTTTTTGCCCGCATCATCATGAAAAAAGCCCCCAAATCCTTTGAAGAAGCCCTCGCCCGCCTCGAAACCCTGACCCAGTCCATGCAAAGCAGCGAAATGCCGCTGGAAGATGCTCTGGCAGCCTATCAGGAAGGCAACGAGCTGGTCAGATACTGCCAAACCAAGCTGGCGGAAGTCGAACAAAAACTGCAAGTATTGGACGCGGGCGAACTGAAGGAGCTGAACCTTGAACCCGGCGAATGAATTGAAAGCATGGCAGCAAAAAGCCCAAGCGCAGACAGAATTGCTGCTGGAGCGTTTCCTGCCGTCTGAAAACCAAGTGCCGCACACGCTGCACGAAGCCATGCGTTACGTTACCCTCGGCGGCGGCAAACGGCTGCGCCCGCTCTTGGTGCTCGCCGCGTCCGAATTGGACGATGCCGACCAAAACGCCGTCGAACAAGCCATGGCGGCGATTGAAATGGTGCACGTCTATTCCTTGGTTCATGACGATATGCCCGCAATGGACAACGACAGCCTGCGGCGCGGCAAACCGACCTGCCATGTGAAATACGACGAAGCCACCGCCCTCTTGGTCGGCGACGCGCTGCAAACCCAAGCCTTCGACGTATTGAGCCGTCCGACCGGACTGCCCGCCGAACGCCAAATCGCCATGTTGTCCACGCTCGCCAAAGCATCCGGCAGCCTCGGCATGGCGGGCGGACAAGCCATCGACTTTGCCAACGTAGGCAAAGCCATGAATCAGGCGCAGTTGGAGCAGATGCACAGCCTCAAAACCGGTGCCCTTATCCGCGCCGCTGTTGTACTGGGCGCGCTTGCCTGCCCCGTTTTGGATTCAGACGACGTCCGCACCTTAGACAACTACGCTGCCAAACTTGGCTTGGCGTTCCAAGTCATCGACGACGTGTTGGACTGCGAAGCCGACACCGCCACCCTGGGCAAAACCGCCGGCAAAGACAGCGACAACGACAAACCGACCTACGTCAAACTGATGGGCCTGCAAGCCGCCCGCGCCTACGCCGAAACCCTGACTGCCGAAGCCGCCGCCCTGCTCGAACCCTTCGGCGCAAAAGCACTGTATTTGCGGCTGCTGGCAGAATTTGTTACTGCGCGGAAAAATTAGAGTCAGGCAGACCGAAAAACGGCCTTTATGAACGATTTCGAACGCATTTACAACGACTGGCACGAGTTTGCCAAAAACCGCGACACCGCCCGACTGATCAGCCTGTATGACGACAACGCCGTTTTCGAAAGCCCGCTCGTTCCCCTTATCATGCAGCGGCAAAGCGGCATTTTGCGCGGCAAAGCCGACATCCTGGCTTTTTTAGAAGAAGGAACGCGCCGCCGACCGAATGAATTGGTACGCTGGTATCGCAACGGCACGCATTTCACGACGGGGGACACGCTGGTTTGGGAATACCCGCGCGAAACGCCCGACGGCGATCAAGTAGATATTTTGGAACTCATGCAGATTGCCGGTGGAAAAATTGTCCATCACCGCATTTACTGGGGCTGGTTCGGCACGCAGATGCTGATTCGTTCGGCACTGAACCGTGTGGCGGAATAACCCGCGAAAAGAAGAAGAGGTCGTCTGAAAGCTGAACTGGCCCCCAAATCTTGGACACTCATAAAAGCCTTTTCAGGCGCTCTGTGTAAGCTGGGTTCTGTATGCGACAGGACTCAGCTTTTTCAATTTCAAACTGCAACGCTCCCGGTTGTAGTAATCCATATAGTCATCTATCTGCTTCATCAATTCGTCCACCGTCAATTCACCTGCGTTATAGAAACACTCCGTCTTCAACACCGCAAAGAAGCTTTCCATCGGCGCATTGTCCCAGCAGTTCGCCTTTCGCGACATGCTTTGAACCATGGAATGCTCCGCAAGCAATTCCCTATACCCCGCCGTACGGTACAGCACGTGAAGCCGCTCGCGAAAAACCGACGCAATTTTTGAGATAATCTGCTCGGTTTTTTATTGCAATATTTGCAACTAATTTTCACTTTTTAAAAAAGCGACGTCACCGTCGCTTTTTATTTTACCAATTACATATGGCCAGCTCGCCGCTGGTTTTACCGGTTTTGTCTCTGCCGACCGTATAGGCAAGCTCAAGCGGGGTGATGCGGAAGTCTTTGAACAACTCCCTTATATCAGAATGGTCATTGATGGACAGCATGAATTTGCCCTTGCTCTCCGCCATTGCTTTGGCCAGCAGCTCATACTGCGTCCAATCGAATGCGTGGGCGTAACCTGCGGTTTGCCAGTACGGCGGGTCTGCGTAGAAGAAGGTATGCTCTCGGTCATACCGTTTGAAGCATCGATCCCACGTCTCGTTTTCGACGAACACACCTCTCAGCCGGACTTGGGCTGCTGTCAGTTTTGCTCTAATTTGCGACGCATCCCACGCTTTTGACGTGGTAGCCGTGCCAAAATGTTGATGGACGGTCTTGCCACCGAAGGCATTGTGCTGCAAATAAAAGAACCGGGCAGCTCGTTGAATATCGGTCATGCAATCAGGCGGGGTGCTTTGCAGACGGGCAAAGACCTCTCGACTTGTCAGTGACCACTCAAACTGGCGGACGAACTCGTCAAAGTGGTGTTGTACCACGCGGTACAGGTTGATGAGCTGTCCGTTGATGTCGTTGAGTACCTCCACTTTAGCAGGCGTTGGGCGCATGAAGAACAACGCCGCGCCACCTGAAAACAGCTCAACATAACAAGAATGCTCGGGGAACATGGGCAACAGGTGTTTTGCCAATCGGCGTTTACCACCCATCCAAGGGATAATCGGTAGAGTCTGTTGTGTTTTTTGCATCATATATATACTCCTAATTTGCGGCATTCGGGACGCTCGGAGTCAGATAAAATGAGATGCTCAACGGCACTCTGCTGATTTTTTAGTTACTGAATGAATTGATGTTTTTACAGCGTGCACATTTGATTTGCACGTATCCGCTGCCTTTGGCAAGCAGTTTGCCGCAGTATTTGCAGCGCATTTCGCGGAAAATTTGCATTTGCACTCACTCCCATATCACGGATAGAATGCCTCCGTCTCTAGAGACTAAGGCGGCCTAGAAGTCAATGCAGGGTTGCTCTGCTTGGCTGGCGTAGCGGTGTTCCCGCACCGCTACGTCGCCGTCCCACTTTATTTTTCAATCTCCTTTCTAAGGTCGCCTGTTTTCAGACGACCTTTTATTTTTAACCATTACAAATAATGTAACTCTTTTGCTTTGGCAATAATCTTGCCAGCGATAACAGCCTCGACAGCAGGCAAGAAATGTGCACCGCCGTCATAAGACAGAGATAACGGCATAATCCCGTCTTTTTGAGCCTGTTTGTCAGCCTCATTTGGCGTGATGCCAGTATCCGCCCAAATCTGCTCTGACAACATATACGACTCAATGTCATATACGTTTTCGCCGTACGTTGTGCGTATCCACTTGTTTAGCTCATCTTTAAGCTGGTGGCGGTAAGGATGTTCTTCTTTCGCCCATCCAGCCTTGTTATCAGCCCAAATAGGCAAGACAATATATCGAGGTGCATCTTTTGGCTGTACAAGGGCGATACACTTTTGAATGTACCCTTTAACACGCTCTAACGCTGCCTGCCAATTGCCCCAGTTAGCACCGTTAACATCGTTTTTGCCAGTGGCAAGGACGCAAATGCCATCGACGCCGCCACTATTTTTGAGACGTACAGGATATTTATCGCCTACAACGACACTATGGGACTGGTTGTCGCGCGGAAAGATTTTGACATTTGCAGTTTGCCCTACGATAGAGGCTTCAATCCCATCACCTATCATGACAACAGTTGAATGCAAGCTGAATGGCGTCACATTTTCGCCGTAAACCAATTCTCCCTCTACAAACACATTCTGGCCTTTTGCTGGAATGGTATCGACATTAAATTTAACATCAACAGGAGACCCGTCCATCGACATAAGCGCATAGGATGCCAAGCTGCCGCCTTGGGCATTGTTGATAACTGGGATGTTATCGTCTTTTGCTACTTTTATTGCGTGGTCGCCAATGCGCGCATTTGTTGAGTCGCCAAAAAAGCTGATACTGCGTTTGAGGTTGGCAAACCGATTAGCGGCTGGCTGGCTTTGCGTAGCTCCATCGCTATTTGTTGCTGACGTAGCTGGAGCTGGTGTTGTCGGTTGTGCAGCACTTGCACCGCCTTGACTAGTCCCGCTACTTGCTGGCGGATTACCTTGTGAGCCACTGTCAGATTGCGGTGGAGTGGCAGGGCTTGGAGTAACAGGCGCATCGTTGCTGTATTTAGCTATCAATGCTGCTGCTTTATCAGCCGCCTTACTGATGTCCCCTTGAACAAACTCGATGCCTGCACCAATCGTTACGCTACGTCCCGAGTTGCCCGCATGGTTAAGGCCAAATCTTACTTTATCAAATCGACGGTCCTCGCCTGATTTTATGGTGATAACGGCAACATGCCATTTATCGTATTCGTAGATTTTGCCGGCGGAAATTGGTTGTCCGTTAACGGTCGTACCGTCAACAGGTCGCAACTTAAATCCGCCATCTGCGTCCGTCACCAGCAGACCTGAGTTGACGATATTGCGGCCATTAAGGACTACCGCCGCAAAAGACCCGCCGTTACTTGCAACTGATGAGACCTTAATCGGCACAATGATTGCACTATCTGATGATCCATCAGACGCAATGCCATCACTCTCAATATAGCGTACGCCTTTATCAGTACCAGCCGCACTCGCAAACATGACTTTATGCCCATCAACCTCTCCAAACGCGCCAACCCAGCCTTCAGGCTCGCCCGATTTGATGGAGTTGTTTAAGGTTTTCAGCTTCGCTGTGTCGTTGCTGCTGACAGCCTCCGTAGCCGTCGTTTCCACACCGTCGAATGTAAATTTGATGGACGTTTCGGGCTTGGCCGCAGGCTGGCTTTGCGCCTGATCGCTATTTGCCGGTGGGTTAGCTGGCGTTACAGGTGCCGGTGTTGTCGGTGCCGGAGCCACAGGCGTTGTCGGTTGTGCAGTAGCTGCACCGTCTTGTCCACTGCCGCTGTCAGCATTTTGAGGCGGTTGCGGTTGAGCCGGACTCGGTGTAGTTGTGGCTTTAAGTTTCATATTAGCCACCTCTTCTTGCAACGCGGCAAGTTGCATCTCAAGAGCCTTAAACTTGACAGCATTAAGGACATCTTGATGACCGGTAGGCAGGTATTTTGTATGTACACTGCCTTTTGCATTGTCGCCAGTCCAAATTTCAAGTTTATCGGTTAATTGGTCAAAAACAAAATTACCCCAAACCTCGCAAGTTTCGAGCGCGCCACCGTAAAAACCTAAACTACCGATGCCGTCCCGATACTTGATAGAGTTGCTTACATACGGATCCCCAAACGGCTTTTTCGCCCTAGACACACTTGAGTACGGTGTCACATCCGCAAAGTTACACGCAAAAATTGACCCTCTTAAATTACCAATCACAAATTGCCGAATAAAATTACCGTCCGGTGAGTTTTGCACGTAATTACCCGTAATATTGGACCCTAACATCGTCCCGTAATTACCCTCCGCACCGATTTGCATACCATATGTAAAAGTATTCACGTATGCCTCGGCAGTAGCTCCGCTGCCACCGCCACCCACCAGCGTAACGGTTGGCGGCTCGGTATAGCGGCTACCCATGCGCTCCACGATGATGTCGATGACCTTACCGTCCTTAATCTTGGCACGACCAGCCCCGTCAAAGGCCTCTGCACCACCGCCGGTAATCACTACTTTGGGAGGAGACGTATAACCGCTACCGCCATTGGTCACCCTGATTTGCGAGATTTGGTGTAAGCCGTAAAAGATTCCAAAAGGCAAGGCGAAGGTAAACATGTTGTTTTTGACCACAAAGTGGTTATGGCCAAAATTACATAACATGCCGCGCGGGGCGTAGACAATGTTTCCTTCCCATACTTGGTGGCAGCGTAAGAACCATTTGCCCTCATCCTTACGGGTTTTAACGCCTTTCGCGCCGTTGACCGGGTGCAACCCAAACAACCCACTCACGATGACGTTTCCGCGCACCTCAATATTACAATCTTGATAATAAAAGCTGTTTGGGTCGGCTGTGTCCTTACTTGTATTCGGCTTGGTATGGTCAATTAATTGACCGGCAAAAATCTCTTCGATTACCGTACTGATGCCGTAATACATCGCGCGGCCGCTGTTGTTTACAATCTTAACGTTGTTGCCAACATGGATATCCATGACTTTGCGCATTCCTAATCCGAAGACATTGTCGTGGATGTACAGATTGTCCATCGGCAGATATCGGGATGTACATTGCTGGTATCCCGGATCAAGAGACGTACCACCGCCGATTCCGCGTGTATGCTCAAGATGCGCGTCGGGATGGCCGACGACGGAGTCGGGCGCGTATATCCCGCACAACTCATAGCCTGATACCCTAATGGCCTCGACACCGCAGATATAGTTGTGTGTAAAATAACCGCCGGAGATTTTGGTATTGACGGCAACGATACCGTTTTCATACGCCTTGACCGAGTCTCGCGCACCGATGTCTTCGCCCTTCGGCGTACCATACAAACCACAGACTACCGCGCCGCCGTTAAAACCTCGGACGTCGAAATACTCAACGCGTGTATTTTTGGTACCGAAGATACGCCAGCCATACCCTCGGCTACCCGCTTGGCAGCCGCGCCAGTTGCCCCAACTGCGGGAGGTTGTCCCATCGGGCTGCGGGAATGCTGACTCACCGTTTTCGTCGAAATACCCGCCCGCGCTGAGATACCGTTCGCCCGACTCGGAGCGAATCAGGTCGAAAATTTTGTCCTTGTTGAAGCCTGGGAACTGGGTAATATGCTCAGTAATTAGGCTGTTGTTAAGAAAACAAGCATTATCGACTATCGGATAGGTCGTGCTATTAAGACCGCCCTCAAACGCACCCTTTTCGCCCAATCCGGTACCAATGTGCGGACGCTCTTTCGTCCACCCATCAATGGGGCGGAACAGCATCTTATCTAAATCAGCCCCGCGAACGTAACCATATTTGAGATACGCCCGGGTACGGATGTTACCGCCGTGAATAATACGGTTACCCTCAGACCAGTCGCACAGGTGGAATACGTCCTGCCCCATCTCCTCGGCGATAAACCACGCCTTACTAAAGTCGATGGTATTAAACATAAATCGTCGAAGCGACAAACACGATTGACCACCATGCAGGGTCATTGTGATGGTATGAGGCTGACCATTAAGCTTAACGCCACGGCTGACCGTACGGTTGTCCGCTCCATAAAAATCCGGTGCATAGCCTTTGTTTTTGGTCGTCGGGAACACGCCCCCGCGCGAGCTTATGTATACGTTTGACGGCAGCTTATCCAAAAACGCCTGGATCAACTGCACAATTTTCAGGGCTTCTTCCGGCCGCTCATTGGTTTCATACCATCGCGTACGCACCTTGTTTTTTAAATCAGCGGGCAGCGCGTCCTCGATGTAGTACACGCCGTTTTCCAACGCAATACGCGTGTTTGCGTTGACTTGTTGCGTTTCAAACTCGCTTTGTTCTTGGTACAGGCGCGAGGCGGTTTCGTCGCTGCCCAAAGCCTGCGCGACATTAGCAGACAAAGTAGACGGCATGATGAGCGTAGCCAGTTTTTTGCCGTTAAACAGCAAATGACCCTCTTCGTTAACGGTAGGTCCGGTTTCGGCCAGTTTTTTGGCTTCATCTACTGTTCTTGTAATCTCAATAACAGCGAGATCAAGGTTTGATTTAGTCATTCTTTTTTTTCCCTAAAATTTTATAAACTTCGGCCAAGGTCTCATCAGAAATATCTGCATTGGCCGCAGGTTTCGGCGCGGGCGAAACGGGCTGCTCCGGTTGCGGTTGCGGGCTGGGCTGCACCGGTGCGACATTTCCCGGCCCGATTAATTTGAGCTGGGCTACCGCTGCTGCTACCGCAGCGTTAACTTTATTATCCAAATCCGCAGCGACCGCCTCTTTGACGGCCTTTTTAAGCTCGCCCGGCTTGACTGCCAAAAGATCTAAAAATTGCTCATAAGTCGTATCAGGCTCTATCAAACCTCTTTCGATAGCCTCGGTGTACAGGCTTGTACGCCCGTCGAGGATGACCGGCATACTGTCAACGCTGCCGCCGTGGACGGTAATACCGCCTTTTATCTCTGCCATTACTAAGCTCCCAACTCTGTTTCGAGCGTCAAATTACCCTCGTAAATCACAGCGGCGACGCCTTTGACGGTAACGCGCACGCTGTACCGCGCCCACCGCCATCGCCATCCGCGTGTCTGCTCTGCCGTCAAGAGCGTACCGATGCCGCCCGGCTTGACGGAGAGGGGCAAGGCAAAAGCCTCTGCGGCTGTCGGGGCAATGGTCAAAACTGCACTGTCCAGATGTTTAAGCGATGGATGCGGCTTTCCCTTGCCGTCAAGTACGGCAAAGGTCAGCGGTACGGTGGTACCTTGTTTGACGGCAAAATCAGCGCGGGCAGTCATTGCAGCTCATCCGGTAAGTGCGCCCGCTGCTTTTCTCTCAGGTAGGCCGCACGGCAATGGTCGTCCTGCCAAAAAAACAGTGCATTTATTGCGCGATACGCCATTCGGGCAACGCGGGTCGGCTGTGCCGCCAACACTGCACCTCGATAGACACGGCTGCTGACGGTTTCATCCGGACTGCCTGCAATCATGGCGTTGACGAGCTGGTCGGCGGCGATGGCGATATTTTTAAAATATGCTTTCATGTTCAGACGACCTTAAATCTAGGACTTACCGCACGGACCGCTTCGACGGTTTCAGCCATTTCGATCTGTTTTTCCATTGCCTGCCGTTGCCCTGCAACGGTTGCACACAATGCCTCATATGCGAGGGTTTTGCGCAGGGCGGCAGCTTTGAGCTCGGCCGGGTCCATGCCGCGCGACGCGGCAATTTGGTCGAGTAGCGGCGTTTGGGCATTGTTATCCGCCTGCCATGCGTGAGCCTCAGCAGCTTGCAGCGGCCAAGTACCCACCTCAAAGGCGGGCAGCTTGTCCATACCTGACTTTTCGGCAACGATGCCTTGAGCCGCTTTGGCGATGTCGTTAAGAGCCATCGTCTTGACAAGATTGAGATAGCGTTGCTCCGCCTCCGCTTTTTTGGCCGGGTTCGCAACCCATTTATCGCCATCCCAGTCGCAGTATGGCGACGGTGGCGGCAGCAGGGTTAGGGTGTCCGGCAGCGCGCCGACTTTGAGGACTACAATCTCCTCGCCGTCGTCTTTCTTGTACGCAACCTTGCCGCGGTGGTCTTCGACGAACTCCCACTTATTACCCGTCCAGCGGGCGACATTATTGGCAGGGATTTCGGGCGGGGTGGTATCGATGCAGCCGCCCGGGATGATATAGCTGCCGTCGCGGGCATAGATGTTGAGGTCGGCAGTGGCTTGGCCGACATATAAATTGTCGCCATCCAATTGACACACAGATTTACTCCATTGGATATTACTCATTTTTAGTTTCCTTAGATTTTGATAAGCGCAGATAAACTGATATTGCGTGGGCGGGTTTCCACCCCGCCATCCATAGCGGTAGTCACTCGGTCTCCGCCATCGTCAAATCTGCCGTCGCCATCATAGAGGGTTGCATTACGGTCTCCAGACGCCTCAATCCGCTCCCAGTCAACCGTATTGGCAATGTGCCCGCGGCGATAGACATGGCTGTGACTACGCAGTTGGTCTTCCTGCAAACTACCTAACGTGCGTCCTAAATCAACACCCTTGCCGTCATCCCAGCCGCGAATAAATTCGGCGCGTAAATCGGGCAGGTTAAAAGTTGTTCGGCCATCGCCAGCACCGTAGCTCGTACCAATCGCAGCAAATAATTGAGCAAAATCAGTACGCGAGACTGCCGCTCCATTTGCCTTAAGCCACCCAAACGGCACGATGTTTGATGATGTGTACAAAATAAAACCTGTCGGCACACCAACGTTGAGAATATCTGAGTCAACTTTTGCAATTAGGCCGCGCTTATCCCAGCCAATAGCAATCTGATGCGCCGCTCCGCCCAGCCCGATTGCGCCGCCACGCTTGATTGAGTTGTCAAACGCCTTATTGAGCGCAAACGATGACGGTACAGTTGCTACCGTGTAGTCATCTTGGTTGTTGCTTACTTTACGGGTTGTAATGACGTCCGCACCGTCGTACTGGAGTGTGCCATCATTCTTGAGCTGTATGCCCTTGCCTGTCTTTTTATTGCGGATGTAACCGCCAGCGGCATCAGCGCCGATGTGCAGATAATTATTCGCGTCAAACAATGCCTTGCTGTCGGATACGGTGATGCTTTTGTAAAAATTGGGGTCGTCCATGCGGGCTTTTACCCTGCCCAGCTCGTCATAAAGCCAGCGTGTACGGTTTGCCAGCTCCCGTGTCGGGCGGTTGTCGATACCGTTAGGGCCGCCCTGCACAGGGTCGGAGGTCTCCCATTGGTAAATGCCCGCCTCCCAGCGGCTTATCTCGCTTAAATTTGCCATCTATGCTGTCCCTCGATTAAACGTGCCGTCCCTTAATGCTTGTCCGTTGTGCCTCAAGGAGACGTGTTGGTAATCCAATGCCGCCAAAACACATCGGGCAGGTGCAAACGCCCGCAATGTGCGCCTCAGCAAGGCTGCCTGATCGTTGGTAATGGTATTGGTCATAATGATGCGGTAATGCGCCCAACGGTCTGTATGACCGTGTGTATAACTACCGTCACGGTGGATTTCGCCGTTGTGCAGCTTATTGCTTAAGCCCTCGACGATCTCAACCTCGCCGAACCCGAGACGGCGCACAATCTCGCGTATTGCCCAGGGTGTGCCTTTGTACCTGTGGAGCTGGTAGGCACCCTTGATGAGTTTGCGGCGGGTTTCATCGCTCTCGGCAAGCCAATAGCCGTCCTCGCCCAATATGCTTCGACTCTCCGCCAACAGTTCCAAATGTTCGGGCGCGACCAGCTCAGTCAAACGCGGCATCAGCTTGACCGCGTCAATGTCGCTCATCCTCAAGCCTAAATCGGCCAGCATCCGATAACGTTGATCGCGCTCGATAACGGAGGCATAACTCAGTGTTGCCATTGTTGCTACCCCTCTGCCGTTTCGGACGATGCCCGGATATTGACGGACGTACATCTTGCCCATTGGTCGGGCGTGACGACGGTTAGGGTCGGTTTTTTAAGGACTACGTTATAAACACCAGCGACTTTTAAAACTGTTTGGATGTCTAAAGGCACAATATCCATGCCCAATTTTTCGCTTCGCGTTACTTCATACTCCGCCCATGCTTGTTTTGCTGCCGCCAAAACCTCGGCAGTATTAACCCCGGTATACAAAACCAGCTCTGCGTCCAGCGTATAGTCGATTGCTGCCGGAGCAGTTACGGTTACCGTGTCGCAAAGCGGACGGACGCGTTCTCCGGACAAAAACCTTTGCACCGCGCTCACCAACTCCGAAGACGGCAACCCGTTTTTGGTCAATAGCGTTACCCTTACTTGCCCCCCTATCGGCAGGCCGTCCGACCCCGTTAAATTGCCCACATGTACGTCGCAAATAGCAGGGCTGACACGGCGGGCAAAATACTCATAAGCCCCGACAGGGCCTGCAACGCTAAAGCTTTCGGGGGCAAGCAGGATGCGTTGGCGGTATGCCTCATCAGATTCTTCCGCCGCACCGCCCGTCGGCACAGTAGTGTTGACGGCTGTAACGCCGTCAATCGGATTGATAAGCGTATTAACCTGCCCTGCGGTAAAACCATTACCGGACACGCCGGTTTGGAGGCAGACAGCCTCCAAATCCAAAGTACGGATTGACGGCGAGAGCGTGCCGGATGCAACCGTCCGAAACACGGTCGCTCCGGCGGCCACTTGAGTGCCTTGTGCAATCAAAACAGGCTCCGCTTGGGCGGTAGCCAACGTAAAACGGATGGTGCATCGGGCGGCGGAGGCCTCAAGCCGCGGGGTGTTGACGTCATCGCCGCACAAATCCAGCATCAGCCCCGTTGCAAAACGCGGGTGCTGCTGGCGGTAGGCCTCATTGACTGCTTTGCGCACCAAGGTTTCACGATAGGCATAGGTATTGATGAGCAGCCGCTCGATATGGGCGGGTTGCAGGGTTTTACCGCTGCGGGACTCATAATCCGTAATGGTTTGCGCCAAGATTTCGGCCAGGTCATCCGGAACCGCCTTAACCTCGTCCCGATTGAGTTTGCTCAAATCCATGCCGCCTGCTCCAATCTGATGTCTGTGCTATAAATCTCGCCCGCCACCTCATCCGCGACGCGCCAGTAAACCGTCATGGTCAGATGCGGTGCAGCACCGCCGAAAATAATGTCCTCAACCACCACCCGCTTCTCCCACGTCTGTATTGCCAACATGGTTGAGCGGACGACATTCGGGACAAACACGTCTTCGGGTGTGTCCAGCCATTTGTAATGGTCGGAGCCGAAATCAGGACGGGTAACGTCCGCACCTTTGCGGGTGGACAGGATGTTGCGGATACATTGGTCGATGTCGTCCGCACCCTGAACCACGCCCGAGCCTTCGGGCGCGAGCTGCCAGTGTTTCGAGATAGGTGCGGCGTAGAACATCAAAAAATCCCTGTATCGCTTATAGATACAGGGATTGTAGAGAAGGCCGTCTGAAACGCCTTTTAATGCGGTTTAATGATTTTTCGGCCCGCCGGTTTGCCCGCCTGAATCGCCGTCATGGATGTGCTTGCCGATGTTGATGCCGTTGACGATGAGGTCGCCGGTGATGTTGACTCTACCGTTGATATTTGCCGCATCGCCGCCGCCGTCATTGCTGGCCGTCAAACCTGCGGTATAAGTCAACATCCCTTTTACTGTCGCATCGCCCGTGATTTCTATCTCCGGCGATTGGATGTCTACTTTTTTCGCCGCTTTGATTCGGACTTCGCCCGGCGTCTCAACGACTACTTCGCCGCTACTGCGATCATGTGAGATGACCGTGCCGTTGGTAAACCGTTTGACCCATTTGTTTTGGTCGGATACCGGCGGTTTGTCTGCGGCATTATAAATCGCGCCGACAACGCAGCCGGTCTCACCCCGCACATCCAGCAGGCAGACAACCAACTCGCCTACATCAGGGAGGCTGTAAAACCGGTTGCCGCCCGCCGCAGGTGTCGCCATAGGCAGCCAGTCGGTTTCCATGTCATCGAGTACGGGAATTTTGACCCGCAAACTGTGCGCCGCTGCATCAATCGCCGATACAATGCCGAATTGCATCGTTGCTGTAAAATCATGGGTTTGCATTATTTTTATCCTCGTCTGCGACATACTCCGTCATTTTGATCTCCAATTCGGTCGTCCATCCGCCGTGGCGTGTGAAATCATGTCTTGATTGCTTGACCAGATATTTACCCGAGAACTTGCCAAATTCTTTAAGCCGTACCATTTGACCTGCCACCAACAGTGCATTGCCGACCAGTGTAACGGTACCCGCACATTGGTCGTCCTGCGCATCCGCCAATTTGGCATCTGCCCTGGCATTTAATTGCGCCGCGCTCTCACCCTTATTCGGCACGATACGCAATGTATCGCCCGTACTGCCGTGTTTGGCTTTGCCGCGTCTTGATTTACTACTGCGGCTGGCCGACACGGTCTGTTTAGATTTTGGGTCATAGCCTTTGACATCTACTTTAGACGGGACCCCCTTAATCAAATCGCGCAGGCGGATACGGATGATGTCCTCGGGCAACAATACGGCAACGGCAGGACGCTGTTTTAGTTCGGCATTATCGGCAAAGACCAGCTTATTTCCGACAATTTTAAAGCTGTGGCCATACTCCTGCGCCAAACGTGCTAAAAACTCGATATCACGCTCTTGGTACTGCGTCACACGTTTGATGGGGATATTTTTGACCGTACCCGTTACCTCCAGCTTCAAACGGCCTGCCACCTGACGAACGATGGCAGCCAGAGTCGTGTTTTCATACGCCTTACCGCGCAAAGTGCGGCTAGACTTGGTAATCCCGGTCGATAGGGCCTTCAGGCTGACAGTCGACGGCGGATGGTTGTACTCAATCTCAGCAATCTCAAATTTGCCAAAAGACAACAGCCCGGTAAATTGGTCTCCCAAGCTCAAAGACAAAGCATCGCCCTGTTCAGGATACCAATTACGCAGCCAGCGTCCGTCCGCATCCTCAAACTCAACCTGCAACTCATCCGACTGCCCCTCAAGGTAATCGGTATAACTGAACGAAATCAGATAAGGCGCGACATCTGCCGTTATATCCTTGTCTTCGTAAGACAGGACAAAATCGGGCATGGTAACCGGATGGGTACTGCCGCCACCGTCAAGGCCTTTTGATTTTAAAAACGCACCTAACGCATCCACGGCGGCAGCTCCTCTTGGTTGTTCTTCGGTTTGGTTTCGAGTACGGGGACAAAGACCGTGAGGCCGCCCGTAAACTCCTCCGCCAACGGCAAGTGAGGATTGGCCGCAATCAGGCCGTCAATCAACAGCGCATTGCCATAATGCTTATGCGCAATCAAATCCCAGCGGTCGCCGTCTTGGGTGGTGTAGCGTATTACCGCACTCATCATTTATCCTTTCTTGCCGCCAGCCAGCCGGTCAAAGCCTGGGCAGCGACAGAACCGTTTGCCATCGCATCAGATGCCTCGGCAACACCGTCCCCGACGGCAGCCAGCCAGCCGCCGATGGAGCCGCTCTCATACCCGTCACGCAATGCCCCGACGGCACCGCCCAGCCTGTTGGCCGCTTGCCCTGCCTGTAATGCAAATTCAGCCGCACCTTTAAGGTCTCCGAAAATCGCCGTTACTTCGGGCAAGGCATTGAGCCGTCCTAAAGTGCTGCCGCCGATATTGAGTGCGTCCCCCAACAGGTTTAATGCCCCTGACGGGTCGTTTTTCAGATTTTTGGCAGCCTGTATCAGATTCTGCATATCGCTGATGCCCGCTTCGGCGGCGCGGTAAATTTTCACACCTTTTTCCACCGCCGAAATCAATTTGCCCGCTTTTGCCTGCACGCTCTCCGGCAATAAGGACAGGAGCGGATTTTGACCACCCGACTTGACTGCCGGGGTCGGGAGCGGATTATTCGGGTCGCCGACAAACTGGGTCAGCTCCACATCCAACTCACGCGCCGCCGTCCGGCCTTGCGCGTCCTGAATCAACGTGCGCTCCGTCAGCCGCTCAAGCACAAACCATCCGACAAACCGGCCGCTGCCGTAAACCAAAGACACCGCCTGCTGCGCCTCCAAAGCCGACAGCAGACCCTTATACGCCGTATCGGGATTACCCAGCCGCCAATGCAACTTGAGTGAGAAACGCAGTGTCGTCAGTTCGTTTTGCAAGGCCTGAAGGCGCGGACGGCCTTTCAATACCTCATGTTTGGCAAAATTGGCGGCATGCTGAGTTTCCAAAGATGTAAAGCTGTTTAAAAGCTCAAAGCGTACCTCGCCCAACATCGCATACATCAATAAGCCCTCCGTGCTTTGTCGTCCATCATGCGGCGAAACATTGCCTCAAATTCACGCAAACCGATTTGCAGCGCAGCCTCAATCTGCTGAGGATTACCGCCCGGCGCATTGATGGTTGGGTTGTAATTGATGGTCATCCCACCCGTTGACTGGGAGCTGCGCGCATCCGCAAATGCAGCGCGGCCAGATGATACCCGAGCCGCCATTTGTCCCATATGGTTTGCAAAACCACTTTTCAGACGACCGGCTACACCGGCCATCGAGGCAATAGGACTCGCCGCGCCCCTGTCCAAGCCGATTTGCAGACCGTCCATCATCCATCCGCCAAATCGGCGGAAAACGCGGCTGGGCGAGTGGATGCCCATCACACCCGCAAATGTTTGTTTGAGCGATGCCGCCTTTTCGGCAAACCATGCCTTGACCGCCTCAAATTTAGATTTAAGGCCGGACCACAACCCTTGGATGATATTTGCGCCAAACTGTGCGAAGCTGGACGGCAACTGTACGCCGAACCAAGACATAACGCCGCGGAATACCTGATAAAACAGATTAAGCGGCGACCACCTGAGTATCTGCGCCGAGATATTGCCGATACCGCCGCCGAAATAAGCTTTGATGCGCTCCCAGCAAGCACCGAAAAAAGACACAATAGTATTGACTACGCCGCCGACAAAAACGCCCAGGCCTTGCCACAATGCTTTCGCACCGGCAACTACGGCATCCCAGTTGCGGTAGAGCATATAGGCGGCGACACCGAGCAGGGTCAGCGCGATCCCGATAGGGGTTGTCAACAGCATCATGCCAAGTTTTACAAACGCACTTCCAACCATAGGTAGGAATCGGATAATTTGTAACAATACCCGACTAAATAACCATCCTACGCTCCTCATAACCTTAAACGCTGTAAAGAGTGGCGACATTGCCCGCGCAGCGACAATCCAACTTATAGACAGGACGCCTATCAACGCTGTAAGTCCTGAAAATCCGACCACGACCCCTGCAAGAATGCCGCCCAATATCAACAGACTATCGACCAAAGCGGGATTGGCGGCGGCAAAATCCGTCAACTCCTGTATGAAGCCTGCAAGAGCTGAGGATACTTTGCTGATAACGGGCAACAGCCGCTCTCCGACAACTGTCATCAGCTCGCTGAAACTGTTTTTGAGCAGTGCCAGGCCGTTTTCGGTTGTTCCGGAACGGGCGGAAAATTCTTTATCCATACTCCCTATGAAAGAAGCTTTTCCGTCTTTGCCCGTTTTTTTGAGCTCCTCAATGGATTTCCGATAGGTATCCAGGCCGCCGACCAAAGCAGCGACGTCATCCGCATACTCCAAGCCGAATAAATCGACCAGTGCGCCCATTTGATTTTCTTTTGGCAGTTTTTCTACCTGTTTCAGAAAATCCATCAAAGCCTGCTCGCCGTTTTGCGCAATCGCCTTTTTCAGCGACTTGGATTCTAATCCCATATTTTTCAGAGCTTTTTGAAACTTTGCCCCCTGCTTGTCGGCCGTCATCAGTTTGGTCAGCATGCCGTTTATTGACGTACCCGCCACTTCAGGTGAGCGTCCGAGCGCAATAAAGGCGTTGGACAAAGAGGCCGTCTGAAGCTCGGTCAAGCCGAACTGTTTCGCCACGCCGCCAACACGCCCCAAAGTATTGACAATATCGGCGGCTTTGGCAGGGCTGCTGTTCGACAATTGGTTGACAGCATCACCCAGTTTGTCGATTTGGGAAATCGGTATCTTATAAATGTTGGCCAGCTTCGCCATGCTGTCGCCCGCCTGCTCGGCAGACATATCGAACGCAACACCCATCTTGGCAATTGTTGTAGTAAATGATTTAAGGTCTTTCTCGGCAATGCCGAGCTGGCCACCGGATGCCGCAATTCCCGCCAACTCTTCTTTTGACATTGGAATGGTTCTAGTCATTTCCAAAATGTCTTTTTTCAGATTTTTAAAACCTTCAGGAGATTCGAAATCCACCACTTTTTTAACATTCGCCATAGCAGATTCGAATTTGATTGCTTCTTCTGACAGCCCCATGACCGCCCCGGATACAGCTTTGATGCTGCTGACCGCGCTGGACGCTGCAACAAGCGTACCTGCCCCCAATACAGACAGCTTCTTGCCTGTACTAATTGCATCACTTTTAAGCATTCCTATGGCGGCCCGCAGATTCTTTAGACCTGCCAAAGCTCCGCCTACGGTTGCTCCGACAGTAATCGCTATTGCCAAATTGGATGACATAGGTTAGAGTCCTAGTAACTAATAATTTAATGGGCGGGTAAGGGTAAAAATGCAAGCATTGTTTGATTATCTGAATGATCTGATTTCACTATTCGGCTATGTATGCGGATTTATCGTTTGGGGCGTTATTTCGATTTTTGCCTACCATTTCTATCCTGTTACAACCACTGTAGTCGGCGTAGTAATCGGCATCGGTTTCCTAATCGGGTGTTTTGAGACAGTCCGGACCCGTCTGAAAACGTAAATTCCTACATAGTCTTACGAAAGCCCGCCTTAATTTGGCGGGCTGCTTCTTTATGCCAATCTTCAAATTCTTCAAGCGTCATCGCGTAAATATCCTGCACACTCCAGCCAAACCACCATGCCAAATCGGCACACGCCGACAGTAATTCGTGGTTTGCTTCTTGACCGCTTTTATATTCAGACCTGCTCCGTTTCGCTGCGAAATGTAGCCTGTACAGCCTCCAAGTCCTGCAAATCCAGCTCGTCTAAATCTTCCGGAACTAGCCCTGTGACTCGTGCCACAAGCATCAAACCCTGTTCCACTTCGCTGCCAATGTGCATTACTGCGCGCAAATCGCCGACGCGCGGGCGACGAACCTCCAGCTCCGACAGAACTTGTCCGGTCGCCAAGCGCACGGGATATTTCAGTTTCACAACGGTATTTACACCCAAATCCGCCTGCATCTGTTTTGCTTCGTTCATTTCGTTCTCCAAAAATAAAAAAAAATCACCGTATCGGAACGGTGATTGTGTCAAAGGTCGTCTGAAACGGCTTTTAATCCGATTTAAAGATTAAGCGCCAATGTTTTTACGCATTTGGCTCAAAACGTCCTGACCGTCTACGCGGTAGATGTTTTTCATCGCGTTGTAGTACAGCACTTCTCGACCACCGACGACTTGGCGGACTTCTGTCGCCTGGTAGGTTGAGCTAAATTCCGCCTTTTCCTTAGGCTTGTAACCGCCCAAGGCGTTTTTTGAAAACATCGCCGTTACCGTAGTTACGATGGGGACTTCTTCCGCCAAACCTGCTGAATTAAAGGTTTGCAGGTTGCCGCGCACCATCAGTTGCACAGCCTTGAATGGGTTGGATGCCTTTTTCGCCACCTCAGGATAAAAGCTGTTCCAGGTAACTTCGCCTTCCAGCGCCTCAACGCCGTTTGGCAGTTTGATGGTGCCAACCATACCTAAACCGGTAAAGTCGTCCTGGCCAAACTCAAACTCAGGCAGCTTAAACTCGGATGCATTGCCCAAAAGGCTGTTGCCGTCGATATAGATATTGGCATTGTAGATTGCATTGATTGCAGACATATTTCTTCCTTTTCAGCCGACCTTAGTTAGCCACCAAATTGATAAGATACTTGCGGGTCATCACGCTGGTATTGGTAATACGCTCGGCCGGCAGTTTCGGCGTGTAGTCGTAAACGATGGGGACCTGACCTTTGCTAAACGCATCGACTAAATCGTATTCATAGTCCAAATCCACCGAGAAGCCCACAATAGATTTAAGCGTAGACATATAGGTGCGGACGCTCTCAAGCAGGCTGTCAATCAAGGCATTCGGATCGTCTGCATCAATCGGTTTATCAACATACTGCAACTCTAAACGACGGATAGACTCGTCAATAATGTCGCCGGTGCGTTGCGCCACTTCAAAGTTTTTAATATGCGATGTAGTCGGGAAGCAGGCAAGGCGGTTACCCCACATACGATAGCCTGTACCGTAGGAATTGAAGACAGTCGTAATGCCTTTTTCATTCAGACGGTTGGTTTCGGACTGCGGGTCGTCCGCACGGGCGGTCAGACCGATTTCCACGCCCGTTACGCCCAAGAGCTCGCGGTTTGAGATGCTGAACCAGTAGCCCTGTTCCACATCGGTTTTCATGCGAAGACCTGCGGCGTGGGTGGCAAGATTTTCGAGGCCGAGCAAACCGACGACATGTGGATAAAAGAGCTGGCAGCGGTCGGAAGATGTCTGGAAATTAATCGTACCCAACGGACCACGACCTTCGAGAGCTTTGCTCAGGCTCGTACCTTGCGGAGCCGCCACATAAGCAATGGCCTTCAGCTTACCGGCAATGACTTCCATTGCCGCGCGCACATTGGCATAGCGGTCAAAGTCAGGTGCAATAATGATTTTAGCGTCCGCACCTTGGCGGTTAAAGCCTTCGGTCAACAGCTCCAGCCCCGTGCGCTTGCCGGTGGCGGCAATATAAGCACCAATGATGTCAGCCGCAGGGACTTTGGTCGGGTCGGTGTAGGTATAGCTGATTTTGGGTGAGGTAGGTTTGTTTTTGTAGGCAATCTCACCTGTCAGGGTGTTGATGGTGTAGTGCGTGTTTTCGGTCAGCGTATTGCCGCCGTCTGTCAGTGTGTAGCCGCTTTGCAGAGCAGGCTTGGCAGTTTTGGCCGTCAAGGTATCAGGATCAACCGTCAATACCTCGTTGCTGACGGTTGTCTTATGTTTGGCAGGATCGCAAACATTGATGACATAGGCGACACCGCTGCCGTAGCGCGTCCAAATGTGTGCGGCATCCGGCAGAGTGAAGCCTTGAGCGGTCAGCTCGCCGCCGAATTGGCCAAAGTCTTTCTTCGTTTGACATACCGTCAGCTCATTGACCGCGCCGACCGGCGCAGTGCCGACGATGGCGGTAATTGCGCCGTCAACGGTATAGACGGGATTGGAGCCGCCGTCGATGCGGATGGTCTCCGTGCCGTGATGGTAGGCTGCTGCCATGATGGATACTCCTATTTTTTAGGTTTTAAATCGGGATTGAGGTCTTGGTCGGGTCGGCGGTAGGCGGCGGCATTGAAGAGGGGACGTTTTTCCTCACGGCAGACTTCAACCTGCTGAGTCTCAGTCTGCAAGACAAGCTGATACTGCCATGCGCCCGCATCCTCGGCTAAAAACTCCTCACTGATAAGGTGGCAGGGCTGGCAGTTCGGCGGCGCGAAACCAACCATAGCAAGACGTGTCTCATCTAAAATCGCCAGCGTGCCGTCATCCGCATTAAGGCTGCTGCCAAAAACGGTCAACATCAGCCTGACATCACGCTGCTGCGCAATACGGCCGAGCTGCTCAATATCGCCGAATTTGCTGCCGCCGTAGCCGACCAAGATTGCCCCGACGGGATGGATAAATTGGTATTCGGACGGGCGCTCGGGGAAAGCCTCAACGCTGACCCACGGGATAGCGGCCTGCAAATGCTCTACTACCGCATCAATAATCGGACGTGTCGCGCTCATCAGTAGCCTCCCAAATCCATTTTGTCGCGCACTCGGACGTGATATGCGCCCGGCTCAGGTTGCGACGGCTTGTCCAATGTAGCGATGCCGATATGGATTTTGCCGTCGCGAATAGACTCAAGTGTCTTAATGGTAGTGTTGTAGGCGGTTTCCAGCGGCTTTGGAAAGTCGGCGCGGTTGATGCGGCGGCTGTGTAAAAAATGGCGGGCAATGTTGATGCATAAAGGCTGCAACACCGTCGGCGTTTCTGCCAAAGGCAGCACATATCTGCCACGCAGGTATCCGTCCACCAAATCGCAGGCATAACGCACTGCCGCATCAATGACCTGAGCGTCGGGTTCCGTCCCGCGCGCATTGTCGTTGGTCAGTTGCACCAACTCCATTTTGCCCATCGCAGCCGTCAAATCATCCGCGCCGATATACATGGCTTACTCCGCCTGTTCCGCTGCTGCCGGTTTTTTACCGCGTTTCGGCTTTTCAACTTCGCCTGCCGCGCCTGCATCATCTGACTGCGTATCTTCGGACGGCGGGGTGTCATTTTGTTGCGCATCCAGCTCTTCGCCGGTTGTCAGTGTCGGGGTAACGTGTGCAGCAACCGATTCGTACTGTTCCGCCGTCAATTCGACCGCTTCGCCGGCTTCGACACGAAATTGGTTGCCTTGGGCGTTTTCCAAGATCAACGGAGTGTTTGCGATATAAACTTTAGCCATGATCAGCCTTTCAAAAATACTTGGATGACTTCGCCCGCTGCCGTTGCCGCAGAGCGCGCCGTACCGGCAATCTTGGCATTACCTGCCGCCTTGACTGCCGCACCTTGCGCATCGGCTGCCACCTCGTC
Organism: Morococcus cerebrosus; assembly: GCF_022749515.1. Classification (NCBI taxonomy): domain Bacteria; kingdom Pseudomonadati; phylum Pseudomonadota; class Betaproteobacteria; order Neisseriales; family Neisseriaceae; genus Morococcus; species Morococcus cerebrosus. The sequence continues at coordinate 2,545,020 of NZ_CP094242.1, forward strand.
GCCGACGGCAATCGTGCCGCCTGCCTCGACTAAGGCGATACCCAATACATCGACGGCCAACATTTCGCCCGCATCCGCATCCAAAGTAGCAGTACCCAGCACTTTCACACCGGCGGCTGCCTGTTTGCCCGCGAAATCCACAAAGCGGTTTTTGACCACCTTACCTGATGTTTTGACCGTGGTTACCAAGACCACTTGTTTCGTTTGTGCCATTTAAGACTCCTTTTCCTGCGCGTCATGCGCATTTTCTTTGACGCGGTACGCTTCGAGGTCCAACAAATTTTTGAGGGCATCCTCATAGGCAAATTCGCGGCCTTTTGCCTCATCAAAGATGTCGGGAGTAATACAGGCAGACTTGCCGATGACCACAAAACCCGAATGCAAAATCACAGTACACACGGTAGCAGTCGTACCTTCGACACGGTGGTATCGAGTGTCGGCAATACGCGCAACCAAATCTTCACGCTTTAAAAATAAAGTCATTTTTTATCTCCACAGGTCGTCTGAAGCCTTTCAGACGACCTTTTTTATCAAGCAACCGCGTTTTCAAATAAGAAACCGCATGCACCGCCGACCACCGCCGCTTTGCGGATGTCGGTATAGCGCGCGTATTCCACCTTGCCGCCGACCGCTTCGAAGCGGTCGACTACCGGCATACCGCGGCGGCGGAAGGTATAACCGAAGCTCGGCTCACCCTCGTCATTGCCGCCGGAAGCCGCATTCGGACGCACAATCAGGCTGGCGAATTTGCCCCAAATATCTTGAGTGGCCTTATTGGCGGCAGGCGTAGATACCGCTTCGCCGACGATGATGTCGTCCAGCTCCAGCAGGTTTTTCAGCTGCTCGACCGTGAGCAGGGACTTGCGCTCATTAGCCCCCAGTGCGCCGATGAGCTTCTCGTGGCGTTTCAGCGCCGACAGCACGCTCGCGCCTACCACCAGCACCGACGGGCGTACACCGCAGCCTGCGCGAACCGTTTCGCGGGCGGTTTCGATGTCTGCCAACGGATCAGAGTTTTTATCGCTCCATTTTTGGGTGGCGGCCAAATCTTTGCTGAAACCGGACTGATAAGCCGATTTGTTTTGCAGGAGGGCGGCAGTTTCGATTTCTTGACGCAGCTGCACGCCATTGACCACGCGGCGTGTTGCCTTGGCGCGCTCGTCGTACATGGATTCGGCTTGTTCGCGGTAATCTACGCCTGCCGCCAAATCATGCTCTTCCAACACGACCGGCATAAAGCTTGGTGAGTCCAGCGTAATCACATTCGATGCCGCACCGACCGCACGTTCGGTCTGATACTCGACAAACGAACCCTTGCCGAACACCGGCACACGCAAGCCTTCTTTGTCCGCAAAAACCTGTGGAAAGATTTTCTCGGCAATGAAATTCGCCTGTTTGTAGCCCAGTGCGATATTGGTCAAAACTGGATCATACTGACCGCGCAGGCCGCGCAAATGAGATGCACTCATGTTTTATCCTTTTTTAGGTCAAATGCGACGACGTCGTCGCATTTGACGGGTTGATGATTTAAGCAATAGTACGGCGGGCAGCCTCTTCGTAAGAGATACCTTCCGTCGCCGCCAATGCCAATGCACGTTGGTGATGGCTCAAGGCTTCCGGGTCCGACGCTTCGGCAAAGTCTGCCGCCAATCCCGACGGCGTTTCGCCTTTAGCCATCTCGCCGCCCTGAATCTGCTTGGGCAGAACGGCGGTAAAAAACGCACGCAGCGCGGCAGACAAAGGCTGCTTCTTACTGCCTTCGCCGAAGTCGGCGGTTACGTCGGTAGGGTATTCGGCAAAATCCAAAACCTTGACGACCAAATCCTTGTCGGCAGGTTTCAGACGACCTTCTTTAACCAAGCCTTCGGCAAATTCGGCATTCTGCTCATGCGCACCATCGCGCAGGGCGGCATGCTGCTCGTCTTGCAGCTTTTTCAATTCCGCCTGCGATTCGGCGGCCTTCTTCTCGGCAGCTTCGCGGGCGGCCTTTTCGGCTGCAAGCTCTTGTTCCAGCGACATAGGGGTCTCCTTGTTTTCATGGTTTTCTGGGGGTGGGGGTGATTCGGTAAATTCGGCAGGTTTAAAACCCGCCATGCTCAGTAATCGGCGCAAAAAGCCAATTTCTTGCGGTTCTTCGGCAAACTCGACATAAACTTCGTCCTCGGCAAAACTGATGGCGGACAACCCCTTGACTGCGGGCGGTTGCGCTCCCAAAAAGCCGACATGGCGCAGCGTCCAAACGCCCGGTTTAGGATTGTTCGGGCTGGTCGGTGGGTAAAAACTCGCCGACACTTTTTTATATCGTCCGGCTTTAACCAAATCCGCAAAGCCCTCATCGACTTGGGCAAAGTCCGCCGTCAGCACGCCGTTTTGCACATTAAGCGACTTGACCCAGCCGTAGGCGGGCGCATCTGCCTTGGGATGCCCGACCACAATAGGGGCCTCATGCACCTTCGGGTCATATGCTTGGGCAGCGGCGGCAAGGTCGGCTTCGGTAATCGTTACCGTATTGCCGTTTGCATCGGTACGCGTTCCTGAACGGAAAATTTCGTAAGACATAAAAAAGCCTCATCGGATGGATGAGGCTATTGTGGCAAAGTCCGTCTGAACCGCCTTTTAATGCGGCTTAAAGAATGATTGTTCAAAAAGGCGTTAAAATCGCGTTTTTAGCGCGTTTACCCACTGAGATAGGCAAACCCTTATCCAAGCCGACAAATGCGCTAAAAAAGCGGTCAGGATGAATCCTGACCGCCATCTTGATTAAATCGGGTGATCACACAAACAAATCTCCCTGATTTTTTGCCCGCTCCGCCATCCCGACCTCCTTGACGATGCGGTAGATGTGCTGGACGGTCAAATCATATTTGCGGGCAAGCTCCACATGATTCTTGCCGTTAAACTCCTTATAAATCTTCAGGTCTCGCTCGGATACCCGGCCCAAAAGGTTTTTCGGAAAATAAATCAACTGCCCGCCCCAGTTGCTGGTCAGATGATGAGACAGCTTTTTAGATACCTCGACCGCCTGCTGCCGCTCTATCGGCAATACCGACATCAAGCAGGCAACCGCCTGGTCTTCTAAATCTGCCACCAGCTCAGGCACTCTGTTGTCCGCCATTCTCCACCCTCACTTTCCATTTTTTTAAGTGCTCGATGACCCGTATCGCGTCATCAGTCCCTAACCATCCATGATAATCTATGCCCGTCATGCGTTTGACAAATCGAGCCAGGCTCAATTCAGACGGGCTGCGCACGGCGCCCAAATGGTGCAGCTCCAACCAAAGCGCGCGTATCTTTTTGACCTGCGCCTCCATCATGCGGTTGGGCATATGCACCGGCAAATCAGGCTTGCTTGATACCGCCTGCGCCTTAGTAGTAACCACAAAGCCACGCATTTTCATCGCCCGTACGGCAAGCTCCAGCTCCTCGACCGACAGTTTGGTACTGCTCGTCTTACCGCATGACAGATTGGCGAGCAGCGCGCGGTATTCGCCGTCGTCCATCATCAACTGGGTTTTGGCCACATGGATGAGCCGTATCAACCGCTGTTTTTTCTGAGCACGGGTTTCCATTTCCAGCCCCCAAGAACCTCAAAAAAGTGAAACATTGTTTCACTTTTTTCAAGAAAATCAATAAATAATGATATTCTATTCGGGATTTTTGCGCAGTGCAACTAAAACGGACGGATGCAAAAAAGCCCCCGTTTGGGGGCTTTCGTCATAAAAATTTAATCACTACCGCCATCATTGCGGCGACGGCTGATACCAATCCGGTAGCAATCATAATGGGATACCACCGAGCCTCTTGGGCTATTTTGACCGATTCCGCATTTATCTTATGCGCGGTTGCGATGATTTTTGCGATTTCGGCATCCACTTTTCTAAGTTCAGCCTGTTTCATTTCAGTATCCAATAAATCTTTCATTTTTTGAGTCCTTTAGGTTTTTCGGGCTTGCTTCATGCTTCCCGATAAGCTCCATTATACGCGATATTTTCACATAGTCAAGAATTATTTGAGCGTGTTTTGCAGCATGACCCACTTGCGGTGCGGCATCCCGGAGTGATCCTTGGCATCAACCGGAGCGACCCAGTTTTGCACGGTGCGCAATGCCGTGCCAGTCCGTCGTCCGACTTCGGCAAGGGTCAGCCCGTATGTATCCATCACAAATCTTAAGTTTGCAGGGGTGTAGCCTGCTTCAGGATATTTCATTTAGCCTCCTTGCAGCCCATCGCCATTGCCTCAGCAAAAACCGACAATTTGATTTTGTATTCCAATACATCCGCCCCTTTTTTTGGGGCGGTCAGTATAGGCTTAGTTCCGCCGGCAATCTGCGCGGCGATACTGTCTATCTCTCTCTGCCTGAGCCGTATTAGGGCCAACAGATTTTCCTCCACCTCATCAGGCATAACTCCCTCTCCGCTCTCCCAACGATTCCAGGCTCGCTCTGATACACCATCAGGACGGACAGATGTACAGGCGACCGACTTAGCAGCTTCCAAAACGGTTAAAAACAAAAGACGACGGTACGCCTCAATGACAATGTAGTGCATAGTTTGACTCCTTCTTAGGAATCATTATATCCGCCGCGACCGATGGCACGCCATCGGTTTATCTCGTCCGCGTACCAAATCATTAATTGTCTGCGCTCGTCTAACAGCATCGCCTTGTTATAAACGCCGCGCACACCGCTGATGATATGGGCCAACTGCAATTCGATCGCATCAACTGACCATAGCCCGCTTTCGTGGGCGTGTGTGCTAAAAACCTTGCGGAATCCATGTATAGTCATCTTGTCCCGCCAGCCGGCCTGCGTGATAACGTGCAAAGGGCGGTGTCCGCCGATACCGCCAAATAAAAGGTCTCCGGAAATTCCGCGCCGTGTTCGCTCAACCAGCCAAGCAGACAACAAATCCACAACTTGAGGCGCGAGTGGGACGACATGTGGCCGCCTCATTTTCATCCGCGCTGCAGGGATCGTCCATGTTGCCGTCGCAAAATCAAATTCAGACAACGCTGCATTAACCGCCTCGCCGCGCCGAACAGCGGTATAGACAATGAGCCAAAAGGCAGTCAGCGCGGCGGCATCGATATTGGTATGGGTATCCACCGCCGCCAAAAATTCGGGCATATCCTGCGGTGGGATAAAGCTAAAGCCCTTGTAAGTATAGGGTTTTAGCGCAATGCCCAGCCCTTCGGCAGGATTGTAGCGGCACCAGCCCTGCACCTTGGCATATCGGTACACCCCTGATACCACTTGCAACAGCCGCCGTGCCTGCGACGGCGCATCTTGCTCGTAGGTTTGGATGCAGCGGATGATTTGCATGGGTGTGATGCGGTGGATACGCTGCTGCCCGATAAACGGATACACATACCGCTCCATTCGGTAGCGGGTGTATTTTTGCATTTCCGGACAGCACTTGGCGAGGCTGACAGACAGGTATTCCTCAGCTGCCGTCTGAAAACGGGGCGGCCGGGACAGCCAATTGCTAAACCAGCTCATGGTTGCTCCTTAAGGAGTGGCGGGTCTGCCGTAGGCTCCCCGCCGGTTGGATGGTTTATTGCTCGCGCCAAGCCTGCAGGGCGGCACGGTACTCATCGATGGCTGCTTTTTGCTCATCGGTCATACTGTGTTTGGTGTCGTCCACATAGTAATTGTAGCTGCCTGGCCGGCCGTAGATTTTGCCGTTCCACGGTTTGCCGCCTTCGCGGCTGCTTTTGGCATAATCCGCGCCGTGCCGCTCTTTCAAAAAGTCAAAGCAGCCGTTGTATTGGGGTTTTGAGGCTTCTTTTTCAGCGATTTTTTGCCATTGGTGGCGCAGCATCGCCATATCCAGCACATTGCTGGCCGGCTGCTCCAAACGGTAGCCGAGCGGGGCGATTTCTTGGATGATGGCTTCGGCTTTTTCCATCAGTTCGCTTTCAGACTTAGCTTCAAAAGTTTTTTGCCATGCCTTGGGCGGCTCTTTCGTAGCCAACACTCCGGCCAATCCTTCTTTTTCGTCGTGGGTAAAGCAAAAACCTAATGCTTTCAGGGATTCTTTATTTGCCAAGGTTCTGCCGTGTACCACCACGGAAAACAACGGCACCGAGCCCATGCGGTATTTGATAACGGCAACCTGTTCGGCTGCCTCATCGGCGGCTGCTTGCTGTTTTTTGTAGCATTCGGGGCAAACCATGTTTTGCTCGTACCAAGCCAGTTTGCGTTCGCGGTCGGCACTTTTGCCGAAAAGAGATACGCTTCCAGTACCATGACCGCAAGCGTAGGAGTAAGAGTATTTAGCCATTTTGATTCATCCTTTAAGGTTGTTCAGGCTTGCTTTGTGCTTCCTGATGAGTTGTATTATACGCGATATTTTCACATAGTCAATAACATTTTTAAAATTATTTCGCCAAAATAAAAAGGTCGCCTGAATCTCTTCAGACGACCTTTTAAACATCAGCGGCTTTAACGGTTAACCGCTTCTTTCAACGCCTTGCCTGCACGGAATTTAGGCGTTTTTCGTGCCGCGATGGTCAGCGGTTCGCCCGTTTTCGGATTGCGGCCTTTACGCTCGGCAGATTGGGCGGTGTGGAACGAACCGAAGCCGACCAACGTAACGTCTTTGCCGTCCTTCATCGCCTGCGTTACCACGCTGACAAACGCATCGACAAATTCTGACGCAGCGCGTTTGCTCAATTCCGCTTCGTCGGCGATGGCTTGGATTAATTCGGATTTATTCACTTTTGACTCCTAATTTAGATTTAAATACGGCAGACCGTGCCGCGCGGTTTATGAATTTATAGTTTCAGATGGCTTTTAATCTTGACAGGCATCTAAAATTTGACCGACAAATTGTTCATGGACTGATTGTTGCCGCTTCCGCAACATGCTTGTTACCGCATGACCCACCAACATGGCTGGAGATGGTTTTTGGTCACGAGTCAAACCTTCAATACCAATTTCGAATAAACCTTCTTCTGTATCTTCAATAGTGATAATGACTTTAGCCATTGCTTTTTTCCTCCAAAATTTTCAATATTTCTGCCCATTGATTCGGGCTGACACGATATTCAACATAACTTGAGTAACCACTATCTGCTTTTAAATGCAATGTTAACGTGGCATCTTTTTTATCCTTGCATAAATTAGCTCCTTTCTCCATTTTCACACCTTCGCCACATCCAAATTAATCAACTGATACTCCCCATCCTCGCCGCGCTGATACACCCGCACAAACGGCTTGCTGATATGCACCTGCAAACTGTCGGAGAGCGCATCCATCGCCCGTTGCCATTTTTCATCCGTGATTTGCAGGCGGCGCAGGCCGAGGACGCGGGCGGTGCTGATATTGCCTTCTTTATCCACTTGGAAGGCCGCGTTAATCAGTGTTTTCAATTCCGTGCGGCTGCCTTCCGTCCATTCGTTGATACACTCGTCAATCAGAGCCTTGGCCGCCAACAGCCCCTCGTCGAATACCAGTGTGTCCTGCATGGCGAGGTTGACGCGGTACGCGCCGTCAAAGCTGTGCAGGCTGATATTGCCTTTCTTACCGCCGACATTCACGTCGTATCGGTCGGCACTCAACTGTACAAACGCCGCAATATCGTCCATAGCTTCGCGTTTGAAGGCGATTAAGTCATCCTGTACCGCGCGGGCTTTTGCAGCGATTTCCTGCACCAGCTCGTCGCGCAGCAGGTCAATTTCGCGGATATTGGCCAGCGGCACGAGATTGCCTTTGGCATCCTGTTTGTATTGGCTTACATCTAAATTACTCATTTTGTTTTACCTTTCTGCCTTTCGTCATTAATCCTTTTACACTCATCCACCGTACGGTGGCGTTGCCCGTGTATCCAGTCCCTGTCCATACAGGGCGCGTTTTCCAATCTGCTGACAATCTTTTTCAGTTCGGCGGCCTGCGCTTTGCCGTATTCGGTCGGACGGTACTTCTTTTCCAATTTCGGCACCATCCTGATTTCGGGCGGCGGCAGGTGTTTGATAAGGTCGGCAGGGTTTGGCCACTCTGACGAGGATGCCGCGATAGCCATAAAGGCTGCCTGTATCCTGATTCCGTCCTGTTCCGGTTGCCACGACCGGCCGCTCAGTATGCCCAACCAAAGTTCGGCGACTGCCGTCAAATCCGCCGAGGCAGGGCGGCCTTTGAGGTTTAGGGCGGCGAGCATCATAAAACCCTGCGCGATTGCTTTTTTCAGCCAGCTATTGTTGTCCTCCATTCGACCACTCCATCAAACCGCCCAACCCGCGCCTCAATTTGGTACTTCCCTCCTCTCCCGCGGGAGAGGGTTGGTGAGAGGGTAAAACCGCAATTCCCGCCGTCTTCTCGGGCGACCAAAACGTAATGTTTTCTAATAAATAACCGTGGCTGGTCAGCGGCGGTATCAGCTTTCCCGCATCCCGTGCCTCAAGGCATCGTGTTGCAGCCCAAATCCAAGCCTCGCGCGGAGCCGGGTAAGTTTTACGGTTACGGATGATTTCGCCTTCCCGTATCATCGGCGCAATCTCGCCAATAAGCTTTGAAACCCGGTTAAAACTTAGATCCTTTTCGGCGGGGCGAAACAGCGTCAGATACCGCAATACCGCCTTAAAAAGGTCGTCTGAAATGCCGGTCAGGGCAATCAGGGCTTCGCGGGCATCGTCATGGGCGATTAATACATCCAAGCTCATCACCGCACCGCAGGTAGGGCAGCGTACTTTCATGTTCTCGCCTCCAAATCCTTACGGCTCAAGCACCGCAATGCCGTCTGAACCACATCCTCAACTTCATCCGAAAGCTGCGACGACACATACATCATCACAAACTGACCCGATACCGTTGTCAGCTCGGCGGCAAGATGACCGCCTTTCTCCCGCCAAACCGATACTTTTATTTTGCTGTAATCCCTGTTCATTTTTCCGCTCCCGCAGGCTCCAAAACCACGCCTGTTATTTTGTCTGTCTCGCTCATCCCGCCGTAAACTGCTTCCCAGTTTTGATCGGCTTCAAGAGCATCCCTTTGTTCTGCCGTTGCCGCGACCGGATGACAGGCGGCGAGCATGACGGTCAATATCCATAAGCCCCTCATTTGTATTGTCCCCTGTCATAGACGTTGATCTGCATAGGCTGTTTTTGGCGGCAAGGCTCGGTCAGAATTGCCTGTATGACTACAACGATGGTCAGCAGCACAATTACAATGGCAAATTCGATTTCATCTTTTTTCATGATTTCCCCTTTATTTTTCAGACTCTTCCGATTCGTCGATACCGGCCAGAACGGCTAACTCCACTATGTCCTGCCAAGTCAATACAAACCGCTTCCCAGTAGCTTTACTGACGACCATCGGCTCACATCCCCCAGAGATTTCCATCGTGTATTCCATGCTGCCGACTTTCCCGGTAGCTACCTCTGTGCTAAACAGTAAGGCTATCTCAATCTCAGAGTGATTGGGTTCAATAAATTTTCCGAATTTGTTATCCATCTCACACCCCCCGTACCACATCGCCGTCAACCATCTCAAAACCAAGCTCCGCCGCCTGATTCATCGCTGCCGCCACTAAGTTGTTGACCGCCAGCGGATAGAGCAGGCTGTTGGTTTCCAATCCTTTGCTCGTGCGGCTTTTGACTGTCAGACGCTCGGCAACCGCATCAATCGCGCTTTTGTCTAAAATCTTCGCCATGTCCGCATTGACGCGGTCAAATTTGTGCTTGAGATAGCCTTCCAGCTTGCCGTCGGTCAGCGGCAAGAGCGTAACCACCTCGCAGCGTTGCACCACCTCGCGCACCGCAGGATTGTTTTCGCTGAGTTTTTGTGCCAACTCCGTCTGACCGATTAAGACAATCCCGAGCAGGCGTTCAAAGCCGTTTTTCAGCTCAAAAAAGCGTTTCAGATGTTTCAGGGTCGGCAGCGGCAGACCGTGCGCCTCTTCAATCAAGAGCAGGTGTTTGTTGCCTGCTTTCGCGCTTTCCGACAAAGCGCGGTGGATTTGTCTAAAACGTGCTTCCGGGCTGCGTTTCGGGCTTGTTCCCGGCGACACCGCCTCCAAAATGGCCTCGGCAATATGTACCGCCTTAAGCGTTTTGCCTTTTTGGTCGTTGTCCTCCATCGCCAAGACATAAGGCTCGATCAGGATGATTTGTCGGCCTTCGCGGTTGATACGGTCTTGCAGGTCTTCGCGCAGTGTGGATTTACCCGCTCCGCTTTCGCCGACCACCGCCACAAAACCGCCGTGGCAGGCCGTCTGAAACATTGCCTCTCTCACATAGCGCACATCAGACGTCATATACACATCGTCCGCAGACTGGATTTCGTCATTAAACGGGTCGCGGAATAAGCTAAAATGTTGTTTTGCCGCTTGGTTTAAAGTTGCTTTTCGTAGTAACATCTCATTGTCCTTGTCTTCGTAAGTTGCTTGGGCAGGTGCGGCTTCCGGCTCGTTTCTCAGGCTCGCTGGGATTTCCGCACCATTCGTTTCAAAAAATTGTTTCAATTTCCTTCGCAGCTCGGCTGCGTTTTTTTTTCGGCCATTGCCCGTGATTGACTACCGCCACCAGCATCGGCTTGCTGCATCCGATTTCGGCTGCCGCGGCGGCATAGGATTTGCCGATTTGCTTAAAGGTCTGTTTCATGCTTTCCCTTTTTTTCAAATGCGACGACGTCGTCGCATTTGCCTAACCGGTTTTATGCAGTTTCAGACGACCCATCGTCTTCAGCCTGTCGTAAACCTCGTCCAATTTGCTCTCGACCACGCCTTCCGGGTAGTGTTTGAGGATGACCGCCATCGCCTGTTTCCAGTCGCCGCCGTCTGCCTCGACGCGGGGTTTTAAGCGTTTGGCGATTTCGACCTTGCTCAATACCTGCTCAGAGACCTCCATCCGGTTGTACGCCATCTGCTGTCCCTGTTTGGGCATAAAGAGCGTATTTCGCGCGGCAAGCGTATCTTCCTGATGCTTGTACGGGTCGATTTCGCCGCCAAATGGGATTGCTTTGCCTTTGCGTTTGGCGTCTGCCTCCTCCAGCGTTTCCGCACCCATCGCCAGCTTGTCCAGCTCTTTGCGATGCTGCTGCGCGTCCGTATCGGCAGGGGCTTTGTATTCCGCCCCGATGACCGCGGCGTCAGCCCTGAAGCCCATCTCGTCAAACACCACTTCGGGTACGGATACCCAAACCTCGTTACCCTCCGCGTCATAAGTGGCGACCCGCGCCCCGTTTACCTCCCAAGGGTTCTTACCGACCAAAACCTTCTGACCGACCAAAATCCCCTTGATGCCTTTCACGCTATATACCCGTCCGCCGAAGCGGATTTCCAAATCCGCCGAAACTTTCGCTTCTTTCGGCGCGCTGATGGCCAGCTCTCGGCAATAATCCGCAGGCGGCGGCAGGATGAGCTGCTCGGGTTTGATTTTGTTCCACGCCTGATAGCGGGTCATGCCGTGGCGGCTGTGCTTTTGCGTACCGTTGTAGTAACGCATCCACCGTTCCGATAAAGCATTGAGCTGGTCGATGTCGTGTACCTCGGTAAAGCGCAACCCGCTCTCAAATGCCGTTTCGACAATATCGTTGGCTTTTTCCACTTGCCCTTTGGCACGCGGATTGCCCGGCTTGTTGATTTGCACATGCACATCCAACGACTTGCACAAATTTTTAAACGCCGCCGAAGTATTCGCGCTGCCCGGGTCAAGCATGACCATGCGCGGCACGCCGCGAAACGGGTCTTTTAACGGGTCTAACTTTTGCTGCATCATGTAGATGAAAAAGTCGCAGAGGTTCGCGCTGGTTTCGCCGCCAAAGTAATAACGCACCGCAATCGTGCCGGAGGCATGGTCTGTCCCCGTGTACCGCCAGACGCGGTCGTTTTCGATTTTGACGACGTTTTTCGGCTTGTTTTTATAAAACTCCTCTTCCTTCATGACCCGCAGCCCCGTATCCTTGCCCTGACGGGGCAGGTAATACAAAACGCACAAACTCGGGTCGATTTGCCAACAATGGTTCGGATGCTCTGATTTCATCCGGCTGACCGGGTCGGGTTGGAGCAGTTGGTCGGGATGCAGCTTGTACTCTCGTAAAGCCCGGGTAATGGTGTTTTCAGATAGGGGGATGACTTCCCCAGTTTCCTCATCAATCCGCGCCGCCTCGATTTTTCCGTTGGCGCGCAGCATTTCCACCGCCTGCCGCACCGACATCAACCGCTTGCCGTTACGCCTCATCGCCTCCACCAAAACCGCCGAAATCAATTTGGCTTCTTCCGGTTTCAGTTCCGTCTTGCCCGCATCGCTGCGCCGTTTGCGCGTCGGCTTGACGCTGACCGCCTCCAGCTTGCGGTATAACGTGGCAAGACTGATGCCCAATTCCTGCGCCTGCTGCTTAAGATATGCAGAGCGTGCGCCGCGTCCCATTGCTTCCGCCTGATTCTCGACTGCCTTAAGACGCTCAATCATTGCCGGATTCATCGCCTTCTCCCGTTTCACCGCCCAACCATTCCGGCACATTGTCTGTCGGTGCTTCGGTCGGTAGGGCATAGCTTTCGCGCAGTTGCTCGCAGTCCAAAATAATTTGATTGAGCGTGCCGACCATCTTCGCGCGGTGGTCAAATCCATGCGCCTCGCCGTGAGCCGCCATCTGTTCAAACATCTCGCGCAATCGGCTGATCTGCGAGCGGATACCGACTTCCAGACTGCCAAGCTGCATCGTCAGCTCGATTCCCACATCCGCAGGTTTAGGCTCTTTGACACCCGTCTGCTTTTTCGACAGCTTTTCCGCCAGCTCATCAACCTTTTTATTTTTATCGGCAATTACCTTATCTTTCGCTTCCGCCGTTTCGCGGCTTTCGCGCAGGGCGACGCGCAGCTCCTTGACCGTCATACGGTCGACATCGTCAAAAGTGTTGCCGTTGACCTCGCCGCCTTCGGCAAGCTCCAACAAAGTGTCGTCGTCTTCAACCAGCAGCTCGAGCAGTTTGGATTTACCCAACGTCATCAGCTTAGGCTGCACCTGTTTCATTTTCGGGTCGATAAATCGGAGGGTGGCATTCATCAGTCTTTGGGATTCCCGCCGTCCGAGGCCGAATTCTTTTTCAGCGATTTCGGCAAACCGCCCATGCGGCGTATGCTCCTTGATGATGATCAGCGCGCGTCCCAGCTCAAACATCCCTTCCATCGTTTGGCGTACCGCAAATCGTCCGCGCTCAATCCATACCGTCTCGTTGTAGGCCTCGCCGCTCGAAAACTTGTCCATAACCTCCATGCTGTGGATAGCCAGTTCGTTTGCCGTTGCGCCGACCGTATGCCCTAAAATTTCTGTTGCCATTTCTTTTGCTCCTCAAATGCGACGACGTCGTCGCATTTAGTAAATTCGGTTTTCCAATTCTTGCAAGCGCGCATTCAGCCGCTCTTGCTGTTTTCTAAATCGCTCTGCGATTTGCAGGGTTTTGATACCGTAGGCGTAGTTGCCGTTTTCGAGCTTGATGACCAATCCCGATGCAACCAAATCATCAATATCCCTGCTGACTTGCGATGGCGTCAGCCCCAGTCCGACCGATAAATCCTTATTGCTCAGACCGATAATCGGATGCTCGTCAAGCGCGATAAAGACCCTCAATAGCCGTTGTACCCTTTTACTTTCTGCCATATCGACTCCTACGCTGCGTCTTGTTTGGACTTAAGCCCGAGTTCCAGCGCGATTTGATGCGCCTTCCCCCGATTTGCCTTGACGGTTCCGTTCAGAATGCGGGACACGTACGTCGGGTCATAACCACGCGCCATGCACCAATCCTTCATCGTTTCACCGCGCTCTCGGAAACCTGCTTTTATTTTTTCTGCTTTCACGGAATATCTCCTATTTCGTTCTCGTGCTAGAATCATGATTGTTTAAAGATTTAAACAATCTTGTATCAAACTTGATGCAAGTATAATAGGAATATTTCTAGCTAGCAAGATTATTTCTAGTTTATTTTTAAGGATTAATTCTATGAGTTTGATTTTTACTGGAAATATTCGTGAACTTCTTGCAAAAGAAGAGCTGACTATCGCTGAATTTGCCGATTTGATAGATGAAAAAGTATCCAGGGTAAATGATGTTTTAAGCGGAAAGCAGCGTCCACCATTTGATATGGTGGAAAAAATATTGAGCAAATTTGATGTTGATGCAAACTGGCTGATTTCTGGAAAAAAGAACAGTAAAAGGAATATTTCTAGTTTGACGGCATTGTCAGACGACTACGCCTATATCCCCATGTTTGATGTCGAGGTCTCCGCGGGCAACGGCACGACCGCCTACGGCGTAACCGACCCCGCCAATCATCTGGCGTTCCGGCGAGACTGGCTGCTCCAGCGCGGCCTGCATGAGCAAGACCTCAACATCGTTACAGCCAAAGGAGACAGTATGGAGCCGACCATCAGCAGCAAAGACACGCTGCTGGTTGACACCTCCAAAACCAATCCGCGCGACGGCCAGATTTACGTTATCCGCAGCGGCGACGTTTTATGGGTAAAGCGTGTCCAACGCCAAATCGACGGCAGCCTGCTCTTGATTTCCGACAACACAACCTATCCGCCCATGCCGCTGATGCTGGCAGACCACCCCGACATACAGGTCATCGGGCAGGTGGTTCAGGTATCCAAAGACCTGTATTAAGGAGACAAAATGAAAAAGGGTTATTTGACATTGCTGGTGTCTGTTATGATGTTTTCCGCATCCGCCCCCGCTTTGGCGAAAAGCTGCAAAGACTTTCCGACGCAGCAGGCAGCGCAGAAATTTTATGAAGCCCGCAAAAAATCAGGATTGAGTGGCTGGAAGAGTTTGGACAGGGACGGCGACGGACGAGCTTGCGACTGCAACCCGGGCGGAAGCGGCAAGAATTGTCCGAAAAAGAAAAGATGATTTCTGAAAGAAATAGAATGAAAACAAGAATATATATTGGAATTTTCTTATTGGCTGCTGCACATTTGGTTAATGCAGGAGGAGTGATGAAAACAGGAGGGATGATTGGTCCTCATCCTGAAACATTTTCGGAACGGTTCAATGAATTGAACAATGGAATGATGGATTTGTTCCCAAGAATATCAATTGTTGCGGGCAAGACACGTCAAACAAAAGACCTTGGTAATGGCATTACGTTGTCTGCAAAACTGGTCAAGGAAGGAGATATTTTTGAGAACGTCCGGATAAATTGTAATACATTGGCGAAAACTCAAAGAATCAACAATTGCTTAGTGAGTATGTATTACACAGCTATTGCGTTGGATTATGAGATAGACCGTTTGGCATTTATGGATGCCATTCAGACTGCCGTCAAAAAAATGCAAGCCACTTATAATCAAAATGGAGTGGATTATTTCATTACGGTCAATCGTAAGCAAAAAAGTGTTTCCATGTTGGCAAAATCGGATATACCTATGCAGATTGAGGCAATGGACGATTCAAATGAAGCATATATGAAAAGCGATAAATGCAATCCCGAAGTTGAGCTGTGTATTACACCTTAGCTTCCGGCAGGTTTTAACCCCCTTTAAAAGCCCATTCAGACGACCTTTCCTAAAATCCCTGTATTGATTTCAACCTCAATACAGGGATTTTCCATGTCAGACAAATTCAACCAATTCATCAACCGCGTCCTCTCTCATGAGGGCAGCTACGTCAACCATCCCAAAGACCCAGGCGGCGAAACCAACTGGGGCGTCACCAAGCGTACCGCAATGGCAAACGGCTTTAACGGTTCCATGCGTACCATGACCCGCGAACAGGCTATCGGCATTTACCGAAAGGCATTTTGGGAGCGTTACCACGCCGACCAAATGCCCGAAGCGGTCGCTTTCCAATTTTTTGATGCCTGCGTCAACCACGGTTACGGCAATGCCGCCCGTATGCTCCAACGCGCCGCAGGCGTGCCGGACGACGGCATCATCGGCGAAATCAGTCTCAAAGCCATCAATTCCCTCCCCGAAAACGACCTTTTATTGCGGTTCAACGCCGAGCGTCTGGTCTTTTATACCAAGCTCGGTACGTTCACGTCTTTCGGTAAAGGTTGGGTCCGCCGCGTCGCGCAAAACCTGATCCACGCATCAGCGGACAACATTGATTAAAAAAGGAGCAATCATGTCAAAAAAGTCTTTATTCGCCCTAATGGCCGCCGTGATGTCTCCCAGTTTCAGCGTCGATCTGGGCATTCGTTCAGCTATACCTTCTCAGGGATGCCGGACGATGCCTCACCGTCCAAGCGGGGTAGCGGCAGCGAAACGCGCCGCGAAGAAAAACCGTCAAAAATGACCGGCTTTTTCCGATGGCTGGGCGGTTTAGTCTCCAATCCCGCAACCGGGAAAATCAGCCATACCAAATTATGGGCAAACGTTGCCGCCGCAGCGATGACCTATAAATTCTCGCTCTCGCCCGATGCCCCCGAATGGCTTTGGTGGGCATACGGCGCGATGGTCGGCGGCTACGCCTTAATCAAACGCGGTATTGCCGCCGTACCGCAGTTGGCGGAAATCAAAAAATCCGCGAATCCCGAAGAATGGAGCGGCAATGATTGATTTTTTTTACAAAAACAAAACGGCATTGGCATGGCGTGCATTGATTGTGTTAGGCATCTGGCTAAACGGCTATCACTATGCCGCCGACAAAGCCGATGCCAAGCAAACTGCCCTGATTACCGCCTACCAAAACTCGTCAATGGCGGCAGCCAAACAATACGCCGACGAGCTTAAAAAAGCGCAGGCGGAAACGAAGCGTTGGCATGACTTCGCGCAGCGTCAAAGCATCGAGCTGGCATCCGCCCTGAGCGAGCTGGATAAAACCAAAAACACCTTACAGGAGCAAACGCATGACGCGATTCAAAAAGACGGCAATGGTTTTAACGGTATCGGTTCTAACAGCCTGCACCTCTACAACCGTGCCTTCGGATACCCCGATTAAAACCGTACCGACAGTGGATTTGCCGCCTGTATCTAACGGGCTGCTGGTCAAATACGAACGCCCCGAGCGTCCGACCGGCGGCTCACCCGAACAACTCTTAAACCATGCCGTACGTTACGGCGAATACTGCCAAAAATTGGAAGTCCAAGTCTCCGGGTGGCAGGACTGGTACACGAAAGGCCGTCTGAAAAATGACTGATTTTGCCGACCGCGCATCCGAGCGCGAAGCCGAATTTCTGGCGGAAGCCTTGGCGAAACACCAAACGCCGTCTGAAAACACCGCAAGCCTAAGTCATTGCGAAGACTGCGGCGCCCCCATTCCCGAAGCCAGGCGGCGAGCTGTGAGAGGCTGCACCCGCTGCATAGGCTGTCAAGAGTATTTTGAACACGGATTCCCGAGGTAAGTAAACGATGGAAAAAACCTTTATACACATCGAATTTTGGCAGCTTGTCGGCTTTCTTCTCTCCTTCCTCGGCATCTGTTTTACCTTCGGCAAAATGCTGCTGGCGCAATTTCGCGAGCAGCAGGACGAACGCCAAAAACAGCAGGAACGCCTGCAAGGCAAAGTAGAAATCATGGAAAACAAACTGGCGGAATTCAACGCCGGCCTGCCCCTGACCTATGTTTTGCGGGAAGACTACATCCGCAATCAGGTCGTTCTCGAAGCCAAGCTCGACAACGTCGCCGAGAAACTCACCGAAATCTACAAAATGGAAAGCGTAAAGAAATGATTAGCCAAGAATTGATTGCCAAACAACGCCGCGAGGGGATGCGTTGGAACATCATCAACACCCTTAATAAAGCCCGCCCGCACACCACCAGCGAGACCTTCCTACTGGACATCATGAATGCGATTTACCCGCAGACCACCGCCACCGAACTGCGCCAGCAGCTCGACTACCTTGCCGACCGCAAAATGGTCGAGCTGAATAAAGCACCGCACGGCTTGTGGTTTGCCGACCTGACCAGTTTGGGTGTCGATATTGCCGAATACACGGTCGAATGCCGCGCCGGTATCGCCCGCCCCGAAAAAGTGTGGAGCTGATATGGCAAAACGCAGCGTCATCGACCAACTCCCCGAAGCCGTACGCCACGAGTTCGAACGGAAACTCGTCGAAAACGGCTTCGCCGACTATCAGGCATTATCCGAATGGTTGCAGCAGCAGGGCTACGAAATCAGCCGCTCCGCCGCCCATCGGTACGGCCAAAAAGTACAGCGTCGGTTTGCCGCCATCAAATCCAGCACCGAAGCGGCACGCCTGATTGCCGAAGGCGCAGCCGATGAAGGCGATACCCGTAGCGAAGCATTGGTTGCAATGGTGCAGTCCGAATTATTTGAAGCCATGTTGGAAATTGGTGAAATGGAAGACTTATCGGCTGTAGACAGGTTTAGCATGGTTGCGAAATCGGCCAAAAATATCGCGACTCTAACATCAGCCAGCACACGCCTCAAAGAATATCAGGCAAAAGTTAAAGCCAAAGTCGCAGCCGCCGCCGAAAACGTGGCCAAGCAGGCAAAAAAAGGCGGGCTGTCCGACGCGGCTGCCGAAGCCATCCGCAAACAGATTTTAGGTATCGCATCATGACATTGCCCAAAACCGAAGACCGCACGCCATCGGTATTGCTGCCTTACCAGCAGCGTTGGTGCGCCGATAACTCTCCCGTCAAACTCTGCGAAAAATCCCGACGCATCGGTCTGAGCTGGGGCGAGGCTGCCGATACCGCCTTACTTGCCGCCTCATCGGGCGGCATGGACGCATGGTACATAGGCTACAACAAAGACATGGCTTTGGAGTTTATCCGCGATTGTGCCAACTGGGCGAAATTCTACGGCTTTGCGGCTGGCGAAATCGAAGAAACCGAAGAAGTGTTTGTCGAAGGAGACGACAAAAAATCCGTCCTCGCCTTCGTCATCCGTTTCGCGTCCGGCTGGCGCGTTACCGCCTTATCCAGCCGCCCCTCAAACCTTCGCGGTAAGCAGGGGCGCGTCATCATTGACGAGGCGGCGTTCCACGAGCAGCTCGGCGAGCTGCTCAAAGCGGCAATGGCATTGCTGATGTGGGGCGGTCAGGTACACATCATCTCTACCCATGACGGTGTGGACAATCCGTTCAACGAGCTGATTACCGACATCCGTGCGGGCAAAAAGCCGTACTCCATCCACCGCATTACTTTCGACGAGGCCGTTTCAGACGGCCTCTACCGCCGCATCTGCCTGCGTTTGGGTAAAGAGTGGACGAAAGAGGGAGAGGAGGCATGGTGCAAAGAGATTCGTGATTTCTACGGCGACGATGCATCCGAAGAGTTGGACTGCATCCCTAAAAACGGCGGCGGCAAATGGCTCAACCGAGCCTTGATTGAAAGCCGTATGAGTCCTTATACGCCGGTTATCAGATACGACCAAAGCGATGAGTTCGGCCTCTTGCCCGAGCCGCGCCGCGCCGCCGAAGTAGCGGACTGGATAGCCGACACCCTGCAACCGCTGCTCGACGGTTTGGATAAAACCCGGGTTTCCTTTGTGGGCGAAGACTTTGCCCGCAGCGGAGACCGTACCGTCATCGTCCCTTTATTGCAGCAGCCTAATTTAAGCCTTAAGCCGCCGTTCGTATTGGAGTTGGGCAATATGCCGTTTGCCCAACAAGAGCAAATTATGAAACACCTGTTGCACGGCTTACCCAATCTGCGCGGAGCAGCATTGGACGCGCGCGGCAACGGTCAGTCAATCGCCGAAGCCATGCGCGACGAATTTGGCGCGGAGGTATGCGAGTCGGTCATGCTCTCGGAAAACTGGTACCGCACCCATACCGCGCCGTTCAAAGCCGCCCTCGAAGACGGCACGTTGGACGCAATCCCAAAAGACGAAGACATCCTGACCGACCTGCGCGCCTTCGAGTTGGTCAGAGGCGTGCCGCGCATCCCCGATGTACGCACCAAAGGTCAAGACGGCAAAAAACGCCACGGCGACGCGGCGATTGCCTTTGTCCTTGCCCATTACGCCAGCCGCGAGCTGAATACCGGACCGATACGCGTAGCCAGCCGCCGAATCCGCCGAAAAAGCGCATTAACCAAAGGTTATTAAGGTATTTAAAGAGTACATATCATGCCCAAACCCCACCTCAAACTCAAAACCAGTCAAGGCATCATGACCTTCAAGCCGCAGGATTTATCTGCACATCTCGCCGTTTCCCGCCAATTTTTCAGCGGTTTTAACGGCTGGCTGCCTAATCCCGACCCTGTTTTGCGCAAAATGGGCAGGCAAATCTCCGTTTACCGCGAGCTGATGCGCGACCCCTTGGTCGGCTCGCTGGTGCGTCGCCGAAAAGCCGCCGTCGCCCGCCTCGAATGGCGGCTTGAGGGCGACGATACGCCTAAAAATGTCCGGGATTTTATCGATAGCTGGCTGGCTGAAACCGATATTTACCGCCTGATTAAAGACGTTTTAAACGCCGTTTTTTACGGCTACCAGCCCATCGAGCTGATTTGGCGTACAGATTCTGCATGGCTGCCTGACGAAATCATCGCCAAGCCGCAAGAGTGGTTCGCCTTCAACGACGACGGCGAGCTGCGTTACATCCAAAACGGGCTGATGACCGATACGGTTCCCCCGCCTTATAAGTTCCTCTGCCCGACACACGAGGCAGATTATCTAAACCCCTACGGTTTGGGCGATTTGGGCTTGGTTTTTTGGCTGGTCACCTTCAAACGCGGCGGCCTTAAATTCTGGATGCAATTCACCGAAAAGTACGGTGCGCCTTGGCTGATTGGTAAAGAGCCGCGTTCCAACACCCCTCAGGATACCGACAAACTGTTAGACGCGCTTGAAGCCCTGATCGGCAACAGCGTCGGCACCATCCCCAACGATTCCAGTGTCGAAATCCACGAGGCAAGCGGCAAGGCATCATCTATTGATGCCTACGACAAGCTCATCCGTTATTGCCGCTCCGAAATCAGCATTGCGCTGCTCGGACAAGACCAAACCACCGAAAAAGACAGTACCCACGCCAGCGCGACCGCTGGTTTGGAGGTAACGGACGACATCCGTGACGGCGATACCCGTATCGTCGAGACTGCACTCAATCAGTTGATAGAGTGGGTGGTGGAAATTAATTTCGGGGACGTATCCGCGCCAAAATTCGTGCTGTTCGAAAACGAAGAGAGCGGCACAAAAGAGCGTGCCGAGCGGGACAAATTGATGACGGATGCCGGTGCCAAGTTTACCAACCAATACTGGCAGCGCACATACGGCCTTGAGGACGGCGACTTGGCGGACGAAGTCCAACCAACCCAAGGGGGCAGGGCTGCCGATTTCGCCGAGTTTGATTTGCCGGATGCAGGTTTGGTCATCGACGGACTCGCCCCCGATACAGGCATCCTAAATAAACAAGGCGACCGGCTGACTGCCGCCCTAGTGGCCGAATTAAGTCGTGGAGAAACCGCCGAAAACCTGCTCGACCGTCTGTCCGCCGCCTATCCGAATATGGACGATACCGCCTTGCAAAACGAGTTGGCACGCCTGATTTTTCTTTCTGAATTGGTTGGGAAAGTTGAAGTAGTGCGGGAGATTAAATCGTGACCCCCGAAGATATTAAAGCCGTCTTCGGCATGACGCCGGAAGCCGCCGTCGCCTATCTCAAGCAAAAAGGCATTGCCGTATCTTGGGATTGGCAGGATATGTTGGACGACGCGCACGCCACTGCCTTTACGGTGGCCAAAACCGCCAAAATGGATGTACTCTCCGACATCTATTCCGCCGTTGTCGATGCCGCCGAACAAGGCCGGACGATGGAAGAGTTCAGCCGCGAACTCGCCCCCGTCTTACAACGCAAAGGCTGGTGGGGCAGGCGGGAAATTAAAAATCCCGAAGGCGAAACCCAAAGCGTACAGCTTGGCAGCCCCCACCGCCTGAAAACCATCTATCTGACCAATATGCAGTCAGCCTACATGGCAGGCCGCTACGCCGAAATGATGGACTCCATCGACACACACCCTTATTGGCAGTACGTCGCCATCAACGACAACCGCACCCGCGAAACCCACCGTATGATGCACAACCGTGTCTATGCCGCCGACGACCCTGTTTGGGATACCTTATATCCGCCGCTTGATTTCCGCTGTCGGTGCCGCGTCAAACCCCTCTCGCGCAGTGCGGGTGAGGGACGCGTCCAACCCCGCCCGACACTCGAAACCATTACCGTCGATATAGGTTCAAATCCCTATACCGGCGAGGAGCGTTACGCACAGCGTACCGGCATCCGCATCAACAATAAATTTATCGCCCCCAATGCGGGATTTAATGCCAACCAAGGCAAATCCATGCTGTCCCGCATGGCGCAAATCGCCATAGACAAGGCGCAGGCAACCCATCCGGACATCGCCCGTATCGCCATCAAGACCATGATGGCTAACCGAAAATTCAAAAACGCCCTAACCCCCGAATCATTGGCATGGGTGCGTGAATTATTGAGGGGCTGACCATGCTTGAGATTAAATTAGATGCAGAGAGGCTCGACCACGGTCTAAGTACACTGCTCAAAAACGCCACCGATACCCGCGCCATGATGCGGGGCATCGCCACCGAGTTGCTGTCCATGACAGAAGAAAACTTCGAATCCGAAGGTTGGGGCGGACAGCGGTGGAAACAAAGCCGTCGCGCCGCAGACGAAGGAGGCAAAACCCTGCAAAAAAGCGGGCAACTCGCCGCCAGCCTGACCACACAGGTCGGCAGCAACTATGCCCGCATCGGCAGCAACAAAAAATACGCCGCCATCCACCACCTCGGCGGCCAAGCGGGGCGCGGCCACAAAACCAACCTCCCCGCGCGCCCCTACCTCCCCATCAACGGCAACGGCGAACTCCAACCGGACGCCGAACGCCGAATCCTAGACATCGCCATCGACGCCCTCAAAAAAGGACTCTGAAAACAAAAAACGGACGATAAAAAACCGTCCGTTTTTTGTTGCACTATTTGCAACTCTTTTTCACTTTTCCCATCCCACCTCATCCCCCATCATCCCACTTCTTCCCATTTATCTCATCATTCCTATATATTTATCTCATTGGGTTTCAAGCACGCCTTGGTCGGAATGAAGCATCGTTCCTTTATCAGTTAGACGGGGTGCGGCTTTTTCGAGCATTTCCTTCACCATTTCACTGTCGGCTCTGCGGCTCATGGCGTAGGCGACGATCTCGCGGTTGAACAAGTCCAATATTGGCGAGAGGTACAGTTTGCCGTCCTTTCCTTTGAGTTCGGTCACGTCGGTCAGCCATTTTTCGTTGGGCTTTCGGGCTGTGAACCGGCGTTTGAGGAGGTGTTCCGATATCTCGCCCATGGCGGGATGGCGGTAGGCTTTTTTCGCCCGTATGAGGGCTTTCAGTCCTAGCTGCCTCATCAGCCGCGCTGCTTTTTTGCGGTTCCAACCCAATGCTGCGGCAATGCGCCTTTGTCCGTAGCGTCCTTTATGCTGTTCGTAGATTTCGGCGATAAGGGCTTTGTCGGCTGCGTCGGGGTCGGGCCGGTCTTGACGGTGGTAGTAAAAGCTGCTTTTGGGCAGGTTTGCGATGTGCAGCAGGTATTTGAGCGGGTGTTGCGCCCTCAGTGTTTGGACGGTTTGGCTTTGTCCTTTTCGGTCCGCTTTTGGCTGAGGGCTTTTAACTCCTTTAGGTAGGCGACCTCTGCGCGCATATAGCACAACTCTTCAATAAGCTCTGCCTGTGTTTTTTCTTGGTCGGGTTTATCTGCGATGAAGGGGTTTTTTCGATGTTGGGGCATGGTTTTGGATTGGGGATGTTCGAGTGCGCCGATACCGCCTTCTTGATAGGCGCGTATCCATCGTCTCAGGTGGGTTCGGGAAATGCCGTAGTGGTCTGCGGTACGCTGTTGGCTGCGTATATGCAGGTAGTGGAGTACGGCTTGGTATTTGAAGTGTAATGTATATTTGCTCATAAAAAAACTGCACCTTGTGAGTTGGAGGGTATGTCCAACTTTTGGGGTGCAGTTCAAACCTATTTTATGTTTTCAGACGACCTCTTTTTTACGTCAAACCGCTTACGCGCCGCGTTTTTCCAAAGCGGCTACGGCGGGTAACTCTTTGCCTTCCAAGAATTCGAGGAACGCGCCGCCGCCGGTGGAGATGTAGCCGATTTGGTCGGTAACGCCGAATTTGGCAATCGCCGCCAGCGTGTCGCCGCCGCCCGCAATCGAGAAGGCTTTGCTTTGGGCGATGGCTTCGGCAAGGGCTTTCGTGCCGCCTGCGAACTGGTCAAACTCGAACACACCGACCGGGCCGTTCCAAACGATGGTGCCTGCGGCTTTGAGCAGTTCAGCAAGCGCGGCGGCGGATTTCGGGCCGATGTCCAAAATCATATCGTCTTCGGCAACGTCGGCAATGTCTTTCACAACCGCTTCGGCATCGGCGGCAAAGGTTTTGGCAACGACGACATCGGTCGGCAGCGGTACGGAGCCGCCTTTGGCCGCCATTTTCGCCATGATTTTTTTGGATTCTTCCACCAAATCATGTTCCGCCAGCGATTTGCCGATGGCTTTGCCTTCCGCCAACAGGAAGGTGTTGGCGATACCGCCGCCGACGATGAGTTGGTCGACTTTGTCCGCCAGCGATTCGAGGATGGTCAGCTTGGTGGACACTTTGCTGCCGGCGACAATCGCCACCATCGGGCGTGCAGGCTGTTTCAGGGCTTTGCCCAAAGCGTCGAGTTCGCCCGCCATCAATACGCCGGCGCAGGCAACGGGCGCGGCTTGGGCGACGGCCTCGGTCGAGGCTTGGGCGCGGTGGGCGGTGCCGAACGCGTCATTGACGAACACGTCGCACAAGGCGGCATAGGCTTTGCCCAGTTCCAAATCGTTTTTCTTCTCGCCTTTGTTGATGCGCACGTTTTGCAGCATGACGACATCGCCCGCGTTCAGGGCAGGTTTGTTTTCACGCCAGTCGTTCAATACTTTCACGTCTTTACCCAACAGGCAGCCCAAGTGCGCGGCAACGGGCGCAACGTCGTCTTCGGGGTGGAACTCGCCTTCGGTCGGACGGCCCAAGTGGGTCATCACGATAACGGACGCGCCGTTGTCCAAGCAGTATTTGATGGACGCGAGCGAGGCGCGGATACGGGTGTCGTCGCTGATTTTGCCGTCTTTGAACGGCACGTTCATATCGGCGCGGATGAGGACGGTTTTGCCCTGCACGTTTTGTTCGGTCAGTTTCAGAAATGCCATGATGTATCCTTTGTGAAGGTTAGAAACGGAAATGGGAATGTTCTCAATTATCCGCGAACGGGGCGCATCGGTAAAGGCGGGATTTGCCTGCGCTTGATTTGCGTCAGCGGCAGCGTCGATATAAAAAGTCGTCTGAAACTTTAAATCTCCTGTTTTCAGACGACCTTTTGTGATTCGGATTGATGGAAATGAAATAGCTTATGATGATTGCTGAGATTGGAGATCATAAAATCCTATGACTTTAGCTTTGTCGTGAAACTGACAGAAGGTTGCCTGCTTTGAAATTTAAGAAGCGGGTTTTGTCTTTTCGAAATATTGTTTATTCTGAATGTCATCATGATATTATCCCGTGCAGACGTCGGAAAAGCGGTGAAAACCTCGATACCGCAGCCTACCCGACAGGGTGTCCGAGAGCGTGTGCAAGTGATTTCGAGCCTTGCCCGGCGTCTGTTCCACACTTCTTTCCAGAAGTTCGACAATTTCTTTCTTTTTATCGATTCGGTACGGTAGCAAATAAACCTCGCCTGCCTCTTGTTTTCAGACGACCTTTATCATTGTGAAATCACTATATAATACCGCTCATCAAATTCCCGATACGAGCCAGCCATGTCCGCATCCCAACCCACCATCGCCGCCATCGCCACCGCACCCGGACGCGGCGGCGTCGGCGTGATCCGTCTTTCCGGCAAAAACCTGCTGCCTTTGGCGCAAACCCTCAGCGGCGGCAAAACGCCCAAACCGCGCACCGCGCTCTACACCGACTTTCTCGGCGGCGACGGGCAGCCGATAGACAACGGCATCATACTCTACTTCGCCGCGCCCGCCAGCTTCACCGGCGAAGACGTGATTGAATTGCAGGGACACGGCGGCCCTGTGGTAATGGACATGCTGCTCTCCCGCTGCCTCGAACTGGGCGCGCGCATGGCGGAGCCGGGCGAATTTACCAAACGCGCCTTCCTCAACAACAAACTCGACCTTGCCCAAGCCGAAAGCGTCGCCGACCTCATCGACGCCTCCAGCAAGTCCGCCGCACGCATGGCGTTGCGTTCGCTCAAGGGCGCGTTTTCCCGACACATACACGAACTGGTGGACGACCTCATTACCCTGCGGATGCTGGTTGAAGCCACGCTGGACTTCCCCGAAGAAGACATCGATTTTCTCGAAGCCGCCGACGCGCGCGGCAAGCTCCAAGCCCTGCAAGGTCGTCTGAAAACCGTCCTTGCCAGCGCGGAACAAGGCGCGATTTTGCGCGAAGGCATGAACGTCGTCCTCGTCGGCGCACCCAACGTCGGCAAATCCAGCCTGCTCAACGCCTTGGCGGGCGATGACATCGCCATCGTAACCGACATCGCCGGCACCACCCGCGACACCGTGCGCGAACAAATCGCCCTCGACGGCGTGCCCATCCACATCATCGATACCGCCGGCCTGCGCGAAACCGACGACGTAGTCGAACAAATCGGCATCGAGCGCAGCCGCAAAGCCGTCTCCGAAGCCGATGTCGCCCTGATTCTGATTGACCCGCGCGAAGGCGTAAACGCCAAAACCCAAGCCATTTTGAACAGCCTGCCCGCAGGTTTGAAAAAAATCGAAATCCACAACAAAGCCGACCTGACCGGCGAACCCGTCGCCGTCCGTTCAGACGGCCTCTCGCCAACCGGCGCGGACTCCGTCATCAGCCTGTCCGCCAAAACCGGCGCAGGTCTCGACTTGCTCAAACACGCGCTGTTGCAGGAAGTCGGCTGGCAGGGCGAAAGCGAAAGCCTGTTCCTCGCCCGCAGCCGCCACCTCAACGCCCTGCACGAAGCCGAAGCCGAGCTGGAAAACGCCGCCCTCTGCGACAACAACCAAATCGAGCTTTTCGCCGAACACCTGCGCCTCGCCCAAAACGCGTGCAGCGAAATCACCGGCGAATTCACCGCCGACGATTTGCTGGGTGTGATTTTCTCGCGCTTCTGCATCGGCAAATAAG
This sequence comes from Morococcus cerebrosus, assembly GCF_022749515.1. Lineage (NCBI taxonomy): Bacteria > Pseudomonadati > Pseudomonadota > Betaproteobacteria > Neisseriales > Neisseriaceae > Morococcus > Morococcus cerebrosus. Next base: position 2,572,094 of record NZ_CP094242.1, read on the forward strand.
ATTAAACCTTATCCATACACGAAAGGTCGTCTGAAAACCAAGATTCAGGTTTCAGACGACCTTTGCTGCAACGCAGTTTGGCCGATACGCCCTTGAGAAACTGCTACAATCATGGTCGTCTGAAACCCTGTTGCCAATCGGCATCTAGGTTTCAGACGACCTTTTTACCCAACCCCTTAACGGAATCCCCATGATCAGCAGACTGACCGGCAAGCTCATCGAGAAAAACCCGCCGCAAATCGTCATCGACGTCAACGGCGTCGGCTACGAAGCCGACGTATCCATGCAGACCTTCTACAACCTGCCCGCCTTGGGCGAAACCGTACAGCTTTACACCCAGCTCGTCATCCGTGAAGACGCGCATTTGTTGTTCGGCTTTGCGACTGCCGACGAGCGGGCGACGTTCCGCCAGTTGGTCAAAGTCAGCGGCATCGGTGCGAAAACCGCGCTGGGCATACTCTCCGCCATGTCCGCTGACGAGCTTGCCCGCGCGGTTGCCGACGAAGACATCAAACGCCTCTCCTCCGCCCCGGGCATCGGCAAAAAGACCGCCGAACGCATGGTTTTGGAACTGCGCGGCAAACTGGTTTCCCATACCGCTGCCGACGGGCTTTTCACCGCCGCGCCTGCTGCCGACGAAACGGACGACATCGTCAACACCCTGATTGCGTTGGGTTACAACGAACGCGAAGCAAAAGCCGCCATCAAAGGCATTCCAAAAGGCACGGAAGTCGGCGAAGGCGTGCGCTTGGCTTTAAAAAACCTGTTGAAATAGGTCGTCTGAAAACTTTGAGATCAGGGTTTTTGAAGAAACCCGTTCACGTTCGTTTTCAGACGACCTTTTATTCAATCAACGCAGGTTTGGGATAACTCAAATTTGTAGCGTGGGCTTTGCCCTCGAAATCCACTATCTGACAACCCGAATCCGGAAACCGTGTCTGTTATTTATCTCGTGGGTAAAACCCACGCTACGGGTTGCTGCAACGGTAACTTATCCCTTCCCCCGCCGGCGGGGGAAGGTTAGGATGGGGGTGGTTTTGTGGGTTTAGGTAAAATCGGATTTGTGTAGCCGTAAGATCCACCCTCTCCCCAGCCCTCTCCCGCCAGACGGGAGAGGGGGCAGGTTGCAGGTTAAAATTAAGGTCGTCTGAAAATTTTGAGATTTTAGTTTTAGAAAAACTTGTTCATGCTCGTTTTCAGACGACCTCGTTTATTCAATCAAAACAGGTTTGGGATAACTGAACCCGTAGCGTGGGCTTTGCCCGCGAAATCTGTTGCCTAGCCATCCAAGTCAGACAACAATCGAATTTGCTTTTATCTGCAAATTGGATAACTTAAAGGCCGAAGACACTGCCTAGGCAGCTATTAGGGTATTAAAGGTACATAAAGCCAGAGTGCACACCATTACCATGGATAACGGCAAAGAGTTCTACCAACACACCAAAATAGCCAAAGCATTGAAGGCGGAAACCTATTTTTGCCGCCCTTACCATTCTTGGGAGAAAGGGCTGAATGAGAACACCAATGGACTCATCCGGCAATATTTCCCCAAACAAACCGATTTCCGAAACATCAGCGATCGGGAGATACGCAGGGTTCAAGATGAGTTGAACCACCGGCCGAGAAAAACACTTGGCTGTGAAACGCCAAGTGTTTTATTCTTAAATCTGTTCCAACCACTGGTACCCTAGTGTTGCACTTGAAATCCGAATCCAGGCATCGACACCCTTATCCGCCGCAAACTCAGTCCCGAACAAGTATGTGCCTACCTGCATAAACACCACGGGATCACACTCCATCACAGCACCGTTTACCGCTACCTCCGCCAAGACAAAAGCAACGGCGGCACTTTGTGGCAACACCTCAGAATATGCAGCAAACCCTACCGCAAACGCTACGGCAGCACATGGACCAGAGGCAAAGTGCCCGACCGCGTCGGCATAGAAAACCGACCTGCTATCGTCGACCAGAAAACCCGCATCGGCGATTGGGAGGCCGACACCATCGTCGGCAAAAATCAGAAAAGCGCGTTATTGACCTTGGTCGAACGCACTACCCGCTACACCATCATCTGCAAATTAAAGAACTTAAAAGCCGAAGACACTGCCCGGGCGGCCATTAGGGTATTAAAGGCATATAAAGCCAGAGTCCACACCATCACCATGGATAACGGCAAAGAGTTC